>NZ_JALIGC010000032.1:0-171927 GCF_024764775.1 Scandinavium manionii | reverse complement strand
GCGCAGATGGTAAAGCTACCGATAAGAAGAGAAAGAGCCTTCCCGAGAGTGGTGAAAGAAAGGCCACGTAAATATGGTAAGGCCTGGAACAAAAAAGCCAGTCAGTTGCTTAACTGACTGGCATTACTGCGTAAGCAGCCTTATATTGTTCATATTCTGCGATTATTCACGCCACAGAATATGGCAAATCTTGTGGTCTTTATCGCGACACAGCAGCACGCGGGCAAAGATATCGTTTAATTCGCCGCCATCGGTATCGGCCAGACCAATAACCACTTCGGCGAAGAAATCAGGGTTCAAATCGAAATCGACATGTTCCTGCCAGTCTTCCGCCGGGTCGAAAAGCTCGGCGCCGCCACGTTCTTCAAACTGCAAATTAAAGATAATGATATCCGCAGGATCGAGGTTATCACCCGCCAGTTCGAGAAAAATATCGTAGGCCTGCTCGAGCGTTTCGTCTTCGGTCAGGCGATTATTTAAATCCATTTCCATGATGACACCTAGATTTTCAGCTAATGGGCACGTTTTACAGCAACGGACTAAAGAAGTAAAACAGTCGCTCGGTGACGCGCTGCCATAGCGGGCGTTTTAACCAGCGCTGAGGATCCAGCAGGCGCGAACGGGAAATATAATCGTCCTGTACCGCCGCCAAATCACCGCCAAAACCTGCGTCATCAATCGCCAGAGTGATTTCAAAGTTCAGCCACAGGCTGCGCATATCCAGATTCACCGTTCCGACCAGGCTCAGCTCACCATCGACCAGTACGCTTTTGGTGTGCAGCAGGCCGCCTTCGAACTGATAAATTTTAACGCCAGCGGCTAGCAACTCGGTGAAGAAGGCGCGGCTCGCCCAGCCTACTAACACCGAATCGTTCTTGCGCGGCATAATAATGCTCACATCCACCCCACGCTGAGCGGCGGTGCAAATCGCGTGCAGCAAATCGTCGCTTGGCACAAAGTACGGCGTGGTCATTATCAGGTATTCACGCGCAGAATAAGCCGCAGTGAGCAGCGCCTGATGAATTAAGTCTTCCGGGAAACCCGGGCCGGAAGCGATGGTATGGATAGTGTGCCCGCTCGCTTCTTCGAACGGCATAATATTGGCGTCCGGGGCAGGGGGCAGAATGCGTTTGCCGGTTTCGATTTCCCAGTCGCAGGAGTAGACAATCCCCATTGAAGTGGCGATTGGACCTTCCATACGGGCCATCAAATCGACCCATTGCCCAACGCCTGCATCCTGTTTGAAGAAGCGCGGGTCAACCATGTTCATACTGCCGGTGTAGGCAATATAGTTATCGATCATCACCATTTTGCGATGCTGACGCAGGTCCATACGGCGCAGGAACACACGCATCAGATTAACCTTCAGCGCTTCCACCACTTCGATGCCGGCGTTACGCATCATCGCCGCCCATGGGCTGCGGAAAAAGTCGACGCTACCGGCGGAATCGAGCATTAACCGGCAGTGCACACCCCGACGCGCGGCGGCCATCAGCGATTCTGCGACCTGATCGGCCATGCCGCCCGGGTGCCAGATATAGAAAACCATTTCGATATTGTGACGCGCGAGCTGAATGTCGCGGATCAGCGCCTGCATGACGTCATCCGATTCGGTCAGTAGTTGGAGCTGATTGCCTTTAACCCCGGCAATGCCCTGGCGACGTTCACACAGCTTGAACAGTGAGCTCGCCACTGGGCTATTAGATTCTGCAAATATATGATTGCAGGCTTTAAGATCGTTGAGCCACTTGGCGGTAGACGGCCACATCGCACGGGCACGTTCGGCACGACGCTTCCCCAGATGCAACTCCCCCACGGAGAGATAGGCGATGATCCCGACCAACGGCAGAATATAAATGATCAGCAACCATGCCATTGCTGAAGGTACCGCGCGTCGTTTCATCAGGATACGTAACGTCACCCCCGCGATTAACAACCAATACCCCAGAATGACCAGCCAACTCACCACGGTGTAGAAGGTTGTCATAAAAAATCCTTTTGAAAGCCTGTCGTTAAGAGTTTACGCGTACGGATTCATCTGGCAAATAAAAACAGGCGGCAAAAGCACTGGTCAGCCGGGCGCAAGGGTTTATAATGTGCGCTCTTTCATCTCTGAGATGTTGAAATGAAGCGTAGCAGAAACGAAGTGGGGCGCTGGCGGATGCTGAGACAAGCCAGCCGTCGCAAAGCGCGTTGGCTGGAAGGTCAGTCGCGCCGCAACATGCGTATCCACTCAATCAGAAAATGTTTGGGCGCGCGGCAGCGAAATTCACTGCTCTTCGCAATCTACGAATTCTGATAACAAAAAAAGGCACCGCATGCGGTGCCTCTTGTTTTTTGGGGGGTTATCAGAACACTTTCTTGTACGGACGCACTTTCACATTCCCGTACACCGCCGCCGCAACGTACGGGTCGGCTTCAGCCCAGGCCTGGGCCGCTTCAAGCGACTCAAACTCTGCAATCACCGTCGAACCGCTAAAACCGGCTGCGCCAGGATCGTTACTGTCCACGGCGGGCATTGGGCCTGCGGTCAGCAGACGCCCTTCGTCGTGCAGCAACTGCAGACGGGCAAGATGAGCAGGGCGAACCGACGAACGTTTTTCCAGAGAGTCGGCGACATCTTCAGCATAAATCACGTAAAGCACGGGTACAGTCCTTATCGGTAAATTGTCGAAACACGTTATTTGAAAGCGCGGATGACTGCAATGCAAAGATTCCTGGAGGCCTGACAGGGTGCGACAAGTGTGCTTTTTTTCGCCAACAGCGGCAGAAAGTTGACCGAAGATAAGATGGCTTATTGAATATGATTGCTATTTGCATTTAAAATCGAGGCATCATTTTTCAACTGCAGCGATTATGACTTCAATGACCTTCGATATACCTCGCCGTTTTCCGTGGCCCACGTTGCTTTCTGTGGTCATTCACGGAGCCTTAGTGGCGGGTTTACTCTATACCTCGGTACATCAGGTTATTGAACTGCCCGCACCTGCGCAGCCTATTTCGGTGACGATGGTCGCACCGGCCGATCTGGAGCCGCCTCAGGCTGTTCAACCGCCTCCGCAGCCGGTCGTTGAACCTGAGCCGGAACCCGAACCTGAAGTGGTTCCTGAGCCGCCAAAAGAAGCGCCGGTGGTGATTCATAAGCCTGAACCTAAACCGAAGCCAAAGCCAAAGCCAAAGCCAAAGCCGAAACCGAAACCGGTGAAAAAGGTGGAACAGCCGAAGCCACAGCCGAAACCGGTTGAGCCGCGTCCGGCGTCGCCATTTGAAAATTCGACGACCCAGAGCCGTCCGGCGACAAATACCGCGCCTGCACCCAGCAAACCGGCCGTAACCGCACCTACCGGCCCGCGGGCATTAAGCCGTGGTGAGCCGCAGTATCCGGCCCGCGCCCAGGCGTTGCGTATTGAAGGTAAAGTGCGCGTGAAGTTTGACGTTACGGCAGATGGCCGCGTGGATAATCTTGAGATCCTCTCAGCCCAGCCGTCGAACATGTTTGAGCGTGAGGTGAAAACCGCGATGCGCAAATGGCGCTACGAACCGGGTAAACCGGGTTCGGGGATTGTCATGAATATTGAATTCCGCCTCAAAGGCGTTTCGATTAACTAGCACAGCAATTAATAAAACAAGCCCCGTTAAACGGGGCTTGTTTTATGCGGCCAGCACGCGATCCAGTGCCTTTTGCGCGTTCACCAGATGCTGCCCGCCGAACAGAATGGCGCGGTTAAGCAACGTGTAGAGCTGGTAAACCGGCTGCCGGTCGAGAAAATCAAGTGGTAGCGGCGAGACCGCTTGATAGCCATCATAAATTTGCGGCGGTTGTTCCGGGTGCAGCGGTAGCATCGCTAAATCGCATTCACGGTCGCCCCAATAGCAGGCCGGGTCGAAAATATAGGGGCCAGACGGGCCGAGTGCGCAGTTGCCAGACCACAAATCGCCGTGCAGCAGCGAAGGCTGGGGCTGGTGCGAACTCAGACGCTGGTGGATGTGCTCGACGATGGCATCAATGTTTCCGAACGCGAGGCCTTTTTCGGCGGCGAGCTCCAGCTGCCAGCCAATACGCTGTTCCGCAAAGAAGGTTGACCAGCGTCGTTGCCAGGCATTGGGTTGAGGCGTAGTGGAAAGGTCGTTGTCGAAATCGAGGCCAAACTGCGGTTGCTCGCTCCATTGATGAAGACGAGCCAGCTGCTGGCCGAGCAGGAAGGCGTTGTGCGCATCCAGCGGTCGGGGGGGAAGAAACTCCATCACCACAAAGCTGTAATCACGGTCACTGCCAACGGCGTACACCTCGGGTACGGCAACGGTTTCGCTACGCGCCAGCAGATCGAGTTGATCGGCTTCCGCAGTGAAGATGGGCAGCATTTCTCGCTCATCGCATTTGACGAAATAGTCCTGACCGCTGACGCGTAAATGCCATGCGGCGTGGATTTCTCCGCCGGGCAGTTCATTGCGCAGCTCGATTTCGCCGTCTCCGTGCTCTTTCAACAGGCTACAGATCGCTTGCCACATGCTCTCTCTCCCCATGTTTTCTGCCAGATCATAAGGTTAGCGCATAAATGCGGTGGAAAAACTCGAACTGACGCACAACTGTGCGTTTTAACTTGCCGTATTGGTCGTGTTGTCCTGCAGCCAGTGTTCAAAGGTCACAACGCTGACGTCAGGCTGGTGACCAATTGCGGTTTCCGCCAGGCCGGTGGTGAGGGCTTTGATATCGTCTTCACTTTGCGGACTGACGAGGCCAAACGTATTGGTGCCCAGATCGTGTACTTTACCGTCGTCGTCGCTCAACGTCAGCGTAAACCCGGCGCGGGTCAGATGGTTATTGAGCTCATTGATTTCGGTCAGCGTCTGTTCATGAAAACTGACGGTTACCACGTAACGCGTGATTTCGCCGCTCATCGGGAACCTCGTTGTTAAGCATGGAGTTTTATAGCATAGCCGATTACCGTGATTTTTCGACTCCCGCCACGGTTGCCACCGGAGTGACGGTCAGCTTCGGCACAAGTAATCGTAAATCGTTCGCGTGTTTTCCAGTGAGCACAAACGCGTGCCCTGGTTGATGGTCGCGGCACTCCCGGCGGCCACGCCGTAACGGACCATTTCGTCGAGCGACGCGCTTTCAGCAAGTTTCAGGGTCATTGCGCCGACCATGCTGTCACCAGCCCCGACTGTGCTCTGGCTTTTAACCGGTGGCGGTACGACCTGCACGCTGCCAGTAGCGTCGACACCCAGGGCTCCTTGTGGTCCCAATGAGACCACGACGCGTCGCGCTTTTCCGCTGCGGACAATCTCTTCGGCAGCTTTACGTACGTCATCAGGCTGGGTTAATTCCCGCTGCACCAATGCGCTCAGTTCTTTCTGATTCGGTTTCACCAACTCAATGCCACCGACGTCCAGCGCGGCGGAAAGGGCGTCGCCGGAGCTGTCCACCACGCAGCGTATGCCATGCTGCTGGGCCGATTTGATAAGCTCTACCAGCCTCGCAACGCCCACGCCCGGCGGCAGACTGCCGCTGATCACCAGAATAGCGCCAACTTCGATTTGCAGGACTTTCAGTTCAATCCGGCGGAATTCGTCTTCATTTAACGCAGCACCAGGCATCACAAAGCGATACTGTTCACCGCTGGTTTCGACATGCACGTGCAGGTTTTGACGTGTCCAGTCATGAGCGGAGACCGTCTGCACCGGCACTTGCTCATCAGCCAGCAGGGAGATCAGATGCTCGCCGGTGGCGCCACCAGCCGGGAAAATCGCCGTGGATTTTCCGCCGAGAAACGTAATGGCGCGGGCAACGTTTATCCCTCCGCCGCCGGGTTCAAACACCGGGGCGCTACAGCGTAATTTGCCTTCAGGATAGATTTGCGGAGTCAGCGTTGCGCTGTCGAGAGAGGGTGCCAGCGTAAGCGTATAGATGTTAACCATTCGATTACCTCCATTTATGACCCAGACGAGTCGCCGATTTTATGGTCAGCGGTAAGCCTGGCACCTTACGGGAGGTTAAGAAAGTGACAAGAATATGATTTTTCGCAAATTTACAATCCTTTCTGGCTGCGTTTATATATGAAATAAAATGCTATTTGAGATCCCTCTTATTCAAAAAATGAAACAAGAATTCATTGCTATGTTATTCACGCCTTTTTATAATTTGTTACCTTTCTTAGGACCGCCTGTTGTTGATCCTCGCGAAAGTTTCCGGGACCGTAATGGTCTCTTTTTTTGTTGTACGGACTCATAATAAATGAAGCTTTTCAAGACAGTACCCGCAGTAGTTGTTCTGGCGGGGGGCCTTTTTGCGTCACTGCACGCCGTGGCCGATAATACCGTTTTTACTGTCATGGACGACCCTTCCACAGCGAAGAAACCGTTTGAAGGTAAAATCAACGGCGGTTACCTGGCACAGTCTGGCAATACTAAAAGTTCTTCTCTGACTGCTGATTCCACACTGACCTGGTACGGCGATACGACAGCATGGTCGCTGTGGGGTAACGCCAGCAACACGTCTTCTAACGATGAACGCTCGTCTGAAACCTATTCAGTCGGCGGCCGTTCGCGTTACAACATTACCGACGCTGACTATCTGTTCGGCCAGGCAAGCTGGTTGACCGACCGTTATAACGGCTATCGTCAACGCGATGTGTTCACGGCCGGTTACGGTCGTCAGATCCTCAACGGGCCGGTCCACAGCCTGCGCTTTGAATTCGGTCCTGGTGTGCGTTACGACGAATACACCAACGATGAAACCAAAACTCAGCCGCTGGGTTATGCTTCCGGCACCTACGCCTGGCAGATGACCGACACCACCAAATTTACCCAGGGTCTCTCGGTGTTTGGGGCAGATGACACTACCGTCAACTCCGAGACGGCGCTGGACGTTGCCATTAACGATAACTTTGGTCTGAAAGTGGCCTACAACATCACCTGGAACTCCGAGCCGCCATCATCGGCACCGGAGCATACGGACCGCCGTACGACGGTGACGTTGGGTTATAAGATGTAATTTTTCAGGCCGGAGCAATCCGGCCTGATTGTTTCCGCATTATGAAAACAGCTCCGCCAGCCACGGAATGCCCAGTGCACCCGGCGCGAGAATGCCGAAGGCCTACAGCGGCCAGACGATGAGCGCCCTGAGTGCCAGTTGCGGATGGACGCTGATAAAATCAATGGTGCTTTGTATCAATCCCGTGAAATCCATTTTGTGTCCCTCGTGGTAAAACGGATGAAACAGTGATACACCGTGAGACTTTAACGAAAGACTAGCAGTCAGGAGATCCCCGAAATGCCCGTTGCGCCATCCATTGATTTAAATAGCGATTTAGGCGAAAGCTACGGCCAGTGGACAATGGGCGATGACGCCGCAATTTTGCCGCTGGTCAGCAGTGCCAACGTGGCCTGCGGGTTTCATGCGGGGTCACCGGCGGGCATTCTTGAAACGCTGCGTGCTGCACAGCGCCTGGGCGTAAACGTCGGGGCGCATGTTTCCTATCCTGATTTGGTCGGATTCGGCCGCCGGAATATGGATATCGCCAGCGATGAATTGACCGCCGACGTGATTTACCAAATCGGCGCTTTGCAGGGGTTAGCCGCGGCGGCGGGGACGCGAGTGTGTTACGTCAAGCCGCACGGGGCACTGTATAACACCATTGCGCATGACAAGCGTCAGGCGAGGGCGGTCATCGCCGGTTTGCGGGAAGTAGACGCATCGTTATCGCTGGTGGCATTGGCGGGTTCGGCGCTTATCGACTGGGCGCAAGATGCGGGCATTCATACCGTGGCAGAAGCCTTTGCCGACCGAGCTTATCACCGGGATGGCACGCTGGTGTCCCGACGTGAATCAGGGGCCGTCATTCACGATGCGAATGAGGTGGCTGAACGAGTGGTGCGGATGATTATCGACGGCGGGGTGATCTCCATTGAAGGCGAGTTCACCGCTATTCGTGCGGATTCCATCTGCGTACACGGCGACAGCCCGGGCGCGGTGGAGATGACGCGGCAGATACGCCAGAGACTGGATGCAGAAGGGGTTGTCGTCAGGGGATTTAAGCAGGGCGCTTAACGCGCCCTGCGGTTGTCAGCAGACGAGCGCCTGTGGACGAAGATCGTTGCCGGAAGGGCGCTGATAAATGCGCAGGCCAAACTCTTCAATCACCGCATAAACATGGTCGAAAATATCGGCCTGAATCGCCTCATATTTCAGCCATTCCACGGTATTAGTAAAGGCATAAATTTCCAGCGGCAGACCTTCAGCGCCTGGCGGCAGCTGGCGAACCATCAGCGTCATGTCTTTGCGGATTTTCGGATGCTGATGCAGGTATTCTGTCAGCCAGGCACGGAAAGCACCGATGTTAGTCATGCTTTCGCCATTGAGCACGCTCTGCGCGGCATTGCCGTTCGCCACTTTCTGGCTTTGCTCTTTAAGCCAAGGTTTCAGCAGATCAACCTTACCCAGACGCTGCAGCTCATCGGCTGACATGAAGTGAATGCTGGTGCTATCAATGAACACACTACGTTTGATACGACGCCCGCCGGAAGCTGACATATAGCTCCAGTTTTTGAAGGCATCAGACACCAGTGCATAGGTCGGGATAGTGGTGATGGTGTTATCCCAGTTCTGCACTTTCACCGTCGTCAGGCCGATATCAATTACCGTGCCGTCTGCGCCGTATTTTGGCATTTCTAGCCAGTCACCCATATGCAGCATGGTATTGGCGGAAAGCTGGATCCCTGCGACCAGACCGAGCAGCGGGTCTTTAAACACTAACATCAACACGGCCGCCATGGCACCCAGGCCGCTAAACAGAATGGCTGGGGACTTACCAATCAGCAGGGAAATCATTAGGATAGCGACAATCGATGCGGCGACCAGCTTCACACCCTGGAAAATTCCACGCAGCGGTAATTGCACAGAAAACTTGTACTGGTGCGACAGCTTGAGGATGACGTCCAGCAGCGAGAAGAAGGAGAGCAGGGCGAACAGCAGGATCCACAACTGCACACAGATGTTGAAAAACAGCCCTACGTGGCTGCCGGTTTCGAGATAGAAACTGAGCTGCACGCTGACCAGGATACCCTGCAAAGTCAGCGAAATGCGGTGGAATAACTTATTTTGCGTGAATATTTTCAACCAAGGACGGCTACCCTGTTCCGCATGTTTTTCAATTTTTCTTAAAATAAGCCGTAAAATGAAATGCGCCACGAGTGCGGTCAGGAAAATATAACCGAACACAATAAACAGTGAAGAAGGGTTGTTCAGATCGATGCCATATCGCTGTAAAAAGGCCAGTAGGTGACGCATAAACGCTCCGGGCAAAGGCGCGTATGGTGTGGAAAAAGAGAGTAGCTGGCAATCAACAGGATGTTTCAAGTCTTTATTTAAATTTCAGTGAGGGGCGGGATTGATGCGGGTAGGTCGTATTGCAGAATACTCCTGACGGGATCACATTTTTTTCATAAAGAAGGACCATTTCAGGGGTACGCTAAATAAACGGTGTTCACCGCTAATCAACCGGCTACAGCCGGTTTTTTCTTGCAAACAGGCTGCGAGCGCGGGCGGGGCAAAAGCCCATGTTCTTCATTGGCTTTAATAAATATCAAATGCCGTGTACTATGACCGTTCGTTATCGGCAAGTGAAGGTATGTACATTTTGGTTTTGTACACCCTGATGTACCCAGTTTGCAGAGTGAAGCAAATAAAGCCTTTAAAACTGCTGGTATGACTAAATAAATTATTTTTGCATGTGCTCTTTCGTGTGGGGCACCACTGTGAATAAGGATATGAAATGCCTGTAATTACTCTTCCTGATGGCAGTCAACGCCAGTTCGACCACGCTGTAAGCCCCATGGATGTTGCTCTGGACATTGGTCCAGGTCTGGCGAAAGCCACCATCGCTGGCCGTGTTAACGGTGAGCTGGTAGATGCTTCCGATCTCATTGAACAAGACGCCACTCTGTCGCTGATTACCGCGAAAGATGCTGACGGTCTGGAGATCATTCGTCACTCCTGCGCGCACCTGCTGGGACACGCTATCAAACAGCTGTGGCCGCATACCAAAATGGCTATCGGTCCGGTCATTGATAACGGTTTCTACTACGACGTTGACCTCGACCACACGCTGACCCAGGAAGATATCGACGCCCTCGAAAAGCGGATGCACGAGCTGGCTGAGAAGAACTACGATGTCATCAAGAAAAAGGTGAGCTGGAGCGAAGCGCGCGAAACATTTGTGAATCGCGGTGAGAACTATAAAGTCTCCATTCTTGATGAAAACATCGCCCATGATGACAAGCCTGGCTTGTATCATCACGAAGAATACGTCGACATGTGCCGTGGTCCACACGTGCCGAACATGCGTTTTTGTCATTACTTCAAACTGATGAAAACAGCAGGCGCCTACTGGCGCGGCGACAGTAGCAATAAAATGCTGCAGCGTATCTACGGTACTGCATGGACCGATAAGAAAGCGCTGAACGCCTATCTGCTGCGTCTTGAAGAAGCGGCAAAGCGTGACCACCGTAAGATCGGTAAACAGCTTGACCTGTATCATATGCAGGAAGAAGCGCCGGGTATGGTGTTCTGGCATAACGACGGCTGGACTATCTTCCGTGAACTGGAAACTTTCGTGCGCTCTAAGCTGAAAGAGTACCAATATCAGGAAGTAAAAGGCCCGTTCATGATGGACCGTGTGCTGTGGGAAAGAACCGGGCACTGGGACAACTACAAAGATGCGATGTTCACCACCTCTTCTGAGAACCGTGAATACTGCATCAAGCCGATGAACTGCCCAGGTCACGTGCAGATTTTCAACCAGGGACTCAAATCCTATCGCGATCTGCCGCTGCGTATGGCGGAGTTCGGTAGCTGCCATCGTAACGAGCCATCGGGCGCGCTGCATGGCCTGATGCGCGTTCGTGGGTTTACCCAGGATGATGCACATATCTTCTGTACTGAAGACCAGGTGCGTGATGAAGTCAACGCCTGCATTCGTATGGTCTACGATATGTATAGCACCTTTGGCTTCGAGAAAATCGTCGTCAAACTGTCTACGCGTCCTGAAAAACGCATTGGTAGTGATGAAACATGGGATCGTGCGGAAGCCGATCTGGCCGTGGCTCTGGAAGAAAACAACATCCCGTTCGAGTATCAACTGGGTGAAGGTGCCTTCTACGGCCCGAAAATTGAATTTACACTGTATGACTGCCTCGATCGTGCATGGCAGTGCGGAACAGTACAGCTGGATTTCTCCCTGCCGCAGCGTCTTAACGCCTCTTATGTTGGCGAAAGTAACGAGCGTCAGGTGCCGGTGATGATTCACCGCGCCATTTTGGGTTCCATCGAACGCTTCATCGGTATTCTTACCGAAGAGTTCGCAGGGTTCTTCCCAACCTGGATTGCACCTGTGCAGGTCGTGGTGATGAATATCACTGATTCTCAGGCTGATTACGTCAACGAATTGACTCGTAAACTGCAAAATGCGGGCATTCGCGTAAAAGCAGACTTGAGAAATGAGAAGATTGGCTTTAAAATCCGCGAGCACACATTGCGTCGTGTCCCGTATATGCTGGTTTGTGGCGACAAAGAGGTTGAAGCAGGCAAAGTTGCCGTGCGCACCCGTCGCGGAAAAGACCTCGGCACTGTGGACGTAAACGAAGTGATCGAGAAGCTGCTTAACGAAATACGCAGCCGCAGTCTTCAACAACTGGAGGAATAAAGTATTAAAGGCGGAAAACGAGTACAAACGGCACGTCCGAATCGTATAAATGGCGAGATTCGAGTTCAGGAAGTTCGCTTAACAGGTCTGGAAGGCGAACAGCTTGGTATAGTGAGTCTGAGAGAAGCTCTGGAAAAAGCTGAAGAAGCAGGAGTGGATCTGGTAGAGATCAGCCCTAACGCCGAACCGCCAGTTTGCCGAATCATGGACTACGGCAAATTCCTCTATGAAAAAAGCAAATCTTCTAAGGAACAGAAGAAAAAGCAAAAGATTGTTCAGGTTAAGGAAATTAAATTCCGTCCTGGCACCGACGATGGCGATTACCAGGTAAAACTCCGCAGCCTGGTACGCTTTCTCGAAGAGGGCGATAAGGCCAAAATCACGCTGCGTTTCCGCGGACGTGAGATGGCCCACCAACAGATTGGTATGGAAGTGCTTAATCGCGTCCGTGACGATCTGAGTGAACTGGCAGTAGTCGAATCCTTCCCAACAAGGATCGAAGGCCGTCAGATGATCATGGTGCTCGCTCCTAAGAAGAAACAGTAAGGCCTTCAAGTAGCATTGACCGTGGGACCCTCGGGTCTCACAGTCTTTGTTCGCCTACGTTTCATTTTTCAACAATGCGAAGTGGAAGTTATTAAGATGCCAAAAATTAAGACCGTACGCGGTGCTGCTAAGCGCTTCAAAAAAACCGGTAAAGGTGGTTTTAAGCACAAGCACGCTAACCTGCGTCATATTCTGACCAAAAAAGCTACTAAGCGTAAACGTCACCTGCGCCCGAAAGCCATGGTTTCTAAAGGCGATCTGGGTCTGGTAATCGCGTGCCTTCCGTACGCATAAGTCGTTAACGTTTAACTTTTATTAATCAAGAATATAGAACAGGAGAGCTCATATGGCTCGCGTAAAACGTGGTGTAGTTGCCCGTGCACGTCACAAGAAAATTTTGAAACAAGCCAAAGGCTACTACGGTGCGCGTTCACGCGTATACCGCGTTGCCTTCCAGGCAGTTATCAAAGCAGGTCAGTATGCTTACCGTGACCGTCGTCAACGTAAGCGTCAGTTCCGTCAACTGTGGATTGCGCGTATCAACGCAGCAGCACGTCAGAACGGTATTTCTTACAGCAAATTCATCAACGGCCTGAAAAAAGCCTCTGTTGAAATTGACCGTAAGATCCTGGCTGACATCGCAGTATTCGACAAAGTAGCGTTCACCGCTCTGGTCGAAAAAGCGAAATCTGCACTGGCATAAGCCAGTTGAAGAGGGAGGCTTGCCTCCCTCTTCTCTTTCAAATTATCGTTAAGAATCAGTAAGACGTTGACTTTTCAGAGTGAAAACTTTCCAATAAGTTCTTCACTGCCCTTATCAGACAAGGTAACGCAAGCATGAATGCTGCTATTTTCCGCTTCTTTTTTTACTTTAGCACCTGAATCCAGGAGGCTAGCGCGTGAAAGACGAAACGAAAAACAGCGCCAGAAAGCCTCCCCAGGGAGGCTTTTTTCGTATATAGAATTCAAGAGATTAAGTCCGCAAACGGGTGTTTGCACCGACATTATTGAGGAAAACCATGTCACATCTCGCAGAGCTGGTTGCCAGTGCCAGGGCAGCTATTAATGAAGCTTCAGATGTCGCCGCGCTGGATAACGTGCGTGTCGAATATCTGGGTAAAAAAGGGCATCTGACCCTTCAGATGACAACCCTGCGTGAATTGCCGGCGGAAGAGCGCCCGGCCGCAGGTGCCGTTATCAACGAAGCCAAAGAGCAGGTCCAGCAGGCGCTTAATGGGCGTAAAGCCGCTCTGGAAGGGGCCGCCCTGAATGCGCGTCTGGCCGCAGAAACTATCGATGTTTCTCTGCCGGGGCGTCGTGTTGAAACCGGTGGTTTGCACCCCGTTACCCGTACCATCGACCGCATTGAAAGTTTCTTCGGTGAGCTCGGCTTTACCGTGGCGACTGGCCCGGAAATCGAAGATGACTATCACAACTTCGATGCCCTGAATATTCCAGGCCACCACCCGGCACGTGCTGACCACGACACTTTCTGGTTCGACGCAACGCGTCTGCTGCGTACCCAGACCTCTGGCGTACAGATCCGCACCATGAAAGACCAGCAGCCGCCTATCCGCATTATTGCTCCGGGCCGCGTCTATCGTAACGATTACGATCAGACCCACACTCCAATGTTCCATCAGATGGAAGGCCTGATTGTTGACACCAACATCAGCTTTACCAATCTGAAAGGCACGCTGCACGACTTCCTGCGTAACTTCTTTGAAGAAGATTTGCAGATTCGTTTCCGTCCGTCCTATTTCCCGTTCACCGAACCGTCCGCAGAAGTTGACGTGATGGGCAAAAACGGCAAATGGCTCGAAGTGTTGGGCTGCGGCATGGTTCACCCGAACGTACTGCGTAATGTCGGTATCGATCCGGAAGTTTACTCCGGCTTCGCCTTCGGCATGGGTATGGAGCGTCTGACCATGCTGCGCTACGGCGTCACCGACCTGCGTGCATTCTTCGAAAACGATCTGCGTTTCCTCAAACAGTTTAAATAAGGGCAGGACAGAACAATGAAATTCAGTGAACTGTGGTTACGCGAATGGGTTAACCCGGCGATTGACAGCGAAGCGCTGTCTGGCCAAATCACCATGGCAGGCCTGGAAGTGGACGGCGTTGAGCCCGTTGCAGGCGTGTTCAATGGCGTTGTAGTGGGTGAAGTGGTTGAATGCGGTCAGCATCCAAACGCCGATAAACTGCGTGTGACCAAAATTAACGTTGGTGGCGAGCGACTGCTGGACATCGTCTGCGGTGCGCCAAACTGCCGTCAGGGCCTGAAAGTGGCCGTCGCGACCATCGGTGCCGTTCTGCCTGGCGACTTCAAAATCAAAGCAGCGAAACTTCGCGGTGAGCCGTCCGAAGGCATGCTGTGTTCGTTCTCTGAACTGGGGATTTCTGACGATCACAGCGGCATTATCGAACTGCCTGCTGATGCCCCGCTGGGAACCGACATCCGCGAATACCTGAAACTCGATGACAACACCATCGAAATCAGCGTTACCCCGAACCGTGCTGACTGCTTAGGTATCATCGGCGTGGCGCGTGACGTCGCGGTCCTGAACCAGCAGCCGCTGAACGAGCCAGAAATGGCGCCGGTTGCCGCAACCATCAGTGACACTTTCCCAATTAACGTCGAAGCTGCCGACGCGTGCCCACGTTATTTGGGGCGCGTCGTCAAAGGCATCAACGTTAAGGCGCCAACGCCGCTGTGGATGAAAGAAAAACTGCGTCGTTGTGGCATCCGTTCTATCGATGCGGTGGTGGATGTGACCAACTACGTATTGCTGGAACTGGGTCAGCCGATGCACGCGTTCGACCTCGACCGCATCGACGGCGGCATCGTGGTGCGTATGGCGAAAGAGGGTGAACCTCTGGTTCTGCTGGACGGTAACGAAGCCAAACTGAGTACGGATACGCTGGTCATCGCTGACCACAACAAAGCCCTGGCAATGGGCGGTATCTTCGGTGGTGAGCATTCCGGCGTGAATGACGAAACCCAGAACGTGCTGCTGGAATGTGCATTCTTCAATCCGCTGTCCATCACGGGTCGTGCGCGTCGTCAGGGTCTGCATACCGATGCTTCCCACCGCTACGAACGTGGCGTGGATCCGGCGCTGCAATACAAAGCGATGGAACGTGCAACACGTTTGCTCCTGGACCTTTGCGGCGGGGAAGCGGGCCCGGTCATTGATGTGACCAACGAAGCCACTCTGCCGAAGCGCGCCAGCATTACGCTGCGTCGTAGCAAACTGGACCGCCTGATTGGCCATCACATTGCCGATGAGCAGGTTAGCGATATCTTGCGCCGTCTGGGTTGTGAAGTGACCGAAGGTCAGGACCAGTGGCAGGCCGTCGCGCCAAGCTGGCGTTTCGATATTTCAATCGAAGAAGATCTGGTGGAAGAAGTCGCCCGCGTTTACGGCTACAACAATATCCCGGATGCGCCAGTTCAGGCGGGTCTGATCATGGGGAATCACCAGGAAGCTAACTTGTCTCTTAAGCGTGTGAAAACCATGCTGAATGACAAAGGTTACCAGGAAGTCATCACCTACAGCTTCGTCGATCCGAAAGTGCAGCAGGTGATCCACCCGGGCGAAGAAGCGCTGATCCTGCCAAGCCCAATCTCTAGCGAAATGTCCGCGATGCGTCTTTCTCTGTGGACTGGCCTGCTGAGTACTGTGGTCTACAACCAGAACCGCCAGCAGAGCCGTGTGCGTATCTTCGAAAGCGGTCTGCGTTTCGTTCCGGACACCCAGGCGCCATTGGGCATCCGTCAGGACGTGATGTTGAGCGGCGTTATCTGCGGTAACCGCTATGAAGAACACTGGAATCTGGCGAAAGAGACAGTTGATTTCTATGATATAAAAGGCGATCTCGAATCCGTTCTGGACCTGACCGGCAAACTGGGTGATATCCAGTTCAAAGCTGAAGGCAATCCAGCGCTGCATCCGGGACAGTCTGCGGCGATTTATCTGAAAGGCGAACGTATTGGTTTCATTGGGGTTGTTCATCCTGAGCTGGAACGTAAACTAGACTTGAACGGTCGCACGATGGTGTTTGAACTGGAGTGGAACAAGCTCGCAGACCGCGTGGTGCCTCAGGCGAAAGAGATTTCTCGCTTCCCTGCGAACCGTCGTGACATCGCTGTGGTCGTGGCAGAAAACGTTCCTGCAGCCGATATTCTCAATGAGTGTAAGAAAGTTGGCGTAAATCAGGTAGTTGGCGTAAACTTGTTTGACGTGTACCGCGGTAAGGGCGTAGAGGAAGGTTTCAAGAGCCTCGCTATCAGCCTGATCCTTCAGGATACCAGCCGTACACTCGAAGAAGAGGAGATTGCCGCTACCGTTGCCAAATGTGTAGAGGCATTAAAAGAGCGATTCCAGGCATCATTGAGGGATTGAACCTATGGCGCTTACAAAAGCTGAAATGTCAGAATATCTGTTTGATAAGCTTGGGCTTAGTAAACGGGATGCCAAAGAACTGGTAGAGCTGTTTTTCGAAGAGATTCGTCGCGCTCTTGAAAACGGTGAGCAGGTAAAACTCTCCGGTTTTGGTAACTTCGATTTGCGCGATAAAAATCAACGTCCCGGGCGCAACCCGAAGACGGGCGAAGATATTCCCATTACAGCCCGGCGCGTGGTGACCTTCAGACCCGGCCAGAAGTTGAAAAGTCGTGTCGAAAACGCTTCGCCCAAAGCAGAATAATTTCTGATTAACCAAAAAGGCCGCTCTTGCGGCCTTTTTTCTTTTCTGCGAGCATCAGGCACAATAAAATCAGACACTTCACCTCATTATCTCAGGACATCATGCAACGACTCGCCCAACGTCAGCAGCAACGAAACCAGCGATGGCTGGGACTTTTGCTGTTGCTCCTTCTGCTCGCGGTGTTCATCAGCCTGTGCGCGGGTGATGCGTGGATTGCGCCGGGCGAATGGTTTACCGCTCGCGGTGAGTTGTTTGTCTGGCAAATTCGCCTGCCGCGTACCGTGGCCGTGGTGCTGGTGGGCGCTGCACTGGCGGTGTCCGGGGCGATTATGCAGGCATTATTTGAAAACCCGCTGGCGGAGCCTGGCTTGTTGGGCGTATCTAACGGCGCGGGTGTCGGACTGATAGCCGCCGTATTGCTGGGGAAAGGGCTACCAAACTGGGCGCTGGGCCTGAGTGCCATTGTCGGCGCGCTGACCATCACCGTGATATTACTGCGCTTTGCGCGCCGTCACTTATCGACCAGTCGGCTGCTGCTTGCGGGCGTGGCGCTGGGGATTATTTGCAGCGCGGCAATGACCTGGGCCGTCTATTTTTCGACGTCGTTTGACCTACGCCAGTTGATGTACTGGATGATGGGCGGGTTTGGTGGCGTGGACTGGCATCAGGGTTGGCTAATGCTGGCGCTTGTGCCCGCGATTGGCTGGGTTTGCCTGCAATCGCAGCCGCTGAATTTATTGTCGCTCGGCGAAACGTCTGCCCGCCAGCTCGGGCTGCCACTGTGGCTGTGGCGAAGGCTTCTGGTGCTGGCGACGGGCTGGCTGGTGGGCGTCAGCGTGGCGCTCTCTGGTGCCATTGGCTTTATCGGGCTGGTTATTCCCCATATGCTGCGGCTGTGCGGCCTGACCGACCATCGTGTGCTTCTGCCTGCCTGTGTGCTGGCAGGAGGCGCAACGCTGCTGTTCGCCGATATCGTGGCCCGTATGGCGCTGGCTTCGGCGGAATTGCCTATAGGCGTCGTCACGGCGACCCTGGGCGCACCCGTATTTATCTGGCTACTATTAAGGGCTGGCCGATAAGCGCCGGCTGATAACCCAAGAGGACGCTATGCAACACGATATTCTTAACACCAATGTCACAACCATCGACGGTGAAAACGTCAATCTCGAACAGTTCAAAGGCAATGTATTGCTGGTGGTGAACGTCGCTTCCCAGTGCGGGCTGACGGCACAGTACGAGCAGCTGGAAAATATTCATGAAGCCTGGAGCAAAGACGGTTTCGCCGTGCTGGGCTTCCCATGCAACCAGTTCCTCGGCCAGGAGCCGGGCAGTGACGAAGAAATTAAAACGTTCTGCAGCACTACGTATGGCGTGACGTTCCCGATGTTCAGCAAAATCGATGTCAACGGCGAGCAGCGTCATCCGCTGTATCAGAAACTGACCTCAGCCGCCCCGGTCGCCGTCGCGCCAGAAAGCAGCGGTTTCTACGAGCGTATGGCCAGTAAAGGCCGGGCGCCGAAGGAGGAAGGCGATATTCTGTGGAATTTCGAAAAATTCCTGATTGGTCGTGATGGCGAAGTCATTCAGCGTTTCTCTCCGGACATGACGCCTGAAGATCCGATTGTGATGGAATCCATCAAGCTGGCGCTGGCGAAGTAATCATGTCGCTGATGCAGTTGCAGGGTGTGGCAGAACCGGGACGATTGCACCCGGTCAGCGCAGACGTTTGTCAGGGTGAAATGGTGCATCTTGTCGGCCCCAACGGCGCAGGAAAAAGCACGCTGCTCGCCAGAATGGCAGGCTTAAGCCAGGGCGCGGGGCAGGTTATGCTAAACGGTAGACCGTTGACTGACTGGCCTGCACCAGAACTGGCGCGCCATCGGGCGTATCTGACGCAACATCAGACGCCGCCCTTTGCGATGCCGGTCTGGCATTACCTGACGCTGCATCAGCCCGACAAAACGCAGCACGCATTACAGCAAGAAATCGCCGAAAAGTTGGGTCTGGGGGATAAACTAGCCCGCCAGGTGAACCAGCTTTCCGGCGGTGAATGGCAGCGCGTCCGTCTTGCGGCGGTGGTGCTGCAAATTCACCCGCAGGGAAACCCGGAAGGGAAGCTGCTGTTGCTGGATGAGCCGATGAACAGCCTGGATGTGGCCCAGCAGAGTGGGCTGGATAAACTGCTGACCGAGCTAAGACTTGCCGGTGTTACGGTAGTCATGAGCAGCCACGACTTGAATCACACGTTACGCTTCGCCAGCCAGACGTGGTTATTGCGTCGGGGGCGAATGCTGGCCAGTGGCGACACGCCGCACGTTTTGACGATCGAAAATCTGACGGCTGCGTATGATATGCCCTTCAAAATGCTAAACGCGGACGGCGTACAGATCTTAATTTCTGCGCTGTAACCTTAAGGTTTCTTGCAACTTTGCAAATTCGCAGGCTAAATTATTCTTATAAAAAATATCAGAGGAAACGCCAGGATATGCGTCTCTTATTTATTTTAGTGGCAGCGTTAATTTTAGCCGGGTGCAGCAGCCATCGTGCGCCGCCGCCTAACCCACGCCTTTCGGACTCCATCACAGTTATTGCCAATCTTAATGATCAGCTGGCAAACTGGCGCGGCACGCCATATCGCTACGGGGGAAGTACTCGCGGTGGTGTGGATTGCTCTGCGTTCGTAATGATGACCTTCCGGGACCAGTTTGATTTACAGCTGCCGCGTGATACCAAACAGCAGTCGAAAATCGGCACCGAAATTGATAAGCATGATTTATTGCCGGGCGACCTGGTATTCTTCAACACCGGTTCGGGCGGAAACGGTCTGCATGTCGGCATCTACGACACGGATAATCAATTTATTCATGCCTCAACCAGCCAGGGCGTCACGCGCTCCTCACTGGATAATGTCTACTGGCGAAAGCACTTCTGGCAAGCCAGACGTATTTAGTCGTAAAAACAAAAGGGCCTGATGGCCCTTTTTTGTTAGCAGATAAATATAAAAAAGCACTACGAAATAATTATCAATTGTCATGGCATTCCGCTAATGAATCTCTGGATTGTGCGATTACACGAATATGGATTACAATCATCCCAATGATAAAGCAAAGGAATTCTTGAATTACAAAGGGACGAATGAAATTAATCTTTTTAAAATCAAAGATTTTGTTTTCGACTGGAACCATGCAGCAGCGACCAGGGAGCTCCCTTGAACAAGGGTGGACGTAATGATTGTTACTCTGGATAAAGCCTGGAAAACCGAATTATTATTCCTGCCTGCCAGAAATGGTGGGGGGCAACTTGTCGGATTAGAAATAATCGCGAACGTTGTTGGCGTGGATGATGCGGTGCGTACGCCGACCACGCTGGTGACGTCCCGCCTGAGCGCTGAACAGGAAGTCATCCTGTTTCGCGAAAAACTCGCGTTACTCGAAACCTGCCGAATATTTTTTATTCAACAGCAATTAATTGCGTGGATTAATATAACGCCGGCAATTGCCTTTGCGTTGTTAACACAAAAAGTGTTGGCGGAAGAGGCCGCGCGATTTGCCTTTCTGGAGTTTACGGTCAATGAAAACTTTCCAGAATTGAATGCCATCGACAAAAATCATTTGCTGGTTCAACTGGCAAATCTTTTCCCGCTGATGCTGGCCAATTTTGGTGCCGGAGACGCATCCACCCAGGCTGTTTTCAGTGGGTTGTTCAAACGCGTTATGCTGGATAAAAACTTTATTCAGCAACAGGCGTTATTATTATCGTTTGATCCCTTTATGCGGGCCATAATCGCCCAGGTACAGCCCTGCTGTAGTGCGATTATGGCGGCAGGTGTGGACAACCCGCAGATCCTTGAACGTCTGGAGCCCTGGGGTCTGAGCGCATATCAGGGATTACTGTGGCCCACCGTTGATAGCGCATCGCTAACCCGTCTGATGCAGGAATAACCCTGTATCTCGCCCGTATTTATCTGCCCTCACAGGCACTACACTACAGACAGGAGGAACCATGACCCTGTCTTTTACCCATCACTGGCGCGATGAGCTGCCAGGTTTTTATACCGAACTGTCACCGACGCCGCTGGCTAATGCACGCCTGATTTGGCACAACGCGGCGCTGGCGCAGAGTCTCGATCTGCCTGAATCGCTGTTCAGGCCTGAAAAAGGCGCGGGCGTGTGGGGCGGCGAAACGTTGCTGCCTGGAATGCTGCCTCTCGCGCAGGTCTACAGTGGCCATCAGTTTGGCGTCTGGGCCGGTCAGCTTGGCGACGGACGCGGCATCTTGCTCGGCGAACAGCAGTTGGCCGACGGACGTCGTTACGACTGGCACCTGAAAGGCGCAGGACTGACGCCGTATTCCCGAATGGGCGATGGGCGCGCGGTATTGCGCTCCACGTTACGCGAAAGTCTGGCGTCTGAGGCGATGTTCGCGCTCGGCATTCCGACCACGCGTGCGCTATCAGTGGTAACCAGCGACACGCCGGTATACCGAGAAACGGTTGAGCAGGGCGCTATGTTGATGCGTCTGGCGGAAAGTCATGTGCGTTTCGGCCATTTCGAACACTTCTACTACCGCCGTGAACCGGAAAAGGTACGTGAGCTGGCGGATTATGTGATTCGTCATCACTGGCCGCAGCTGGGATCCGAAACCGAAAAGTATGCGCTGTGGTTCCGTGACGTTGTCACCCGTACTGCGCGTCTGATTGCCCTCTGGCAAACCGTTGGCTTCTGTCACGGGGTGATGAACACGGACAATATGTCTATTCTGGGTCTGACCATGGACTACGGTCCGTACGGTTTCCTCGATGATTATCAGCCAGGCTTTATCTGCAATCACTCTGACCATCAGGGTCGCTACAGCTTTGATAATCAGCCTGCGGCGGCGCTGTGGAACCTGCAACGCCTGGCGCAGTCGCTGTCGCCATTTATCTCGGTGGATGTGCTCAACGATGCGCTGGACGGTTATCAGGAAGCATTGCTGGTGGAATACGGTCAGCGGATGCGCGGCAAGCTCGGTCTGTTCTCGGAGCAAAAGGGCGACAACGAACTGCTGAACAGGCTGTTTAGTCTGATGGAGCGTGAGGGCAGCGATTACACCCGTACTTTCCGTATGTTGAGCGAGACGGAACAGCAGAGTGCGAGTTCACCGTTGCGCGATGAGTTTATCGATCGGGCGGCGTTTGATACGTGGTTTAGCGACTATCGCGCGCGCTTGCAGCAGGATCGGGTGGATGACGCCACGCGCCAGCAAAGTATGAAGCAGGTGAATCCGGTGGTGGTGTTACGCAACTGGCTGGCACAGCGCGCCATCGAGCAGGCTGAACGCGGGGACTATGCCGAGTTTGAGCGTTTGCATGAGGCGTTACGTGACCCGTTTGCAGACCGGAGTGATGACTATGCCAGCCGTCCGCCTGAGTGGGGAAAGCGGCTGGAAGTGAGTTGTTCGAGCTGACGTTACGGGGCTAAAAACACCTGTGGCGTGTGGCTGCCGGGGTGCTGACCGATGTGCACTTCGGCGCCATACCAGCGGCTCAGGGTGTCCGCCTGCAACACTTGTTGCGCGCTGCCCTGAGCCACTATCTCTCCCTCATGAAGCAGGATAAGCCTGTCAGCCCAAAGTGCGGCCAGATTGAGATCGTGCAGCACCGCGCAGACGTGAAGATTTCCGGCCTGCGTCAGACTTTTCAACAAGCGAAGCACATGCTGCTGATGATATAAATCCAGCGCCGACGTTGGCTCATCAAGAAATAACCAGCCCTGTGGCGCATCGTTCACCCATAGCTGCGCCAGCGCGCGCGCCAACTGAACCCGCTGTTGCTCCCCACCTGAAAGGGCATTGTATTTCCGGCCTGACAGCGGGGCGCACCCGGTCAGAGCCATGACTTGTTCAACGACTTTTCGGCTATTGCTCTGTTCCCGCGGTGCGCGCCCCATGGTAATCACATCTTCCACAGGCCAGTCGAAACCCAGTTGGCTTTGCTGGCGCATTACAGCCCGCTGGCGAGACAGCGTCTGAGGCGTCCAGGCGGATAAAGGTTTATCGTTCAGCAGACAGTGCCCGTTATCCGGCGGAAAATAACCGGTCAGCACGCGCAGTAGCGTCGATTTTCCCGCGCCATTGGGGCCAATCAGCGCCACCAGTTCGCCGGGTACCAGCGTCAGATTGATGTCACGTAACACCGGGGAGTAGCACAGATTAATGGCCTGTAAGCGATTAGCCATGTTGGCCTCCACGACGGAAAATCATCCATAAAAACCACGGCGCGCCGAGCAGGCTGGTCAACAGACCGACCGGCATTTCCGCAGGCGCAACCAGCGTACGAGCCACGGTGTCTGCAACCAGCAGCAAAATGGCACCGACCAGCACCGAACCGGGAATGACCGCCCGATGATCGGCCCCGAGCCACATGCGTAGCAAGTGCGGCACCACCAGCCCGATAAAGCCAATCACGCCGCTGACCGCTACCGCCGCTGCAACCAGCAGAGCGCTGCACATCAATAAGCGTCGCTGGATCTGACGTACGTTCACGCCGAGGTAATGCGCCTCTTCATCACCCAGCTGCAGCAAATTCAGCGGTTTTGCCAGCCGCCAGATAATGAACACCGTCGGCAGCATCAGCGAGGCCGTCGTCAGCAGCGTTGACCACTGCGCCTGACCGAGACTGCCCATACCCCACAGCGAGAGTTGACGCAGCTGCGCATCGTTGCTGAGCCACGACAGCACGCCCACCGCCGCGCCACACAGCGCGTTAATCGCAATCCCCACCAACAGCAAGCGCGAGAGCGAATTGTCGTTACGCTGGCTGAGGACGAAAATCACCATTGTCACCGCCAGGCTGCCGAGAAACGCCGCCAGCATCGGGGCGTACAACATCAGCACCATCGGCAGTGATAAGGGTAAAACCACCCACATCGCTACCGCCAGCGCGGCACCGCTGCTGATCCCCAGCAGGCCAGGATCCGCCAGCGGATTGCGAAACAGCCCTTGCATCACGCAGCCCGCCAGCGCCAGCGAGCCGCCGATGGTCAGCGCCAAAAGCACGCGAGGCAAACGAATGGTGAACCAGATTTGACGCAGCGCGCTGTCGCCACGCCAGAGTATATCTAACGGCAGCTTCAGTGCGCCAAAGGTGGTGGCGCCCAGCGTTAACAGCGTTAGCAAGGCCAGAAGTGACCACAGAGAACGGGAAACCAACGGCGTCATCAGGGAAGTTGCTCCGCTTTATGCCGCAGCTGTTGAATCGCTTCCGGGGTGCGAATGCTGAAACCTAACAACGCCATGTCATCGATCTGCAGCACCTGTTTATTGCGCCCGGCCGGAGTTTGCGCCAGACCTGGCAACGTCCACAACCCGTTTTCGCCGCCCATGCCTTTAACGCCATCGGTTGAAATCACCACCAGATCCGGCTGGCTGGCGATCACACCTTCCTGAGAAAGCGGCTGATACCGGTTAAAGCCCTGCATGGCATTTTGTAGCCCCGCAGCACGAATAGCCGAATCGGCCCCGGTTTGCTGCCCGGCGGCCATGGCGCTCATGCCGCCGTGGCTGAGAATAAACAGCACGCGTTTATTGAGTTGCGTTTTAGGCAACGCGTCCAGAGCCTGCTTCATCTGTTGACGGAGCTGCTCGCCTTCGGCGTCTTTATGTAATGCTTCGGCGACGATGCGAATTTTGTCGTCAATCACGGAAACGTCGTTACTACCCGGAACCGTCACTACCATCACGCCGTTTTGTTCGACCTGTTTCAACGCAAGTGATGGTTGGGCCTGCACGCTGGCGAGAACGGTCGTCGGGCGCGTGGCGAGAATGCCTTCGGCGTTCAGCTGACGCAGATAGCCCACGTCAGGTAATTTCAACGCTTCAGGCGGCCACATGCTGGTACTGTCTCGTGCAACGAGGGCGCTTTGCGCCCCCAGTGCGTAGACAATCTCCGTCACGTCGCCGCCAAGCGTTACCACTTTTTGAGCTGCCGCCCCTGTCAGCAGAGGCAGGGCGGCCATCAACGCGACGACGGCTCTCATGCGGCCAGCCCTTTGGCAATCAGCGCTTCAACCTGCGCACGCCACTGGGTTTGTTCCGGTTCGCCTTCGGTGCGTTGACCATAAAGCTGCGCAATCTGCGTGCCGTCGGCGGCGAACAGTTCGAGGCTGGTGACGTGGCCATCGGCGGTCGGTTTGCGCGTCACCCAGGTTTCGGCGATGGTGTCTTCGCGCAGGTGCAAAGTGAAGGCTGAATTAAAGATGTTCAGCCAACCTTTCATCGGCACGACTTTTTCGATAGCGCCGGTGAAAATTTGCACGCAACCACGGTTACCAACGAAGACCATAATCTCGTTTGCATCCTGATAGGCATTCGCCAGCAGGCGCGCTACGGCATCGTTATCCACCTGACACGCCAGGTCATCACCCACCAGGCGGAAAGCCTGCTGACGGCTCAGATTGTGACGCTTAAGCAGGGTGAAGAACTGGTGCACGTCGGTCATCGCACGCCATTCACCGTCGAGGGTTATACCATCGATATCTCCACTGGTGGTCGGTACATCAACCGCTTTCAGTTCGAGCGCCGGGTTATCGGCATGGATAAAGCGGGTCAGAATATCAGCCCACGCGGTCATGTCGGTGGCGTCTGTGGTGTACACCTTCAGCAGCGCGTCGCCCTGATGGTCAAAGAATTGAACGCTCTGACGCTCGCCGCGGGCGCTGGTTTCGCTGATGTGGAAAACGCTGGCCCACTGATTGAGGAACAGGCGCAAGTCGAGCGCACGCGGATTGAGCACCAGACCAGCATGGCCGCTGAGGTGCTGATTGGTGAAGCTGCCGACCTGTTCGTGAACGGCGTATTCGTTACGGCAGATGCATTTCACGTCGCCGGCGGCTTCAAGGGCAGTCAGCACGTCGCGCACTTCACCCTGTAAACGCCAGGCATCGTGGCCTACCCGCGCCCAGGTCAGTTCCGCTTCGCTGATGTGCATCATTGCGGCGATGTCACGCGCATATTTTCCCGGATTTTCTTCTTTTAATGCCAGCCAGCGTGTGTAGTGATTCATTGTCATATTCCTTCCAGATGAAATACCCCGGCGAACCGGGGTTGGGTGATTACCACTGATAACTCACGAAAATCTTACCGTTCTGGCCATCCTGCGGGATGCCCTGCGGTGAGTAATATTCTTTGTCGAAGGCGTTGCCAAACACCAGCGAGGTGGTCAGGCCGCTCAGCGCCTGCTGGCCTTTATAGCTCACGTAGAAATCGTTCACGCCATAGCCCGCCTGCGGGGTGGCGCTTATGCTCTTCGTGTCTTCTGCGAAGGTGCCAATCCAGCCCACCGAGAAACCGCTCTGGGCAATCGGGACGTCGAGACGAGAGGTGACGGTATCCGGGTTAATTGAGGTCAGCCAGTCGCCGGTATCGGTGTCTTTGCCGCGAGTCCGGTTGTATGCCACGTCGAGGCTGAACAGGTCAGTGGTGTATTTGGTCATCACATCCCAACCCCAGATTTTTGCGTTCGGCACATTGATGGAGGTGGTTGAGGCCGCCGCGAAATCAACAGACGTGGTGATGTAATCTTTGGCATTAGTGTCGAAGTAGCTGGCTTTAAACTCGAACGCATCGTTCGCCAGCATCACGTCGTCAAAGCGCAGACCAAAGCCGTACTCCTGCGTTTCGTTGGTTTCCGGGCGCAGGTTCGGATTCGGTACCCAATAGTTAGTGTAGAAACTGCCAATGGAGAAATGTCTGGAGTCGTTATACATCTCGCCCATCGTCGGCGCGCGGAAGGCCTGTGCCCAGGAGCCAAACAGCATCAGCCAGTCGGTTGGGCTGATGGTCATGCCTGCCCGGGAAGACCATTTATCTGCATCGACGTCGTCATAGCCATCGCTGGTGCCGCGATAGTTGTCGTAGCGCGTGCCGCCAAGAATAGTAACCGGCAGGTCGCGCAGGGTGATTTCGTCCTGCAGCCAACCAGAGCTGAAGTTAATGCGCGCGTTCGGGAAACCAGTGGTCATGCCGCCAGGGTTTTGCTCCTGACGGTAGTATTCGCCGCCGTAGGTCAGCAGGTGTGAGGCGAAGCTGTCGGTGAACAGGCGCGTGCGGTTTTCAACTTTCCCACCTTTGGTGGTTTGTTTGCGGAATTCGCCGGAGTCGTCGAGGTTCTGCGCGTTGATGCGCACTTCTGACCAGTAGCCTTTGACGTCGGCATTCAGCCAGTCGTTGCCTTCCGGCGCGATGTTGTACGTCAACTGCGCGTCGCGCTGAATGGTAGAGCGGTCGGTCATCGGGTTGCTGCTGTCAGACGCTTGTGGCGTTTGCGGGTTTTTGGGCTCCTGCGCGGCGTTGTTGTAATACCGCAGGGAACCGCTCAGCTTCTGCGCCGGGTCGATTTTCCAGCTACCTTTGGCGAGGAAGTTAGTAATGCTTTCGTCATTCGGGGCTGTGAAACCATCGCTCTGTTTCAAATCGCCGCGGTCACGACTGGACCAGGAGACAATCCCGTCGAGGGTATCGGTACGACCAAAGGCGCTGGCACCCATGCCAAGGCTGTTATCGCCAGTGCCGCCGGTGCCAAACACGCGGTAGCCGCTGTTCTGACCCACATGCAGCAGGTCTGCTGCATCAACGGTGTCATAGGAAATCACGCCGCCCAACGCGCCGCTACCATACAGCAACGCGCCGGGGCCACGTACGACTTCGATACGCTTGATAAGCGCCGGGTCGAGGAACGTGCTGTTGAGGTGGCCAGTGTCGGTGCCCTGACGAATGCCATCGACCATGACCAGCACGCCGCGACGGTCGTAGCCGCGCAGGTTGATGTCCTGACCGTTGGTACGGCCGGTGCCGTCAATGGTCAAACCCGGAACCTGGCGCAGCATATCTGCGGCGGAGCTGGCAGTCTGGCCTTCAGGGGTGTCGGCGTCGATAACGGTAACCATCATTGGTGCTTCAAACGCGCTGCGTTCGTTGCCGGTGGCAGTTACGGTCATTTGTTCAGAGGCAGCGAAAGCCGGAGTGGTGATGGCGCCGAATACAGCCAGTGCGACCAGCGATGGGCGCAGCGACGCGGAATGCAGGTGTAGCATGCAACTCTCCATGAAAAGTGAAAAGCGCTGGCTGCCTCGGCGAGTCCCTGGGTGGCTGGCGAAATGTTGTGTGTAAGGTTGTTATTTAGTCAGGATCAGTTTGCCGGCATGGGTCTGGCGCAGTAAGTACTGCTGGCCATCATGCTCAATGATGACGCGACCTTCCGCACCCAGCAGGGTTTTGCTGCTCACGCGGCGATCTTCAGCCTGCGGTTGCGGAGTCGGGGATCTTTTGCCTGCGGTCAGGAATGTATCCGATGATGTCATAGTGTTAAAAATAGCAATCAATGTAACAATGATAATCATTATCAACAAATCAAAAAACTCAGCAACCCCTTTTGTGAAAAATAGGTGACTGGATCAAAAAAGATTGTTTCGGTACAGGAGGATATTGTCCGGCGACGTACTTTATTAGCCGACGATGGCTGCCGGTTTTTGAAGGGAGCGAGGAGAGGTAAACGGGAGATTTCCGTGCCGGGCAACGTGTTTCGCCCGACACGAAAAGCACACTCAGAAGCGGGTATCAATCGCCGCAGCAAGTTTATCCAACAGAATTTCGCTGTCTTCCCAGCTCAGACAAGGATCGGTGATCGACTGCCCGTACACCAGTGGCTGTCCGCCCACGATTTTTTGCGTGCCTTCGCGCAGGAAGCTTTCCGCCATAATCCCGGCAATCGCCGTCGAACCATTGCGAATTTGCTGACAGATATCGTCACACACTTCCAGCTGACGGCGGTGCTGTTTCTGGCAGTTGCCGTGGCTGAAATCGATAACCAGTTGTTCCGGCAGGTCGAATTCGTGCAGCGTATCGCAGGCGACCGCAATGTCTGACGCATGATAGTTCGGCTTTTTGCCGCCGCGCATGATGATGTGACCGTACGGGTTACCGCTGGTCTGATAAATCGTCATCTGACCGTTTTTGTCCGGCGAGAGGAACATATGACTGGCGCGCGCGGCACGGATTGCATCCACGGCAATGCGGGTATTACCGTCAGTGCCGTTTTTGAACCCGACCGGGCAGGAGAGCGCGGAGGCCATTTCACGGTGAATTTGACTTTCCGTTGTACGCGCACCAATGGCGCCCCAGCTGATTAAATCGGCGATGAACTGACCGGTCACCATATCGAGAAACTCGGTGGCAGTGGGGACGCCCAATTCATTGACCTGCAGCAGCAGCTTGCGTGCCTGCTCGATACCGTGATTTACGCGGTAGCTGCCGTTGAGATCCGGATCGGAAATCAGGCCTTTCCAGCCCACTACCGTACGCGGTTTTTCGAAATAGGTACGCATCACGATTTCAAGGCGCGACTGGTGTTTTTCACGCAGCGACTGCAGACGATGCGCGTAATCCATTGCTGCATCCAGGTCATGGATGGAGCAGGGGCCAATCACCACTAACAGACGTTTATCTTCGCCGTTGAGGATTTTTTCGATGCGACGGCGGGAGGCGGTAACGTGACCGGCAACCCCGGAAGTGACAGGGTAACGTTGCGCCAGTTCAGCAGGCGTTACCAGACTGTCGATGCGCGCCGAACGCAGTTCATCAGTTTTGTTCATTGGAACTCTCAGAATTTGGTGGCTTCTACGGCAGGAATACCGGAAGTGATGCGCATCACGATAAACCAATCTCTGCTGAATTCAAGGTTCAACACCGATTCAGCAACGTGATGCGCATACATTGCAAAAAGATGATAGCGCATTTTGCAATGATGTACTAGTGTGTTAGTACATGCGGCGATTGAGTCCCATCATGTCGAGGATTTTGGTTGCGATTTCTTCCACCGAATAGTTAGTACTGTTGATCCACGGGATTTGGTTTTTACGGTACAGCGCTTCGACTTCGGTGACTTCCATACGGCACTGGCGCATCGATGCATAGCGGCTGTTTTCGCGGCGCTCTTCACGAATGGCGGCCAGACGTTCCGGGTCGATGGTCAGCCCGAATAATTTATGCTGTAACGGTTTCAGCGCGGCGGGCAGCACCAGATTATCCATATCGTCGGCGATAAACGGATAGTTGGCGGCGCGGATCCCAAACTGCATTGCGAGGTAAAGGCTGGTCGGGGTTTTGCCGCAGCGTGAAACGCCGAGCAAGATCACCTGCGCCTGATCGAGATTGCGCAGCGAAACGCCGTCATCGTGTGCCAACGTGTAGTCAATGGCGGCGATACGGGCATCATATTTAGTGAGATTCCCTGGCGTAAGGCCGTGGGTGCGATGAGCAATCGGCGTCGGGTCGAGCTTCAGTTCTTCCTGCAACGGCGCAACCAGCGCCTGCACGATGTCCTGACAGAAGCCTTCGCTTTGCAGAATGATGGTGCGAATTTCCGGAATGACAATCGAATAGAAGACCAGCGGACGGATGCCAGATTGCTGATAAATCGCGTCAATCTGTTCCTTTACCGCCTTCGCCCGGCTTTCGCTTTCGACAAACGGCAGGGTAATGCTGTTGACCGACACCGGGAATTGCGACATCACCGCGTGCCCTAGCACCTCGGCGGTAATGGCGGTACCGTCAGAAATGTAAAACACATGGCGATCGACATTTATATCCATTTTGACCATCCGGTAAGATTAAGTTAATTCCATGAAGCCTATATTTATTTTAATCACATCTGAGTCAGTTTTGTCTCGAATTTAAAAATGAAACGTGGTTTTTATTTTATGTGAAAAGGGGTGTTCATTTTTATGGTGGAGGGCTATAAACCGTCTTTTTATGTGGGATTCCTCAATAATCATAGAGTTAAGGGTTTTCGGGGAACTTTCTTAAAAAGCAAAAAATTATTCTGCTTGAACGATTCACCTTTTTTCCCGTCACGTTAATTATGGCAGGATAAATAACGAAGCCAGCCTTTCTCTGGCGATTTTCTTAATTCATATAAGGATTGTTTCGATGTCCAACAATGGCTCGTCACCGCTGGTGCTTTGGTATAACCAACTCGGCATGAATGATGTAGACAGCGTTGGAGGCAAAAATGCCTCCCTGGGTGAAATGATTACTAATCTGTCCGATTTGGGCGTTTCCGTACCCAACGGGTTTGCTACCACGGCTGATGCTTTCAATCAGTTCCTCGACCAGAGCGGCGTGAACCAGCGTATTTATCAGTTGCTGGATGAAACCGACATCGACGACGTCTCCGCCCTGGCGAAAGCCGGTGCGCAAATTCGGCAATGGATTATCGACACTCCCTTCACAGCAGAGCTGGAACAGGCGATTCATCAGGCCTATAACCAGCTTTCGTCTGACGACGCCGATGCGTCGTTTGCCGTGCGTTCTTCCGCGACTGCCGAAGATATGCCGGATGCTTCCTTCGCCGGTCAACAGGAAACGTTCCTTAACGTTCAGGGCTACGACGCGGTGCTGGTGGCGGTGAAGCATGTCTTCGCCTCCCTGTTTAACGACCGCGCGATTTCCTACCGTGTGCATCAGGGCTATGACCATCGCGGCGTCGCGCTCTCAGCGGGCGTGCAGCGTATGGTGCGTTCCGACCTCGGTTCCGCTGGCGTCATGTTCTCCATCGATACCGAATCCGGCTTTGATCAGGTGGTGTTCATCACCTCTGCCTTCGGCCTTGGCGAAATGGTGGTGCAGGGCGCGGTTAACCCGGACGAGTTTTACGTCCACAAGCCGACGCTGGAGAAAGGTCGCCCGTCCATCGTGCGCCGCACCATGGGCTCGAAAAAGATTCGTATGGTGTATGCCCCAACCCAGGAACACGGTAAGCAGGTGCGCATCGAAGATGTGCCGCAGGCTGATCGCGATCGCTTCTCGTTGACCGACGACGAAGTGCAGGAACTGGCAAAACAGGCGATACAGATTGAGAAACACTACGGTCGCCCGATGGACATTGAGTGGGCCAAAGACGGTCACACCGGCAAACTGTTTATCGTGCAGGCGCGTCCGGAAACCGTGCGTTCTCGAGGCCAGGTGACAGAACGTTATACGCTGCACGCGCAGGGCAAAATCATTGCCGAAGGTCGTGCTATTGGGCATCGCATCGGCGCAGGACCGGTGAAAGTCATTCACGATATCAGTGAAATGAACCGCATTCAGCCGGGTGATGTATTAGTTACCGACATGACCGACCCGGACTGGGAACCGATCATGAAAAAGGCGGCGGCGATTGTTACCAACCGCGGCGGACGGACCTGTCACGCAGCAATTATCGCCCGTGAATTGGGCATTCCGGCAGTCGTCGGCTGTGGCGATGCGACCGAGCGCATGAAGGATGACGAGAAAGTCACCGTGTCCTGTGCCGAAGGCGACACCGGTTACGTTTACGCCGAAATGCTCGACTTCAGCGTGAAAAGCTCCACCGTCGACACCATGCCGGATCTGCCACTGAAAATCATGATGAACGTTGGCAACCCGGATCGTGCGTTTGACTTTGCCTGCCTGCCGAACGAAGGCGTCGGTCTGGCGCGTCTGGAATTCATCATCAACCGCATGATCGGCGTGCACCCACGCGCGCTGCTGGAATTTGACGACCAGGACGCGAAGCTGCAAAACGAAATTCGCGAAATGATGAAAGGCTACGACTCGCCAAAAGAGTTCTATGTTGGCCGTCTGACCGAAGGGATCGCTACGCTCGGCGCGGCGTTCTACCCGAAACGCGTGATTGTGCGTCTCTCTGACTTTAAATCTAACGAATACGCCAATCTGGTGGGCGGCGAGCGTTACGAGCCGGAAGAAGAGAACCCAATGCTGGGCTTCCGTGGCGCGGGTCGCTACGTGGCTGACAGCTTCCGCGACTGCTTCGCGCTGGAGTGCGACGCGGTGAAACGTGTGCGTAACGAAATGGATCTCACCAACGTGGAAATCATGATCCCGTTCGTGCGTACCGTGGATCAGGCGAAAGCGGTGATCGATGAGCTGGCGCGTCAGGGCCTGAAACGTGGCGAAAACGGCCTCAAAATCATCATGATGTGCGAGATCCCATCCAACGCGCTGCTGGCGGAACAGTTCCTCGAGTATTTCGACGGCTTCTCTATCGGCTCGAACGACATGACTCAGCTGACGTTGGGTCTGGACCGTGACTCCGGCGTGGTGTCTGAACTGTTCGATGAACGCAACGAGGCGGTGAAAGCGCTGCTGTCGATGTCGATTCGCGCGGCGAAGAAGCAGGGTAAATACGTCGGCATCTGCGGTCAGGGTCCGTCTGACCATGAGGATTTCGCCGCCTGGCTGATGGAAGAGGGAATCGACAGCCTGTCGCTGAACCCGGATACCGTGGTACAGACCTGGCTGAGCCTCGCCGAACTGCGTAAGTAATTGCTCAATCAACGCCCCGGCAGCTTGCGCTGTCGGGGCTTTTTTATGCACGGCGCAGTTTGTCGAGCGCCTTCACAGAATTGAAACAAAACGAAAAATCATAACTTCGCTGTTAATTTCGACAATTGTCGCCCTTCGCCCGGTTCTGAATACTGCTTCTCAACCAGATAAACCTTAACGGAGGGGAAGTTGATGACCGCACTGTATAAGGATGCGCAGCGTCCAGTCGCTGAACGTGTTGCTGATTTGCTGGCGCGAATGACGCCAGAAGAGAAGTTTGCCCAGATGCACGCCTATTGGCTGGTGCTGAGTGAAACCGGCGATCACCGCGAACGCAGCGACATGAGTGATGAATTTGCCGGGGTATCCGCTCAGGCTTCGTTAAATGAGCGGCTGAAACTCGGCGTCGGGCAAATCACCCGTCCAATGGGGACACACATTGTTGATGCCCGAACCGGGGTGCGCGCCGCAAACCGCCTGCAAAAAATGCTAGTGGAAGAGACGCGGCTCGGTATTCCGGCCTTGTTCCATGAGGAGTGCCTGGTGGGTCTGCTGTGCAAAGACGCAACGTTATTCCCATCTTCACTGAACTACGGTTCGACCTGGGATCCTGAACTGATTCGCTATGCCGCGGAATGTATCGGGGAGGAGGCTCGCGCGACCGGATGCCATCAGGGGCTGGCACCGGTACTGGACGTGTCGCGCGACGTGCGCTGGGGCCGCACCGAAGAAACCTTTGGTGAAGATCCGTGGCTGGTTGGCGTCATGGCCAGCGCCTACGTCGAAGGTTTACAGGGCGAAAAACGCGATTTACTGGCCACGCTGAAACACTATGTCGGTCATTCATTCAGTGAAGGGGCGAGAAACCATGCGCCTGTCCATCTGGGGTTCTGCGAACTGAACGATACCTTCCTGCTGCCGTTTGAAATGGCGGTGAAACTCGCTAACGCCGGTTCGGTGATGCCTGCCTATCACGATATTGATAACCAGCCGGGGCATAGCGATGGGTTCCTGATGACCACCGTGTTGCGTGAGCAGTGGGGTTTTGACGGCATCATCGTGGCGGATTATGGCGGAATAAGTTTGCTGCACCAGCATCATGGCGTGTCGCACGACGCGGCAGAGTCTGCCGCGCTGGCCTTTAATGCCGGATTAGACGTGGAACTGCCGAAGGATGATTGTGCGCGTCATCTGGCGCAGGCCGTGGAGCGGGGGCTGATAACGATGGCGAAAATAGATGAAATCGTGGCGCGGACGCTGACAGAGAAATTCCGACTTGGGCTGTTTGAGCAGCCTTACACCGATGAAAACGCGATTGAACTGCAAAGTGCGCAAACGCGGCAGGCGGCGCGGGATGTGGCCACGCGCTCACTGACGCTGCTGGAAAACAACGGCGTGCTGCCGTTTATCGGGAAACCGCGCGTGGCGGTGATTGGCCCGACGGCGGACGATCCGCTGGCGCTGCTGAGCGGCTACAGCTTCCCGGTACACCTGATTATCAGCGATATGCTTGAGCAAACGTCGCAAGTCACCACGCCGCTGGCGGCACTGCGACAGACGCTGGGTGAAGAGAATGTCCGCTATGCCAGGGGCTGCCATATCATCGAAAAACGCATGGCGGGCGCACCGGTCTTTCCGGGAGACAGCAGTGGTAAAGCGCTGCAGCAGTCTCCGGTCAGTATGGACACCTCGCTTATTCCTGATGCGCTGCGGGTAGCGCAGGAAAGCGATGTGATCGTGGCCTGTGTGGGCGATCTGGCCGGGCTGTTTCAGAGTGGTACCGTCGGCGAGGGCTCCGATACCGACTCACTGAATCTGCCGGGGGTTCAGCAGCAATTATTAACCGCGCTGGTGGCGACCGGCAAACCGGTGGTGGTCGTGATGACCGGCGGCCGGCCGTATAACCTGCAAGGGCTGGAAGATAGCGTTGCTGCACTGTTGATGGCCTGGGCGCCGGGTCAGGAGGGCGGCTGGGCCATTGCCGATGTCCTGACCGGACGCGCCGAACCGCAAGGGCGGCTGGTGGTCAGCGTACCGAAAAGCGCTGGGGCGATGCCGTATTACTACAACCACAAACTGAAAAGCGGCGGCACGCCGTTCGCTTTCCATTTCGGCAGTCGCTATCCATTTGGCTACGGTAAAGGCTGGACGCAGTTCCAATGGAGCGATCTGACGCTTATCACGCCTGAAGTGGCTATCGATGGAGATATTGTAGTGCAGGTCACGCTGACCAACATCGGTGAACGTCGCGGCAGCGAAGTGGTGCAGCTGTATGTGCGCGATAACGTGGCGTCGATGGTACGTCCGGTGAAAGAGCTGAAAGCGTTCCAGCGCGTAGAGCTGATTCCGAACCAGTCGGCGACGCTGGCCTTCCATGTGCCCGTCGACATGCTGAACTTTACCGACCGTAACGGGAAACGTATCGTCGAACCGGGTGAATTTACGCTGATGGCGGGGTCATCATCGGCAGATGTTCATGGCTCGGTGATCGCTAAGGTCAGCGGAACCACACGAGAATTGGCGAAAAACTGGCAGATGCTGAGCCGCTGTGAGGTCAAATAAAGGATAAAAAAAAGCCCATCGTGGGAGATGGGCAAAGACTACACACAGCAATTCGTTGTTTCACTCAGGGGATTTCCATGCTTATAAATCAAGGTGTTGATTTATAACCGTGAGCTAATAGTAGGCATGCAGAATTTTTGCGTCGATCAGATTGGTCTTAATCGTTAAAAAAACGTAAAGGATTTGAGAGTTCTGAATGGGCGTTAGCGGTGATTGTGAGCAGAATAACGGCGCAGTGGGGCAATAACGATAAGTAATGCTTAAGTATCAGGCCCGGTGCAAGGGTGCGTCCGGGCCACGTTTTATCAGCTGCCGAGCTTGTCGTGGCTAGCTTCCAAAGTCTCAAGTTCCTCAAGCACTTCTTCAGCATCGTCAGACGGTGGCGGCACTTCTCGCACCCAGGCATCAAACAGACGCCAGGAGACTGCCAGCAGAACCGGGCCAATGAACAAGCCAATCATACCAAACGCAATCAGGCCGCCGATAACGCCGGTGAGGATAAGTATCATCGGCAGGTCTGCGCCCATACGAATCAGCATCGGACGGATGAAGTTATCCATGGTGCCCACCACGCAGCTCCACACCAGCAGCACGGTGCCCCAGGTGGTATCGCCGGTCCAGTACAGCCAGATGATGGACGGAATAAGCACCACCAACGGACCGAGCTGTACCAGACAGGAGAAAATCATCACCACGGTCAGCAGCGTCGCGTAAGGCACGCCGGAAATCGCCAGGCCGATACCGCCCAGAACCGCCTGCACCAGCGCGGTGACGACCACGCCAAGCGCCACGGCGCGAATGGCTTGTCCTGCCAGCAGCACCGCCGCATCGCCACGTTTAGCCGCCAGGCGAGTGGCAAAGTAACGCACGCCGAAGGCCACTTTTTCACCCTGCCAGTACAGCAGCGCACTGAACAACAGCATCAGACCGCAGTGCATCATAAAGCGGCCAATATGCGCCGCCTGGCCAACAAACCAGGTGGTGGTGGTGCCGATATATGGGCGAACCTTAGCCATGATAGCCGAGCCGCCCATGTCCAACAGGCTGTGCCAACCTGCGTACAGTTTGCTGCCGACCAGCGGAATGCTGTTCAGCCAGGCGAGATCCGGCGGCGAAATATTGCCAGCGCTAATCGCGTGAACGAGTGGCGTGCTGCCATCCACCAGGCTGTTGACCAGCAACGCGATTGGAATAACGAACAGTAAAAAAAGCAGCAGGGTCATCACCAGTACCGCCAGTGAGCGGCGGCCAAGCAGTAAACGCTGGAGTTTTAGCAGGACTGGCCAGGTGGCGATAACGATTGTCGCGGCCCACGCAAAGCCCAGAACGAAGGGTTGTACTATCCACAAGCATGCCACGATCATGAGGCTTAAAAACAGCACCGACAGCAGGATCTGCGGTAAATCTCGGGGCCGATGAAGGGTTGTCATACATTTTATACCTTTGTGATTACGCCCACTGAAGGGCGCAGATGATAAATCCGTTTACTGATAATAATATCAACAATTTCGTGATGATGATCGCCCTGAAATCCGATAAGCGTATCAGTAAAAAATGTGATACAACGATTAGGCTATACGCAAACGATAAAACAGACACAACAACATCGTTATTACACCATCGTCCAACACAACTTAGTCAGGCAGGGTCAAGCGTCATGATCCCACAGATTTCTCAGGCACCCGGCGTTGTTCAGCTGGTGCTGAATTTTTTGCAGGCACTGGAGCAACAAGGTTTTACCGGCGATACCGCCACCCGTTATGCCGACAGGCTGACGATGGCGACCGATAACAGCATATATCAGCTCCTCCCCGATGCCGTGGTTTTCCCCCGTTCAACCGCTGACGTCGCGCTGCTTTCACGCATTGCCGATGAAGAGCGTTTCCGCTCGCTGGTCTTCACGCCTCGCGGCGGCGGGACGGGTACCAACGGCCAGTCGCTGAACCAGGGCATTGTCATTGATATGTCTCGCTATATGAATCGCATCATTGAAATCAATCCCGAAGAGGGTTGGGTGCGGGTCGAAGCGGGCGTTATCAAAGATCAGCTTAATCAGTTTCTGAAACCCTACGGGTATTTTTTCGCACCTGAACTGTCAACCAGTAACCGCGCCACGCTTGGCGGGATGATCAACACCGATGCGTCCGGACAAGGATCAATGGTGTATGGCAAAACCTCTGACCACGTGCTGGGCGTGCGGGCGGTGTTGCTGGGTGGCGATATTCTTGATACACAGCCGATGCCGGTGCTGCTGGCGGAAACGCTGGCCAAAGAGCAGTCGGCGAGCGGGCGCATTTACCGCACGGTGTATGAGCGCTGCAAAGAAAATCGTCAGCTGATTATCGACAGCTTCCCAAAACTGAACCGTTTCCTCACCGGTTACGATCTGCGTCATGTCTTCAATGACGAGATGACCGAATTTGACCTGACCCGCGTGTTGACTGGGTCGGAAGGCACGCTGGCATTCATCACCGAAGCGCGCCTGGATATCACGCGCCTGCCGAAAGTGCGTCGCCTGGTGAACGTCAAGTATGATTCCTTCGATTCGGCGCTGCGTAATGCGCCATTTATGGTCGATGCACGTGCGATGTCGGTGGAAACCGTCGATTCGAAAGTCCTGAATCTGGCGCGGGAAGATATCGTCTGGCACTCCGTTAGCGAACTCATTACCGACGTGCCGGACAAAGAGATGCTCGGCCTGAATATCGTGGAATTTGCCGGTGATGATGAAGAACTGATCGCAGGCCAGGTGAGCGCGCTGTGCCAGCGTCTTGATGCGCTGATCGCCGCAGGCGAGGGCGGCGTTATCGGCTGGCAACGTTGTAATGAACTGGACGGCATCGAGCGTATTTACGCGATGCGTAAAAAAGCGGTTGGCCTGCTTGGCAATGCCAAAGGCGCTGCCAAACCAATTCCGTTTGCCGAAGACACCTGCGTGCCGCCGGAGCATCTGGCAGATTACATCGTTGAATTCCGTGCGCTGCTCGACGGGCATGGCCTCAGCTACGGTATGTTTGGTCACGTTGATGCGGGCGTGCTGCACGTTCGCCCGGCCCTGGACATGTGCGACCCGCAGCAGGAAATCCTGATGAAGCAGATTTCCGATGACGTCGTCGCGCTGACGGCAAAATACGGTGGCCTGTTGTGGGGCGAACACGGCAAAGGTTTCCGTGCAGAGTATAGCCCGGCCTTCTTTGGCGACACGCTGTATGGCGAACTGCGCAAAGTGAAGGCGGCATTCGACCCGAATAACCGTCTTAATCCAGGGAAAATCTGTCCGCCGGAAGGGGTGGATGCGCCGATGATGAAGGTGGATGCGGTCAAACGCGGCACCTTCGACCGGCAAATCCCGATTTCGGTGCGTACCTCCTGGCGCGGTGCGATGGAGTGTAACGGCAACGGCCTGTGCTTTAACTTCGATGCGAACAGCCCGATGTGCCCGTCGATGAAAATCACCAGCGACCGAATGCATTCGCCAAAAGGACGCGCCACGCTGGTGCGTGAATGGCTGCGTTTGTTGGCGGATCGCGGGATTGATCCGCTCAAGCTTGAAAAAGAGCTGCCGGAAAAACGCGCCAGCCTGCGCGGCCTGATAGAGCGGACGCGCAACAGCTGGCATGCCAATAAAGGCGAATACGATTTCTCACACGAAGTGAAAGAGGCGATGTCCGGCTGTCTGGCCTGCAAAGCCTGTTCAACGCAGTGCCCGATCAAAATCGACGTGCCGGATTTCCGCTCGCGCTTCCTGCAGCTGTATCACACCCGTTATTTGCGCCCGATGCGCGATCACGTGGTTGCCACGGTTGAAAGCTATGCGCCGCTGATGGCGCGCGCGCCGAAAACCTTCAACTTCTTTATCAGCCAGCCGTGGGTGAAAAGCTTGTCGAAGAAGCACATCGGCATGATTGACCTGCCGCTGTTGTCGACACCTTCGTTGCAGCAGCAGATGGTGGGGCATCGCTCGGCGAATCTGACTCTCGAACAGCTCGAAGCGCTGAGCCCGGAACAAAAAGCGAAAATGGTGCTGGTGGTGCAGGATCCGTTCACCAGCTACTACGATGCGCAGGTGGTGGCAGATTTCGTCCGGCTGGTGGAGCGTGTCGGCTATCAGCCGGTCGTACTGCCGTTTTCGCCGAACGGTAAAGCGCAACACATTAAAGGCTTCCTGACGCGTTTTGCAAAAACGGCACAGAAAACGGCCGATTTCCTCAACCGGGTGGCGCAGCTCGAGATGCCAATGGTGGGCGTCGATCCGGCGCTGGTGCTGTGCTATCGCGACGAATACAAGCAAACGCTTGGCGAAAAACGCGGGGATTTTCAGGTTCAGCTGGTGCATGAGTGGTTGCCGAAAGCGCTGGAGAATACTGAAATGCGAGACGTCAGCGGTGAGGCCTGGTATCTGTTCGGTCATTGCACCGAAGTGACCGCCTTGCCAATGGCACCCAAACAGTGGGCGTCTATTTTCGCCCGCTTTGGCGCGAAGCTGGAAAGCGTCAGCGTGGGTTGCTGCGGCATGGCCGGAACCTATGGGCACGAAGTGAAGAACCACGAGAACTCATTGGGCATTTATGCTCTGTCCTGGCAGCAGGCGATGCAACGCCTGCCTCGCAACCGCTGTCTGGCCACGGGATATTCCTGTCGCAGTCAGGTGAAGCGCGTTGAGGGCAGCGGCGTACGCCATCCGTTGCAGGCTTTACTGGAGATTATGGGATGATCTGGAAACGTAGCGCGACACTGGATGCGCTCAACGCGATGGGTGAGGGCAACATGGTTGGCCTGCTGGATATTCGCTTTGAGCGTCTGACCGACGATAGCCTGGAAGCCACCATGCCGGTGGACCGCCGGACACATCAGCCGTTTGGCCTGCTGCACGGTGGTGCGTCGGTGGTGCTGGCCGAAACGCTGGGCTCTGTGGCGGGTTATCTTTGCACTGAAGGCAATGAGAAAGTGGTGGGGGTGGAGGTTAACGCCAATCACATTCGCGCCGTGCGGAGCGGACGGGTGCGTGGCGTCTGTAAAGCCCTGCACGCCGGACGCCGCCATCAGGTCTGGCAGATAGAGATCTTCGATGAGCATGGCAAATTGTGCTGCTCTTCCCGACTCACCACGGCGGTGGTTTAGAATCATTGAACAAAAAGTGAACGGCGAAAGCACCGAATACCGGTGCTTTTCTCCATCATTTCTGGCGAATTGATTCAATAACCGGCATTCCTCGAATTAATGATAAGAATTGCTGACGTTTATTGTGCTTAACCCTAAGAATGATCCCGTTTTATTCCTGCGCAGTTAACGGTAGCTTCAGATTAATTCACTATCTTTTTCCTGACAGATGTTGCATCCTCATCGCAGCAGTTCGCCTGCACTCCACGGAAGCCGCTTTTGTCTCTATTCAGGATCCATTTTGCAAAGAGACTTTTGGCGTTTCGGTTAAAACTGGCTTTTAACCAACGTGAAAATTCACAACGTATCGCCTAAAGATTGATGATTTCTTTCGTTTTTTCCTTATGCGCTACTGGTTCACATGCTTACAGGAATTAACGATGGCAAAAGCCTTCGACAAAACGTTACTGCACCCTCGCAACTGGTTAACCTGGTTTGGTTTAGGTGTGCTGTGGCTGCTAGTCCAACTTCCCTATCCGCTGCTGTATATTATCGGGTCTTCTCTCGGGCGCGCCGCGCGACCATTTTTGAAAAGAAGAGAAAAGATTGCGTCAAGAAATTTAACACTCTGTTTCCCGGATATGACTGCCGAAGCAAAAGAGAAATTAATTGAGCAGAACTTTATTTCTCTCGGAATGGGTTTAATTGAAACCGGTATGGCCTGGTTCTGGAGCGATGCCCGGGTTAGAAAATGGTTTGATGTAGAAGGTTACGAAAACCTGACCAAAGCGCTCGAAAACAAAAAAGGCGTCATGGTGGTCGGGGTGCATTTCATGTCGCTGGAACTCGGCGGCAGAACGATGGGCTTGTGCCGTCCGATGATGGCAACCTACCGGCCGCACAACAGCAAGTTGATGGAGTGGGTGCAGACCAAGGGGCGTCTGCGTTCCAATAAAGCGATGATCGATCGCCGTAATCTGCGGGGCCTGGTGAGCGCGTTGAAAAACGGGGAAGCGGTCTGGTTTGCACCTGATCAGGATTACGGCCCAAAAGGCAGTACCTTTGCGCCATTCTTCTCCGTGCCGCAAGCGGCAACCACTAACGGTACGTTTGTGCTTCAACGCTTATCAGGCTCCGACCTGCTGACCATCACCATGGTGCGTAAAGCCAATAACCGGGGTTACAGTCTGTACATCAGTGAAGCACTGACCGATTACCCGACTGAAGACGAGTTCAAGGCCGCGAGCTATATGAACAAGGTTATCGAGAAAGAAATTCTGCGCGCACCAGAGCAGTATTTATGGGTGCACCGCCGATTCAAAACGCGCCCGGTAGGCCAGGCGTCGCTCTACTAACGAACCTGTATTTTCTGAAAGCCCCGTGCGCATCTGCAACGGGGCTTTTTTATTGCAACCGCAGAAAGCAATTCCTATCTCATAAATTGGTATTTTCTATACATCTTTTCATTGTCACATTTTTTCTCCGCCATTGAAGTTAAAGCATTTATTTTTCAATGCATTGAACATTTCCCGATAGCCCTGTTCACTCTGCGCACAGGGTCTATGCTTAGTAAAAGCCCTCTGTTGGAGGCATTCCGCTGAAAGCCCCTGCTGACAAGGGGTTGAAGTGATAATCATTATCACTAACATAGAGGGATGCCCTGATGGCTTCAACGTATAAGGTGGACCTATGGAATTGCATTCAGAAACCTTCAACCCGGCTGATTTTTCCTGGCGCGGAATCAGCCTGACGCCTGCCGCGGCGGCGCACGTGTGCGATCTGGCAATCAAGCAGGGCGTGCAAGGGATCCGTCTGGGGGTGAAAACCTCCGGCTGTGCGGGTTTTGCTTACGTACTGGATACCGTCACCGAACCGAAAGCAGACGACCTGCTGTTCGAGTCTGACGGCGCGAAGCTCTGGGTATCGTTACAGGCGATGCCCTTTATCGACGGCACGGAAGTGGATTATGTGCGCGAAGGCTTAAATCAGATCTTTAAGTTTCACAACCCGAAGGCCCAGCATGAATGTGGCTGTGGTGAAAGTTTCGGGGTGCAGGCGGAGTAATTATGTCACGTAATACTGAAGCAACTGACGATGTCAAAACCTGGGCCGGTGGTCAGCTCAATTATAAAGAAGGGTTCTTTACCCACCTGCAGACCGACGAACTGGCGAAAGGGATCAGCGAAGAGGTGGTGCGCGCCATTTCTGCCAAACGCAACGAACCAGAGTGGATGCTCGAATTTCGCCTGAACGCGTTTCGGGCGTGGCTCGAAATGGAAGAGCCGCACTGGCTGAAAGCGCATTACGACAAACTGAATTATCAGGATTACAGCTACTACTCCGCGCCGTCATGCGGTAACTGCGATGAAACCTGCGCCTCAGAACCGGGTGCGGTGCAGCAAACCGGGGCCAATGCGTTCCTGAGTCAGGAAGTCGAGGATGCGTTTAGCCTGCTCGGTGTGCCGGTCCGTGAAGGTCGTGAGGTGGCGGTCGATGCGATTTTCGACTCCGTTTCTGTGGCGACCACTTACCGGGAAAAGCTGGGCGAGCAGGGTATTATTTTCTGTTCGTTCGGCGAGGCTATCCATGACTATCCCGAACTGGTGCAGAAATATCTCGGCACTGTGGTGCCAGGCAACGATAACTTCTTTGCGGCACTGAACGCCGCGGTCGCCTCTGACGGCACCTTTATTTATGTGCCAAAAGGCGTGCGCTGCCCGATGGAACTGTCGACCTATTTCCGCATAAACGCTGAAAAAACCGGTCAGTTCGAGCGCACAATTTTGGTGGCCGATGAAGGCAGCTATGTGAGCTATATCGAAGGCTGCTCGGCCCCGGTACGCGACAGCTACCAGCTGCACGCCGCGGTGGTGGAAGTGATCATCCACAAAGATGCGGAAGTGAAATATTCCACGGTTCAGAACTGGTTCCCGGGCGATAACAACACCGGCGGCATTCTGAATTTTGTTACTAAACGCGCGCTGTGCGAAGGCGAAAACAGCAAAATGTCATGGACCCAGTCGGAAACCGGCTCGGCCATTACCTGGAAATACCCGAGCTGTATTTTGCGCGGCGATAACTCCATCGGTGAGTTCTTCTCGGTGGCGCTGACCGCCGGACATCAGCAGGCCGACACCGGCACCAAGATGATCCACATCGGCAAAAACACCAAATCGACCATTATCTCGAAAGGCATCTCCGCCGGACACAGTCAGAACAGCTATCGCGGCTTAGTCAAAATCATGCCGACGGCGACCAACGCCCGTAACTTCACCCAGTGTGACTCGATGCTGATTGGCCCGGACAGCGGGGCTCACACCTTCCCGTACGTTGAATGTCGCAACAACAGCGCTCAGCTTGAGCACGAGGCCACAACCTCGCGCATCGGTGAAGACCAGCTGTTCTACTGCTTGCAACGCGGTATCAGCGAAGACGACGCGATTTCAATGATCGTTAACGGTTTCTGTAAGGACGTTTTCTCAGAGCTGCCGCTGGAGTTTGCGGTCGAAGCACAAAAATTGCTGGCAATAAGCCTCGAACATAGCGTCGGTTAAGCATTAAGGGACACCCATGTTAAGCATTAAAGATTTACAGGTAGCGGTAGAAGATAAAGAGATCCTGCGCGGGCTTAGTCTGGACATTCGCCCGGGTGAAGTGCATGCCATCATGGGGCCGAATGGCTCGGGGAAAAGTACGCTGTCGGCGACGCTGGCCGGGCGTGAAGATTACGAAGTGACCGGCGGAACGGTTGAATTCAAAGGCAAAGACCTGCTGGAGCTGGCGCCGGAAGATCGCGCCGGAGAAGGCATTTTCATGGCCTTCCAGTATCCGGTGGAAATTCCCGGTGTCAGTAATCAGTTTTTCCTGCAAACGGCGCTCAATGCGGTGCGGGAATATCGTGGCCAGGAAGCACTCGATCGCTTTGATTTTCAGGATCTGATGGAAGAGAAAATCAAGTTGCTGAAAATGCCGGAAGATTTGCTGACCCGTTCAGTCAACGTCGGTTTCTCCGGCGGTGAGAAAAAGCGTAACGACATTTTGCAAATGGCGGTGCTTGAGCCAGAACTGTGCATTCTTGACGAGTCCGATTCGGGGCTGGACATCGATGCGCTGAAAATTGTCTCCGACGGCGTCAATGCGCTGCGTGACGGCAAACGCGCGTTCATTATCGTCACCCATTACCAGCGTATTCTTGACTACATCAAACCGGACTTTGTGCATGTGTTGTATCAGGGCCGTATCGTTAAATCCGGCGATTTCACGCTGGTCAAACAGCTGGAGGAGCAGGGTTATGGCTGGCTTACCGAACAGCAGTAACGCGCTGCAGCAATGGCATCATCTGTTTGAGGCGCAAAGCACCGCGCGCACGGCATATTCGGAACAGCACCTGCAGCAGATGCTGCGTCTCGGTCTGCCAACGCGTAAACAGGAAAACTGGAAATACACGCCGCTGGATGGATTGCTGAACAGCCAGTTTGTCAGCGCCGAAGCGTCGATCGATGCGCAACAGCGTGACGCGCTGGCGCTGCCGGTTGATGCGCTGCGAATGGTGTTTGTGAACGGTCGATTTATCTGCGAACTGAGCGATGATCTGGCAGAGAGCGGTTTCCAGGTCACGGTCGATAACGCGCGTGAGACGTTGCCTGCGGCGGTGCAGCCGGAAGTGTTCCTGCACCTCACGGAAAGCCTGGCACAGACGGTGACGCATATTCAGGTGGCGCGCAATCAGCGCCCAGCCAGACCTTTGCTGTTGATGCATATCACCCAGGGTGTCGAAGGCGAGGAGATGAACACCGCGCATTATCGCCATCATCTGGAACTGGCGCAGGGGGCGGAAGCCACGGTGATTGAACATTACGCCAGTCTGAACGACGCGCGCCACTTTACCGGTTCACGCCTGACGATGCAGGTCGCGGACAGCGCGCATTTGCAGCATATCAAACTCGCGTTTGAAAACCCGACCAGCTTTCACTTTGGTCATAACGACATTCAGCTCGCTCAGGATGCCAGCGCGACAAGCCACAGTTTCCTGCTCGGCGGTGTGGTTCTGCGGCATAACACCAGTACCCAGCTCAACGGCGAAAACACCACGCTGCGCATTAACAGTCTGGCGATGCCGGTGAATAATGAAGTGTGCGACACCCGTACCTGGCTTGCGCATAACAAAGGCTATTGCAATAGCCGTCAGCTGCATAAAACCATCGTCAGCGATAAAGGCCGGGCGGTATTTAACGGGCTTATCAATGTTGCGCAGCACGCGATTAAAACCGACGGGCAGATGACCAATAACAATCTGCTGCTCGGAAAACTGTCAGAAGTGGACACCAAGCCGCAGCTTGAAATCTATGCCGATGACGTGAAGTGCAGCCACGGTGCGACTATCGGGCGTATTGACGACGAACAGTTGTTCTATCTGCGTTCGCGTGGAATCAAACAGCAGGCCGCCCAGCAGATGATCATGTATGCCTTTGCCGCTGAGCTGACTGAAGCCATTAGCGATGAGACCATCAGGCGTGAAGTGCTGGCGCGGATTGGCCAGCGCTTGCCGGGAGGAAGAGCATGACATTTTCCATTGAACGGGTGCGGGCCGATTTCCCACTGCTGACCCGTGAAGTCAATGGCCAGCCGCTGGCGTACCTGGACAGCGCGGCCAGCGCGCAAAAACCTAATGCGGTCATCGACGCCGAAGCGGAGTTTTATCGTCACGGTTATGCGGCGGTTCATCGCGGTATACATACCCTCAGCGCTGAAGCGACGACCCGAATGGAGCAGGTGCGCCAGCAGGCCGCTACCTTCCTGAATGCCCGTTCGGCGGAAGAACTGGTGTTTGTGCGTGGCACCACCGAAGGGATCAATCTGGTGGCCAACAGTTGGGGCGACAGTAACGTCACACAGGGCGATAACATCGTTATCAGCCAGATGGAACACCACGCCAACATCGTGCCGTGGCAGATGTTCTGTAGGCGCGTTGGCGCTGAACTGCGCGTTATCCCACTTAACGCTGACGGCACGCTGCAGCTGGATGCAATCCCCGGTCTGTTTGACGAACGCACGAAGCTGCTGGCGATAACTCAGGTGTCGAATGTGCTCGGCACGGAAAACCCCGTGAAGGCGCTGATAGAACTGGCACATCAGCACGGCGCAAAAGTGTTGATCGACGGGGCACAGGCGGTGATGCATCACGCCGTGGATGTGCAAAGCCTGGACTGCGATTTTTATGTTTTCTCAGCGCACAAGTTGTACGGCCCGACCGGCATCGGCGTACTGTACGCGAAAGACGAAATTTTGCAGGATATGCCGCCGTGGGAAGGCGGAGGCTCAATGATTGCTACCGTTAGCCTGACGGAAGGCACCACCTGGGCGAAAGCGCCGTGGCGCTTTGAAGCGGGCACGCCAAACACCGGCGGGATTATCGCCCTCGGGGCAGCGCTGGAGTATGTCAGCGGGCTGGGTCTCGACAATATTGCCGATTACGAGCACACCTTAATGCATTACGCGTTGGCGGAGCTGGCAACGGTGCCGGATCTCACGCTGTACGGCCCGCAAAATCGACTCGGCGTTATCGCGTTCAATCTCGGTAAACATCACGCCTATGATGTCGGCAGTTTCCTCGATAACTACGGCATTGCGGTGCGGACCGGACACCATTGCGCCATGCCGCTAATGGCGTTCTATAACGTGCCAGCTATGTGTCGCGCATCGCTTGCGATGTATAACACGGTTGAAGAGGTGGACCGTCTGGTGGCAGGATTGAAACGTATCCATCGTTTACTGGGCTGACAGGGAGGCTTTATGGCCGCATTGCCGGACAAAGATAAGCTGTTGCGTAACTTCAGTCGTTGCGCCAACTGGGAAGAAAAATACCTGTATATCATCGAGCAGGGCCAGCGTTTAGCCCCACTCAGCGAGGACGCGCATAACCCGGAAAACATTATTCAGGGCTGCCAGAGTCAGGTGTGGATTGTGATGAAACGCAGCGCCGACGGACGAATTGAGCTGTACGGCGACAGCGACGCCGCTATCGTTAAGGGACTGATTGCCGTCGTTTTTATTCTCTACCATCAGATGACTGCCCAGGACATTCTGGCCTTTGATGTGCGCCCGTGGTTTGAGAAAATGGCGCTCACCCAACATCTTACGCCCTCGCGTTCGCAGGGGCTCGAAGCGATGATCCGCGCAATTCGCGCGCAGGCTCTGAGTTTTAGCTAAACTAATCTTAAAATACAGCTTTCATTCTGTAACGCGAGGTGGGGATTCCACCTCGCGGTGGTTCAGCTTTCTGGCGTTCTGTCAGTGAATAAAAGGGAAACTCAGTATGAAACGCGCATCTCTCATCTCGTTAATGCTCTTAGGTGCTCTCGGCGCGTCTCAGGCCGCCAGAGCGGTTGAATACACCTTACCGGCTAACGGTAGCCGCCTTGTTGGACAAAACCAGACCTACACGGTGCAGGAGGGCGACAATAGCCTGCAAACCATTGCCCGGCGCTTTGATACCGCCGCGATGATAATTCTTGAAGCGAATAACACCATTGCGCCGGTGCCGAAACCGGGGACGCAGGTGATCATTCCGCTTCAATTACTGCTGCCTGACGTCCCGCGGGAAGGCATTGTGGTCAATCTGGCGGAACTGCGGCTCTATTATTTCCCACCGGGCGGCAATACGGTGCAGGTGTATCCGTTAGGCATCGGCCAGCTTGGGCTTGAAACACCTGAAATGACCACTCACGTCGGTCAGAAAATCCCTAATCCGACCTGGACGCCCACAGCGGGCATCCGCCAGCGCTCACTGGAAAAAGGCATTACGCTGCCTCCGGTGGTACCCGCAGGGCCTAATAACCCGCTGGGGCGCTTCGCATTGCGTCTGGCGTACGGTAACGGTGAGTATCTGATTCACGGCACCAATGCGCAGAGCAGCGTCGGGCTGCGGGTCAGCTCCGGCTGTATGCGGATGTTTACCGATGACATCAAAGCGCTGTTCGCGCAGGTGCGGGTCGGGACGCCCGTACAGGTGATTAACCAGCCGGTGAAATATTCGATTGAGCCGAACGGTACGCGCTACATGGAAGTTCACCGTCCATTGACGCAGGATGAAACCCAGAACCCGCAGACCATGACCTACGTGCTCCCGGCGGGCTATTCGCAGTTTGCCAGCGATAAAGGCACCGATAAGGTGATGGCGGATAAAGCGATGTACCGTCGGGCGGGGATCCCTGTTGTTGTCTCTTCGGGCATGACGCCGGTGGTGGCAGGGCAGAATCAGGTGATTTCCGTTCAGAATGGAACGCCTTCAACGGCGGATGAAACGCGGATGACGCAATAACGTGGAAAGGTGATTAACAGGCAAAAAAAAATGGCGCACAATGTGCGCCATTTTTATTACAGGTACTCTTACTTACGGTAAGAGTGAGCCTGGTTGTCCAGACGCTGGTTAGCGCGTGCTGCGTCGTCTTTAGCAGCTTGAACGTCAGAACGCATTGCGTTCACGTCGTTGCTCAGCTGGTCAACTTTAGCGTTCAGAGTCTGAACGTCAGAAGACAGCTGATCGATTTTAGCGTTAGAAGAACAACCTGCCAGCATAGTAGAAGCCAGGATTACCGCGCCCAGTACCAGTTTAGTACGATTCATTATTAATACCCTCTAGATTGAGTTAATCTCCATGTAGCGTTACAAGTATTACACAAAGTTTTTTATGTTGAGAATATTTTTTTGATGGGAATACACTTATTTTTGATCGTTCGCTCAAAGAAGCATCTAATGGATGTACAAAATGCAAAAGCTGTGTGAAAACAGTACGATTTCATTGGATTAATCTTAGATAATCACAATTTAAATAGTGAAATCCGATTTGCATTTTTATTAAATAAGGCTATCGCAGGAATAAAAAAAGCGCCACGAGGGCGCTTTTGTGCAAATTAAGTCGACTGAATCGAAATTACAGTACGTGCACGGATGCAGTATTGGTGGTTCCGCTTGGTACCAGCGCACCAGAAACCATCACCACAACGTCACCTTTCTGAGCCAGACCGCTCTGCAGTGCAACTTCTTTACCCAGACGGTAGAAATCATCAGTAGAAGAGATTTCTTTAACCAGCTGCGCGTTTACGCCTTTAGACAGCACCAGCTGACGTGCAGTCAGTTCGTTGGTGGTCAGCGCCAGGATGGTGGCATCCGGGAAGTATTTACGGATAGCGCGAGCAGATTTACCGCCCTGGGTCGCAACAACAATCAATGGCGCTTCCAGTTTCTCAGCTGTTTCTACTGCACCGCGGCAAACCGCTTCGGTGATGCGCAGCTTGCGGCTGTCGTTGTTGAAGTCCAGACGGCTGGTCATCACGCGGTCAGTACGTTCACAGATGGTTGCCATGATGGTCACCGCTTCCAGCGGGTATTTCCCTTTCGCAGACTCACCGGACAGCATGACTGCATCGGTACCGTCGAGGATGGCGTTAGCAACGTCACCGGCTTCAGCGCGAGTTGGACGTGGGTTCTTGATCATAGAATCCAGCATCTGGGTCGCGGTGATAACCACTTTACGAGCGCGTACACATTTTTCGATGATCATCTTCTGCGCGAAGATAACCTCTTCAACCGGGATTTCAACGCCCATATCGCCACGAGCAACCATGATGCCGTCAGACGCTTCGAGGATTTCGTCGAAGTTGTTCAGGCCTTCCTGGTTTTCGATTTTGGAGATGATCTGGATGTTTTCGCCGCCGTGGGCTTTCAGGTGCTCACGGATTTCCAGCACGTCAGAACGCTTACGGATAAAGGAAGCTGCAACGAAATCAACGCCCTGTTCACAACCGAAGATCAGGTCCTGTTTGTCTTTCTCAGCCAGTGCTGGCAGAGCGATGGAAACGCCTGGCAGGTTAACGCCTTTGTTTTCGCCCAGGTCGCCGTTGTTCAGCACTTTACAAACAACCTTGTTGCCTTCGATAGCGGTAACTTCCATACCGATCAAGCCGTCATCAACCAGAATGGTGTTGCCGACGCTCAGGTCGCTGGTGAAACCTTCGTAGGTAACAGCCACAGTTTCGGTGTTACCGACAACGGTTTTATCCGTGGTGAACGTGAAGGTCTGGCCTGCTTTCAGGGAGACGTCGTTGCCGCCTTCCAGTTTGATGGTGCGGATTTCAGGGCCTTTGGTATCCAGCAGGATTGCCGCTGACTTACCGGTTTTGCTAACCACGTTGCGCAGGTTCTTGATGCGTTGGCCGTGTTCAGCATAGTCGCCGTGAGAAAAGTTCAGACGCATCACGTTCATGCCGGCGTCCAGCATTTTGGTCAGCATCTCTTCGGATTCGGTTTTTGGACCGATGGTGCAAACAATTTTGGTCTTTTTCATGACAGTCTTAGTCTTTAAGTTGAGAGAGAAGGAATAGGAAAATTTGGATCGTGGGCGCACTGCCACGAAGGTAAACCTGTATTACGAAAGTCGCGATGCCACGAGATAAGGATAGGTGACATCAAAAAAGCGTGCAGAGGAAAGTGAGCCTGGTTTTCAGCTACGAAGGTTGGATGAAGTTTTACGTTATTTTTTATGCAGTCCAATGCGCTGAAACCATTCAAGAAAGAATCGGTGCGTATTATACGAGGTTACGGATGAAAAGGAAAATGAAAACGCCGTTTCAGAACAAGACGATAGCGCTTAACAAAATCATTACGAGGCGATCTTTACTTTGTAACAGAATCTAATGGCGAAAGTTGTCCAGAAAGACGCTATCATCAGTAATGAATTGAAAATTAATGAGTTAGTGGGAGTAAGAGATGGGCAATCAAGGTAAAGATGAAGCACTGTATCAGGAGATGTGCCGGGTGGTCGGCAAGGTCGTACTGGAGATGCGTGACCTGGGACAAGAGCCCAAACACATTGTAATTGCTGGCGTATTGCGCACATCGCTTGCTAACCAGAAAATCAAACGCAGTGAACAGACCCGCGAGGCGATGGAACGCGTCATCACCGCGCTGGCGGGTCAATAATCAGGCAATGACAAAGCGTAAAACAGCTTTCACGGCAATTTTTGAGTGATGCGCCACCAGTTGCGGGTCGTCAATTTCTGGCAGCGGGCCTTCCAGATAAAGGCTATTAAAGGTGTAAAAATTCGACACCTGGTAAAAACTGAAGCTGCTGATTAGACGATGCACGTCCCGGGCCTCAACGCCTTGTTGGAAAATGTCCTGTTGCTGACCGCGATCGAGAATATTTTCCAGAATCGACAGGGCGCTTTTGTTCAGTGGTTTCAACAAACCTGATGCATTCAGCCACTTCCCGCGCTGCATGTTCTCCATGCAAATGATCCGCATATAATCCGCATGGCTTGCGTGGTACGCCACGCTCCATTTCACCAACTGCACCAGCGCTTCGACTGGCGGTAAATTTTCCAGCCCCAGTTGCTGCTCGTTTTCACGAATGCGGACATAGACGTGCTCCAGCACCGCCTGATACAGCTGCTCCTTGGTTTTGAAGTAATAAACCACCATCCGCTTGGTGGTTTGGGCTTCTCCGGCTATCTGTTCCATTCTCGCCCCGGCCAGGCCGTGCTCGGCGAAAACCGCGATGGCAGCGGCAAAAATCTTCTCTTTCAGGCTCTGGGCTTCATCGTGAACAACAACAGACATAGCGACTCCCGCTTCTGGTAAGAACAAAAAATACACACAACGATCACAAATTAGCAACGAATTATGGCGCGCATGAACCAAATGATTCATATTCAGCTTTCCCGTGGATCATGACAGGTGACACTATGCTGCGCTCTATCGCAACCGTCTCGATATCAGGCACCTTACCGGAAAAACTGAGCGCCATTGCCGATGCAGGCTATCAGGGCGTTGAAATTTTTGAAAATGATCTGCTCTATTATACCGGTTCGCCGGCGGATATCCGACAGATGGCCGCCGATCTCGGTTTGCAGATCACGCTTTTTCAGCCCTTTCGTGATTTCGAAGGTGCCAGCCGCCCGCAGTTTGCCGCCAATCTCGAACGCGCCAGACGTAAATTTGAGCTAATGCATCAGCTCGGCTGCGACACCTTGCTGTTATGCAGCAGCGTAGCACCGGACACCAGCCCGGATATCGACCTGCAAATCAGTGACCTGCGTGCGCTGGCGGAGCTGGCTGAACGCGAAAAAATTAACGTCGGGTACGAAGCGCTGGCCTGGGGTACTCAGGTGAATCGCTGGCATCAGGCGTGGCAGCGCGTAAAAGCGGTGGATAGTCCGGCGATGGGGATTGTGCTCGACAGCTTTCACGTTCTGGCGCTGGGCGACACCTTGGCCCGGCTGGATGAAGTGCCGGTCGATAAAATTACCTTCCTCCAACTGGCGGATGCGCCGGTGATGAAAATGGACGTGCTCGAATGGAGCCGCCATTTCCGCTGTTTCCCGGGGCAGGGTGAGCTTCCAGTGGTAGACTTTGCCACCGATTTAACCCGGCGCGGCTATCGCGGTCCGTGGTCGCTGGAAGTGTTCAACGATGGTTTTCGCGCTTCGCCAAACGGCGCAACCGCGAAGGACGGCTATCGTTCTTTGCTGTGGCTGGAAGAACAAACCCGTCAACAGTTACCAGAAACCGACGCCGAACTCTGTTCGCTGCCCGCGCTGCCGGAATATCAGGGACCGGAGTTTATTGAATTTACCGCCAGCCCTGCCGAAGCGAAAAAACTCGGCACTAGCCTCAGCCAAATGGGCTTCCAGCAGCAGGGAATGCACCGCAGTAAAAAAGTGAGCCTGTGGCAAAACGGCGGCGCGCGGGTGATTGTCAATCATCAACCGCACAGTTGGGCTGATCATTTCTGGCAGCGCCACGGCGTTTCTCTGTGTGCTATGGCGCTGCGCGTTAGCCGCAGTGAGCCGATTATCTCCCGGGCAAAAGCCTACGGTTACGCCACCTGGCAGGGCGAGGTTGGGCCGAATGAAAGCACCATCCCGGCGGTATGCGCCCCGGACGGCAGCCTGATTTACCTGGTAGAAGAGGGCGATGATATCTACGCCCGCGACTTTGAACTCAACGCGTCGGTCGCGACGTCGGGCCTGCTCGGCATCGATCATCTGGCGTTAGGGATGGAGGCCGACAGCCGCGATAACTGGGTGATGTTCTTCCGCACCGTGTTTGGCTTCACGCTGGAGCATGAACAGACGATGCCCGATCCTTATGGTCTGGTGCGTAGCCTGGCGGTACACAGCCCGCAGGGAAATATTCGCCTGGCGCTGAATATTTCCCAAAGTCGCGCCACGCAGATTGCGCGTTCGGTGGCCTGCTATCAGGGGGCGGGCCTGCAACACGCGGCATTTGCCTGTGCGGATTTACCCGCAGTGCTTGAAACCTTACCCGGCGGGCTGCCTTCCGCGTTGCCTATTCCAGCTAACTATTATGAGGATTTGCGGGCGCGGTTTGGCGACAGTGAACAGGCTGATGTGCTGCAACAGCAGCAGATCCTGTACGATCGTGACGGCAACGGTGGCGAGTTTTTACATCTGTATACTCGCCCATTCAGCGCCGGACGCTTTTTCTTTGAGTTAACCGAACGACGTAACGGCTATGCGCAATACGGCGCGGTCAATGCGGCGGTCCGTCTTTCGGCCATGCAGTACAGTGAGTAAACCAGGCTGAACCAAAAGGTTCGGCTGGTGGAGTGAAAATAACAACATTCATCTGCACCCTACAAAGACAGGAAATACTATGAGCACATACAGCCATGACCACGCTGTGGACGCGGAGGCGGTCACCGCTGTACGCCGCACCCGGCGTCGGATCGGTATTCTGGCCCTGCTGGCAGTGGGCACAATGATCAACTATCTCGACCGTACGGTGCTGGGCATCGCAGCCCCGGCGCTCACCCAGGAGCTGGGCATCAACGCCGCGATAATGGGGCTGGTGTTCTCGGCGTTTGCCTGGACCTACGCGCTGGCGCAAATTCCCGGCGGCCTGTTCCTCGACCGCTTCGGCAACAAAATCACCTATTTCCTCTCCCTCACGCTGTGGTCGCTGTTCACGCTGTTTCACGGTATGGCGGTGGGTATCAAATCCTTATTACTGTGCCGCTTTGGGCTTGGGATCAGCGAAGCGCCATGCTTCCCGGTGAATAGCCGGGTAGTCAGCGCCTGGTTTCCGCAACAGGAGAGGGCAAAAGCCACGGCGGTGTACACCGTCGGCGAATATCTTGGCCTCGCCTGCTTCTCGCCGCTGTTGTTCTGGATAATGGGCAACTTTGGCTGGCGCGCGCTATTTATCAGCGTCGGCGTGGTCGGCATAGTATTCGCGATAGCCTGGTGGCGTCTGTACCGCGAACCGCACGAAGACAGCCGTTTGAGCCAGCAGGAGCGTGAATACATCGAAGCGGGCGGCGGCATTCAATCAGCCGTGGTGCAGAAAACGCAGTTCAGCTGGCCGCTGGTGCGCCAGTTGTTGAGCAAACGTCAGATTGTCGGGGCGAGTATCGGTCAGTTTGCCGGTAACACAGTGCTGGTGTTCTTCCTGACCTGGTTCCCGACATGGCTCGCCACCGAGCGTCACATGCCATGGCTGAAGGTCGGTTTCTTCGCCATTCTGCCGTTTCTCGCGGCAGCGGGCGGGGTAATGTTCGGCGGCTGGGTATCGGACAAACTGCTGAAAGCTACTGGCTCGGCTAACCTTGGACGCAAGCTGCCGATTATCGTCGGCCTGCTGATGGCAAGCTGCATCATCACTGCCAACTGGTTGCATAGCGACACCGCGGTTATCCTGGTGATGTCGTTCGCCTTCTTTGGTCAGGGAATGGTTGGCCTCGGCTGGACGCTGGTTTCTGACATGGCACCCAACGGACTCGGTGGTCTGACTGCCGGGCTGTTTAACTTCTGCGCCAACCTGGCGGGGATCCTCACGCCGCTGGTGATTGGTTTTATCGTCGCCGCCTCCGGCAGTTTCTTCTACGCGCTCATTTACATCGGCGGCGCGGCGCTGCTCGGTGTGGTGGCGTACGTCTTTATTCTTGGCGATGTCAAACGCATCGAACTCACGGAACAGCAGGATTAGGGAGCACGCATGATCATTACCGGAAACACCAGACTGATTGCGCATCTGGGCTGGCCCACGGAAAGTTTCAAAGCGCCGATGATTTACAACCCGTGGTTTGCGGCACAAAACGTGGATGTCAAAGTGGTACCGATGGGCGTGCGTCCGGAGGCCTTTGCCGCATTCGTGCCAGCACTGTTTCAGATGACTAATCTGGTGGGAGCGCTGGTGACGATGCCGCATAAAGTCGTCACCGCCGGGCTGATGCAACAACTCAGCCCGACGGCGGCGATTGCTGGAGCCTGCAATGCCATTCGGCGTGAAGAGGACGGCTCGCTCACCGGGGATATGTTCGACGGCAATGGATTCGTGCAGGGTATTCAGCGTAAAGGCTTTTGTGCAGAGAATGCCCGGGCATTAGTGGTGGGCTGTGGCGGTGTGGGATCGGCGATTGCCGCCTCTCTCGCTGCGGCCGGCGTGCCATCGCTCACGCTGTTTGACACCCGTGAGCAAACCGCTCAGGCGCTGGCCATGCGCCTGCTACGTCATTATCCGACGCTTGAAATCAGGCTGATGCAAAAGGATCCGCAGGGCCATTCGCTGGTGGTAAACGCCACACCGATGGGCATGAAACCGGGCGATCCACTACCGCTGGATGTTGATCGCCTGACGCCCGGCTCGTATGTCGGCGAAGTGGTCATGAGCCAGACGTGGACGCCGTTCTTACAGGCCGCGATGGCCCGCGATTGTCAGGTGCAGCGCGGCACCGACATGCTGTTTGAAATGATCCCCGCCTATCTGAAGTTCTTTGGCCTGCCGGTCGCTACCCCTGAACAGCTGCGTGAGCGGGCTGAGATCAGGGAATAAGTGGATTCGACTGGCGTTCCCTGTTTGCCCGGCTAAGATAATTGCTTTCGAACCGGGCAAAGATTTCACACTGATGACCACAACCCTTCACGTACTCGCTGCGGGCAGTCTCAAGCGGGCATTTATTCCGCTGTGTCAGCATTTCAGCCAACAAACCGGCATTCCTGTCTCTGTCGATTTTGGCCCGGCGGGCCTGCTGCGGGAGCGTATCGAAGCCGGTGAGCGCTGCGACCTGTTCGCTTCTGCTAACACGCAACATCCGCAAACGCTGCTGGCGAACGGACGTGCGCAGGCGACGACGACCTTTGCGTTTAATCGTCTGAACCTCACGGCACGTAAAACCGCGCAAACGGAAAATGCCGACTGGCTCAGCCTGCTGGCGAATCCTTTGCTGCGGCTCGGCACCTCAACGCCCGGCTGCGATCCGTCTGGCGATTACACTTTCGAGCTGTTGGCCCGAATCGAGGCGGACTATCCGGATATGACGCTAACCGCGCGGGCAAACAGGCTGGTGGGCGGCAGATCGTCGTTAACCGTTCCGAAAGGGGAAATTGCCAGCGCGTGGCTGATTCGCCAGGATTTGACCGACCTGTTTATCGGTTATGCGCACTACGCTCAGGCGCTGGAAAACACCGACGATTTGTACATTCTGGCGCTGCCGGATGCATATCAGACGCGCTGTGAATATCAGTTGGCGCGGCTCAGTGACGCCGCGCAACCGCTGGAACAGTTTATTGTGGCATCGGAAGGTCAGGCGTTTTTACGTGAGGCCGGTTTTTTAACGCTCAATGGAAAATAATGGGGCGATTACCTGACGTGGATAGTCATCCAGTGTCAGCGTCCTGACCGGCACGCCATAGGCCTGGTGCAGATGGCGGTCCGTCACCACATCTTCGGTTTCACCCGCCAGCCATTTCCCCTCCGGCAACAGCATCAGCGTATGGCTCGCCACCTGCAATGCATGGGTCGGATCGTGCGTTGTAAACAGCACGCTGCGCTGCTGGCGATGTGCCAGGTCGCTTATCAATTGCAGCACTACCTGTTGATTAGCCAGATCCAGCGCGGAGCAGGGCTCATCGAGCAAAATATTCTGACTGCCGCTGACCAGAGCCCTGGCAATCATCACCAGCTGCTGCTGACCACCGGAGAGCGTGCCGAAGTGTTGCTGCGCCAGTGCGGAAATGTTGAGCTGCGCCAGCGCCTTCGCGACCTGCTGTCGGTCGTCGGCTGACGGCTGTGAAAACAGCGCCACGTGGCGAGCACGGCCCATCAGCACCACGTCCTGCACCTGCCAGGCGAAGGCCGGGCGAAACGACTGCGGCACCATGCTGACACCGCCATCCACCGAAAACTGACCACCGAGTGCGGGCAACACCCCTGTCAGCGTATCCAGTAAGGTACTTTTTCCGCGTCCGTTCGCGCCGAGTACGGCCCAGATCTTCCCCGGCTGACAGGCAAAACTGAGTGGCGAAAACAGCGGCTGGCCGTGACCGTACAGCAGTTCGCTGACGGATAACGAAGCGGTGATCATTGGGCACTCCGGCGTTGGCTGTAAATCAGCAAAAATGTGAAGGCCGGCGCGCCGACCAGGGCGGTGATAATGCCGATGGGAATTTCGGCATTCGTCAGGGTGCGGGCAAGATCGTCGACCACGATCATAAACCCGCCGCCGAGCCAGAACGCGGTTGGCAACAGGCGGCGATGGTCAGCCCCGACTAACAGCCGCGCCAGATGCGGAATCACCAGCCCGACCCAGGCAATGCTGCCGCTGACCGCCACTTGAGCGGCAACCAGAAGCGCACAGCTGACCAGCACCCCGCGACGCAGCGGTTTCACCGATACGCCGAGCGCCCGCGCATCTTTCTCATCCAGTGACAGCAAATTGATGCGCCAGCGCAGGGCGAACAGCACCGCACCCGCCAGCAGCACCGGCCCGGCGACCAGTATTACTTTGTGCCAGTTGGCGGTAGCAAAACTGCCGAGCAGCCAGAATACGATGTTGGGTAACACCTCTTCGGTGTCGGCGAGATACTGCATCAAACTGACCAGTGCAGCGAAAAATCCGCTGAGGATAATGCCCGACAAAATAAGCATCAGTGTACTTTCGCGCCCTTGTAAAGTCGCAATCAGATACACCAGCCCCAGTGCCGCCAGGCCGAAACCGAAGGTCGAACCCATCATTAACAGCGGACTCAGTCCCAACAATATCGCCAGCGTACCGCCAAAAGCCGCGCCGGATGTCACACCAATAATGTGCGGATCGACCAGCGGGTTACGAAACACGCCTTGTAGCGTGGCGCCACTGAGTCCCAGCGCCGCGCCACAGAGAAACGTCATCACCACACGCGGTAAACGTACCGTCCACACCACCTGTCCGGCGATATCGTTCGTCGTATAAGGATGGAGAAGATGAGTGACAACGTCACTCATTGGCAAATGATATTGGCCGAGACACAGCGAAACCAGTGCCAGCAGCAGAGTTAAGGCCATTAACCCCGCTTGTAGCGCGCGAAAGCGGGCCTCAGAGGGCATTCGATTTCCAGCTCACGCGGTAAAAGTGCTGATAATAATCCTGCGCCAGAGCATCCACGTCGACGTTTTTATAGCGCTCCGGATAAAGTTTTTTCGCCATCCACAGCTCACCAATCGCCATCGCTTCCGGCATCGGATAGCCCCAGGCTTTGGCATATTCTGGCATCAGCCACACGCGGTGGTTTTTCACGGCGTCAATTGCTTGCCACTGCGGATCGCTTTCGATGGCTTTCAGCACCTGCGGGTAGCGGTCCTGCACAAAAATAACCTGCGGGTTCCATTGTAAAACCTGCTCCAGCGACACCTGACGCGCACCTTTAACCGTTGCCGCCGCCACGTTCAGCGCACCTGCATGTTCCATCATCAGCCCGGTATATTTTCCTGAGCCGTAGGTGTTGAGATCCGGGTTTGCCATATACACGCGGACTTTTTTATCCTCAGGAATATTGGCCACCGGCGCGTTAGCGTTGGCGCGTGCGCTGAAGGTGTAGTCGATTAACGCCTCGGCTTCTTTCGGCCGTTCCACTACGTCGCCAATCAGACGAATGCCCTGTTTCAGTCCATCGTTATAGGCCTGTTCTTCGTTGGCCATCGTCGGGTTCATTTTATTCTTCTCGCTGGCGGCGTCCTCACGCAAAGAAATCGCCACCACCGGAATACCGGCATTTTGAATCTGCTGGATCATTTCGGTCGGCGCGTAGTTCGCCACGAAAACCACCTGCGGATGTAGCGCCAGCAGGCTTTCAATATTGGCCTGGGTCAGATCGCCCGGCATCGGCAGCGTGGTGATTTTCGGCATAAAGCGTGCAAACTGCGGCCCGAGCTGTTTTTGCCAGCTCCTCAACACGCCGACGATGTTGTCCTGCGCATTCAGCTGTACCAGCAAATTCAGCGTCTGATGTTGTAATACCACCACGCGGTTAACGTGGTCGGGCAAGGTCACCTGACGACCTAGCTGATCCGTCACTGTGCGGTCTGCGTGGGCAGCCGTGGCGAGCAGTGCGCTACAGGCCAGCGCGGTGCACAGGTAAAGGCGGTGTAGTCTGGACATGAAATCACTCTGAGAAGGGAAATAATCGATGTATATTTAATTATATAGCGGTGTGTTATGCAAACCCTTCATGCCACTTACCCATAAAGAGTGAGGGGATTTGGTTATAACAAGAGGTTATAACCTGATTCGGCTGTTGCATAACGCTGATAAGTTATGTATTTTTATGCAAATTAAATGCATAAAAAGGTGGTGGTATGATCAGCAAATGGATGAAGGGTTTTTGTTTAACAGCAGTGCTGGCAGCCAGTGCCCAAGTCGCAGCACAAACGTATATCGTCGGTTCGGGTGGCACCTATCGCCCGTTTGAATTTGAAAACAGCCAGAAACAGCTGGAAGGTTTTGATATCGATGTGATTAAGGCCATCGCCAAAGCCGAGAACTTCGATATCAAACTGATCAACACGCCGTGGGAAGGCATCTTCGCTACCCTCAATTCCGGCGACCGTGACATCATCATTTCCGGCATTACTATTACCGACAAGCGTAAGCAGATGATCGACTTCTCCGCGCCGTACTTCCCGGCTGAACAGTCGATTGTGGTGCCGAAGGATTCTAAAGTCAGTTCGCTGGCAGCGCTGAAAGACGAGAAGGTCGGCGTGGTGAACTCCAGCACCGGCGATATCGTGGTCTCTGACGTGCTCGGTAAAAACAGTACTGCCATCAAGCGCTTTGACAACACTCCACTGATGCTGCAAGAACTGTTTGAAGACGGCGTGAGCGCAGCGGTCGGCGACGTTGGTGTGGTGAAGTACTACATCAAACAGCACCCCGAAAAACAGTTCAAACTGGTCCCGGATGCCAAATTTGAACGTCAGTATTTCGGTATCGCGGTAGCGAAAGGTAACACCGAACTGCTTGGTAAAATTAACGACGGCCTGAAAAAGATCGTCGCCGACGGCACCTACGCCAAAATTTATCAAACCTGGTTTGACGCAGACGTTCCGACGTTGCCGGCTCAGTAATATCTTCTTTTTTATTTTCACGGCGATCGCCACGACTGACGATCGCCGTTTTTTCAGGGATAAGCTATGACGGGATTCCGTTGGGAAATTATCGAGGAGTACGGCCCGCTGTTTATCGACGGCGCGATAATGACCCTCAAATGCACCATTATTTGTGTGATCCTCGGTACGTTATGGGGTTTGACGCTCGGCCTGGGCCGGATGGCGAAGGCCGAACATGGACCGTGGAAATATGTGCTGCGCTACCTGGTGCAGTTCCCGGTGCGCTTTTATGTCAGTGCCTTTCGCGGCACACCGCTGTTCGTGCAAATCATGGTGGTCCATTTTGCGCTGGTACCGCTGTTCATTAACCCACGCGATGGTCTGCTGGTAACTCACGGCGTGATGAGCAGCGATTTCGCCCGCGAATTGCGTTCAAACTACGGCGCGTTTTTATCCTGCATCGTGGCAATTACGCTTAATGCCGGGGCCTACGTGTCGGAGATTTTCCGCGCAGGCATTCAGTCGATTGATAAAGGCCAGATGGAAGCGTCCCGCGCGCTGGGTATGCCGTGGTGGAAAACCATGCGCAAGGTGATTTTACCGCAGGCGTTTCGCCGCATTCTGCCGCCGCTCGGCAATAACGCCATCGCGATTGTGAAAGACTCTTCGCTGGCGTCGGCGATTGGTCTGGCAGACCTGGCGTACGCCGCGCGTACCGTTTCCGGGGCGTACGCCACTTATTGGGAACCGTACCTGACCATTTCGGTTGTCTATTGGGTAATTACCTTCGTGCTGGCGCAGCTGGTTAACCGTCTGGAAAAGAGGTTTGGCAAAAGTGATTCACATTAAAAATCTGCATAAGCACTTCGGTGCGAGTCACGTTCTGCGCGGTATCGACTGTGATATTCAGCCTCAGGAAGTGGTCTGCGTGATAGGGCCTTCCGGCTCCGGGAAAAGCACCTTTTTACGCTGCATGAATGCGCTGGAATCAGTGAGCGAAGGTGAAGTGGTGGTCAACGGCTTCCCGGTGCACGATAAGAAGACCGATCTCAATAAATTGCGCGAGAGCGTGGGCATGGTCTTCCAGCGCTTTAATCTGTTCCCGCACATGACGGTGCTGGAAAACCTGCTGATGGCGCCGATGGCGCTGCGCGACATGTCCCGCGCCGAGGCCGTAATCTATGCCGAAGGGTTGCTGGCGAAAGTCGGGCTGAGCGATAAGCGCGATGCCTGGCCGTCAAGTCTGTCTGGCGGGCAGCAGCAGCGCGTGGCCATTGCCCGGGCATTAGCGATGCAGCCGTCGCTCATGCTGTTCGATGAGCCGACGTCCGCGCTTGACCCGGAGTTGGTCGGCGACGTGCTGGAAGTGATGAAAAACCTGGCCACGGAAGGGATGACGATGGTCATCGTGACCCACGAAATGGGCTTTGCCCGTGAAGTGGCCGACCGGGTGATTTTCATCGACCAGGGCATTATTCAGGAGCAGGGCTCGCCGGAGCAGATTTTCAGCGCGCCGCAGAACCCCCGTACCGCGTCGTTTCTCAGTAAGGTGTTGTAATTAATCGTTGCCAGCGATGCCTGTCGACTTGTCGTAAAGGCGTCGCTGGATTACGGTTAAAGGCTACGACATTCGAATGACAGAACCTCATGGCCTATTTTTCCCGTTTACTGGCAGACATCCCCGGCGTTCGCCACGCCTTTCTCGATGTGCATGAATCCGCGGTGTTTGATAAATCCACCCTCGTGGATATCAAGCAGGTCCACGGCACGGATATCCTCAATTACGTCGCACCTCCTGCAGAGCGTCCTCATGCGGATGGGCTCTTTACGCAAATTGCAGGCCAGCAGATCGGGGTCTATACCGCAGATTGTTTACCCTTATTGATGGCATCGCGTGACGGACGCTTTATTGCCTGCGTCCATGCCGGATGGCGGGGTACCGCAGAGGGCATCGTGCGGGAAAGCGTGGCGCAGTTTATCGCAGCGAGGGTTAGTCTTGAGGATATTATCGTTGCTATCGGCCCGCATATTCGGCCGTGCTGTTATGAGGTGTCGCCCTCATTTTATGACGCATTATTACAAACACCTGCCGCAGAACAGGTGCGCCAGCACAAGCAGGATTTGTTCTCTGTGACACCGAGAGGGCCAAATGCGATCAGTGCCACAGCACGTGAAGAAAACAGTCTGTGGTTTGATTTACCGACATTTTGCGAGATTCATCTGCTGGATGCAGGAGTGCGGCAGGAAAACATCGACTGTCTGGCACACTGTACCTACTGTACGCCCGACAGCTTAGGGTCGTATCGCCGACGCACTCACGTTCCGGCAACGAAAACCCAGCAGGTATCATGGATTGTGCGGGATTAACGCGAAGGCCGACAGGATGTTCTGTAGATGGAGGAAAGCGCTACAGCGGCGTAACATCACACTGTAGCGCGATAAACGTGAAAGAATGCCGTTTATGCAGGAGCAGGGAAGAATGCCGGTCAGTCCACCATCTCAACGGTTCAGCGAAATTCCCCTGATTTTCAGTACTGCGATCAGGACACTAACTGAGTAATGACACCGAACTCATTAAAAATTGACCATTCCTGCTGAATAATACCGTCCTGAATACGATACTGGCTAATTCCTATTAAGCGAACCTCTTTACCTGTTGGTTTACCGTAGATGCCATTACCCAAATGTGTACCTTGCGCACTCCAGCGGACGGAAACTAAATACCCACTTTGATCATTCCCCATCCAGTAAACATCATCGACAGAGAATGTCAGGTCAGGGAACATGGAGAGCAGGGACAGGATCCAGGATTTATAATTGCCCAGGCCCTGATACACACGTTCTGTCGGTCCCTGATAGGCAATATTAGGTGAGCAGAAGTCAGTCAGTGAACGCAGCATTCTGCGGTTCCAGACGTTCTGATAAAATGCATTAATAAAGGCGCGGATGTCCAGTTTGTTGCTCTGTGGTAGCGGCAGCAGCGCTGGTTTACCCTGACCGGGGACACGGAATGGCTCACTTGCACCAAAATCGCGTGCCAGCGGGTTTTCCCCGTGTTTAGTCATCATATCGCGGGCAACATCAAACACATTTAATCCAAGCTGCTGAATAAGGCTTGCGGTGTTGTGCATGACATGTTCGTAGAATATTTCGTTTTCCAGCATCACGCAGTTGGCGATACACATGAAACGAACCGGTTTGTTGGTTGGGGCACCGAATTCACTAAATCCGGTGTTGGTGCCCATGATGTAGCTGCGGTGTGACGAGTGGAAACCCACATTTTCATCACCGGCCCAGATAACTTCATCACCCAGGATTCGGATATCCGGATAAGCATTCAGTGTCCGCGCGGTACCGGCAACAACCCGGTCACGTCCCACATGCAATCCCACATCATCCCACACATTACAGTCATGACTGTAGGTATCATAGATATAGCCAATATCGCCTTCTTCCCAGATGCGATGGGTGATACGGATGATGTAATCAATAATATTGACATATTCTTTGTCGAACCCACGCATCGGGTGGTGATGCAGATGAGAGGGAGTTTGTGCCAAAAATTTGTCTGTTCCGCCACGTTTATAGCTGTCCCAGGAAATGTTGAAATCGGACGGCATATGGTGATCATCGAGTTGCCTTGGCAAGCGATTCAATGAAGAAGGCACGATTTTCTTATCCTTTTGATTTTCATTACTATTGTCGACTCTTGCTTCAGTCAGGTTTTTACTGTCATTCACATCATTGACTATCTGTGGTTTGTTCATCATGCCCTCTTTACCTGGTTTCTGACATCGTTGATTAAGTATTTCAATCAGTTAGCTCGATCCCGTGCGTTGCTACGCCATAACCACACGGCTGTTTGGGTGTTGTCTTGATGTTGCTTGTTACGTATCTATTACGTTAAGGACAACATAAATCAACACAAATGTCACATTTATGATGATTTTGGTGATCTTCTTCACACTTAAACGTGTTCTCAGCGGGGCGTTGCCTCTTCTCGTTGGCTTTATGTTGTTTTTTTATGACTAAAGTGTGATTTGTGTGTTGTTATTGGTTGTGCTTGGTGTGTATATTCGTTTCTATTGTGTTGTTTTGCTGTTTAGGTCAACAGCGGTAGCGTCTGATTAATGGGTAGGGATGAATGAGGGTAAAGACAAGGCGACCAGTATGAATAAAATCTGCTGAATCTTGATAATCAACCTAATCCGCTGAAGAGGCGGAATTTGTAATGAATCCGTTCTTATGAGCGTAATGACAACCAGGATGCGAATATGTTTAAACAATTATTCTCTCGCCGGGAAATATTCCTGTTCTTTATTATGAGTTTGCTATTTTTTATCTGTATTAATGGTTACGATGCCTTTCTTGCTTCCTATATGGTGCAACATGATATTCCACCTGAAATTATCGGCTTGATAATGGGAGCCACGGGACTGGCAACCGTACTGTTACGTTTCCCACTTAGTGTGGTATCCGGGACATTACATAACAGGAAAATATTTATACAATTGAGCCTTATTTTGCCGATGGTCATGTGGCCAATAGCCTATTTCCATACCAATGATATTACATTGTATATTGCCAAAACGTCGTCGGGCCTCGCCTCAGCTACGTGGGTGCTTTATAACATTATGTTTATCCGTTATTTCAGTAAGAATGAAGCACCCGCTGCGGTGGCATTGCTCGCACTGGCAAGTCCCGTTGGTGTATTTTTGGGAAATAGCCTGTGTGGGATCATTGTGCAGAATTTCCCGCCCAATTTAGGCTTCTGGATCCCGAGTGCTGCAGCGCTAGCGGCGTTGTTTATTTCACTGTTCTTACAAGAGCATGTCGAAACACCGGTAAAATCGACATTAAATGATTGTTTTAAAAGCGCCTGGGGGCAACTGACTGATCGTACCATTTGGTTTGTCGGGATCTTGTGCGCCATTGTTTTGCTGGTGCCGTTCGCCACTCGCGATACATTGACACCCATCTATATGCTGAAATTGGGCAATAAAGGGATGTTGATTGCGGTTCTGAGTAACCTGCATTTGTTGTTCTACGCACTGGCTGTTGCGTTATGTAGCGCCTTTTTTTATCCGCGATTAGGTTTAGTTAAAACCGCGGTCATTGGTTCGCTTTTACAGGCTATCGCTGCGTTAGGCATTCCACTGACGCAAAACTACCTCGTCATATCTGCTTTCCAGGCGTTAGCCGGTTTTTCGTTTGGTATGGCTTTCGCGGTGATGATGTCACTCAGCGTAGTTAACACGACATCTGAGGAGCAAACCGCACGTATGGGATTGTTTCAGACTATTTATGCGACAGGCATGTTTTGGGGACCGGTATTAATGGGGATTATGCTGAAATATTTCACCATGCAGGCAGGCTATATGTTGATCGCTGGGCTTTCATGCTTCGCCGCACTACTGACCGCAATGGCAGCTAAACTGGTTCAGCACAGAACCCCACGATGTCAACCGGGCATCGTTGTAGAAAAAAGCGTGTAGCCAGACTGGCCGTGGTAAGGAACATCACGGCCAATTCGCACGAGCAGGTCACAATGCCTTATCGCTCGGTTTCTACTTCAGCGAATGTGACGTTTACATTGGCAGGAAATTTACTTTTCCGGTTCTGAGATCCATCGTTAGTGGTGAAGAGATAGTGGATTTTATCCCATCCGCAGACCAACGTTGTTGCGTGGTTTTGTAGTTTGTGGCCGTCGGCCAACACCACTGTGCGATTGCTGTTCTCAATCATCTGCCGGGCAATAGCTGCCTCATTAATATCCTGATCCATCATCCCGACGTCGGTATGTACCGCGCCAGCACCAATCACTGCATAGTCAACGAAGAAACGTTTGATGTTATCGAGGGCGATGGCACCGACACATTCAAATTTCGAACTGATGAATTCACCACCAATCAGAATCGTTTTAATGCTGCTATTTTCATGCAGGACATTGGCAATCAATGGTGAATTGGTGACGACGGTTAACTCGTTTATCTCAACCAGTTGACGAGTAAACTCAAGAGTCGTGCTGCCGAAATCGATAAAAAGCGAATCACCCGGTTTGAAGAGTTTAGCGGCATGACGGGCAATGGCTTTTTTTTCACTGGCGGCAAGCTTCGCACGTTCATTAAATTCCATTTCAAAACCAAACTGGCTGCTGACCGCGCCACCATGGATTTTCTTAATTAACCGTTGCTCTTCAAGTTTATTTAAATCGCGTCGTATCGTTTCCTGAGAGACCTGAAATATGTCTGAGAGCTCATTTACAAAAACTTGTCCATTATCTTTAAGTTTTTCCAGAATGATGGCTCTTCTCTCTAAAGAACTGACGACTTCTGTATTCATTGATGTTCCCTGATCGCTTTATTTTGATTGAAAATAGGGCGGTGAGAAATGCCCGACATATTTTTCAGCGTGTAATTATACACTATTAGCGTAAACGACCTTATCATTTTGTGTAACCCTCTGGCGACTGAAGCACTTTGCTGGCTACTAAAATGAGATCATGATCACAATACGTTGGGGATCCGTGACTTTAAATTGCCTTGCTGTGGCTTTTGTGTAATTTTCAACACTAAAGCCACATATAAGCAACATACAAATCACACCTGCAAGTGAGACGATTATGCTAAATCAACGTTACGCCGCTATCGATCAAGGCACAACCGGAACACGGGTGGTGGTCTTTTCTGAAGACGGAAGACACCATTCACCGGCCAGTGTTGCTCACAAACAAATTACACCCAACCCCGGATGGGTTGAACATGATCCCATGGAAATTTTGCGTAACATCCGTAATTGCCTGGGAAGTTGTAACGTAGTGGATGCTATCGGTCTGGGACACCAGGGCGAAAGCGTGGTCGCCTGGGATGCGCGCAGTGGCCTGCCATTATATAACGCTATTATCTGGCAAGATCAGCGTACCGAAAATGTGGTGCAGGCGCTCAAAAAGGAAGGCATAGAGGAAATGGTGAAGGCGCGCAGTGGACTGCCGCTGGATACCTATTTTTCGGCCACTAAATTAGGCTGGATCATGCGTAATGTCCCTGGCGCCGAATCACTCTCAAAACAGGGACGTTTATGCCTGGGCACAATGGATGCCTTCTTTTTGTTTCACTTATGCGGCGTGCACGCCACGGACTACAATTCCGCCTCCCGCACATCATTGTTTAATATCCACACCCTGCAATGGGATGAAGAACTTTGCCGTCTATTCGGGGTACCAGTCAACGCGTTACCAGAGGTAAAGGACAACGTAGGGCATTTTGGCAATGTTACGCTCGACGGCAACGTCATGCCGCTGACCGCCTGTATCGTCGACCAGTTTGCGGGAACCTACGGTCACGGCTGTCTATCAGCGGGCCAAATGAAAATCACCTTCGGTACCGGCGCTTTCCTGCAATCGATAGCTGGTCATGCCATCCCGGACCCTAAAGATTCCGGGTTGCTGCCAACCTTGTGTTGGAAAATGCCGGGCCAATCGCCGGTCTATGGGCTGGACGGTGGGGTTTACAACGCGGCTTCAGCCATCAACTGGGCACGTAAAATAGGCCTGTTCACGGACATTGAAGAATTCAGTGATTTTCCGGCGCAATCGGCTATTGCTCGTGGGCTGGCTTTTGTGCCTGCGCTATCTGGATTGGGCTGTCCTTACTGGGACCGCTCAGCTGCCGGTATGTGGGCCGGGCTGTCGCTTGAGACGGAGCGCAAAGACATGCTGCAGTCGATCCTTGAAGGCATTGCGGTCCGTTCGGCTGAAGTGGTTATTGCCATGGAAAAAGTCGGGCCAGTGGGAGAGTCTATCTCTGTCGATGGTGGATTGGCGAGCAATCAGTACTTTAAGCAATTCCTGGCAAATCTGTTGCAAAAAAACATCGTTACTCCGGGCAATAAAGAAATGACCGCCCAGGGCATCGCGATGTTGGCACGTAAGGGGCTTGGGATTGAGCGTGAGCTGAAAATCAACACCCAGTATGAAGTAATTAAACCTTCGGAAAATAACCTGGCACATCTGTTCCTGCGCTATCAGGACATTATTTCCCGCGCCCGTAATCTGCGTCAGGAATAAGAGGTTAGTGTATGTCAGAGATCGGTAACCTCATTATCTATATCATCATGGCGGGTACGCTGTTAGGCGCACTGGCTTCGGTTGCTCGCCCGGAAAGTGGCTTGGGACGTGAGTTCGTCAACGGTATCCATTCCATCGGCCCTGTTTTTCTCGCCCAGGCGGGAATAATGGCAGCGCTACCGCTATTGACGCATGTGATAATGCATACTGTCGGCCCCCTGTTTCAGTCGATGGGGTCGAACGCGGCCATTGCTGCGCTCTCGGTTATCGCGGTGGATATGGGCGGCTATCAGTTGGCAAATGCTCTCGCTGCGAATCGGGATATGTGGATAATCGCCATGCTGGTCGGATATACCTCTGGAGCCAGCATCGTGTACCTGATTCCTGTGGGTCTGATTATGCTCAAAAAATCCGACCATAAGTATCTGGCACTCGGGGCGATGGCCGGACTTATCAGTATTCCTTTTGGTGTACTGGCTTCCCTGATGGCAATTACTTTATATAACGTTCCGGTCCGGGAGATTATTTCGACCACCTCACTGGCAAACTATGCGTTAACTATTGATTTGATTTCAGCACTAAAATTGCTCGCGCCGTTGTTTGGTTTTTGCTTTTTTCTGGCGCTTGGCCTTAAATATCGACCCTTGATCATGGTGAGCGGTTTTTTGATTTTCGGCAAGATTATGGATGCCTTCATTAAGATAGTGCTGGCACTGTGTATCATTGAGCATTTCACCGGGTTGTTTACCCACCTGTGGGGTGGCTGGATATTCGATCCATTATTTGCTGATGAGAAAAGTGCATATCGTGCGATCGAGATGGCCGGGTACATTGGTATTATGTTGGCCGGGACATTTCCTGTCTGTTATCTCTTTCAGAAATACTGTCAGGGCATGATGCGTTATATCGGGAAAAAACTGTTGTTGACCGATACCGGTGCTCTGGGATTAGTGATGGTGCTCGCCAATATTATTGCTGTTTATCATCTGTTCCCGTCAATGCGGGCCAGAGATAAAGTGCTTTGTATCGCCTTTGGTATCTGCGCGCAGGCTACTCTGGGAGACCATTTGGCTTTTACTGCTAATTTCCAGCCTTCACTGGTGATCCCGGTTATGGCCGGTAAATTTACCGCCGGCCTATTAGCAATAGGGATAGCGATGATCATTTCCGTGCCAGCTGCTGAAGAACTGGAGGCAGAAACACTGGCTCCTGATATTGTTAATGACCTTACCGCATGATCTGATTTTATTTTCACCCCTGCTTATTTGGAGAAATACCGCAATGAGAAAAATATTTCTGGCTTGCCCTTATAGCCACACTGATGGTGTTGTCGTGAATGAACGCTTTAATACCTGTAATCAGGTCGCGGCAACAATTATTGAATCTGGCAATATTGTTTTCAGCCAGGTCAGCATGTCGCATCCCATAAACCAGGTGTTTCAGCATACGGAGAAAGGCGAGGTTGGCAAACGTTGGGCCCCCATAGATGCCTTCTTTATGTCGACAATGGACGAACTGATTATTATTGATTTGCCTGGCTGGGATCAGAGTGTGGGTATTCAGCGAGAAATTGCTTTTTTTGAGCAACGTGGGCAGCGTGTAAGTTTATGGTCCGAAAGTCAGGGCGAATTTGGCTCTGAATAATATTATAATACCTACAAAAAGGGCCGTTAAACGGCCCTTTTTTATATCTGATGTCAGCTGGCCGGTCAGGATTCAATTGATATGTGCAACGCGCTTTGTGCCGTCACATTACTCATATCAACATCCTTCAGTAAAATGCGGCGTTCAGGCATGCAACGATAGCGGCGACGATAAAGCTCTTTACTACCGTCGCGTACGACCACATAGCCGGTGACAGGACGTTGCACGCGGATGTTGAAGGTTGTTTTATTAACGGTATCCATCAGGCGCACAATGCTGGGAGCTGAGATACGGATGATGTCATCGTGCTGCACCGAGATAAACTCGGGAGCAATGGATCCTGACGGCAGTGCAGCCGCAATCCTCCCACCAATGCGCAGCCCTTCCTGATAACACTGATCCCCCATATCGGCAGGATGGGTCATGTTGCCGACGGCGTAGTATCCCGGATCTGAGCAGGCACCATTTTGGTCAAACAAAGGCCTTCCGGTACCGAAGTCAGAGGCCAGATGGCTTTTACGAATCAGGGTGTATTCACCGGTAAATTTGCCGGTGAAAATGACGCTGTCGCACGGCAGGGTCTTATGTTCCCCCTTGGACAATATTTCAATACTTTCAACACGCTCACTGCCGTTAATACGTGAGATACGGCTATTGCAGTGTACCGGGACATTCAATAACCTGGCGAAGAGCAGGCACAGACGCCAGGCTGTCGGGCGTGGGCCTTCTTCAATCATGGCCACTGCACGAACGCCAGCATTTTTGAGGGTCCAGATAGCAGAAAAACTGACAAGTTCAGTGCCGATTATGACTGGATGATCCCCTGGTTTGAGACCACGTAAATAAACAAATTGCTGTAACGCGCCAGCCGTCAGTACGCCTTGTGGGCGCACGCCGCTCACCAGACGGGGATGACGGGGTGTTTCTCGCACACCTGTCGCCAAAACGATTTTTCGTGCTCTTAAGGTTTCCAGTCCGGCATCTGACGATACCTCGATTTGACCATCCGGTAACAGGGAGGTGACGGTTGTTGCGGTACGGATAGGGTACTGAACATAGGTGAGTAGTTTCTCAGCCCAGGTGTGTCCTTTCATCGGACGGAGGAATGTCAACATCCCAAACGTGGGATGACGGCAGTGTTTAGGCACACCACCCGGTTGGCTTTCTCGTTCAATCAACAGGACATCTTTAACGCCCGCGTGTTGTAGCGCCCGCGCGACGCCTAACCCTGCTGGCCCGGCACCTATGATGATGACATCGTACAGCTTGCTCATTTTATCTGCCCCGTTATCAACGTGTTGTTAAAGCGGTCGCCAACAATTTCAGCTACATGGTTGCTACAGAAAAAACCGTTGCAGCGTCCCATCATGACCCGCGTCCGACGGCGCAGTCCGCCTATACAGTCCGGAGGGACATCCGAATCAAACGCGGCTTCCAGCTCACGACGTGTCACCCATTCACAATGACAGACCACACCGCCATTTCCCGGGCAGGTATAATCGCGTGGCTCATAGTCTGAGAGCATGGGCATCTTTGGCCAGTGAGGATTTTTTACTGGCGCCAGCGTAAACAGTGCTGCAAAACGCTGGAGGTAGAGTGTTTCAAGATGGCTGGCAATGCCAAGCGCCGCAGTGAGTCCGGTAGAGCGAATCCCCCCTACGGTTATCCACTGTTCTTCAGGATAAGGGAAAATCCGATACTCTTTTTGCTCGGTAGCCGGGCGTAAACCAGCATAAGTGGCGGTGACGGAGTAATCCGCCAGCGAGGGCAGCATTCGCTGACCCTGAGCAATCAGTGATTTCAGCATCTCTTCATTGACATCAGCGCGGTCGCGACAGGTTTGCTCTTCTGCTGTCGGTCCCAGCAACAGATTGCCGAAAATAGTTTTCGACAATAAAACGCCCTTACTGCGCGCCGTCGGAACCGGGAGAATAATGGCATTGATTTGTGTCGAGGCCGGTTTATCAAACACCAGAAACTGGCCTTTGCGTGGCCTGATTTCAAATTCAGGGATACGCCATAATGCATCAATCTCATCGCCATGGTTTCCTGCACAGTTAATCACCAGTGCCGCCTGATAGCTATCAGCTGAGGTGCTGAGCGTCCATTGGCCATCATTGAATTGTGCCCCGGTCACTGCACAGTTAAAGCGATACTCTCCGCCATGTTTTACACCCTGAGTCAGATAGGCCAGCGGACTGCTCCAGGGATCGATAATTCCTTCTCCCGGGACAATCACGCCACCCATAACACCGGCCGCAAGATGCGGCTCCCGTTGATAAATCTCTTCGGCACTGACCTGTCTGACATCCGACACCCCATTTTGATGTGCCTGAGAAACAATTTCCGGCAATGCCGCCAGTTGCTCGTCATTCCAGGCGACGACAATGGCACCCGTCTCAAGGAGCGGGAGATTCATTTTTTGATGGATAGCTTTGTACTCAGCATATCCCGCTTGCATACAGGCAAGCTCAAGACTGCCGGGGGGGGCATCAAAACCTGTATGAAGAATAGCGCTATTAGCTTTGCTGGCACCTGAAAGAATATCTTCGCCTTTTTCCAGCAGCAGCGTGCGTGCACCCATTAGCGTGAAACGACGAAAGACTGCGCAACCAACCACACCGCCGCCAATGACGATGACATCAAAATCGTGAGTTTTCTGCTCCATAGATATTTGCCCATGCCTGAATGATGATCTTATGTCACCACAAGGCAACACAAAAAACAACATTAAAGATGGTAAAACAACATCAAAACCACAATTAAAGGCATTGAACATAACAAAAAAGCCATCTGACGTGCAGATGGCTTTGAAAGAGAGAATCGGTAGGATTTTTTACCGGCGGAAGAGCCAGTATTGGGCGAACTAGTTTTCGATGCGTGCGGTGTAGGCCGCAGACACGCGGCGGGCAACCTTACGTGCCGTAAGAGGCATGACATCTACCTTCGCAATATAGCCGTCAGGATCGACAGCCCAGCCGTGTTGCTCTGCTGCGGCGACGATCTCTTCATCCCAGTAGAGCGTTTTGCGCTGATCGCCGCGACTGGTCAGCGTCACTTCACACTCACCGTCCAGCGCACGGTACTGCCGCCAGCAGTTTTCCGGAACAGAAATGACCGAGCGCTCAGGGGCGGTGAGGACCACCTCTTCGCCCTGGTGATTAAACGTCACTTCCAGCGTACCTTTAAAGACCATGATCACCTGTACCTGCTCACAACGGTGACGGCCAAGCAGGCCGCCAGCTGGCAGTTTCAACCATTCCACTGAAAAACCATGAGGACGGATAATTTTCGGCTGGCTGTTTCGATCCTGGCTGACACCAAACCCGATAACCGGCGCAATTTGTGCGCCGTGGCCGGGCAGGATAGCATCCAACAATCCCTGCGAAGACCACTGGCGTTGCTCACCCGTTACCGCAAATTCGGCCATTTGCTGTGGCGTATAGTGGGTGAGGCTCTCGATCTCGGCTTGTGCCAGCTCCGGCATCAGTGCCGAAGCGTCCGGAATCGCATCTCCTTTTTCAACATCGATCAGCATGTTCTCACGGCTGAGATATAACCCGTATTCTTTCGCCGCCTGCATTACGGAAGGGTGCCAGATAATTCCGCCCGTATTATCGCCGCCCAGTACGGTGAAGACCCAGCCATCGGTATCCGTTGCTGAAGCGTTGGTAAAACCACGGAAAATCCACGTCGGGATCGATAAAATCGCCGGTGCGCTGAATGTTGCTTCATTTTCGCCGTTTGCCCCCCAGCGAAAACGCCAGCTCCCTTCATGGATCAGGAACACTTCGGCGGTGAAATGAAGATGAAGATTATTGGTGACGCCTTTCGGCATCGCGGCAGCGCCGATATTGAAACCGTGAGGCAGCGGAATATTGATGACTTGCTCGCTGGATTGCGTGACGCCAGGCCCGATAAACGAGTAATTTTGCTTAAGATGAGAGCCGGGTAATTTGCAGTCAATAAACGCCACGCTGCATGACACCATATCTTCTGGCGTAATCAGACGCTTACGAGCTTCTTCGTGGGTCAGAGTCGTGTTTTTCATACCATCTCCATTAATAACCGGAACCTGAGCGGGCCGGAGGAACGTCGCCGCGAGCGCGAGCAACCGCTTCGCGACCAGCCTGAGAGAGTTGCATAACATCATTTGCTGGCGTCACCAGGGTGAAGCCTTGCGCGATACGGTCAGCCGCAGCCTGGCCCGAGGTGCAGAAGATTCCGGCGATTTTTTGCGCCGCTTGAGTGCGTTTGAGAACATGATCGACCGCCGACAGCATTTCCGGGTGCTGAGACTCTGCGCTGGCTGTACCGGTCAGCGTCAGGGAAAGATCGTTAGGCCCAATGAAAATGCCGTCTAATCCTTCAACATCGAGGATCGCATCCAGATTTTTTAAGCCGTCACGGGTTTCGATCATCGCCAGGGTCAGGATTTGCTCGTTGGCATGTTGAGGATAATCTTTGCCACCATACAGCAGGGCACGCGCGGGTCCGAATGAGCGGTTACCCAGAGGCGGATAGCGGCAGGCCGAGACGAAACGGCGCGCCTCGTCGGCGGTGGAAACCATTGGGCAGATAATGCCGTATGCGCCTGCATCGAGCAGTTGCATAATGAGCGCCCCGTCATTGTGCGAGACACGTGCAATGGGGGTTGCAGGAGTCGATGAGAGTGCCTGCAACATGGTCAGCGCGGAGGCGAAGTCGATCATACCGTGTTGCATATCGACCGTGACCGAGTCATACCCCTGGTGGCCGACGATTTCGGCACTGTAACTGCTCGGAATGGCCAGCCAGCCATTGATTATCGGTTGCTGGCGTTGTTTTAGTGGGTTAAGTCGCATAGCAGGACCTCGTTTAACCATGAATGAAGGGCTTTGGCTGTCAATTGTGGCGCTTCAAGCGGCACAAAGTGACCGACGCCAGGCAGCGTTTGCCAGTCTGCAGAGGGCGCAGCGCGGTGTACGGCGCGATGATGCTCCGCCGTGCAAATCGGGTCTTCTTCACCGTTCACCAGCAGAACCGGTACGGTGAGTTTTGCCAGAGCATCCCGACGATCGATGCGGCTGATGGCGATTTCTGTCTGTCTGGCGAAGACCTCATGACCGCAATTTTGCGCCATGGCGATAATGTGCTGGCGCAAATCGTCATCGTTTTGGCGCTGACCAGCGACATAGCGTGGCCAGAGCTGTTGTGTAATAAACGCCTCAAACCCAAGCGCCCGAGCGTGTTCTACAGCCGCCCGGCGCGGTTGCGCATTTTGCGGCAGATCGGCAAACGGATTGACCGAAATCAGCGCCAGCCCCGCGATACGCTCCGGGGCGATGGCCTGCAACTGTAACGCGACAATCGCGCCCAATGAAAATCCACACACACAGAACCTTGCAGGTAGCTGCGCCAGCAGACGCTCTGCGGCGGCTTGTGCGCACGCTTCGTCTTGCAGCGTCAGACACTGCACATGACTGACAGAGAGTGTATTCAGCATCGGTTGCCAGAGCTGCTCGTCGCACAGGGTGCCGCCGAGCAGAATTAACGGAACAGCCTCGTTTTTAATCGGTTTCATCTTCATGCCGGTATGGTTTCAGGTTCACGACGGGCTTCAACCATGCGGATCACATGATGGATGAGCACAATCGACAGGATGGAAATCAGGCCGACCACCAGGAATCCCTGCTTCATGGCGAAGTAGTATTTGATGTAGCCGACCAGCACCGGGCCGAAGAAAATCCCGGCGGAGTAGATACTCTGATAAAGCCCGACGCGGGTGGACTGTTGCCAGACTGGCGTATGGGTGATTATCAGAGAATTCAGCACGGTGAAAATCATACCGAAGGACACGCCAGCCAGCGCCTGCAGGCCATAGAGCGCCAGTATATTCGGCGCATAAGGCATTGCGATGGCGACCACCCCTTGCATCACCCCGCCAATCACCGCGGTTTTGGCGAGGCCGAGTCGGCGATAAAACACCGGCGCGCAGAGTGCGGTGGAGAGGGCGTAAAAGAACAAGTGAATGCTGCTTAATGTTGCCAGTGAACCTGCCGCCATGCCGAATCCTTCCGCCAGCAGCGGCGTGAGGGTATCGCGGGTGGCAAACGGCACCATCATCACCGCGGCACAGAGGCCGCCGAGAAACCAGACAGATTTATCACTAAGCTGGCTGCGCACGGCGGAAGCGGCGGCTTCTTCACGCGCACGCTCAGGACGGCGTTCACGGATGAAGAACGTCAGCAGCAGGGCGAGGGTTGCCGCCGCAGTGGCGACGAGAAAGCTCGACTGTGGGCCGAAATGACGCGCCATAAAACCCGCCAGTGAGATGCCAATAAAAGTGCCTACCGGGGAGGTGACGCTGAGCAACGCCACGGCGGCAGCGGCTTCAAGAGGCGGGAAGAAGGCGACAAACATCACGTTGTAAATCACCCATGTCGCGCTGGTCACGCCATCGGCCAGCTTGGCAATAAACAAGGTTTCCGGTGTCGGATGTAAAAACACTATCGGCCAGGAAAGAATGGTAAACAGCAAACCTACCTGAATAATGCGTTTACGGTTATGAAAACGGTCGGAAAGGATGCCTGTCGGGAAACGCAGCAGCATCGACGCTAATCCCGTCGCACCGATAATAATGCCCATCGTTCGGGCCTCGACATTTAGTGAGGTAATGTAAGGCGCGAGAAACGGATCGAAAGCATGAATGCTGACGAAAAACAGCAGGCTGATAATGAAGAACAGCAGGACATCACGACGCAGTAATTGCACAGACATAATAACCTCCAGACTCAGGATGCGGTCCAGCCGCCATCAACCATTAACGCTGTGCCCGTGATCAGAGCTGCAGCCGGGGAGACCAGAAACACCACCGGTCCCATCACATCTTCCAGTTGCCCTAAACGCCCGAGTTTAATGTTACTCAGGACCTGCTGATGAAATTGCGGGTCGGCCAGTGAGCTTTGCGACAGTTCGGTTTCAATAAACGTCGGGCACAGGGTGTTGACGCGGATCCCGAAGGGGCCTAATTCAATGGCCATCGCCCGGGTGAGGCCTTCCAGTGCAAATTTTGATGCGCAATAAACGCTGCGCATGGGGCCGCCAACATGGCCCATTTGTGATGAAATATGCACAATCGAACCCTGAATGCCGGCACTTTTCATCCGCCGTACCACTTGCTGGGACAGGAAAAATGTCGCCCGCACGTTGATGTCCATAACGGCGTCATAGTTCTCCTGACTGACATCGGTGAAATGCTGATGCCGTGCCAGTCCAGCGCTGTTAACCAAAATATCCATTTGAGGAAGGTGTTCGATAACGTGCTGAACATCCTCAGTCCGGGTGATGTCAACCTGCACCGGGTTGAGTTTCAGGCCTGCCTCGCTGGCCGTCACTACCGCGCTATTGAGCCGGGAAGCGTCACGGGCGGCAATCCATACCTCTGCGCCGGCCTCGGCCAGTGCCAGTCCCACAGCATATCCGATGCCGCGAGAACCTCCTGTCACCAGCGCGCGTTTTCCATCCAGACGAAAACTGGGGGTTTTGGGCAACGTCATCATTACATCCTTATTCAACAATGCCGGCGTAAGGCACATTTCTGTGTCCGTAGCGGCGTACGCGAATGTTTGCTTGCTCACCGTGACCTGCAAATCCTTCAAGCGCACACAGGCGAGAGCAATATTCGCCAACATGGGTTGAAGCTTCATCGGTAAGGACTTTTTGGTAAGAACACGTTTTGAGGAATTTGCCTACCCATAATCCACCGGTATAACGTGCGGCCTGTTTTGTCGGCAGAGTATGGTTGGTGCCGATAACTTTATCCCCATAGGCGACGTTAGTGCGAGGTCCGAGGAACAGTGCGCCAAAATTACGCAGATTCTGCAAGAACCAGTCAGGATTACGGGTCATCACCTGTACATGTTCGAAAGCCAGTTTATCGGCGATATCCCGCATTTCTTCGTCGTTGTCAGCGACAATCACTTCGCCAAATTTGTCCCATGACTGACGAGCGATATTCGCCGTGGGTAAAATCTCTAACAAGCGCTCGATTTCAGCAAGTGTTTCAATAGCGAGTTTTTCAGAGGTCGTCAGCAAAATCGCCGGAGAGTCCGGGCCATGCTCAGCCTGACCAAGCAGGTCAGTGGCGCACAGTTCACCATCTACGCTGTCATCAGCAATTACCAGTGTTTCGGTTGGACCCGCAAACAAGTCGATACCCACGCGGCCGAAAAGTTGTCTTTTAGCCTCGGCAACAAAGGCATTGCCCGGTCCTACCAGCATATCAACGGGGGCGATAGTTTCCGTGCCAATCGCCATCGCAGCGACAGCCTGGATCCCGCCAAGGCAATAGATTTCATCGGCACCAGCCATATGCTGTGCGACGACAATTGCCGGGGCTGGTTTGCCATTGAAGGGTGGGGCGCAAGTGATGATGCGGGGAACACCCGCCACTTTTGCGGTGATGACCGACATGTGGGCTGAGGCCAGAAGAGGATATTTTCCGCCCGGAACATAACAACCTGCCGCGCTGACCGGAATGTTTTTATGACCAAGGATCACGCCCGGCAGCGTTTCAACCTCAACATCGTGCATGCTGTCACGCTGATGCTGGGCAAAATTACGAACCTGCTCCTGGGCAAAAGCGATATCGGCAATATCTCGCTCGGACAATTGCTCATAACAGGTGGCAATTTCTTCAACGGTTAACCGGTAGCTTTCGCGATCCAGGTTGTCGAAGCGAATGGAAAGCTCCCGCACCGCCGCGTCTCCTCGTTCCGCGATATCCGCCAGAATACTTTCGACGGTTTCCCGAACCTTACGGTCTGCGGATTTAATTGCCTCAGCTTCAGCGCCGTGTTTCAGCCATTTTGCCATGATTGTCTACTCTCCAGTGTCTCTTGTGCAGGTGTGTGAATTCGAATGCATTCATACTAGTCATGAAATAAATCGGAAAGAAACTTTTATTGCATTCGAATGCAATGGAGATCGCAAAAATTATGATTAAGGGGTGTAATCCCCCATAATGTCTGTCACGGTATTTCTTTTTGAAGGGAGCTCTCAATGGTCGAACGTATCCGCCGTCCCGTGACAAGCTATGAAGTGGCAAAGCTTGCAGGCGTTTCACAATCTGCGGTATCACGTGCCTTTACCGAAGGAGGCAAGGTCTCAGATGCGACTCGGGAAAAAGTCAAACTCGCCGCAGCACACCTGGGTTACCGGCCGAGTTTTGTCGCACGTTCACTGATAACCCGTCGCTCTAATATGATTGGCGTAGTGGTGCCTGGTTTGATGAATCCCTTCTATGCCGGGCTGGTGGATGAACTGTCGCACGCCTTCAACGAAATGGGATACCGCGTGCTGCTCTTCTCAATGCAGGGCGATGGCGATACTGATCCGATTCTGGAAGATATACTGCGGCATCGCGTCGAGGCGTTGATCTTAGTGTCCACTATGCTTTCATCCCATTTTGCGGAAGAGTGTCAGCAGAATGGCTTGCCTGTATTACTGCTGAACCGAAAAAATGACAGCAAAAGCGTCTCAAGCGTGACCAGTGACAACCTCGCAGGCGGCGCACAAATTGCCGATTTTCTGGTGGCGGGTGGGCACCAGCGTCTGGCGTTTATGGCCGGGCTTGACAGTTCATCGACCAGCCGGGATCGCGAGAAAGGTTTCTGCGATCGCCTGCATGCACAGGGTTTTGCGCCACCGCTACGTGTTCAGGGTCTATACGATCTTGAAACAGCGATGGAAGCGACCCGTCAGTTGCTTAGAGGTAAAGAGCGTCCGGATGGCATTTTCTGTGCCAATGATATTATGGCGATAGGCGCATTGAATGTGGTGGTCGGTGAGTTGGGGTTAGTGGCAGGGCAGGATATCTCTGTCGTGGGGTTCGACAACATTCCGATGGGCGCCTGGCCTTTATTCAGCCTGACGACCTATGTTCAGCCGATCAACGACATGGTGGCCTCCGCGGTGCGGATCATTACTCAGCGATTCGACGATGCTGATTCACCGGCAGTCCAGCAAGTGCTGTCGGGAAAACTGGTGGTACGAAACAGTGCACGCCGACCGACCCAGACTGAAGTTTGAGGCGCGATAAGAAGGGCGAAAGCTCTTCATTGCCTGAATATTGTTATGTGGGCAGCGTTTGAGAGTAACAGAAAGAGAGGAAGCGAATTTTTAGAATGGTGCGTCCGAGTGGACTCGAACCACCGACCCCCACCATGTCAAGGTGGTGCTCTAACCAACTGAGCTACGGACGCACAAAAGAGAGATGGTGCGTTTAATTGGACTCGAACCAACGACCCCCACCATGTCAAGGTGGTGCTCTAACCAACTGAGCTATAAACGCAATGGTGCGTCCGAGTGGACTCGAACCACCGACCCCCACCATGTCAAGGTGGTGCTCTAACCAACTGAGCTACGGACGCACAACGGGGACGAATATTAGCGGCAGGGAGGGGATGTGGCAAGAGGCAAATGCCACTTTTCTTCCAGATTTCACGCGATTGCGGAAACACTGCACAAACTGTCGAGAAAGCAGCCGCCCGGAGGCGGCTGTCGGGCACTTAGCGTGAGGCGCGAGCCAGAATAATCGCGGAAGGCTGGCGTTGCAGGAAACGCATTCTCAGCATCATCAGGATTGCGGCAGAGGTAAGGCCGATGATAAAGCCCATCCAGAAGCCCGCCGGGCCCATACGCGGCACGACGATATCGGTTAATGCCAGAATATACCCGCATGGCAGACCGAGCACCCAATAGGCGGTGAAGGTGATAAAGAAGATCGAACGCGTGTCTTTGTACCCACGCAGGATCCCGCTGCCCACCACCTGAATGGAGTCGGAGATTTGATAAATAGCCGCCAGCAGCATCAGATGCGAGGCCAGGGTCACCACTTCAGGATTATCGTTATAAAGAAGCGCAATATGCTCACGCATGGTCACGGTAAAAATCGCCGTCAATACCGCCATACAGACACCGACACCAAGTCCGGTACGGGCCGCGATTTGTGCATCAAGTGTGGAACCTTGGCCCAGACGAAAGCCCACGCGAATGGTTACCGCTGCTGCCAGCGACATTGGCAGGACGAACATCAGCGAACTGAAGTTAAGCGCAATCTGGTGTCCGGCCACATCAACAATCCCCAGAGGAGAAACCAGCAGGGCGACCACCGCAAACAGCGTCACTTCGAAAAATAGCGCTAACGCGATAGGCAGTCCGAGCTGCACCAGACGTTTCATTATCGCGTAGTCAGGTTTCACGAACCCTTCGTAGGTGCGAATATCACGCATTGAACGGGCGCGTTTCACGTAGGAAACCATCGCGAAGAACATGACCCAGTAAACGGAAGCTGTCGCCACGCCGCAGCCAACGCCGCCGAGTTCTGGCATACCGAAATGGCCGTAAATAAAGATGTAGTTCACCGGAATATTCACCAGCAGGCCGATAAAGCCCATCACCATGCCCGGTTTGGTTTTCGCCAGACCTTCACACTGATTACGGCATACCTGGAAGAACAAATACCCCGGAACGCCCCACAGCAACGCGCGCAAATAGCCGACGGCTTTATCCGCCAGCACCGGGTCAATATTATGCATCGCGTGAATGATATAACCGGCATTCCACAGCACTATCATCACCAGAATGGAGACAAAACCGGCGAGCCAGAATCCCTGGCGAATCTGATGGCCGATGCGGTCGCGACGACCGGAACCGTTCAGTTGGGCAACCACCGGCGTCAGGGCCAGCAGCAGGCCGTGACCAAATAAAATCGCCGGGAGCCAGATAGAGGTGCCAATAGCCACCGCCGCCATATCGGTGGCGCTGTAACCACCGGCCATGACCGTATCAACGAAACCCATTGCGGTCTGGGCCACCTGCGCAATGATGACCGGGATTGCCAGCGCGAGAAGCTGGCGCGCTTCAATAACGTACTTTTGCACGGGAGGTACCTTTTATTGTTTGTTATTGTTGAAGAGACTAAAAAAGCCGCCGGCACTGGCAGCAAAAAGAAAGAGCAGGGGAATTTTCGAATATATTGTAGCGAGTAATGGGTATTAAGCCAGTCAAAAAATGGCAGTGAGCACAGCCTGACTGGCAAGGCCTGATGGCAACTGGTATTGTGCGGGGTATAAAAGGCGGTGATGATTCCGCCCTCGTAAGATACAGGAGTTAATGGCATGTTTACTGGTATCGTTCAGGGCACGGCTAAGATTGTGTCCATTGATGAGAAACCGAACTTTCGTACCCATATCGTTGAAATGCCAGCGCATATGCTCGACGGTATTGAAACGGGCGCCTCTATAGCCCACAACGGCTGCTGCCTGACAGTGACGGAAATTAACGGCAATCAGATCAGTTTTGACCTGATGAAAGAGACGCTACGTATTACTAATCTTGGCGAACTGAAAGCGGGCGACGTGGTTAACGTGGAACGTGCGGCGCGTTTTAGCGATGAGATTGGCGGCCATTTAATGTCGGGCCATATTATGACCACCGCTGACGTATCAAAAATCCTGACCTCTGAAAATAACCGCCAGATATGGTTTAAGGTTCAGGATCCGACGTTGATGAAATACATCCTGTATAAAGGTTTTATCGGCATTGACGGAATTAGCCTGACGGTCGGAGAAGTCACGCCGACGCGATTCTGCGTGCATCTGATCCCAGAAACGCTGGAACGCACGACGCTCGGTAAGAAGAAGCTCGGTGAGAAGGTAAACATTGAGATTGATCCGCAGACTCAGGCGGTGGTGGATACGGTAGAACGTGTTATGGCAGCAAAAGAAGCGGCAACCAAAACAATCAGCGCAGATGAGTAAAAACAAACCCCGGCTTGCCGGGGTTTGTTTTATCGGGCGACGCGTAAACCGCCTTCTGCCCCGCGGGTGAATACTACCTGCCAGAGCTGAATGTCACGGGCGCGGAAAGCACCGGCACAGGCGTTCAGATAATAAGAGAACATCCTTTTGAAACGCTCTGAATAGTTGTCAGCAATTTCCGGCCAGCTATGCAGAAAACGCGTATGCCATGCCATCAGCGTGGTGTCGTAATCGGCACCGAAGTTGTGCCAGTCTTCCATCACAAAGTGCGGTTCACTGGCGTTGGCAATCTGACGTACGGACGGTAGGCAGCCATTCGGGAAGATGTATTTATTTATCCACGGATCGACATTATTATCCGTTTTCTTCGACCCGATGGTGTGCAGCAAAAACAGGCCGTCAGGCGTCAGGTTACGATCTACCACGTTGAAATAGGTGGCGTAGTTTTTCGGCCCAACGTGTTCGAACATCCCGACAGAAACGATACGGTCGAACTGATCCTGCAAATCTCGATAATCCTGCAACAGGATTTGCACGTCCAGCCCTTCACAGCGCGCCTGGGCCATCTTCTGCTGTTCAGCTGAAATGGTCACGCCGACGACGCTCACGCCGTAGTTTTTCGCCATAAAATGCGCCAGCCCACCCCAACCACAGCCGATGTCGAGAACTCGCATGCCGGGCTGTAAATGCAGCTTCTGACAAATGAGGTCCAGTTTCGCCTGTTGTGCCTGTTCCAGCGTTTGGGCATCTTTCCAGTACGCGCAGGAATACTGCATAAACGGGTCAAGCATCCGACTGAATAAATCGTTGCCCAAATCGTAATGTTCTTTGCCCACTATCCAGGCGCGTTTTTTACTTTGAAGATTGAGCAGACGGGCGCCTGCGACACGCAGCGTGTCTTTCAGATGGTGGGGGAGTTGGCTTTCCAGACCGGCACGAAGCACATTATGAAAAAACACATCGAGCCGTTCACATTCCCACCAGCCGTCCATATAGCTTTCGCCTAATCCCAGCGACCCTTCCTGCAGCACGCGTTTAAAGAACAGGGGATTATTGACCCGGATATCTGAGGGAGCAGAACCATTAACCCTGACGCCGGCACGACTCAGTAATTCGTTAACAATGCGGTACCAGTCATCATCAGGCAAATTTACTTCTTCTATACACGATGAACTCATAGCTTCTCCATCACGCGGCTTGTGATCAGAACCTTAAAACAGCGTAGACGTTTTTTTGGTTGTGTGAGAACTCTCACGGTATATCCGTGAGTCTGCTATCCGACGTAGAACAGAGGAAGGGAGATAACCCTTGCCGAAAGGCCTTCCGTGGTTAATCGGGGGAGATCCGTTCCCCCGTTAATCGCTAATATTTATCGTATTTATGTGTTACCGAAATCAGTATAGGCCGCAAAAATGAGTGATTCAATAAAAAATTCTTAGCAAACTAATGACTGAGTTATTACATAGTCGCTAACGATACTATGCGTGTGATTCTTCAGTTGAACCTGCGTTTTCATCACGTTGTGCAACAAACTGCATCCGGTAACCCCAGCCTGCCAGAACCACGGTGGCCAGCATCACGCTGGTGGTGGTCAGGAGCGGAGTGGAAATCAGGGTGGAAACCACCAGGCTTGCCAGGAAACACAAACCCAACTGCAGCGTGTTTTGCATCGCTGCTGCCCGACCCGTGGCGTGTGGGAATGGGCGCAGTGCCTGAGCCACAACGATTGGGTATATCGCGCCGTTGGCCATTGCCATCAGACAGAAAGGGATCAGCAGGGTGGTTAGTGAACTGCCTGCGGTCAGACCGACAGCAAAGGTGCCCGCTACGCTCACGGCAAAGGCCAGCAGCAGCCATGGCAGCATCTGTTGACCTTCCCATTTTTGCAGGGCGGCACGACAGCCGTAGCCCCCGATAAGGAAAGCGATGGTCTGCGGCACATAGCTCAGGCCAATCACCGTCGGGCCGTAACCCATGGCGCTCAGAATAAACGGCGAGCCGGTCAGCCACGCGAAGAAGCTGGCGGAGCAGGCGGCGTAAATCAGTACGTTGCCGCGATAATCTTTCGAGCGCAAAAGCGTCAGGAAGGTCAGGGGCTGCTCTTCCTTATGCACGATGCGCACCGGTTTTTGCAGACGCAGCGCAGGCAGCATCAGCAGCAGCGTAATGCCAAACAGAGTGGCAAAAATTGCCTGCCATTCGAAATGATGCAGGATCCAGCTGCCGAGCAGCGGTGCCAGAGCCGGGGATAGTCCAACCAGCGGCATGATAGTCGCGAAGATACGATTGGTGCGCTGAGCCGGATAATAATCGGTGACCATCGCCTGCCAGGTAACGGTAGCGGCGCAAACGCCGACCGCCTGCACAAAGCGCAGCACCAGCAGCAGGGTAGCATCACGGACCCACAGCATCCCCAGACAGCCAACGGCGAATATCGCCAGGCCGGTCAGCAGAATAGGTTTACGACCGTAACGGTCAGACAGCGGGCCCCACATCAGCTGAGCGAGGGCAAAACCGGCCAGGAACAGGCTAAGGCTGGCGCTGACGGCGGCGGCAGGGGTTTGTAAATCGGTTTGAATGGCGGAAAATGCGGGCAGATACATATCGGTTGCCAGAAAACCGAGTACGCTCAGGCCAGCCAGCCAGCACAAAAATCCTTTCCCAGGTTGTTTATTCATTTTCTTTCTCGTTGCAGGTGTCGATGGCAGCAGAGTGTAGGGAGTGCAACTTCGCTTGTGAAACGCTAATATTTGTCTGGTGAGTTCAAATTTTTTGCAGGCAACCTATGTGGTCAGAATATTCTCTTGAAGTCGTGGACGCTGTAGCGCGTAACGGGAGCTTCAGCGCAGCCGCGCAGGAGTTGCACCGTGTGCCTTCTGCGATCAGCTATACCGTACGTCAGCTAGAGGAATGGTTGGCGGTTCCGCTGTTTGAACGACGCCATCGAGACGTGGAATTAACCCCCGCAGGTGCCTGGTTTTTGAAAGAGGGGCGCTCTGTTATCAAAAAAATGCAGATCACCCGTCAGCAGTGTCAGCAAATCGCCAACGGCTGGCGCGGCAATTTGGCCATCGCGGTGGACAATATTGTGCGTCCGGAACGCACCCGGCAGATGATTGTCGATTTCTATCGCCACTTTAAGGATGTCGAACTGTGCGTATTCCAGGAAGTGTTCAACGGCGTGTGGGATGCGTTATCCGACGGGCGCGTGGAGCTGGCTATTGGGGCCACCCAGGCGATCCCGGTCGGTGGACGTTACGCGTTTCGCGATATGGGGATGCTGAGCTGGAACTGCGTGGTGTCGAGTCAACATCCGCTGGCGCAGATGCCCGGCCCGCTCAGCGATGATGTGTTGCGCAACTGGTCGGCGCTGGTGCAGGAAGATACCTCGCGATCGTTGCCGAAACGCATCACCTGGCTGCTGGATAATCAAAAACGGATTGTGGTGCCGGACTGGGAATCTTCCGCGACCTGTCTTTCAGCCGGGCTGTGTGCTGGAATGGTGCCCACGCATTTTGCCCGTCCGTATATCGACAGCGGTGAATGGGTGGTGCTGGAGCTGGAAAATCCGTTCCCGGATGCGGCATGCTGCCTGACCTGGCAACAAAATGACATGTCACCGGCGCTGAGCTGGCTGCTGGAGTATTTGGGGGACAGTGAAACGTTGAATAAAGAGTGGTTACAGGAGCCGGAATAACCGGCTCCTGAGAGATCATTAACGGCGGTAGTCGCGGAACGGACCGTCGGCAACCGAGCGGCGCTCGATCAGGCGCGGGTGCACTTCAATAGACTGCGACTCTTCACGCTTATTGACAATACGATCCAGCAGCATATCGAAGGCCGCTTCACCCAGCGAATCCTTCGGCTGATGGATAGTGGTCAGGGCAGGGGTAAAGAAGCGCGCATTGCGCACGTTATCGTAGCCAATGACTGAAATATCCTGTGGAACGCGCAGGCCCATTTCGTCTGCGGCGCACAAGGCACCCATCGCCATAATGTCACCGCCGCAGAACACGGCGGTCGGGCGTGGCTGTTGCGCAAGAATTTTCTGCATGGCGCGATAGCCAGATTCAGGCTCGAAATCACCCTGCACAATCCAGTTTTCAGGCACGTTGATTTGCGCTTCTTCCATGGCTTTCATGAAACCTGCCAGACGTCCGGCGCCAGTGTTACGCTCCATCGGGCCAGGAATGACGCCGATTTCGCGATGACCGCGTTCGACCAGATAGCGTCCGGCAATATAGCCACCCTGGAAAGCGTTATCATTTACCGAGTCGGTAAAATCAGCTTTAGATTCGCCCCAATCCATCACCACCATCGGGATGTGACGGTACTCTTCCAGCATCTCGAGCACCGACTGCGGGTATTCAGAACACATCACCAGCAGGCCATCGACGCGCTTTTGCGCCATCATTGAAAGATAGGCGCGCTGTTTTTCCAGGTTGTTCCAGGCGTTACCCAGGATCAGGGTATAGCCTTTCTCGAAGCAGTTTTTCTCAACGGCTTCAATGATTTCAGCAAAATAGGCGGCTTCGCTGCTGGTTGCCAGCAGGCCGATTGTTTTGGTGTGATTCACCTTCAGGCTACGCGCTACGGCGCTAGGAGAGTAGTGCAGCTCTTTAATGGCCGCCCACACCGCGTTGCGGGTCTCTTCCGCCACGAAACGCGTTTTGTTAATTACATGTGACACTGTTGTAGTGGAAACGTTTGCGCGCTTCGCTACATCTTTAATAGTTGCCATTCGTTCTCACTCCAGACCCTTTCCTTACGCCTGTTTACCAACACGAAAACGTTTGCCTTTACACACCCTTAACACAATTCAATTGAATTGCAGTACGCCGGGATACAGACAGGACGACAGGAGGGGGTCAATGGCTGGTACGCTTTTAAATTAGCGTGGAATTTTGTCTGATTCTGAGGCAAAGGGAAAGAGAAAAATCGCTATGAGCTTAAAACCAGGAAGATTTTTGCGTACAGTTGTGCAAAAATGAGCAAGCTCACTTTTGTTGTGGGGATTAAAAGGAGAAAAATTGATGAGTACCGACCTTAAGCTCTCTCTGATGACGACCGTGATTGCGCTGGCCGTGATTGTTGCCGCCGGTCTGACCGCCGTCCTGCATTGATTTATACGGAGGGAGAGTTCTCTTCCTCCGCCTCATCTTCCTGCCGATTGTTACCAGATTTGCAAAAAACTTTTGCCATTTTGTTTACTTCTGTTTTTTTGTGATTGATGTCATGCTTTTGACTTCTGCTGTTGCACCATCCCAGACGGATGGCTTACCGGAGTCGTTACATGAAAATCAATTTTCCCCTGCTGGCGTTGGCAATCGGGGCGTTTGCCATCGGGACCACGGAATTCTCGCCAATGGGCTTGCTGCCCGTTATCGCTAAAGGCGTCGATGTCTCTATCCCTGCCGCCGGGATGCTGATCAGCGCCTATGCCATTGGTGTGATGGTTGGTGCGCCGTTGATGACGTTGCTGCTTTCACATCGCGCGCGCCGTAATGCGCTCATTTTCCTGATGGCCATTTTCACGCTCGGCAACGTACTGTCGGCTATCGCGCCGGATTACACCACGCTGCTGCTGTCGCGCATTATCACCAGTCTTAATCACGGGGCCTTCTTCGGCCTCGGCTCGGTGGTGGCTGCCAGCGTAGTGCCTAAGCACAAGCAGGCCAGCGCGGTGGCGACCATGTTTATGGGGCTGACGATCGCTAATATCGGCGGCGTTCCGGCGGCGACCTGGCTCGGTGAAACCATCGGCTGGCGGATGTCGTTCCTCGCGACGGCCGGACTTGGCCTGGTAGCGATGGTTAGCCTGTGGTTCTCCTTGCCGAAGGGCAGCAGCGGTGAACGCCCTGACGTGAAAAAGGAACTGTCGGTTCTGGTGCGTCCGCAGGTGCTGACGGCGTTGTTGACGACCGTGCTCGGAGCCGGGGCGATGTTCACGCTCTACACCTATATTTCGCCGGTGCTGCACACCATTACCCATGCGACACCGCTGTTCGTCACCGCCATGCTGGTGCTGATTGGTATCGGTTTCTCTCTGGGTAACTATCTGGGCGGCAAGTTTGCTGACCGCTCCGTGACCGCCACGCTGAAAGGCTTCCTGACACTGCTGATCGTTATCATGGCGTCTATCCCGTGGCTTGCGCAAAACGAAATCGGCGCGGCGGTGAGCATGGTTATCTGGGGTGCGGCGACCTTCGCGGTGGTCCCTCCGCTGCAAATGCGCGTGATGCGTGTGGCACATGAAGCGCCGGGCCTGTCATCATCGGTCAATATCGGGGCGTTTAATCTGGGCAATGCGCTGGGCGCGGCCGCGGGCGGGGCGGTTATCTCAGGAGGCCTGGGGTACAGCTTTGTGCCAGTGATGGGGGCGATAATTGCCGGTGTTGCGTTGCTGGTGGTGCTGATGACTGGGCGTCGTCAGTCAGAAGAAGTCTTTACCAGTCATTGATAACATGCCCGGCGGGAAACCACCGGGCCAGAAATTATGCCGACAGGTTCTTCGCGACAAATTCCCAATTTACCAGCGCCCAGAAATGCTCGAGATAGTTCGGGCGGGCGTTACGGTAGTCAATGTAGTAGGCATGTTCCCATACATCTACGGTCAGCAGCGGTTTGGCGTCAGTCGTTAACGGGGTACCCGCGTTAGACGTAGAAACGATAGCCAGTTTGCCGTCTGCATTTTTCACAAGCCAGGTCCAGCCAGCGCCGAAGTTTTTAACAGCGGCATCGGTGAACTGCGCTTTAAAGTCAGCAAAGCTGCCGAAGCTCGCGTTGATAGCGGCTGCGACGTCACCGGTTGGCTCGCCACCGGCGTTTGGTGCCAGGCAGTTCCAGTAAAACGTGTGGTTCCACACCTGTGCAGCATTGTTGAAAACGCCCGCTTCGGAAGTGCGAACGATCTCTTCAAGCGTTTTGCCCTCAAACGCAGTGCCTTTGATCAGATTGTTCAGGTTGGTGATATACGTTTGGTGATGTTTGCCGTAGTGGTATTCCAGCGTTTCTACGGAGATGTGTGGCGCCAGGGCGTCTTTTGCATACGGTAATGCAGGTAATTCGAATGACATTGCTTATTCTCCCTATTATTTTATGACTCAATAACCATGCATTGAGTATGGATAGGGTAGCAAATTAAAAGATGTGGCTAAAGAAGAACTTACCCTGTCGATAGATCGACAGGGCAGGGATCAGCGAATTGTTTTAGGCGTCATCACGCGCCGTGCGCCAACGTAGTGATTCGCCCAGTAATCTTCGCTCAGAGAGGTAATCTGGATATCGCGGCCGGTGCGCGGGGACTGAATAAATTTACCATTGCCAACGTAAACGCCTACGTGATCGGCAGTGCCACGACCGCGGGTACGGAAGAACACCAGATCGCCGCTTTGCAGCTCACCCCGGTTAACAGACCGCGCATCACGCAGGTGATACATTTCATTCGCGGTGCGAGGAATACGGAATTTCACCAGATCTTTGTACGCGTAGTAAACCAGACCGCTGCAATCGAAACCGGTGCGCGGCGAAGTGCCACCCCAACGGTATGGTTTGCCAATCTGGCCCATCAATTTATTCATCGCCGTTTTTTGTGCTTTCTGCACGCGCGCTTTGTGTGCATCTGCAATGGTTAACGGTTTCACGTCTTCGCTAACGCATTTCTTTTTATGGCCTTTACGCACGCTGCATTTCTGCGCCATTTTAACGGAGGCGGTTTTCAGCGCGGGGCTATGAATTTTGCGGGTGGAGGCGGTTTTACTGACGGCGGATGTTTTTTTACTTTTGGCGGTCGTTGTTTTCTTAAGGGTACTGGTTTTCTTTTTGCTGGAGGTTTTGGCCGTTGATTTGGTTTTGCTGCTGGTCGTTTTCTTTTTACGGTCTGCTTTCGCCTGGTGGGATTTTTGCGATGCAGATGTACGCGCCTGTTCGGATGCGTGGGACAAAGGCGTAATGGACAACGATATAAACAGCAAAGCACAGAGCGTGATCGAGACTTTATTTATCCGCGCCACTGAGCATTCCTCTGTTAAGCAGGCAAACGGTCATGCCTGGGTATGATTGACAAAACGAATCGATTCTAAAGCATAAAAACATTAATTGTTAATAGTGTTTTTGTATCTGATGCACAGTTTCGTTAGCGACTGCAAAAAAATGCGTCAAACTGGACATAACATGCTCGGAAAATGCTCATGTTTACGCGGGGCAGGCCGATAAAGGCATATTTTTAAGGCAACTTCAAAACGTCAGAGGTAAAATGCATTATCGTGAACAAAATGTTATTTTCTGACAGCCGTCGTTGACGTTACACTTAGCGACTACAGCCATAAAAAGAAGTTTAAGGAAGCAAGATATGAGTACGACTCTTGAGAAAATCCAGACCCAAATCGCCGAGAACCCAATCCTTCTGTATATGAAGGGTTCCCCGAAACTGCCAAGCTGCGGTTTCTCTGCTCAGGCGGTTCAGGCACTCTCTGCCTGTGGCGAACGTTTCGCTTATGTTGATATTCTGCAAAACCCGGATATCCGCGCTGAGCTGCCAAAATATGCAAACTGGCCGACCTTCCCACAGCTGTGGATTGACGGTGAGCTGGTTGGCGGCTGTGACATCCTGATTGAGATGTACCAGCGTGGCGAACTGCAACAACTGATCAAAGAGACGGCTGCTAAGTACAAAGACGACGAGCAGAGCAGCGCTGAGTAAGTTTTTGACTGGCAATAAAAAAGCGACCCTCGGTCGCTTTTTTTTATTCTTCGCTTTCGCCTTCTGGCAACGGTAACGGCCAGCCGCCCAGGCGTTTCCAGCGGTTGACGATTTCGCAAAACAGCTGCGCCGTCTGTTCGGTATCGTACAAAGCGGAGTGCGCTTTATTGCCGTCAAATTCCATTCCTGCAGCCAGGCAGGCTTTCGACAACACGGTTTGCCCCAGTGCCAGCCCGCTCAGGGCGGCGGTATCAAAAGTCACAAACGGGTGGAACGGATTGCGTTTCAGCCCGGCGCGCTCAGAGGCGGCCATCATAAAGCTGTGATCGAACGTGGCGTTGTGCGCCACCATGATTGCCCGATTGCACTCCTGATCCTTCATGCCTTTACGTATTTCTTTATAGATGGCGTGCAGGGCGTCGTATTCGCTGACGGCACCGCGCGCAGGGTCATTAGGATCAATGCCATTAAACGCCAACGCTTCCGGGACCAGATTCGCGCCTTCAAACGGTTCAACATGGAAATGCAGTGTGCTGTCCGGCATCAACCAGCCGTCTTCGTCCATTTTTAACGTCACGGCGGCGACTTCCAGCAGCGCATCCGTTTTGGCGTTAAAGCCCGCTGTTTCTACATCTATAACTACAGGATAAAAACCACGGAAGCGGTCGCACAGAGCATTGCGTTGAGCGTTGTCGGACATCAGTATCTCTTAGGCTTACAAAAAGTAGCGCGCATTATGGCAAATTTTGCCAGCGGTTGCAGCAGAGGCGGGAGCAAAAAAATGGGTGCCGTAGCACCCAGGGAGTCTTAATGACCAAGACCTTTACCGGCGTCTTTGGCTTCAATCAGTTCGATTTTATAGCCATCTGGATCTTCGACAAAGGCAATAACGGTGGTGCCGCCTTTTACCGGGCCGGCTTCGCGGGTTACGTTGCCGCCGTTATTGCGGATGCGTTCACAGGCTTCTGCGGCGTCATCTACGCTCAGCGCGATATGGCCGTAAGCGGTGCCGAGATCGTAGCTTTCAACGTCCCAGTTATAGGTCAGTTCGATGACCGCCTCTTCACTCTCCGGGCCGTAGCCGACAAAGGCGAGTGAATATTTGTATTCCGGGTTTTCGCTGGTGCGCAGCAGCTTCATGCCCAGTACGTTGGTGTAAAACTCGATGGAACGTTGCAGATTGCCAACACGCAGCATGGTGTGAAGTAGGCGCATAGTCTTCCCCTTATCATATTGTTTATAAAGCAGGACAATCAGTATAGCGGCGGATGCCCGCCGCTATCAATGCGGGGATTAGAGCGTAGGGTAATCAGTATAGCCTTCCGCGCCGCCGCCGTAGAAGCTTTCCGGGCGCTGCGGGTTCAGTTCCGCTTTACGCTCCAGACGTGCAACCAGGTCCGGGTTTGCGATGTATGCGCGACCAAATGCCACTGCATCAATCAGACCTTTAGCAATCAGATCTTCTGCTTTTTCCGGAGTGTACGCACCGGCACCGATAATTGGGCCGTGGAAACGTTCGCGTACTTTACGACGGAATGCTTCGGTATAAGGCTGACCACCGGCCCAGTCTGGCTCAGACATGTGCAGGTAAGCGATGCCGCGTTTGCCCAGTTCTTCAATCAGATACAGCGCATCGGCTTCTTCATTCGGGCCGTTGTCGGTATTCTGGAAAGAACCAATCGGCGAAACACGGATCCCGATGCGATCCGCGCTCCACTCTTTGCTGACGGCGTCGACCACTTCCAGCACCAGACGGGCGCGGTTTTCAATGCTGCCACCGTACTGATCGGTACGCTGGTTTGCTGATGGCGACAGGAACTGGTGCAGCAGGTAGCCGTGCGCGGAGTGTAGTTCGACGAGGTCGAAACCGGCTTCTCGAGCGTTCGCCACCGCCTGGCGGAAATCGTCAACGATGCCCGGGATTTCTTCTAGTTCCAGCGCGCGCGGTACAGAGGTATCTTCGCGAGTGGCGTGGCCGTTAGCATCACGCAGGGAAGTGCGGGTGCCCGCGCTCAGCGCAGATGGTGCAACCGGCGCCTGGCCGCCAGGCTGGAGGCTGTTATGCGAAATACGGCCGGTGTGCCACAGCTGAACGGCGATGTGACCGTTTTCAGCATGTACGCCTGCGGTGATTTTTGTCCACGCGGCAATTTGTTCTGGGCTGTGCAGGCCAGGTGCGCCCGCGTAGCCTTTCGCCTGAGCAGAAATCTGCGTCGCTTCAGAGATAATCAGCCCGGAACTCGCGCGCTGGCGATAGTATTCACCCATCAATGGAGTAGGGATGTCGCCAGGCTCGATGCTGCGAAGACGCGTCAGCGGGGCCATCAGTACGCGGTTAGGCAGCGTGACAGCACCAACCTTGAGCGGGGTAAACAGTTTGTGTTGTGACATAGTGCATGACTCCTGAATAGACCGGTCGTCTAGTAAATCGATAAATAAAAACGCCTGTTATGGGCCAGGCGCGGCAATCATGGTCTTCGCATGTTCGAGCGCGCTTTCGAGCGGCGTCGCACTGCGAGAAATTTTGGCCTGAAGATTGGCCCCCAGCCACAGCGAATACAGCACTTCGGCCTGGGTATGGGCGTCACCGAAAATGGTGAGGCTTTTCTCTTTACGTCCTTCTTCAAGCGCATGGGACAGCAGAACAATAATCTGACTGGCGCCTTTATTCATTTCCGTGCGCATCACTTCGGAGAGGTCACACACTTCGGCTGACAGTTTTACCGTCAGACAACCGCTGATAATGCCTTGCTGACAAAACTGGTTCAGCGTGTGCTGGTAATAGGCCAGTAGACGGTCGCGGTAGTTGCCTTCTCCATGGGCAAAATGCTCAGACAGACGTTGGTGATAGTCTGCGTAGTGGCGCTCAAGCATCGCAACACCAAACGCTTCTTTAGAGCGGAAATAGTGATAAAACGAGCCTTTTGGCACTTCTGCCGTTTTCAGCAGCTCGCTAAGTCCCATTCCGGTAAAGCCGCGGTGCATACATAAACGCTCGCCGGTAGCGAGGATATGTTCGCGGGTGTCGTGTTCGGTATGTTTGTTCATGGGGGTTAAATGTAGTAGACCGATCGGTCTAATGCAAGAGATAAATGATTGCTGGTTGCAGGATGCGCATTATCAGGCTTCAATGAGAGTATGCAGATAACAGGGGGGTCGGCGTGGCAGAACAACTGGAGTTTTTCCCGGTACAGAGTCCGTGCCGGGGGATTTGTCAGTCCGATGAACGCGGGTATTGCCGGGGTTGTATGCGCAGCCGCGACGAACGCTTCCACTGGCAAAATTTCAATGATGCTCAAAAGCAGGAGGTGCTGCGCCTCTGCCGTCAACGTCTGCTGCGCAAAATCCGCGCAAACAAATCTGCTTTACCTGAAGAACCTGATCAGCCTTCACTGTTTTAATGCTAAATGTGCGTATACTCGATGAAATTTTTCAGTTGAGGAAGCTCGTATGGTTCAGCGTATTACTCTCGCGCCAAATGGCCCGGAATTCTCCCGCTTCGTAATGGGCTACTGGCGTCTGATGGACTGGAACATGTCCCCGCAGCAGCTGGTCAGCTTTATTGAAGAGCATCTCGACCTCGGTATTACCACCGTCGATCACGCCGATATCTATGGCGGTTATCTGTGCGAAGCCGCGTTTGGCGAAGCCTTGAAGCTGGCTCCGCAGCTGCGTTCGCGTATGGAAGTGGTCAGCAAATGCGGAATTGCGACCACCGCAAAACCTGAACACGCTATCGGGCACTATATCACCGATAAATCCCACATCGTTCGCAGCGCCGAGCAGTCCCTGACCCATCTGGCCACCGACTATCTGGACCTGCTGCTGATCCATCGCCCCGATCCGCTGATGGATGCAGACGAAGTGGCTGAAGCTTTCACCGAGCTGCATCAGAGTGGCAAAGTGCGTCATTTCGGCGTGTCTAACTTTACCCCGGCGCAATTCTCGCTGCTGCAATCACGTCTGCCGTTTACTCTGGCGACTAACCAGGTCGAACTTTCTCCGGTTCACCAGCCGCTACTGTTGGACGGCACGCTCGATCAGCTGCAACAGCTGCGCGTGCGACCGATGGCGTGGTCGTGCCTGGGTGGCGGTAGCCTGTTCAATGACGACAAATTTGCCCCACTGCGCGAAGAGCTTGCCAACGTAGCGACAGAACTGAACGCGGAAAGCATTGAACAGGTGGTTTACGCCTGGGTGATGCGTCTGCCGTCTCAGCCACTGCCAATTATCGGCTCCGGCAAAATCGAGCGCGTGCGTTCTGCGATTGTTGCTGAGCACCTCGAAATGACCCGTCAGCAGTGGTTCCGTATTCGTAAAGCCGCGCTGGGTTACGACGTACCGTAATCACGCTTTGCGCTGATGTTCCGTCCAGAAAGGTGTTCCTGGTTTAGACTTACCAGGGACACTTTTTTTTGGAGGTACTATGAAGCGCATTACGCTCACGTTACTGACTCTTGCCATTTCAAGCGGCGCATACGCGGCCAGCACGGAAGTGGAAATGAATCTTGTCACCCCGCAAGCCGTCGGACAGTCCATTGGTGAAGTAAAAATCACCGAAACCGATAAAGGCCTCGAATTTTCCCCTGACCTTAAAGCATTGCCTCCCGGCGAGCACGGTTTCCACGTACATGCCAACGGTAGCTGCCAGCCTGCAATTAAAGAGGGTAAAGCCAGTGCGGCCGAAGCTGCGGGTGGTCATCTGGACCCGGATCATACCGGTAAACACGAAGGACCCGCCGGAATGGGGCATTTAGGTGATTTGCCCGTGCTGGTGGTGGATAAAGAGGGGAAAGCCACGCAGCCCGTGCTGGCGCCGCGTCTGAAAAAACTCGATGAAGTGAAAGGCAAGGCCCTGATGATCCACGTCGGTGGAGATAACATGTCCGATCAGCCGAAACCGCTCGGCGGTGGCGGCGTGCGCTATGCCTGTGGGGTTATCAAGTAGTTCTTTCGGTGAGGGTGCCCGCTACCGGGGCCTGTTCAAGCTGTAACAGAGAACAGTAAAGCCGCCAGACTATCGCCGCCAGTTCTCTGGCAGCAGGTTGGTGGTGATGGCCTAAGGTTTCGTAAATCCGCTTTAACTCGCTCAGCGTAGATGCCAGCGGGCGCTGCTGGACGCCGCGTTCGCTCATTACATCCCGCAGCAGACTGATGCACAGATCCCGGACCTGCACCAGCGGATCGGAACGTGTTTCCCAATCACGTAACTGCCAGACCACGTGGGAACAGTTGAGCAACACCACCCCCCAGCGCAGCAGCCAGCGGCGGGCAAGGGCATCCTGGCTATTACTGAGCTGGCTGATGTAGTGATAAACCAGCGATTCAAACTCATGCTCACTTTGCTGAGGGCGACGACTCAGCTGATCAATAAAGTGACGACGTAACGACTGAATATGACGCCGACTTTTACGCGCGTCAGAGCCCGGTTTCAGCACCGCAAAGGCCAGCCATGCCATACCTACGCCGATAATTTTCGCCAGGTTATCATTGAGAAATCCTGCAAAATCATATACTGGCGGGTTGGTGACCGAGATAAACGAGCCCATAAATACCACCAGTTGTCCCCACAGCCCCGCGTATTTCGGCATCTGTAATTTGAACAGTTGCATGGTGACCAGCAGGGGGAACAGAAACAGCAGGAATTGCCAGAGGTCACTGATTTGCACCATCAGGCCAAACTTTACTGCAAAGCTGAACAGCGAGAGCCAAAGCAGCGTGCGCAGCAGCAACGTCAGGGAATTGAACGGTGAGGGCGACGTTGAAAACAGTACGCAGCAAATTGCCGCCAGGGTCAGCGCCGCAGGACCGGATGTCCATTGGGTATTGATGGTCCATGCCCCGACCATAATCAGCGCGAAAAAGGTGCGCAGCCCGTTCCACAGCGCTTCGGCGTGGTCGGTTCGTCGGGTCAGCGCTGGCGCCGCCGGGACGTCAAACTCAGTGATCGCTGAAGCATTTTCCAGTCGTTTCAGCCAACGACTGGAGGTCAAATAAAGCCGGCAAAAATAGCGCAGTCGCTGCCAGAACGCCTGATGCCGGTAATCCATCGGATTGCGTGGGGCCAGCGGCGCGATTATCCGTGCGACGGAATACGTATTGGCATCCGTTCTCGCGAGCTCGGCAAATAATTTTTCGAGCACATCGCGGGTATTGGCGGGGGATTCAGGCCAGTTAATCAACATCCGGCGCAGGCTGGAAATCACGCTGGTCAGGCGTAATTGCTGGTGTAACAGATAGTTCAGTAGGCTGTTCTGGCGTCGGAAACGATAATGGCTCCAGAATGCCTGAATGCGTAACAGGTTCATGGTCAGGATCTGACCGATGACGCTCTCATGAGCGGTACGAATCGCATCCGTGGTATCCGGCTGCCACAGTAGGCTGGCATGTTCCAGAATGCGCGCGTGCATGTTTTTCAGGGCGGTCAGAAGCGTAGTGCCATCGGAGGTGCTGGGCAGGATCATCATCATCATCGCGCCGCACAAAATCCCGAGGACAACTTCACAGACGCGGGCCTGCGCGATATCCCAAAGATGGGTGGCATCCACCAGATTGACCATTGGGAAGGCGATGATGGCGCAGGTGTATCCCGCCAACTGGAACGCATACGCGGCGTTATTCATGTACATCGCGCAGGTCCAGGTGCAAAAGGCGATCCACGCCGATAGCCCCAGCAGGAAAAGCCAGGGGTCAGTCATGGTGTGTCCGGCAATCAGGATCGCAGCGACGGCACCGAGCAGACTGCCGGCGATTCGCCCGAGGCTTTTACTGATAACCCCCCCGACGGTGGGGAAACTCACCACAGCGGCGGAGGTCATTGCCCAGTAGGGCTGGTCGAGATTGATGTAATACGCAAAACTCAGGGCCAGACACATGGCGATGCCGTTGCGTAGCGCATATCGCCATTGCGGACGGGTCGCTTTAATCCACGGCAGCGACCGCCAGTTGAGGGCCTGTAGGGTCATTACAGAGAGCCAATCGACACGGTGCAAGTGGTACCCGACACCAGAATAATATCGTCTGGCAGCTTATCGAACTCGATACGCACCGGCACGCGTTGGGCCAGGCGCACCCACGGAATGGTCGGTTTGACATCGGCAATCAGGCTACCCTCCGGGCCAACGCTCTGATCAGAGATGGCGCGCCCAATACTGGCGACGTGACCCTGTAACGTCTGTCCGTTGCTGTAAAGTACCACGCTGGCGCTGACGCCAGGTTTTATGTGACGAAGTTTGGTTTCTTCGAAGTAGCCCACGACATAGAATGAATGGCTGTCTACGAGGGCGAATACCGGGTGGCCGACGGCGGCGTAATCGCCAGTGCGAGTGGACACGTTGGTTACCCAGCCGTCAACCGGGGCTTTGACCTCGGTTTGCGATAGCTGCCAGTTGGCGTGTTCCAGCGCGGCGTTAGCGGCATCGGCATTGGCTTTGGCGGCGGCAACGCTAGCTTTGGCAGCTTCGGCATTGGCTTTGGCGGTTTGCAGCGCGATGTTAACCGTGTCGAGGTCTTCTGCAGAGATGAAGTTTTTTGGCAAATGACGACGACGATCGGCCTCACGTCGTGCCTTATCCATATCCGACTGCGCTCTGTCCATATCTGATTTCGCTTTTGTCATATCAGACAGAGCCTTAGCGTGTTGCGCCTGGGCATTCATCACCGCGATGTGAAACGGTGTGGCATCGAGGCGAAACAGCACATCACCCGCTTTAACCTGCTGGTTATCCTTCACATTCAGTTCCATGATACTGCCCGAAACCTGCGGCGTGATGCTGACCTGCTCAGCGCGGATTTTTCCGTCACGGGTCCACGGTGACTGCATGTAGTAATTCCAGACCAGCCACACAGCAATCAGTGCCAGGGCTGCAACCAGCAGCGTGGAGAAATATTTTATTTTTTTCATCGAGTTAGTTACCACGCCACAATCAAAACCAACGCCAGGCATACCGCCAGCGCGAACAGGGAAAGATCCATTAACAGCGGATGCCAGACGTCACCGGCGTACATCCAGTCGCGCAGCTGGCGATGGGCGAGCAGCCAGATGAGAAAACCCAGGATAACTGCTTTGAACAGCGGGGGAAAATAGATAGAGGCCCCGACGATGAGGTCCTGCAGGGGAAGTCCCGAGGTATTGAGCGTCAGCTTCACGAGCAAAAATCCTTTACAAATGCATCGTTGCGGGTCGAGGGCCGCGATGCGCCATCATAATTATCAGTGTAAATCATTGTGTCAGTCTGCGGGGACAAGGCAATACATTTGTTTTGGGCATTTAAATGCTGCACACTATTCTAAAATCAGTATAATAACTTAGCAAGCTAATTATAAGGAGATGAAATTGGAATCGCCACTGGGTTCTGATCTGGCACGGCTGGTGCGTATCTGGCGTGCTTTAATTGACCATCGCCTGAAACCTCTGGAATTAACGCAGACTCACTGGGTCACGCTGCATAACATTCATCAGCTGCCGCCTGAACAGTCGCAAATTCAACTGGCTAAAGCGATTGGGATTGAGCAGCCTTCACTGGTTCGTACGTTGGATCAGTTAGAAGAGAAGGGCCTGATTTCGCGTCAGACTTGTGCAAATGACCGTCGTGCTAAACGCATTAAACTGACAGAGAAAGCCGAACCGTTGATCGAAGATATGGAGACGGTGATTCGCAAGACGCGGGGTGAAATCCTTGCGGGCATTTCTTCTGATGAACTGGATTTACTGCTTGGGCTTATTCGCAAGCTGGAACAGAATATCAACGAACTGCAGTCCAGAGACTGAGTTTCGCGCCGATAGTGACAAAAAGGCCCTGATATCAGGGCCTTTTTTTATGCCCGCCAGGTCACCGTCCGGTTACGTCTGGCTGGCCTGATAATTAGCGTGGGGAAACGGTCACCTGACTGCCATTGCTGGCCATCACAACGCGCTGGCCTGCGACGAATTGAGTATCACCCTGTTTCTGCACAACCATAATGGTGTTGCCGTCGTCTTTGCGGATTTCCAGCTCAACGCCCTGGGTTTTGTTCATTGCACCCTGAACGCCCTGGCCCGCTACGCCACCGGCAACAGCACCTGCTGCGGTCGCGAGTGAACGACCCGTACCGCCGCCGACGGTATTCCCGAGGAAGCCACCGAGAACTGCACCGCCGATTGCGCCGATAACGTTAGAATCGTTGCCACCCTGGATCTGTACCGGACGCGTGTGGACAATGGTCCCGTAGGTCACATTCTGAACCTGTTTGGCTTCGGATGCGGAATAAACGTCCCCGGAGAGGCCGCTGCTATTAACACAACCGGCAAGCGATAAACCAATCATTGAAACGGCCAATACACGTAACATCATTTATGAATCTCCTGTTCACCAAGAAACGCTCTTGAGAGCATCCTTACACCGCAATTATATGGCATTTATGCGCCTCGGGTCATATGTTCTACGAGGATCTCTTCAAAATTGTAATCTCTTTGTGCTTAACCAAGCGTAAACAGCCGTTACGTTGCCACTCTGACTCAGGCCGTATCGCGCCCGCGCACAGGTTTGTTAAATTTTGTTATTGGATCATGGTATTAAGAAAGACTTTATGTTTCAGTGTGGCTCTCTGTCATGAACTAAGGAAGGCGTATGAATTCGGGTCGCTATATTGGTGTGATGTCGGGCACTAGCCTTGATGGCGTGGACGTGGTGCTCGCGGCCATGGACGATAACATGGTGGCACAGCAGGCCAGCCTGTCGTATCCCATTCCCATTGCGCTGAAGGAAGATATCCTCGCGATTTGCCAGGGTCAGCAACTGACGCTATCGCAGTACGGTCAGCTCGATACACGCCTGGGGCGTCTGTTTGCCGATGCGGTGTTAGCGCTGATGGCGCAGGAAAAACTGTCTGCCGGTGATATCGTCGCCATTGGCTGTCATGGCCAGACCGTCTGGCATGAACCGGACGGAGACGCCCCGCATACGCTGCAAATTGGTGACAACAATATTATTGCCGCACGCACCGGCGTGACGGTGATTGGTGATTTCCGCCGTCGCGATATCGCCCTTGGTGGCCAGGGCGCGCCATTGGTGCCTGCATTCCACCACGCGCTGCTGGCGAATCCGCATGAGCGTCGCATCGTGCTGAACATCGGCGGAATTGCGAATCTGTCGATGCTTTGCCCAGGTTTGCCGGTAAAAGGGCACGACACCGGGCCGGGCAATATGCTGATGGACGCGTGGATCTGGCGTCAGTGCGGTAAACCGTACGATAAAAACGCCGAGTGGGCGAATTCCGGCAAAGTTATCCTGCCACTACTGCAGGAAATGCTGAGCGATCCGTGGTTTGCGCTGCCGGCACCAAAAAGTACCGGACGCGAATATTTCAATTATGGCTGGCTGGAACGCCAGTTGGCGAAGTATCCGGGTTTGGCGGCGAAAGATGTCATGGCCACGCTGACCGAACTAACAGCAGTTACCATCAGCGAACAGGTGTTGCTGAGCGGCGGCTGTGAACGGCTACTGGTGTGCGGTGGTGGGAGCCGTAATCCGCTGTTGATGGCGCGTCTGGCTGCACTGCTGCCGGGCACGGAAGTCTCGGCCACCGATGACGCTGGCGTCAGCGGAGACGATATGGAAGGTCTGGCCTTCGCATGGCTCGCGTGGCGTACCCTTGCAGGGCTGCCGGGTAATTTACCGTCGGTCACTGGTGCCAGTGAGCCTACTATTTTAGGGGCTATTTTCCCTGCAAACCCGGTGTAGAATCAGAGTTAACTTACTGAGGCACGTGTCCGTTGCCGATAGAATGGAAGTGTTAAGGGAGGGCATCTGCCCTCCGGGACCGGGACAGTCTTAAGGTAAGCCAATGAAAAAAATTCTTCTCGCTGTAGTACCAGTGATCGCACCCCTGATGCTCTCTGGTTGTAGCTACTACAACCAGTTCGTTGAGCGAATGAATACCGACACGCTGCAATACCAGTGTGATGAAAAACCGCTGACCGTTCACCTGAATAACACCCGTCAGCAGGTGGATTTCATCTATGACAATCAGCAGCAAACGTTAACCCAGGGCATCTCTGCCTCTGGCGCGCGTTACACCGACGGCATCTACGTCTTCTGGTCGAAGGGCGACGGCGCCACGGTTTACAAACGTGACCGTATCGTGCTGAATAACTGTCAGTTACAAAACCCGAAGCGTTGAGATTTTGCTGATGGCGGCGCACAATAGCGCCACCTGAAGACAACTATCCTAAACGCCATGTCTGACAACGACTCCCTGCAGCAAATCGCGCATCTGCGCCGTGAGTACACCCGTGGCGGCCTGCGCCGTCGCGATCTTCCTGCTGAACCCCTGGCGCTGTTTGAGCGCTGGTTGGGTCAGGCCTGTGAGGCCAGACTCGCCGATCCTACCGCGATGGTTGTGGCAACCGTGGACGAAAACGGTCAGCCGTATCAGCGTATCGTTTTGTTAAAGCATTATGACGAAAAAGGGCTGGTGTTCTATACCAACCTCGGTAGCCGGAAGGCGCACCAGCTGGAGCAGAATCCGCGTATCAGCTTGCTTTTCCCGTGGCATATGCTGGAGCGTCAGGTAATGGTCACCGGTAAAGCCGAGCGTCTTTCTACCCTTGAAGTGGTGAAATACTTCCACAGCCGCCCACGCGACAGCCAGATTGGCGCCTGGGTCTCCAAACAGTCCAGCCGTATTTCGGCGCGCGGGATCCTCGAAAGCAAATTCCTCGAGCTCAAACAGAAGTTCCAGCAGGGCGAAGTGCCGCTGCCCAGTTTCTGGGGTGGCTACCGCATCAATATTGAGTCGATGGAGTTTTGGCAGGGTGGTGAACACCGTCTGCACGATCGTTTTTTATACCAGCGTGAAAACGACGCCTGGAAAATTGACCGCCTCGCGCCGTAATCGCGCATTTTGTTGTTTTAAGCGCTGGCACAACACGGGCTGGCGTTTTATTCTATGAACCTTTCGCAAATGGCGAAACGTCGTGTACCGGCTAAGGTGCAGTCTGTTTTATACATGGAGACTTTGATGGCGAGCAGTAACTTGATTAAACAATTGCAAGAGCGGGGCCTTGTGGCTCAGGTGACGGATGAGGAAGCGTTAGCAGAGCGACTGGCGCAGGGCCCGATCGCGCTCTATTGCGGCTTCGATCCGACCGCTGACAGCTTGCATTTGGGGCATCTCGTTCCCCTGTTATGCCTGAAACGCTTCCAGGAAGCAGGTAATAAGCCAGTGGCATTGGTGGGCGGAGCAACCGGTCTTATCGGCGATCCAAGCTTTAAAGCGGCCGAACGTAAGCTGAACACCGAAGATACCGTGCAGGAGTGGGTGGATAAAATCCGCAAACAGGTAGCCCCGTTCCTCGATTTCGACTGCGGCAGCAACTCTGCCATCGCGGCCAACAACTATGACTGGTTCGGCGGCATGAACGTGCTGACCTTCCTGCGTGACATCGGTAAGCACTTCTCTGTGAACCAGATGATCAACAAGGAAGCGGTGAAACAGCGCCTGAATCGTGACGATCAGGGTATCTCGTTCACCGAGTTCTCCTACAATCTGTTGCAGGGTTATGATTTTGCTTGCCTGAACAAACTGCACGGTGTGGCGCTGCAGATAGGCGGCTCCGATCAGTGGGGCAACATCACCTCCGGTATCGACCTGACTCGTCGTTTGCACCAGAACCAGGTGTTCGGCCTGACCGTTCCGCTGATAACCAAATCAGACGGCACCAAATTTGGTAAGACCGAAGGCGGTGCTGTTTGGCTGGATCCGAAGAAAACCAGCCCGTATAAATTCTACCAGTTCTGGATCAACACCGCGGATGCGGACGTTTACCGCTTCCTGAAATTCTTCACCTTCATGGACATTGCCGAAATCAATGCGCTGGAAGAAGAAGACAAAAACAGTGGCAAAGCTCCGCGCGCCCAGTACGTTCTGGCCGAGCAGGTGACCCGCTTGGTGCATGGTGAAGAAGGCCTGGTAGCGGCAAAACGCATCACCGAAAGCCTGTTCAATGGCACTCTGAGCGCGTTAAGCGAAGCTGATTTCGAACAGCTGGCGCAGGATGGTGTACCGATGGTCGAAATGGAAAAAGGTGCGGACCTGATCCAGGCGCTGGTGGATTCAGAACTGCAGCCGTCCCGCGGTCAGGCGCGTAAAACTATCGCCTCTAATGCAGTCACCATCAACGGCGAGAAGCAGATTGATCCGGAATACACCTTCGCTGAAAGCGATCGTCTGTTCGGACGCTACACGCTTCTGCGTCGCGGTAAGAAAAACTACTGCCTGGTATGCTGGAAGTAAATTCCCGCTGACAGGATAAAGGAAAGGCCGCGAATGCGGCCTTTTTCTTACCCAATGGCGCTAACGCTTCTCGGGCTTGTGTTCTGTTGTAATTCTGGCAGGTTTACGCCGCCGGGTTAGCTCAGACCTTCTGCTTCCATTGCCGCCGTCACGCCTGGACGGGCCGCCACCCGCGCCATGTAGGCTTCAATATTTTTCAGCCCGCTCATATCCAGTTTCACCGCATGCGCCCAGCGCAGAACGGTAAACAGATAGCCATCGGCAATCGTAAAGCGGCTACCGCAAATCCACTCGTTATCACGTAGAGCGTCATTCACGTAGTTCAGTTTCTTCTCCAGCAGCGCGCGCACGGTTGGCTTGAAGTCTTCCGGAGTGTCGGGACGGAACAGTGGTGTAAAGCCCTTGTGCAGCTCTGTGGCGATGTAATTCAGCCATTCCAGAGTCCTGTAACGCGCAATGCTACCTGCCGGGGCCAGCAGTTGGCGATCGGCTTTTGTATCGGCGATGTACTGCATAATCGCCACACCCTCAGTCAGCAGGGTATTGTCATCCAGAAGCAGAGCGGGCACCTGGCCTTTTGGGTTCACTTGCCAATAATCTTCCCCGTTTTCCAGCTGCTTTTTCGCGAGATCAACACCGACCAGTGAAAAATCCATCCCGCTCTCTTGCAACGCGATGTGGGAAGCAAGGGAACAGGCACCGGGTTTGTAGAACAATTTCATGACGAACTCCTTTGGACACAGATGTGTTCCTTATCCTAGAGCGCGAGCAGATAAAAAAAAAGCCGCTGAACGTATCAGCGGCTTAATTAATTCGTTTTCCGGGAAAGTTATGCGGAAGCTGTCTCGCGAGCTTTTGCGATATCAGCTTCGTCATCCTGAGTCATGCGATTCAGTTTCGGTGCGGTCAGCATCATCAGTACAGCGATAACAGCGGTGGCGATACCAATCTTCATGAACACATCACCGTAGACGTGCAGGGACAACAGAGGGTCGGTTACGTTTTCTGGAACCGCCATCAGGTTGGCCACGTTACCGGCGATGATTGCAGCACCGGCGGTAGTCAGGAACCAGCTACCCATGATGAAGCCCATCAGACGCTGTGGAACCAGCTGTGCAACCATTGCCAGACCCAGACCAGAGATCATCAGCTCACCGATAGACTGCAGCGCGTAGCTCAGAATCAACCAGTTTACAGAGACGATACCTGCGTCAGATGCGAATTTCGCACCCAGTGGCAGCACCAGGAAGGCCAGAGAACACAGCACCATACCGAAGGCAAATTTGTTCGGCATTGGCATACGGTCGCCCATCTTGTTGTAGATGGCGGCCAGAATTGGGCTACCAATCATGATCCAGAATGGGTTGAGTGCCTGGAACTGTTCTGGCTCAAACGCGATACCCAGAATGGAATGCTCAACGTTACGGATAGCGAAGAAGTTCAGAGACGTTGGCATCTGGCTGTACAGCACGAAGAACACGATAGCTTCAACCATCAGGATGAAAGCAACGAGCATCTTACGACGTGCAGCTCCCTGCATGGCGAAGGTTTCTTTCGCGAAGATGCAGATGATACCCAGAGCAACAACGCCCAGAACCAAGCGTGCGATACCCTGGTTGTGCAGCAGCCAGGTGGCGATAGCAACCAGAATCACAACACCGACGATAGTTGCCAGCAGTTTACCGACGTGTACTGGCGCAAAGTCAGGCTTGGAACCGTAGCTTTTCACCCATTTCTGGCAGAACGCGAAGTTCACCACAGTGATACACATACCGACCACGCTCAGCGCAAACGCAGTGCTCCAGCCGTATTTCGCCGCCAGCCATGGAGTGGCCAACATAGAGAAGAAGGAACCGATGTTGATGGACATGTAGTACATGGTGAATGCACCGTCCAGACGCGGATCCTCTTTGTCGTAGCAGGTAGAAAGCAGGGAAGACGGGTTCGCTTTAAACAGGCCGTTACCGACCGCGATGGTCGCCATACCCATATAAACGACAGCAGCGTCATGACCTGAGAAGGCTACCAGTGCGTAACCGATCGCCAGAACGATGGCGCCCAGCATGATAACGCGTTTGGTCCCCAGAACTTTATCGCCCAGCCAGCCGCCGACAGCGACCAGACCATATACCAGCGCACTGAAAGAGGAGAACAGCGTAATGGAGTCCGATTCGGACATACCCAGTTGTTTCACCAGGTAGACGGCCATGATGCCCTGAAGGCCGTAATAGCCAAAACGTTCCCAAAGTTCGATAGAGAATATGAGATAGAACGCTTTAGGTTGCTTGAAAGCGTTGAGACTTACGCTTTCTTCAGTTGGTTTATTGTTTGCAGTAGACACATATACCTCTTTTTTTACATCCCATATTAACGGGGGTGGTGGGCGTGACGTTCGTTTTGACATCCGCCTTATAATTATTCTTGGAGGGGAAAACGGGAGGTAATGTTCACTATCCTGAACGTTCACACAAGGGGTTTGTAATACTCTGTTACACATAACGAGATCGTTATAATCGTCCGTTCATCTAAATGTTATTCAGCGTTTAACATCGCCGTTTCGATTCCGTCAGATTTTTTCACTAAAAAATAGCCCTGCCGCGCCCTGAGAGGCGATATGTTCTGCTGTTTTGCTTTACACCCAGTGATATGGTCCATTAATCCGAAAAATAGTGGTGATATGTCTGGTTAAAAAACAGTTAACCACTTCATCAGCAAAGGCTTGCGAGCATTTTTATAACATTGATGTAACATGATGTTATCGATGTGATCTGTATCACATTTGTATAGAAATTTTAGTTGAGAAAAAAACGATTAACCTGCCAGAGCGATAAATGACCGGATCATGCATTAGATTTTGGCTGGCTAGAGAGTGAATCAGAAGGCAGGAAAGCCGTGTGGCAACACGGCGTTAAAACGGGATCAGGATCAGCTATCGACTTTTTCTTTAAATTCGCACAGGTCTTCAATCAGGCAGGAGCCACAGCGAGGCTTACGAGCGATGCAGGTATAGCGACCGTGTAGAATCAACCAGTGGTGGCAGTCTACTTTAAATTCGGCAGGCACCACTTTCAGCAGTTTCTCTTCTACCTGTTCGACGTTTTTGCCAGGCGCGAAGTGGGTACGGTTGCAGACGCGGAAGATGTGGGTGTCTACGGCGATGGTTGGCCAGCCAAATGCGGTGTTCAGTACCACATTCGCGGTTTTGCGTCCTACACCGGGCAGGGCTTCCAGTGCGGCACGGTCCTCCGGCACCACGCTGCCGTGCTGCTCAATCAGAATGCGGCAGGTCTTAATCACATTCTCGGCCTTGCTGTTAAACAGGCCAATAGTCTTGATGTACTCTTTCACACCGTCAACGCCAAGTGCCAGCATTGCTTCCGGGGTGTTCGCCACCGGATACAGCTTCGCCGTGGCCTTATTGACGCTGACGTCCGTCGCCTGCGCGGAAAGCAGCACCGCAATCAGCAGCTCGAACGGGCTGGTGAAATTAAGTTCCGTGGTCGGGTGCGGGTCGTTGTCCCGTAACCGGCGGAGGATCTCAAGACGCTTCTCTTTATTCATTAGGCTTTCCCTGTCGTGATTTTGACGTCCGGCACAACTTCGCAATGATTACGCAAACTTGTGGCCTTCTGCTTCATACGCTGGTCGATAACGTATTTCCCTGCCAACAGCATACCGAGTCCAATAAACGCACCCGGTGGCAGCATCGCCAGCAGGAACGGCGTATCGGTGTGGAACACTTCAATGCGTAGCACTTTGGCCCAACTGCCCAGCAGGCCATCTGCGCCGTCAAAGAGTGTACCGTTGCCGAGAATTTCACGGATGGAGCCAAGAACAAACATCGCGCAGGTGGCACCCATCCCGATGGCGAATCCGTCCAGCGCGGACAGCATCGGACCTTGCTTTGCCGCGAAGGCTTCGGCGCGGCCAACGACAATACAGTTGGTCACAATCAGTGGGATGAAAATGCCCAGCGACTGGTACAGGCCGAATGCGTAAGCGTTGATCAGCATCTGCACTGAGCTCACCACCGAGGCGATGATCATCACGTAAATCGGAATACGGATTTCAGGCGGTGTCCAGCGGCGAAGCAAGGAGACAAACAGGTTGGTCAGGGTCAGCACCAGCGTGGTCGCCAGCCCCAGGCCAAGGGCGTTGGTTGCCGTGGAGGTCACCGCCAGCAGCGGACACAGCCCTAACAGCTGCACCAGCGAGGAGTTGTTTTTCCATAATCCCTGAACAATAACGTCTTTGATTTCACTCATGATTTACTCTTCACAGGGGCTAAGTTCGTTGATCTGCTGCGGCAGCGTCTCGGCAAAAAGTCCGGCGCGTTTTACTGCGTTCACCACCGCGCGAGGCGTAATGGTAGCACCGGTAAACTGATCGAATTCACCGCCGTCTTTCTTCACCGCCCACTGGCTGTCATTATCGCCGTGAATGATTTTACCGGCAAAACGGGTGATCCAGTCGGAATGGCGCAGCTCGATTTTATCACCCAGGCCCGGTGTTTCATGGTGCTGGGTCACGCGAGAACCGAGTACGGTTCCGCTAAAATCGGCCCCAACCAGAAGCTGAATGGCACCGGAATACCCGTCGGGCGCAGTGGCTTCCATCACCACGGTGACCGGCACGTCGTCTTTACGGGCGATATAAATCTTATGGCTGCCTTTCCCTAACGCTGGGGCGTCCAGCACATAACAGCTTTTCAGCAGGTCGTTATTATAGCTTCCCTGCGGCACCACTTGATCGAACAGCGCCATTTGCTGCCTGGCCGACTGGCTATCAATGGTGCTTTTGGTCATCTGATTAATGATGGCCGTGGTTCCTGTGGCACCGGCGGCGAAAAGGGCCAGCGTGATGCCGTGTTTGCGAATCGTCGTCAGCATGGTCGTTCTCAGCGGTGTCCATAAACGCGCGGACGCGTGTAATAGTCGATCAGCGGCACGGTAATGTTGGCTAACAGCGTCGCAAAGGCCACGCCGTCTGGATAACCGCCGAAGCTACGAATCAGCCATACCAGCACACCAGCCAGTGCGCCGTAGAGCAGGCGACCACGATTGGTCGTGGAGGCGGTCACCGGGTCGGTCAGAATAAAGAACGCGCCGAGCATCGTCGCGCCGGACAAAATATGCAGCTGTGGGGAAGCCAACGACTCTGGCGAGAATGCCCAGCCGAGCGTGGCGCAGACGGTGAGCGTCACCAGGAAACTCACCGGAATATGCCAGCGAATGGCCCGTTGCCACAGCAGAAACAGGCCGCCCGCCAGATAGGCAACATTCACCCACTGCCAACCAATGCCCGCCAGCGCGCCGCGATAAATCGTGGAATGTAGAATGTCATTAACGCTGTGGCCTGCGTGCAGCGAGGTTTTGAAGGTGTCCAGCGGTGTCGCCTGGCTGATGCCGTCAACACCAACCCGCAGTGCGTTGATATCGGTTCCGGTGGCGGTATGTCCGCTGAGGATAATCTGCAGGGTATCCATCAGAGTCGGCGTATTAATCGCGATTTCCTGCGGCGGCAACCAGGACGTCATCTGCACCGGGAAGGAAATCAGCAGCACCACGTAACCAATCATTGCCGGGTTAAACGGGTTATTGCCCAGGCCGCCATAAAGCTGTTTGGCGATAATCACCGCGAAGGCCGTGCCAAGTACCACCATCCACCACGGCGCCAACGACGGAATACTGATAGCCAACAGCAGCCCGGTGAGCAGGGCGGAATTGTCGCCCAACGTTTTACCTATTTCTTGTTTGCGCAGACGCAGAATGGCGGCTTCTGCTACCCAGGCAGTGACGCTCGCGATAAGGATTTGCACCAGCGTACCCCAGCCGAAAAACCAGGTCTGAACGGCGATCCCCGGCACGGTCGCCAACAGAACCAACAGCATAATGCGCGAGGTCTGGCGATGGTTGTGGGTGTATGGGGAGCTTGCGATTTTAAAGACCATTTATTCCTCGTTTACTGCCTGTTTTTCTGCTTTGCGTGCTTTCGCACGGGCGATAGCCGCTTCAACGGCGGCTTTACGCGGATCAATGGTTTCAGCCTCAGCCTCGTTGGCTGCATGCTGTGCCGCTTTACGGGCTTTAGCACGGGCAATGGCGGCTTCAACGGCAGCTTTGCGCGGGTCAAGCGCTTCGACAGCAGGGGCTTCAGTCGTTTGTTGCTCCGCTTTACGGGCTTTAGCACGGGCAATGGCGGCTTCAACGGCAGCTTTGCGCGGGTCGGCGGCTTCGACAGCAGGGGTTTCAGTCGTTTGTTGTTCCGCTTTACGGGCTTTAGCACGGGCAATGGCGGCTTCAACGGCAGCTTTGCGCGGGTCAACCGCTTCGACAGCAGGGGCATCAGCCGTTTGTTGCTCCGCTTTACGGGCTTTAGCACGGGCAATGGCAGCTTCAACGGCAGCTTTGCGCGGGTCGGCGGCTTCTACAGCAGGGGCTTCAGTCGTTTGTTGTTCCGCTTTACGGGCTTTAGCTCGGGCAATGGCGGCTTCAACGGCAGCTTTGCGCGGGTCGGCTGCGTCATTTACCGTTTCACTGGTGCTGTCGGCCTGGCGCCTTTCTGCCTGAGCGGCGCGAGCCTGGGCCTTGCGAGCTTCGCGTGCAGCAATCACTGCGCTGTTATCGGGCTGCACACCGGCCTGAACGACAACAGGCTGCGTTGCCTGTTTTTGCTTATCACGCACACGGTTCAGGGCGGCGTTAATCGCATCCTGATCCTGGGCAGCAGGCTGTGCCGCAGAGTGTTTATGGCGCTCAAGGCGGGCGGCTTTGTCACGCTCGAGTCGTGCGGCACGCGCTTCGAAACGGGCTTTTGCCTCGGCCGCACGTTTTTCTTCCTGCTGGATGGCAGAGATTTCGGCCTTTTCCTGACGGAAGTACTGCACCAGAGGGATATTGCTCGGACATACCCACGCACAGGCGCCGCATTCGATGCAGTCGGCCAGATTGTGCGCGGTGGCTTTGTCGTGCTGCTGGCCTTTGCTGAACCAGTACAGCTGCTGGGGCAGCAAATCTGCCGGGCAGGAATCGGCACAGGCGCTACAGCGAATACAGCTCTGTTCTTCTTCCGGTTCACCCATCTCGCGTGGGGAAGGCGCCAGCAAACAGTTGGTGATTTTAACCACCGGCACATCGAGCCATGGCAGGGTAAAGCCCATCAGCGGGCCGCCCATAATCACCATTTGCTCCGGGCTCGGGCAGAAACCGGCGTCTTCCAGCAGATGACGCACCGGCGTACCCAGTCGCGCCCAGACGTTACCTGGCCGGGAAACGGACTCACCGGTCAGGGTAACGACGCGTTCGGTCAGCGGTTCACCGTCGATAACGGCGCGCTTAACCGCGAAGGCCGTGCCGACGTTTTGCATCAGTACGCCAATGTCAGAGGAACGCCCGCCGTGAGGAACCTGTTTGCCAGTAAGGATCTGCGTCAGCTGTTTTGCACCGCCAGACGGATATTTGGTTGGGATCACCCGCAGGCTGATGCCATGTGCATCGGCCAGCACCGCTCGCATCATCGAAATGGCCTGCGGCTTATTGTCTTCGACGCCGATCAATACTTCTTTCGGCTGCAGAATACGCGCCAGAATGCGAATGCCGTCGATGATTTGCGCAGCGCAATCCTGCATCAGGCGGTCATCGGCGGTGATATAAGGCTCGCATTCCGCGGCGTTGATGATCAGCGTGTCGATTTTATCGCCGCCGCCTTTTAGCTTGGTACCGGTCGGGAAACCTGCGCCACCGAGTCCGGCAACGCCGAAATCATGAATGCGTTCGATAAGTTCTTCGCGGCTGCGGTTCTGCCAGTCGTTCCAGCCATCGCGTTCAATCCAGCAGTCGTCGCCGTCGGCTTCGATAATCACGCTCATTTCGGCTAATGCAGAAGGATGGGCGGTGGAGTGGGGCGCAATGGCGATAACAGTCCCGGACGTTGGCGCGTGTACCGGCAGCATACGGCCCCAGCCACGGGTCAACGGCTGGCCGCGCAAAACGCTATCGCCAGCACTCACGGCCAGTTCGCCTTCGGCACCGATATGCTGTTTCAGCGGAATGACATAACGCTGCGCAAGAGGAACCTGGCGCAGGGGCGTGCCATTAGACTGAGTCTTCATTTCCGGAGGATGAATGCCCCCGTCGAAGTCCCAGATTTTGTCCTTTCTGAACGCGGAAAATAACTTAAGCATGGTGTTCCACTGGAATGATACGGACTGGAATGGTTTGCAGATCCCACTTCCAGCTCTCGGTCGTCTCTGCGACCGGAATTAATTCGATACACTGCGTCGGGCACGGGGCGACGCAGAGATTACAGCCGGTGCACAGGTCGGTGACCACGGTGTGCATGGCGCGGGTGGCGCCAACGATGGCATCCACCGGGCAGGCCTGAATGCATTTGGTGCAGCCGATGCAGTTCGGTTCGTCGATAACCGCAATCATGCGCACCGGCTCCACGGCCTGTTCGTCGCCATCGATAGGCTGCGGTTCTACGTTAAGCAGCGTGGCGATTTTCAACATCACCGCTTCGCCGCCTGGCGCACAGCGGTTGATTTTCTCGCCCTGGGCACCTACGGCTTCTGCGTAGGGGCGACAGCCGGGGTATCCACACTGACCGCACTGGCTCTGAGGCAAGATTTCATCAATTTTTTCCACCACCGGATCGTCCTCGACCGCAAAACGGCGCGAAGCGTATCCGAGAATGCCGCCAAAAATCAGGCCTAACAGGCTGAGGGCAGCGATGGCAATCCACACTAACGTCATTACAACTTCACCAAACCAGTAAAGCCCATAAAGGCCAACGACATCAGACCGGCTGTGATCAGCGCAATGGCGTTCCCGCGGAATGGGGCAGGCACATCGGCCACCACGAGGCGTTCACGAATCGCCGCGAACAGCACCATGACCAGCGAAAAACCGACCGCCGCAGAGAAACCGTACAGCGCCGATTGCAGGAAATTATGCCCAAGGTTGATATTCAACAGCGCCACGCCGAGTACCGCACAGTTGGTGGTTATCAGCGGCAGAAAAATCCCGAGCAGACGATAAAGCGCAGGGCTGGTTTTACGCACCACCATTTCGGTGAACTGCACTACCACAGCGATGACCAGAATAAAGGCCAGCGTGCGCAGGTAAATCAGATTAAGCGGAATGAGGATCCATGTGTCAATCAGCCACGCGCAAACCGACGCAAGCGTCATCACGAAGGTGGTGGCGAGACCCATCCCCATGGCCGTTTCCAGTTTTTTGGAAACGCCCATAAACGGACACAGCCCAAGGAACTTCACCAAAACGAAGTTATTAACAAGGACGGTGCCGATAAAGAGCAGCAGGTAATCAGTCATATTGGACCTGGAACGAAAAAAGCCGCCTATTATCGGTCAAACCGCAGCAGGCGACAACAGATTATCTGTAGGGTTATTACGGCTTGATGAAGGTCCGCTTCACGCGCTCTGAACGCTTGAAATACGGAACCAGCAGCGCGGTGGCCAGTAACGGGAACAGCAGCTGGCGTAATGCGAGGGCATCAGACACCGGCGCGAAGGCAAAGGCTTTCACCGCCAGCAGCACTGAAATCAGCAGCCAGATAATATAATGCTTAGGCACCAGCTTCCGGCGTTTAAAGAATGCCGCGGTTAGCCACAGGGTGTAACACCACATGCCGATTGCAAAAACCAAAGACAGTAGCCACAGACTTAAATTGGTCGTTGTTAAAGCGGCCAGATTCGAACGTGCGGCAGGCGACAATAGCACGCCGGCGTACAACAGGACCGCCAGCGAAGCGCTGAGTAAGGCCACAATGAGCCATGCCAGCGGGGCGAGTAGCCAGCCACCAATACGTTCTTCCGTCGGTTCAGCGGACATTACTTCTCCAGAATCAGCGTCAATCAAAAATGCAGGGCGAGAAGTATAAGCAACTGACGCGTGAGAAAACAGTCTTTATTGCACGTAGCGCCAGACGGTCTTTGGCACCTGGCCTACATCGTACAGACGCCCGCCTGAAACCAGTTCTGCACGACGATGATCGGCCGCGCGATACATATTCACGATTTCCTGGGTATCCGTCAGCGAGTAATTAAGATGGTCAAAAAGTTTTTCCAGACTCTCAAGAGAACTGATCTTTCGGAATTTTAATAAATAATCCTGAACGGTCATATTAGCGATCTTCCATTTTATAATGTTGTATTTATTAGGTAAAAATAACCTGGTGAGGGCAATCTTCGCCAGTCAGGGTAAGGGAATCAGGCGATAAGATTTGCATGGATTATTTAGGCTAAAAATATCAAAAACAAGCACAGAACGTCATTCTGTTGCTGTTAAATTTAAATTAAGAGTTTTCTAAGCTAAATACCAGGCACCGGACGGCGCCTGGTGAGGAAGATTAACGCTGTTCACCGCGAGTGGCAATCACGTTTTGATACCAGAAGAAGCTCTTTTTACGCTTACGGGCCAGGTTTTGCTGATGATCAACATAAACAAAACCGTACTGTTTTTTGTAGCCATTCAGCCAGCTCAATAAATCGATAAATGACCACGGATAATATCCGCGAACATCAGCGCCCAGCGCCATGGCTTTTTCCATTGCGTCGATATGCATGCGCAAATAGTCGATTCGCGGCTCGTCGACAATTTCCCCGTCAATAATCGGGTCTTTTGCCCCGAGGCCATTTTCGGTGATGTACATCGGAATATCGCCATAGCGTTCTTTGATCATCATGATGCCGTCAGTTAACCCCTGTGGCCAGATTTCCCAGTCCCAGTCGGTATAAACGCCATCCGGATTGCGGACGAATTTAAACAAGTCTTTAAAGCCGAATTCCGCGCCGCTGTTCGGTTCACCGTTGTGATTGCTGGCGGTTTTGGTTTCACCCGGGTTGGCGACTACGGTTTCACGGCGATAATAGTTCAGGCCGATAAAGTCGCAGATGTTGTTGCGCAGCAGTTCGTCATCGCCTGGCTCAAAGCGGGGCACGTCCCACAGCGCCTGGGTTTGCGCTAGCAACGTTTCCGGGTAATGGCCTTTCAATACCGGGTCGTACAGCCAGTGGGTATGAATGGCATCGGCAATTTCTGTGGCAATACGGTCTTCCGGGCTGTTGGTCAGCGCGGTGTGCGGTTGCAGCACGTTCACAAAACCGATCTCGCCCTGAACGTTCATTTCGCGGAAGGCTTTCACCGCCAGCGCATGAGCGATAAAGACCTGGTGGCAGGCCTGAACGGCTCTCGCCGGGTCACGCACGGAAGGCGGATGGCTGCCAGTAATGTAGCCATGGCCGATAAATACGATGGTTTCGTTGAAGGTCGCCCACAGCTTAACGCGGTCGCCGTAGCGCGAATAACACAGGCGCGCGTACTCTTCGAAGGCATGTGCCGTCGAGCGTACTTCCCAGCCGCCTTCATCCTGCAAGGCCTGCGGCAGATCCCAGTGGTAAAGGGTAATCATTGGCACGATGTTGTGCGCCAGCAGGGTGTCTATCAAATCACTGTAAAACTTGACCCCGGCTTCGTTGACGGTACCGCGCCCGTTTGGAAGCAGGCGAGGCCAGGAGATGGAAAATCGGTAGCTTTGCAGGCCCATTTCGGCCATCAGCGCCACGTCTTCCTGCATGCGGTGGTAGTGATCTACGGCGACGTCGCCATTGGTGTCCTGCCAGGTCGTACCGGGAAGATGAGAGAATACGTCCCAGATGGAAAGTCCTTTGCCATCTTCGTTATGCGCGCCTTCAACCTGATACGCGGCGGTTGCAGCGCCCCAGAGAAAGTCTTTCGGAAATACAGCCATTACACGCTCCTTATCGATGAGATAAGTCCAGTGTAAGGAGTGAGGATATGGGTCTGCAACCGGTTTCAGAAACCGGTTACATAGTTGCGACCGAGGTCACTTTCTGGCGTTTACTTATGCGGCTGTGCCGCAACAGGCTGCTCTGGTGGCTGGTAATTATCAATATGATGCGCTGCAATGAGCAGCAAAACGCACACCCCAAGCACAATCCAGCCCACCAGCTCGACGATGCGATTAAATACCATAGTCATAACAATCAATGTCCAAAATTATCCAGGGGCGAAATATTACCAGGAACACGGCTTTCGGGCCAGGGCGTTGCGGAACAATCTTGCGGATTTTTTCACCAGCAGCTGAAAGTTACAGCGCTCGTACTGGCGGAAGGGCGATTATGTTAATAATGGGTTGTGAGCAACCTGCATATGTTGTGAAATGACGGACATTCACAGATGAGGGCGATAACATGAGTGACACTATTCGGGTCGGATTAATAGGCTATGGCTACGCGAGTAAAACCTTCCACGCGCCGCTGATCAGCGGTACGCCGGGCATGGAACTGGCGGCTGTTTCCAGTAGTGATGAAGCGAAGGTGAAAGTGGACTGGCCGGGCGTGAAAGTCGTCTCTGAACCAAAGCATCTCTTCAACGATCCCAGCATCGATTTGATTGTTATTCCTACGCCTAACGATACTCATTTCCCGCTGGCTAAAGCCGCGCTGGAAGCGGGAAAACACGTGGTAGTGGACAAACCGTTTACCGTGACGTTGTCACAAGCGCGTGAGCTGGATGCGTTAGCCCGCAGCCTGGGCCGACTGCTTTCCGTATTCCACAACCGCCGCTGGGACAGCGATTTTCTGACCGTGAAGGCATTAATTGCCGACGGTACCCTCGGGGAAGTGACTTTCTTTGAATCGCATTTTGACCGCTATCGTCCGGAAGTGCGTAACCGCTGGCGTGAACAGGGCGGTCCGGGCAGCGGCATCTGGTACGATCTGGCTCCGCATCTGCTCGACCAGGTGGTAAATCTGTTCGGCCTGCCGGTCAGCCTGACGGTCGATCTGGCGCAGTTACGTCCTGGCGCGCAGTCCACGGATTATTTTCATGCCGTTCTGACCTATCCACAGCGTCGTGTGGTTCTGCACGGCACGTTGCTGGCGGCGGCGGAGTCTGCACGTTATATCGTGCACGGCACCCGCGCAAGCTATGTGAAGTATGGTCTGGACCCGCAGGAAGAACGCCTGAAAAATGGTGAACGTCTGCCGCAAGAGGATTGGGGATACGACATGCGCGATGGCGTTGTCACGCGTGTGGACGGTGATGAGCGTACAGAAGAAACGTGGCTGACGGTGCCGGGCAACTATCCGGCGTACTACGCGGGTATCCGCGATGCGCTGAACGGCAGCGGTGAGAACCCGGTTCCGGCCAGCCAGGCGATTCAGATTATGGAATTGATTGAGCTGGGGATTGAATCAGCGAAACATCGTTCGACGCTCAGTTTGACTTGATAGTGATTCCAGTGCCCGGCGGCGCTGCGCTTGCGCGGGTCTACAAGTGTGAAATGTAGGCCTGACAAGTAGCGCGCCGCCGGGCGTTTTTTTAAGCTGCTTTTACTTTCTGAATTAACGCCTGTTTCTCCTGCGCAGACAGGAACGCAATTTCCAGGCCGTTAATCTGCGCCTGACGAATCTGCGCAGCTGTTAGGCCAGCCGCCGGGGCCGCGATTTCATACTCGTGAATAATATCGATTCCCTGAACTGCCGGGTCGTCGGTGTTCAGCGATGCCAGCACGCCATGTTCCAGGAAAATCTTCAGAGGATGACGCTCAAGCGACGGCACGGTGCTGGTCTGAATGTTGGAGGTCAGACAGGATTCAATGCCAATGCGCTGCTCTGCGAGGAAATCCATCAGGGCGCGATCTTCTACTGCCTTCACACCGTGGCCGATACGCTCCGCGCCCAGCTCACGAATTGCCTGCCAGATGCTTTCCGGACCAGCCGCTTCGCCCGCATGGACGGTGATACGCCAGCCCGCGTCACGTGCGCGATTGAAATGATTGAGGAACAGGCTGCCAGGGAAACCCAGTTCATCACCAGCCAAATCCAGCGCGGTGATACTGTCGCGATGGGCGAGCAGGGCATTGAGCTCCTGTTCGCAGGCAGTTTCACCAAAGGTACGACTCATGATGCCAATCAGGTTCGCCTGCACCGGGAAGTCACGACAGCCCTGTTTTACCCCAGCGATCACCGCTTCTACCACGCCAGCCACCGGCAGGTTGTGCGCCATCGCCATATAGCCCGGGGAAAAACGCAGCTCAACGTAGTGCAGGCCGTTTTGTGCAGCATCTTCAATGTTTTCGTAGGCAACGCGACGACAGGCGTCGAGATCCGCCAGCACTTTCACGCCCCAGTCGAGTTTACTCAGGAAGCTGACAAGATCAGGCTCAAGGCTGGTGACCTGCACGTGCGGGCGCAGAGCGTCAAGAGTGGAAGCAGGAAGCGCAATATTATGCTGGCGACCAAGTTCAAGGATGGTTTGTGCGCGAATGTTGCCGTCAAGGTGGCGGTGAATGTCTGTCAGGGGCAGGTCTTTATGAATCATGGTCGCACTCTTTTTTTAGTTAAAGTGCGACGTATTATAGAGTCAAAGTGGATGGAAAAGCCATGTTGCGCAACGAAAATCTCCGTTGCGCAACATATTTAGCGGACGGCGTGAAGGGCGTTGATCAAACCCTGAATGCCACGCTCAAGTTTACTGCGCGGGCAGCCTGCATTCAGACGGACAAAGCCGTTGCCTTCTTCACCATAGGTATAACCCGGCATGATGGCCACTTTTTGCTGCTCAATCAGTACTTTTTGCAGCAGTTTGTCGTCAATGTGCAGCGGGCGTAAATCAATCCACGCCAGATAGGTGGATTCCGGGGGGTGCCAGTTCAGTTCTGGGAACGCGGCGTTCAGCTCGCTGGCGATAAAGTGCATATTGCCCTGCAAATAATCGCGCAGCGCATCCAGCCACGGAGCACCTTGCTGATAGGCCGCAATGTGCGCGACCACCGCGGGAATCGAGGGGGAAGAGAGTCCATCGCGGCCTTTCAGCGCACTGAGGTAATCGTTGCGTGAGATCTCATTGCCAATCAGGCCATACGCGCCGGTGAGCGCCGGAATGTTGAAACTCTTGGAGCCAGACGTGAACAGCGCCCAGTCACTTTGCGCGACATCGCACCACGGAATATGCCGATGTCCGTTCCACGTCATATCCATATGGATTTCATCACTGATCACTTTCACATCGTGCTTCTGACACAGTGCGGCGATGGTGGTCAATTCTTCATGGGTCCACACTTTCCCGGTCGGGTTATGCGGGCTGCACAGCAGCAGCACTTTGTTGCGCGGTTCGGCGAGCACGCTTTCCAGCAGGGCCATATCGCAACCCCAGCCTTCACTCGTCTGGTGCAGTGGTACGGCGGCGATAGTGCGCTGATTGCCTTCAATCGCTTTGTAAAACGCGTCATAAGCGGGGGTTTGCACCACGATGCCATCGCCCACGTCAGACCATTGGCGGATCATCTGGGAAACCATGTAGATAACCGAAGGGCCGTACACCAGGTGTTCCGTGTTAATCGCGCTGTCAAAACGGGTCTGGAACCAGTGCTGAATGGCGGCGAGAAACTCGTCATTTTTCCAGCGGCTGTAGCCGAGGACGCCGTGGCTCAGACGCTGGCTGATAGCCTCAAGCACGCAAGGTGCGGTTGGGAAATCCATATCCGAGATAGTGAAAGGCAGTAAATCGGCAACGCCGAAGCGGTCTGCGACGTAATCCCACTGGGTGCACCAGGTACCGTGACGGTCGACGACCGTTGAGAAATCAAACATCGGAAACTCCATTTCGGTCAAAACGGGTGAGGAAACATTGTCCCCCTTCAGGGCGAAGGGGGAAAGGGGATTTACGCTTCGACGCTGTGCATCAGTGTCGCCATTTCATCTTTCACCGACTGCACCTGCGGGCCAATCACGACCTGCAGACTGTGCTGGTTCAGCTGTACCACGCCGATGGCACGGTTCGCTTTTAAAGCTTCAACGTCGACTTTGGTCATGTCGTCAACCGACAAACGCAGACGGGTTAGACAGTTATCCAGGTTAGTGATGTTATCCGCGCCGCCAAGTGCCGCCAGAATAGCCGGAACGTTGTAGCCTGATTTACCGATAGTACCGGCCATGGCTTTTTCCACGCTGGATGCGGTTTCGGTATCGCGACCTGGCGTTTTCAGGTTAAAGCGGGTGATAGCGAAGCGGAAGATGGTGTAGTAGGCAACGAACCAGATGATTGCCACCACCGGCACCAGATACCACTTGGTCGCCAGACCGTGCAGGATCCCAAACACCACGAAGTCGATGATGTTGCCGTCGGTATTCCCGATGGTCACACCCAGGACCGCCATCACGGTGAAGCCAAGGCCGGTCAACAGTGCGTGAATGACATACAGTACCGGAGCCACGAACAGGAACAGGAATTCCAGCGGTTCAGTGGTGCCGCCCACAACGCAGGCAACTACGCCGGAGATCAGCAGGCCTTTAATTTTATGACGGTTTTCCGGACGTGCGCAGTGGTACATCGCCAGTGCAGCACCCGGCAGGCCGCCGAGGAAGGCTGGCATTTTGCCCTGAGACAGGAAGCGGGTTGCGCTTTCGGAGAAGCCTTGCGTGGTCGGGCAGCTCAGCTGCGCCTGGAAGATGGTCAGGGCGCCGCTTACCGAGTGGCCGCAAACATCCATGGTGCCGCCTGCTTCAGAGAAGCGGATCAGGGCAACAAGAATGTGATGCAAGCCGAATGGCAGCAGCAGACGTTCACCGGTACCGAAGATCATCGGACCAAACTCACCGGCTTCGTTAATCACGTAGCCGAGGGCGTTGATGCCTTTTGCGAACACAGGCCAAATCAGCGGAATGACCAGACCGACCAGGCCGAGCACCACGGTGGTGATGATCGGCACAAAACGCGTGCCGCCGAAGAACGCCAGCGCATCCGGCAGGCGAATGGTATGGAAACGCTCGTGCAGCATCCAGACGATAACGCCGCAGATAACCGCGCCGAGAATACCGGTATCAATAGACTGAATACCAATCACGTTCTGGATGTTGTTTGCTTTCAGAATGGCGGCATCCGTTGTCGGCAGAATACCCTGCGCCGTCAGCCAGAAGTTAACCCCGAGGTTCATCACCGCGAAGCCAACAAAACCGGCAAAAGCGGCCACGCCTTTGTTATCACGCGCCAGTCCCAGTGGGATTGCGATACAGAACATCACAGGCAGGAAGCTGAAGGCAAACGAGCCGACTTTACCCATCCAGATGAAAACGGCCTGCAGAAACGGGGTGTCCAGCCACGGCAGTAATGTGGTGACATCATGGCTGCTCAGCGAGCTGCCGATCCCCATCATGATCCCGCAGAAAGAGAGTAGTGCCACTGGCAGCATGAAGGTTTTGCCCAATTGCTGGAAAAATTCCCAGAGGGTGATTTTTGGTGCTGCTTTCGCCGTCATATAACGACTCCTTGTGCTTAAAAATCTGTTGTAGTTGTAGAATGCAGCGAGAAGATAAAACGTTTTACCTAACTTTAGTGCGAGGTAAATCACATAATCAAACTATGATTAGGTTTATAAATATAACCCATTGATAAAACGTTTTATCGCTACGCAGGAGTGGCAAGCGGCGCATGGCCATTGCAAAAAAAGTCACCATTAACGATGTCGCGCATGCTGCGGGTGTATCGGTCGCCACCGTTTCTCTGGTGTTAAGTGGCAAAGGGCGTATTTCTACCGCTACGGGTGAGCGCGTCAGTCAGGCGATTGAACATCTCGGATTTGTACGTAACCGTCAGGCGGCATCGCTGCGCGGTGGTCAAACGGGGGTCATCGGACTGATTGTCGGCGATCTCAGTTCACCCTTTTACGCAGAGCTGGCCGCCGGGCTTATCGAAGCCCTTGAATCACAGGGAAAAATGGTGTTTCTCACTCAGGGTGGGAAGCAGGGCGAACATATGCTTCAGCGCTTCGCGACCCTGGTGTCGCAAGGTGTGGACGGCGTGGTGATCGCCGGTTCGGTGGACCAGGGCATGGAGTTGCGTGATAAAGCCGATGAAAGCGGGGTACCGCTGGTCTTTGCCTCCAGGGCAAGCTATCTCGATGACGTGGATTTAATCCGGCCTGACAACATGCAGGCGGCGCAAATGATAACCGAACATCTTATCCGACGTGGACACCAGCGCATCGCCTGGCTCGGGGGGCTGAGCGCGTCGTTGACCCGTGCGGAGCGCGTCGGGGGATATTGCGCCACGCTGCTGAAATTTGGATTACCGTTCCACAGCGAATGGGTCGTTGAGTGCGAAACCAGCCAGAAACAGGCGTCACAGGCGCTGACACAGCTCCTTAGGCATAATCCAACCATCACCGCAGTGGTGTGTTACAACAACGTGGTAGCGATGGGCGCGTGGCTGGGGTTGATGCGTGCAGGCTGGCAGAGTGGCGAGCATGCGGTCGATTACTACGATAAACGGGTTGCGTTAGCGGCGTTTGCTGATGTACCGGAAAAAGATCTCGATGATGCCCCGATGAGTTGGGTGATAACCCCGGCCCGGGAAATGGGAAAAAGCGTGGCGGAAAGAATGCTACAGCGAATCGAAGACAGAAAGAGTACGGCACGTAATCAGATTATGCCGCCGCGGCTGGTCAAACAGCAATAAAACCGGCAGCAGGGCTGCCGGTTTTATTATCAGTTTGGCGCGATGGCCGGGGTTGCGTCTTCCGGTGCAGGTGCTGCTTGACCCTGTGGTTCAGGGGCTGGAGCGTCACTCTGCGGCGCTGGAATAGCCACATCCGGCACGCCGAACATCCCGACAAAATCAGCCAGTGGCATTTTCTGTCCGTTGAGGGAGACCTGACCGTTCGAATATTGCAGGCTGGACTGAATGTTGTTGTCCTGTTGGGTGGTGATGCGGAACATCTGACCCATCGCCGCCAGGCCTTTCACCTGCTGGCTTGCCAGCTTCTCGGCATCAGCCTGCTGATAACCTTCCAGACGCGCTACCTGAGTCATAAACTCGGTCGCCATATCCATTGGGATGACCAGTTTGCTGTCGAGCGATTTCACGCTGCGATCGACTTCTTGCGCCAGCGTCTGCGGAGCGATGGTCGCCTGGGACGGATCTTTCAGGAACAGTGACAGATTAAAGGTGGTTTCGCCTTTGCTGTTTTTCCAGCTCAGCGGTGCCACGGTAATCACTGGCTCGCCTTTCAGCAGCAGCGGCAGGGCGCCGAAGAACGCTTCGGTCACTTTTTGCTGATACACTTCCGGATTATCCATCACGCCAGGCTGCGCAAGCAGGGCCTGAACCTGACTGTTGTACTGCTGGCTGAACTGGTGCCACGCCTGACCGTCAATCTGACCGATTTTCAGCGCCAGTTTGCTGCTGCCCATGTCCTGGCCCTGAAGCTTCAGGCTGTTGAGCGCGTAGTCCAGCGTCGCATCGATGGTTTTACCGTCTTTTGACAGGTTGGATTTACCGTCGATGGTCATGCCATCGAGAAGCGCCAACTCTTTGCCTTCCACGGAAATCGCCATTTTATCCAGGGTCACTTTCTGATTGCCAATGCGTTCTGCGAAGCTGGTGAGCTTGCTGTCGCCGCTGGTTTTCAGGTTGTTGAAGGTGACCAGTACTTTCTGGTTGTATTCGTTAACCGCGTTAATCACGCCGCTTTCCATGTCGCCGTTCAGAGCGAAAGCGTTGCCATCACGGTCTGCATCAAGCTGGAATTCACCGCCGCTGAAAGCGACTTTCTCTTCGCCTTTTTCGTAATTTAACGGTTTAAGGCTGATGTCGGAGCGGGTGTCACCGGCATAGCTAATGCGGGTGCTGATATCAAACGGCGACTGGCCTTTCGCCAGTTCGAACAGCTGTTTGCTGGCCTCGTTGTTTACCAGCTTTGACTCAACGGTCGCCATCGCCGGGGCGAGGTTAAAGGTTTTTAGCGATGCCATTGGGAACGGGCCGTGCGAAACGTTTTCATCCAGTACGATGGTCTGACCAGGTTTCAGCCAGCTGCTTTTCGCGCCGTCTACTGGTTTAACCACCATCTGAAGATGGCTGCTGAACACGCCGCGCTGGTAGTTTTGATAGGCCAGCTGAATACCGGCTTCCGGCGCGGTGCTTGCGAGCTGCGTATTGGCCTGCGCAACCATATCGGCCAGACGACCTTCCAGCTGTTTACCCGTGTACCAGGATCCCCCGGTCCACACCACTCCTAAAGCCACAATAATTCCAACTGCAACCAGCGATTTTTTCATAGCGTTTGTCCATAAAATAAAAACAGGCGGAATCGTCCGCCTGTGATGTCGTTAGGCTGCCTCAAGCTTAGCAAGAGTTGCCCCGATCTTCAGTATTTACTTGAGCTTATTAAAAACCCGCGCGATACGGCCGACGCCGCTCAGATTAACCGGCGAATCGTTGGCGCAGACAAAAGCGGACTCACCAGGCTTCAGCACCAGCTGCTGTTCACCTTTACGCAATACCGCTTCACCTTCAACACAAAACAGGATTGCAGCGCTCTGCTGAGCAACGTCGGCACCCGCCGTGCTCAGGTCGTGCAACGAGAAAGCAAAATCGTCGACCGGGATCGGGAAATCAAGCTCAGAGCCGTTTTTAGCCGGCTGCGTCAGCAGTTCGGCCGCCGGTTTCGGCGTGAATTTCACGTTCGCCACCAGTTCCGGGATGTCGATGTATTTCGGCGTCAGACCCGCACGAAGTACGTTATCGGAGTTCGCCATCACTTCCAGCGCCACACCCTGCAAGTAAGCATGTGGGGTTTCTGCAAACAGGAACATCGCGTCGCCTGGATTGAGCTTCACCACGTTCAGCAGCAGCGGCGAGAACAGACCGCTGTCGTCCGGGTAGAACTGAGCGATAAAGCGAATGGTCTCCCACGGCTCGCCCTGCTGGCTGTTGAGTGCGGCTTTGAGTACGGCCAGCGCACGGGATTTTTCCTCGCCCTGCATATTCAGCAGGCTGGCGAACAGCTGGCTCAAACGCTCGGCACTCGGCTCTTGCAGGAAATGGGCGATGGAGGTGTGCGCCCCAGAAACCGGCTGCAGCAGAGAGACAATGTCAGAAAACTCGCGGAATGCGTTCATCGCCAGGAACGGGGTGAGGGCGAATACCAGTTCCGGTTTGTGGTTCGGATCTTTGTAGTTACGTTCGGCTGCGTCCAGCGGAATACCCGCGGCGTTCTCTTTGGCAAAGCCTTCTTCGGACGCTTTCTTATTCGGGTGAACCTGAATCGAGAGCGGGTTATCGGCGCACAGTACTTTAAACAAGAACGGCAGTTCACCGAAACGGTCGGCAACGTTTTTGCCCAGCAGTGCGGCTTTATCGGCGTCGATAACGTCACGCAGACTGCGGACCTGGCCGCTGGCATCGGTTATCTTCGAGCTGCTCTTCGGATGCGCACCCATCCAGAGTTCTGCCATTGGCAGGTTGTCCGGGTTGGCGATACCGTAGAGTTCCGTTAACGCAGTTTTACTACCCCAGGCATAGTTCTGCACTGAGTTGATGAGTTTTTGCATTATCAAGCCCTGTATTCATAAGGAAATTATCTGTTCGTATTAAACCAATAAACCGCACAGAAGTAACCTTCTCAGGGAAAAAGTCGTACTAGTCTCAGTTTTTGTTAAAAAGTTGTGTAGGATATGCGGACTCGCTTTTCCCAGGGTCTATGGAAAACTGACCCGTGAATTAATCAGCCAACGTCGTAAGTGAGAGTACAATGTCGAACAAACCCTTTATCTATCAGGATCCTTTTCCTCTGAAAAAGGATGACACCGAATATTATCTCCTCAGTAAAGACCACGTCTCTGTTACCGAATTTGAAGGCCAGGAAATCCTTAAAGTCGACCCGCAGGCGCTCACGCTGCTGGCCAAACACGCCTTCCATGATGCCTCATTTATGCTGCGCCCGGCGCATCAGCAGCAGGTCGCCGATATTCTGAATGACCCGGAAGCCAGCGAAAACGATAAATACGTCGCGCTACAGTTCCTGCGCAACTCTGATATCGCGGCGAAGGGTATTCTGCCGACCTGTCAGGACACCGGCACGGCGATCATCGTCGGTAAAAAAGGCCAGCGCGTCTGGACCGGCGGTGGCGATGACGCGGCACTGGCCCGCGGTGTGTATGACACCTACATCGAAGACAACCTGCGCTATTCACAAAACGCGCCGCTGGACATGTATAAAGAGGTCAACACCGGCACCAACCTGCCTGCGCAGATTGACCTCTACAGCGTCGACGGCGAAGAGTATAAGTTCCTGTGCATCGCCAAGGGCGGCGGTTCCGCCAACAAAACCTACCTCTATCAGGAAACCAAAGCGCTGATCACCCCGGCGAAGCTGAAAGGTTATCTGGTCGAGAAAATGCGTACGCTCGGCACCGCAGCATGCCCGCCGTATCACATCGCGTTTGTGATTGGCGGTACGTCTGCAGAAGCGACGCTGAAAACGGTTAAACTTGCGTCGACTAAATACTACGACGGCTTGCCGACCGAAGGTAACGAGCACGGCCAGGCGTTCCGTGACATTCAGCTTGAGCAGGAATTACTGCTTGAAGCGCAAAACCTCGGCCTCGGTGCGCAGTTCGGCGGTAAATACTTCGCCCATGACATTCGCGTGGTGCGCCTGCCGCGTCACGGTGCGTCGTGTCCGGTGGGAATGGGCGTGTCCTGTTCTGCAGACCGCAACATCAAAGCGAAAATCAACCGCGAAGGTGTGTGGATTGAGAAGCTTGAACACAATCCAGGCAAGTATATTCCTGAGGAATTGCGCAACGCCGGAGAAGGTGAAGCGGTAAAAATCGACCTCAACCGTCCGATGAAAGAGATCCTCGCCCAGCTTTCTGACTTCCCGGTTTCCACCCGTCTGTCGCTGAACGGCACCATTATTGTGGCCCGTGACATCGCCCATGCAAAACTCAAAGAGCGCATGGACAACGGCGAAGGTCTGCCGCAGTACGTGAAAGATCACCCGATTTACTACGCAGGCCCGGCCAAAACGCCGGAAGGGTATGCCTCGGGCTCTCTCGGCCCAACCACCGCCGGACGTATGGATTCCTACGTCGACCAGTTACAGGCGGAAGGCGGCAGCATGATCATGCTCGCCAAAGGCAACCGTAGCCAGCAGGTGACCGACGCGTGTCACAAACACGGTGGGTTCTACCTCGGAAGCATCGGTGGCCCGGCAGCCGTACTGGCGCAGGGCAGTATCATGAGCCTTGAGTGCGTCGAATACCCGGAACTGGGGATGGAAGCCATCTGGAAAATCGAAGTTGAAGATTTCCCGGCGTTTATCCTGGTAGACGATAAAGGTAATGATTTCTTCCAGCAGATTCAGTCGTCGCAGTGTGACCGCTGCGTGAAGTGATAACAGGCCGCTCCTCGGGGCGGCTTTTTTTGGTTGATTGCGATAAAACAAAAGTTAAAAAAGCATCAATACTTAACGTTCTGGAAGGCATGCGAGCTTCGTCGAAACCCTTCACTTTGATTTCAAGGAGAAAGTCATGACAACGTTACGCCGCGAGAGCGACTCCATGGGCGCGATTGAGGTTCCGGCAGACAAGCTGTGGGGCGCGCAAACCCAGCGCTCGCTGGAACATTTCCGCATATCCACTGAAAAAATGCCGGTCTCGCTGATTGCTGCGCTTGCGCTGACCAAACGCGCGGCCGCCAAGGTCAATCAGGATTTGCAGCTGCTTCCGGCTGATAAAGCCAATGCTATCGTCAGCGCCGCCGACGAAGTGCTGGCGGGCAAACACGCAGACGAATTTCCCCTCGCCATCTGGCAAACTGGCTCTGGTACGCAGAGCAACATGAATATGAACGAAGTGCTGGCCAACCGCGCCAGTGAGCTGCTCGGCGGCGTGCGTGGCATGGAGCGTAAGGTTCACCCTAATGACGATGTGAACAAAAGCCAGAGTTCGAACGACGTATTCCCGACCGCCATGCACGTTGCGGCGGTGATCGCGCTTCGCGAAAACCTTATCCCGCAGTTACAGGTGCTGAAAAAGACGCTGAGCGGCAAATCCCACGCCTTCGCCGATATCGTCAAAATTGGCCGCACCCATTTGCAGGATGCCACGCCGCTGACGCTCGGGCAGGAGATTTCAGGCTGGGTGGCGATGCTGGAACACAATCTAAAACATATCGATTTAACGCTGCCACACTTAAGCGAGCTGGCGCTGGGTGGCACGGCGGTTGGCACCGGCCTGAACACCCATCCGGAATACGCCAGGCGCGTAGCGGATGAACTGGCGGCAATCACCAGACAGGCGTTTATCACCGCGCCGAACAAATTCGAAGCGTTAGGAACCTGCGATGCGCTGGTTCACGCCCACGGCGCACTGAAAGGGCTGGCGGCATCGCTGATGAAAATCGCCAACGATGTGCGCTGGCTGGCATCCGGCCCGCGTTGTGGTATTGGTGAGCTATCGATCCCTGAAAACGAACCTGGTAGTTCGATAATGCCCGGCAAAGTGAACCCGACGCAGTGCGAAGCGATGACCATGCTGTGTTGTCAGGTGATGGGCAATGATGTGGCGGTGAATATGGGGGGCGCATCGGGCAATTTCGAGCTGAATGTGTATCGCCCGATGGTGATTCATAATTTCCTGCAATCGGTGCGCCTGCTGGCGGATGGAATGGAAAGTTTCAACGAGCATTGTGCGGTGGGGATCGAGCCAAACCGCGCACGTATCGATCAGCTGCTGAATGAATCGCTAATGCTGGTCACTGCGCTCAATACCCATATTGGCTACGACAAAGCGGCAGAAATTGCCAAAAAAGCCCATAAAGACGGGCTGACGCTGAAGGCCTCGGCATTGAAACTCGGCTATCTGACCGACGCTGAGTTTGACGAGTGGGTACGTCCGCAAGCGATGGTCGGCAGCATGAAAATCAGTCGCTAGCCAGATACAGGTGCAGTCGTGGGATGATCAGTTCCAGCGACTGCGCGTCAGGCTTATAGCGATACTGTACGTTATCTTCATCGTAATTCAGCAACTCTCCAATCTCCGGTACGCTAACGCCTTGGGTGCCGGATATCAACGCGATCATCGGTCCTGGACAGGCGTACTGCACCTGTTTTTGCTTTCCTGCATACCACACGCGCGCAATCGGCTGGACTTTTACCGGACGCTTAATCTTCAGTTTTGCCTTCTGCGGCAGCGCCGCGATGTCCTGATACTCACGCTCCAGTTTGGCCTGCCACTGTTCACGAGTGAAAGGCGGCACGGAACGCGGCGAGCGCAGGCTGTTTTCCAGCTGTTTTAGCACTTCGTCACGGGTCAGATTCTTGATGATGTGTTTATTGGCCCATCCAAAGCGGATGGTGGCCGGGTCGCGCAACAGCGTCAGGGAACGGTAGGCTTTGAGGGTAATCAACCCGGGTAAATGGTGATGCACCCACTCAAAGCGGGCCGCGGAGGGCAAACCAGACTCGACGGTGACAATGGCCTCGAACGCCGCTTTTAGCGCGTTAATGCTGCTGATTTTGTTGTCCAGTACCTGCAACTGCTCCGGCTCCGGATGCAGACAAATCACCCCGGGCAAACGTACCGCCGCTTTACTGCTGCGGTTCTCCGACTGCTGCTGAATAAACAGGTGACTATAGTGGTTCAGCGCTTTCAGCCGCGCCGCATCGCCCAGATGCTGCGCGACCGAAATGGCAGAGAGCGGGTCGTGCTCATGCTCCTTGCTCACTTCCGGTAGTTCGAACACCCGCGCGGCAAGTAGCCGACAGTCCGCCAGCATTTGCTGCAGCTCGAGCAGTTCGTGCTCCATCTGGCGGAAAGTTGTGGTTAAACGCTCAATCAGGTCGTAATCGGCCATAACACCCACTTTAGTTACAACATACTCATTAGTTTTTACTATAAGCCGGGTGGTGGCATTGTGCAATGTTCGCTCAGGCAGGGGCGTTAAGGTTTTGCGAAACGTTCACCGGCCAGCTGAAACAGAAACGCGCGCCGCCAATCGGGCTGGCGTCGCAGCTCACTTCCCCTGACATCGCATGACCAATGGAATGCACGATAGCCAGGCCCAGTCCGCATCCTCCGGTGGCGCGGTCGCGGCTTGGGTCGAGGCGCACAAACGGCTCGAACACACGTTCGCGTTCGTCAGGCGCAATGCCCGGACCATCGTCATCAACCAGCAGTGTCGCGCGTCCGTCGTTCAGCGTCAGGCTAACCTGAATCTGCTGCCGGCTGTAGCGCATCGCATTGTTCACGAGGTTATCCAGTACCCGTTCCATCAGACGCATATCCAGCGCGCCGTAGTGACCCGGCGTCAGTTTCACCAGAGACACATCGCGTTGAGGATTGACGGTCTGAATATCATCGACATGGGCGCTTATCCACGCGGGGAGGTCGGGCGTGGTGAGGATCAGTTCATTCTGCGGGCGGTCGAGGCGCGCGTAGGTCAGCAGTTCGTCGATAAGCGCTTCGAGCTGACCGATATCCCGGTTCAGCGCCTGAGATTCCGCGTCGGTTAAATTCTCGCTCATCTCAAGACGGTAGCGCAGACGCACCAGCGGGGTACGCAGTTCGTGGGCTATCCCGTCGGTGAGCTGTTTTTTACTGGCGATCAGCGTATTGATGTTGTCCGCCATCTGGTTGAACACCACCCCAAGCCGTTCAAAGCTCGACATACTGTCAAAATGAATACGCTCGGTAAGGTGTCCTTCACCAAAGCGCTGGGCTGCGGTTTCCAGACGTAGCATGTCCTGCCAGTGCGGTCGCATCCAGATAAACACAGGGAAGGCCAGCGAGATGGCGATAAACGCCAGCAGGGCGACGTCCAGCAATCGCATTTCATGCAGGTAATAGAGATACGGCACCGGGCCGACGGCCAAAACGTAATGACTGCGCGGAATGCGCTGAATAAAAGTGTACTGATCGTCGAGTGCGACGATATCGCCCCGGCGTAAATGCTCCATCGAGCTTTCTGCCAGCTGGAATTTATTCAATGGCTCAATGCGTAAATCGAAAGAGAGATTGAGATCAAGCTCTTTAAGGGTCTTACTCCAGTCCCGGGGCGGGATTTCACGCAGTTCGCTGCGCATCAGATAAAGCGAACTTTTCATCAGATCGTCGAGGGACTGTCGGCCCGCACGTTCGGCAGTGAATTTATACACCAGCCCGACCAGCATGGTCATCACCAGAAAGCAGACAAACAGCAGCAGGTAAAACTGCACGAACAACTTTTTCATTTCTGGCCCCGGAAGTCCGAAAAATTAGTTATCCCAGGCGTGGGGGGCGAAAAGATAGCCCTTATTACGCACGGTTTTAATACGGTACGGCTCGGTGGCGCTATCGAGCAGCTTTTTACGCAGGCGAGAAATCGCCACGTCCACGCTGCGGTCCATCCCGTCATAGGTCACGCCGCGCAGGTTTTTCAGCAGCGCGTCGCGGTCCATAATTTGCCCCGCATGGGTTGCAAGCTCCCACAGCAGGTCAAAATCGGCGGTCGACAGGGTGACATTCACGCCGCTGAGCAATACCTGGCGATTGACCGGGTCGATAGACAGCGTTCCAAAGCGGATCGCTTTATGCTGCATCAGTCCGGTTGCCGGTTTCTCTCCTGTCGGCTGTGCAACGTGCTGACGCAAGTGCAGACGCAGACGTGCCAAAAGCACCGCAGGCGGGGTGGTTTTGAGGATATAGTCGCTGGCGCCCATTTCCAGAGACAGAATATGGTTCATGTCGCTGTCGAGCGAGGTCAGCAGAACGATCGGGCCTTGCCACTGCGCGCGCAAATCGCGGCAAATGGTCATCCCATCTTTGCCGGGCAGCATGATGTCGAGCAGGACCAGATCGGGTTTTTCACGCAGAACCACTTCTTCAGCGCGGTCACCGCGCGGTTCAACGATAACGTCCATATCATGCTTGCCAAGGTAGGCGGCGATGAGCGATCCGACTTCCGGATCATCTTCCACAAAAACGATCTTATTCATATCAACTGTGCGAGGCGAAAAAAGCTAAAATACACCGCCATTCTGTGGGGTGCTATTAATCTTTCATAAACAATGTAACTTCCGCTATCCTCGACTCATTCATCGGGTGAATTGTAGGCTGGAAGATGGCTTTACTGATAAAAGCGGCGCTGGGTGCGCTGGTGGTGTTATTGATTGGTGTGCTGGCGAAAACGAAAAATTATTATATTGCCGGGCTTATTCCTCTGTTTCCGACGTTCGCCCTGATTGCGCATTATATTATTGCCAGCGAGCGGGGCATCGAGGCGCTGCGCACCACCATCGTGTTTGGTATGTGGTCGATCATTCCCTACTTTTTCTATCTGCTTTCGCTGTGGTATTTCACCGGCTTTCTGCGCCTGCCGTTGGCGCTGGCAGGCGCAGTCGGGTGCTGGAGTCTGAGCGCGTGGCTGTTAATCGCCCTCTGGAGCCGGGTGCATTAACGCAGCGGACGACCGCCGTCGACGCCGAACGACCGTCCGGTGACGTAACAACTGGTCAGCAGATAATCCACCAGGTCGATAATTTCTTTTTCGCCAGGCGCGACTTTCATCAGCGATTTATTCAGCGCCTGCTGGCGATATTCCGCATCATCACTTTCATTAAACAAAATCAACGCCGGGGCGATGGCGTTGACCTTCACTTCCGGCGCCAGCTTGCGGGCAAATGAGCGGGTCATATTGTCGAGCGCGGCTTTACTGGCGGCGTAGGCGATATGCTTGTCGCTGCCTTTTTCCACCACGTAATCGGTGAAATGAATGATATCGCTGGACGCGTGGCCGTGACCGCGCAACAGTGTTTCCAGCGCATGATTCAGTAAGTAGGGCGCATTAACGTGAATTTGCATCATCTGTTGCATCACGTCGCTCAATGAAACGCCGGGCTTTTCGGCCCGCCAGCTACTGGCATTGTGAATGACCGCCCGCAGGCTATTGGTATGGGTTTTCACGGTTTCCGCGAAAGATAAAATGCCGTCATCACTGGAAAAATCGGCTGCGATGCACAACGCACCGGCACGTTCCAGCACACCGATAGCGTCATAGCGCGTGCGGTAGCTGACAATCACCGGCTGCTGTTGATTCAGAAAATGATGGGCAAGGGCGAGGCCGATACGGCGGCCTCCACCGGTAATCAGGACGGGGCGGGAATGACTTTCTCCCATCGTTTTCTCCTTAGGGTCGCGATGGGGTAAGCGCATTACCCCACTAATATCCACGTTGCCGGCACGGCGGCAACCAGTAATAAACCAATCAGCGCCATTTCACGACGCTTAAGCGTGTCACTCAACGAGTGCGTACGGCGAGCATACATAAACACCAGCAGGCCCGGTGCGTACAGCACAACCGACAGCAGCAGGTGCATCGGTCCGGAAGCATACAGTAACCATAAGCCATAAATGCAGGCACCGATACCCACCGCTTTATGTAGCGGACGTGTTGCCATCTTCAGCAGGAACGCGCCGACAAGGAAATACGGCACCAGAATCATCTCTGAGGCGATGGTCAGCAGCGTATTGTAGTCAGAGCCGGTGATCCCAATCAGGATAAGACACACTTGCACACTGATGTTGGTCAACCACAGCGAAGACGACGGCGCGTTATTTTTATTCTGACGGGCAAAAATGCGAGGGAATGCCTTATGCGTCGCTGCCAGATACGGCACTTCGGCCGCCATAATGGTCCAGCTCAGGTACGCGCCACACACGGAGACAATCAGTCCTGCTGCAATTACCACTTCGCCCCAGGAACCCATCAGACGTACCATCAGGCCAGCCATCGACGGATTTCGCATCTCAGCGAGTTCAGGACGCGGTACGACACCCAACGACAGCAGAGTAACCAGCAGATACACGCTTAACGCAGAAAGCACCGCCAGCAGCGTGGCGCGGCCAACATCCTTCTTATTCCGCGCGCGGGCAGAAACCACCACCGCGCCTTCGACGCCGATGAACACCCACAAGGTAATGAGCATCGTGCCTTTAACCTGTTCCCACACTGGCACGCCCAGCGCCACGCCGCTGAAATCCAGACTGAAGGTGTCGCTGCTGAAGGCCATCGCCGCCAGTACGATAAACAGGCCGAGCGGCACCAGCTTCGCCAGCGTAGCCACTACATTAATGCTGGCTGCGGTCTGCACGCCGCGCAGCACCAGGAAATGCACCACCCATAGCAGCACCGAGGCGCCAATCATCGCCTGCCAGGTATTACCGTCGCCAAACAGGCGCAGTTCTGGCGTATCAGTAAAGAAACTCAGGGCTGAAAACACGATGACCAGGTAGGAGACGTTGGCGATTACTGCACAGAGCCAGTAACCCCAGGCGGAGCAGAAGCCAATCAGCTCGCCGAAGCCTTCACGGGCGTAGGTGAAAATGCCGCCATCCAGATCCGGACGAATGCGGGTCAGCAGTAACATGGCGAAAGCGAGGAACAAAATGCCCACGCCGGTAATGGCCCAACCAATAAGCAGTGCGGAAGGGCTGGCCACTTCGGCCATATTCTGCGGCAAACTGAATACGCCTGCACCCAGCATTGAGCTGAGTACCAGGGCCGTCAAGGCACCAAGGCCGAGTTTCTTTTCCATGGGCATCCTGTCGAAGGAAGAATAAAAGCCAGAATATTTATTTGGCTAAAACGCATAAAAATGGAAGATTACGCTACGGCGCGCGATTTTACGGAGAGAGTCGGTGGCATGCAATGGCGTAAGGCAGAAAAAAATAAAAAAGGCAGCCGAGGCTGCCTTATCTGTCTTGAAAAGCAATTACTTATAGAGGTCGGCGCTGATGGTCATATTACCACCACGTTCCTGCCACTGGCGGGTAATGTGGTAGTACTTAGCCCCTTTCTTAGCAGCACGCTTAGCGACCTGATAAGAGATTTCAGTCATGTTGCCGTAGTTACCGGTGAACTGAATATCATCAAACGGTACCATCTGGGCGGCGGTGACTTTGTTCAGCTCTTCAATCTTCGTCCCGTCTGGCAGCGTGACGCTGTAACGTCCACCTTTAGTCGACTGTGTTTCGAAGAACAGACCTACGCCCGCAGCCGAAGCCGAAGTCGAGCCGACGGTGGAGGATGTCGCCACGCCTGGTATTTCAACTTTCTTCGCCGCTTCACCACCTTCCGCTAATGCCGCACGTCCTGCATCAGAATTTGCCGGGATTGCATCCGGGCTCTGAACCACACGCTTCTTCGCATCGGCTTTATAGATGTAGGCGGTGACACGCTGGTTACCGCCGCCGTTGGCATCCACCTGACGAACGATAAAGAACGACGCGGCGCCTTTCTCTTTCGCGGCTTTCGCAATGGCAGAGTTAACGTCAGGCTGGCTGCGGTAAAAACCCTGTACGGTGACGGTGTCGAATGGCTCAATCAGGGCAGCCTGGTCTTTCGGCAGTTCAGTCACGCCATCAATTACGCGGTTTTTAGGTGCGTCGGCTTTAGCGGCATCGTCTTTATATAAGTCTGCGGTAACGCGCCAGTTGCCACTGCTGGAGAAATCGGACGTATCGACGACGTAGAAGGAGGCTGCGCCTGCTTTATCGGCTTTACGGGAAACAGCATCAACGGCGTCACCAATAGCATTAAAACGACCGGTGATAACGATACGATCGTACGGCTTGAGGGCTGCCGCTTGCTCCGGCGTTAACTCGGTTGCTGCACTGGCGGAAAAAGCCGCTGCAGACAGGAGAGCGGACGCCAGGAGGGTGTACTTAAGCTTCATAAAAATAATCCTTCGCCTTGCGCAAACCAGGTACTGGTAGTTGTTAGTGACTAAAACGTCAGAGATTATTGCATTTAAATTGCTTCACTGTCTGCGTGATTTTGCTCATCTTGTGCGACCCTGCTAACAGGGCGCGATAACTTTTCACGATATGTCGTGGAAATGGACGGTTGACCAGAAAAAGCGATAATCATTATGACTTTTATAAGTTAATGCAATGTTAATTTCCGGTAATAACGCCGAGAATAATCATGTTTTACCGCTTCGCTTAAGCGAATTATCAGGCTTGCCAGACAAAATAAGGTAAATATTGCTGCCTGAGACCTGCATAAGTGACTTTTCCCTAATAAAATCACAATTACTGTTTCCTAACGCTAGATCACAACCGCTATTTTCAGTAGCTTATAGAAAGTTTGTTACTGTTTTTTTTCCGGGTGCTCGCCACTTCGCCAGTCCATACGGCCAGGGACGGAACCCGATGAGACAACAAACCATCATTACAATCGATGGAAGGGAAAACTATGCGTATTGCAGTACCTAAAGAGACGCTGGCCCTGGAAACCCGGGCTGCAGCAACGCCGAAAACGGTAGAACAGCTGCTCAAACTCGGTTTTACAGTGGCAGTTGAAAGCGGGGCCGGTAAGCTTGCAAGCTTTGACGATCGTGCTTTTACCGAGGCGGGCGCTGAAGTCGTCAGCACAGAAACCGTCTGGCAGTCTGACATTATTCTAAAAGTGAATGCCCCAACGGACGCGGAAATCGCGCTGCTTAATCCGGGCACCACGCTGATTAGCTTTATTTGGCCGGCACAAAACCCGGAGCTGATGGCAAAATTAGCCGAGCGACAGGTCAACGTGATGGCGATGGATTCCGTGCCGCGTATTTCACGCGCGCAGTCTCTCGATGCCCTGAGTTCGATGGCGAACATCGCGGGTTACCGCGCGATTGTTGAAGCCGCCCACGAGTTTGGCCGCTTCTTCACCGGGCAAATCACCGCCGCAGGTAAAGTGCCACCGGCTAAAGTCATGGTTATCGGTGCGGGTGTTGCGGGTCTGGCCGCCATCGGCGCGGCGAACAGCCTCGGCGCTATCGTGCGTGCTTTTGACACCCGTCCGGAAGTGAAGGAACAGGTCCAGAGTATGGGCGCGGAATTCCTCGAACTGGATTTCGAGGAAGAAGCGGGCAGCGGCGACGGCTATGCCAAAGTAATGTCCGAAGCCTTTATCAAAGCGGAAATGGAACTGTTCGCCGCCCAGGCGAAAGAAGTCGATATTATCGTCACCACCGCACTGATCCCTGGCAAGCCAGCCCCAAAACTGATCACCCGCGAGATGGTGGATTCGATGAATCCAGGCAGCGTGGTGGTTGATCTGGCGGCACAAAACGGTGGCAACTGCGAATATACCGTGCCGGGTGAAGTGTTCACTACCGCCAACGGTGTGAAGGTGATTGGCTATACCGATTTAGCCAGCCGCCTGCCGACCCAGTCCTCACAGCTTTACGGCACCAACCTGGTGAACTTGCTCAAACTGCTGTGCAAAGAAAAAGACGGCAACATCAACATTGATTTTGACGACGTGGTTATTCGCGGCGTGACCGTGGTTCGCGAAGGTGAAGTCACCTGGCCTGCGCCACCGATTCAGGTTTCTGCTCAGCCGAAAGCGGCAGCAAAAGTTGAAGCGGCACCTGCGGAACCGGAAAAACCGGCATCGCCGTGGCGCAAATACGCGCTGATGGCGCTGGCGATTATTCTGTTTGGCTGGCTCGCAGACGTTGCACCAAAAGAGTTCCTCGGCCACTTCACCGTGTTCGCGCTCTCCTGCGTGGTCGGTTATTACGTTGTGTGGAACGTGTCTCATGCGCTGCACACGCCGCTGATGTCGGTCACGAACGCCATTTCCGGAATCATCGTGGTGGGTGCGTTGCTGCAAATTGGCCACGGTGGCTGGGTCAGTTTCCTCAGCTTTATTGCCGTGCTGATTGCCAGCATCAATATTTTCGGTGGTTTCACCGTGACTCAGCGCATGCTGAAAATGTTCCGCAAAGGGTAAGGGGTAGCACATGTCTGGAGGATTAGTTACAGCTGCATACATTGTTGCCGCGATCCTGTTTATTTTTAGTCTGGCAGGGCTTTCGAAACACGAAACGTCACAGCAGGGCAACTATTACGGCATCGCCGGGATGGCCATTGCGCTGATTGCCACCATCTTTGGGCCGGAAACGGGCAACGTGGCGTGGATTTTAGTCGCGATGATTATCGGCGGGGCGATCGGTATTCGTCTGGCAAAACGGGTCGAAATGACTGAAATGCCAGAGCTGGTGGCGGTGCTGCACAGCTTTGTGGGCCTGGCTGCGGTACTGGTCGGCTTTAACAGCTACCTGTACCACGAACCGGGCCTTGAGCCGATCCTGGTCAATATTCACCTGACCGAAGTGTTCCTTGGCATCTTTATTGGTGCGGTGACCTTCACCGGTTCCATCGTTGCATTCGGTAAACTGCGCGGCAAAATTTCGTCCAAGCCGCTGATGCTACCGAACCGTCATAAAATGAACCTGGCCGCGCTGGTGGTTTCATTCCTGATGCTGGTGGTATTTGTTCGTACCGAAAGCGTTGGCCTGCAGGTACTGGCCCTGCTCATCATGACCGTTATCGCGCTGGCCTTTGGCTGGCACCTGGTGGCGTCCATCGGTGGGGCTGACATGCCGGTTGTGGTGTCGATGCTGAACTCCTATTCCGGTTGGGCGGCTGCGGCTGCGGGCTTCATGCTCAGCAACGATCTGCTGATCGTTACCGGTGCGTTGGTCGGTTCTTCTGGTGCGATCCTGTCTTATATCATGTGTAAAGCGATGAACCGTTCGTTCTTCAGCGTTATTGCAGGCGGCTTCGGCACCGACGGTTCGTCTACCGGGGCTGACGACGAAGTGGGTGAACACCGCGAAATCAGCGCGGAAGACACCGCTGAGATGCTGAAAAACTCGCAGACGGTCATCATCACCCCAGGCTACGGCATGGCGGTGGCGCAGGCGCAGTATCCGGTGGCTGAAATCACTGAAAGACTGCGCGCGCGCGGTATCAAAGTGCGTTTCGGTATTCACCCTGTGGCGGGCCGTTTGCCGGGGCACATGAACGTACTGCTGGCTGAAGCGAAAGTGCCGTATGACATCGTGCTGGAAATGGACGAAATCAATGACGATTTCCGCGACACCGATACCGTGCTGGTCATTGGCGCCAACGACACCGTTAACCCGGCGGCGCTGGACGATCCGAAGAGCCCGATTGCCGGAATGCCAGTGCTGGAAGTGTGGAAAGCGCAGAACGTAATTGTCTTCAAACGTTCGATGAATACCGGCTACGCTGGCGTGCAAAACCCGCTGTTCTTCAAAGAGAACACCCACATGTTGTTTGGCGATGCAAAAGCCAGCGTGGATGCGATCCTCAAAGCGCTGTAATTACCTGATATAAATCTGTGCTTAAAGCCGTCTTCCGGTAAAAGGAAGGCGGCTTTTTTGTTATGATGGCCGTCACATTTTGAATCAGCAGCAGTGAAGGGAGAGCAGCGTGTTTGCGGATTTTGGCGTACTGAATTACTGGACTTACCTGGTCGGCGCGATATTTATCATTCTGGTGCCGGGGCCTAATACCTTTTTTGTGCTCAAAACCGGGGCCGCATATGGTATCCGCACTGGCTATCTGGCCGCGCTGGCGGTGTTTATCGGCGATGCGGTGCTGATGTTCCTCTCCTGGGCGGGGGTCGCCACGCTGATTAAAACCACGCCGGTGCTGTTTAACATTGTCCGTTATCTGGGCGCACTGTATCTGCTATATCTCGGGCTTAAAATGCTGTGGGCAGTTATCAAACAGAAAGGTGGCGAGCACATGCACACCGCTGACCAGCGCAGCACTATTTTCAAACGCGCGCTGACGCTGAGCCTGACCAACCCGAAAGCGATTCTGTTCTACGTCTCATTCTTCGTTCAGTTCATTGACGTGAACTCCACCACGCCGGGTCTGGCATTCCTGATCCTCGGCGTCACGCTGGAAATCGTCAGCTTCACCTATCTCAGCTTCCTGATTGTCTCCGGTTCGCTGGTGACCCGTTTCGTTGGCAGCCGTAAAAAGCTGGTGAAGCTCGGCAATAGTCTGATTGGCCTGGTGTTCGTCGGATTTGCCGCACGACTGGCATCATTACAGTCTTAATATTTCCCTCGCTCCTGTGAGGTTTTTGCTTTTTGCGGGTGGGTTGGTTAGCATTCCGCTTCAAAAGGGGAAACTGATGAAAAAAGCAATCTTAGCCATATCTGTAGTGCTTATCGCTGGATGTTCATCTACTTCTGAACAAAATCCAGCACCCGGCCTCTCGAATCCTGCATCTATTTACTGCATTAAACAGGGCGGCAAACTGAGTATTGTTAACTCTGGCAATGGCGAAGTTGGCTACTGCAATCTGCCTAATAAAGAGCGGGTAGAGGAGTGGGAGCTATATCGCCGAATGGGACATTGACATTATTTTACTTAACGGATTGTTTATAAATAAACAGTCCATTTGCACGCGACTTGAAAATCCAGCATTTAAAGCTAAATTTAGGTTGTGATTTTGTTGCATCTTTGCGGCGAATTTAACCTCAGGGAGCGTGTTATGGATTTTTTAAAGAGAACCAAAGCTGAAGCGCGAAACTATGGCGTCGCATTATGGGCCGGTTTTTTAGGTGGAAACTTATCGAGTTTCGTAAAGTGGGGGACAGAAAATCCTATGCCTCCCCGTACTGCAGACAGAGCTATCCCACCGGCAGAAATGCTTCAGGACGTTGGATTTCAGGTGAATGAAATGATCTATCACTATTCCGGTCACGTCGTGAACTGGGGAGTGGCAGGTATCCATCATATGTTCTCTATCGGTTTTGCTATGTTTTATTGCCTCGTTGCAGAAGTATTCCCGGCAATTAAATTATGGCAGGGCGCTGCTTTTGCCATACTCGTTACCATTGGGTTTCATGGTGTTATGTTGCCAATATTTCATTGGGCTCCGCCATTATGGCAATTGCCTTTTGATGAGCTTCTCTCGGAGACGCTCGGGCATATCCTTTGGATGTGGGCAATTGAGATTGTTCGACGTGACATCCGTAATCGAATAACGAAAAAACCAGACCCCGAGTTTCAGTGATTAGCTGTTAATCACCGTAATAGTTATGAGATCATTCTATAAGGGCTCGCTTTGGCGAGCCTTTTTTATGAATTTTTTGATGCAGGCACCCAATTCCCGCGCCGCTATTGGGTTGTGTATGCTGAACGGGAGTCCGCGGTTGATAAATCGCGTCGGTAGCTGGCATTCAATGAAGCGCTTTTTTCTTGAGTCACTTCATAATACCACCAATAACCTTGCACTTTAGGAGGATACTTGTAGACGAGTGATGCCCAAAAATCCAAAAATAAATGATAAGAAGATTGAATTTGGTGAGTGTATGAACTGGATGTATTACCTCGGGCATTGGTGGCGGATTGTGAAGTTTGAAGAGAACAGTGTATTCATCCTTTTTCCAGAATTCGGAGCGTCCTCTCTGATGGTCTCAGAGTTGACGCTGCGCGATATTATGAAGTCCTACTGGGGTTTTAAATCTTCGCTTGTTTAAGGTCGGAAAAAGCATATTTCACCCAATCCACTCTTTGACGCTATCACGATAACCGTGCAGGCCTGATAGCAAGCCGTCAGGGAGTGGGCTCTTCGTCATAAATGACCTATCGCAGACTCAATTTCATCTGTATTTATCAGGAAGTATTGCGGCCAAAATCGCTTTCAGGGGCAATTTTGGGGCGATAAAAGGCCTGGTTATGTCTGATAGTGTCTTTTGCCTGTTTTTGTCAACCGACTGATAAGCATGAAAAAGTTAATGTATACAGGCAAATGCTAAAAAAGCTACTATACTCCTCTATAGTATTTAGGGGGGCCTATGCCGCATTCACCTGAAGATAAAAAGCGCGCTTTGACGCGCGTGCGTCGTATTCGTGGTCAGGTCGATGCACTTGAGCGGGCGCTGGAGTCCGGCGAGCCGTGCCTGAGCATCCTGCAACAGATTGCTGCCGTGCGCGGGGCCGCCAACGGCCTGATGGGCGAAATGATCGAAATGCATCTTAAAGACGAGCTGGTGACGGGCGAAACCACCGTCGATCAGCGCGCGGCTCGCATGGCGGAAGTTGGTCATCTGCTACGATCGTATTTAAAATAACTGACAACAAGGTAAGAGACGGAATGAAATCACGTGCTGCAGTTGCGTTTGGTCCAGGCCAGCCGCTAAAAATTGTCGAAATTGACGTGGCGCCGCCGAAGAAGGGCGAAGTACTGGTCAAAATTACCCATACCGGCGTGTGCCACACTGATGCGTTCACGCTGTCGGGTGATGATCCGGAAGGCGTCTTCCCGGCGGTACTCGGGCATGAAGGCGGCGGCGTAGTGGTTGAAGTCGGTGAAGGCGTAAGTAGCCTGAAGGCGGGCGACCACGTTATCCCGCTGTACACAGCGGAATGTCGCGAGTGTAAGTTCTGTAAATCCGGTAAAACCAACCTTTGTCAGGCGGTCCGCGCCACGCAGGGTAAAGGCCTGATGCCAGACGGTACCACTCGTTTCTCTTATAACGGCGAGCCGATTTACCACTACATGGGCACCAGCACCTTCAGCGAATACACGGTAGTGGCTGAAATCTCCCTGGCGAAAGTTAACCCGCAGGCACCACTGGATAAAGTCTGTCTGCTAGGCTGCGGCGTGACCACCGGTATTGGCGCGGTGCATAACACGGCGAAAGTGAAAGAAGGTGACACCGTGGCGGTATTTGGCCTCGGCGGTATCGGTCTGGCGGTCATTCAGGGCGCAGTTCAGGCAAAGGCCGGGCGCATCATTGCGGTCGACACCAACCCGGAAAAATTCAAACTAGCCGGTGAAATGGGCGCGACCGATTTCATCAACCCGAATGACAGTGATAAGCCAGTGCAGGACGTTATCGTCGAACTGACCGACGGTGGCGTAGATTTCAGCTTCGAGTGCATCGGCAACGTGAACGTGATGCGTGCGGCGCTGGAATGCTGCCACAAAGGTTGGGGTGAAAGCGTGATTATCGGCGTGGCGGGTGCAGGTCAGGAAATCAAAACCCGTCCGTTCCAGCTGGTGACCGGTCGCGTGTGGCGCGGTTCGGCGTTTGGCGGCGTGAAAGGGCGCACCCAACTGCCGGGCATGGTTGAAGATGCGATGGTCGGTAAAATTAACCTCGACCCGTTCATTACCCACCGTATGCCGCTGGACCAGATCAACGAAGCGTTTGATCTGATGCACGAAGGCAAGTCAATCCGCACTGTTATCCATTTCGGCGACAACTGATGCGCAGGCCAGCGGAGCCATTCCGCTGGCTTTACCCCGCGTAATCTCCAAAGTGTGATCGATGTAGCGCTTTTACCTGTAAGCAATCTCCCCGCCAGGCCGATGACAATCTAACGGGCGTTTTGGTACGCCTCTTACAATAAGAGAGTCGATAAGCCATGGACAAATCAGCCGCAGGGCAAAAGTCGCAAACAGTCAGTTTTTTACATCACATCCGTCTCGTTCCACTGTTCTCCTCAATTCTGGGCGGCATCCTGCTGCTGTTCGCATTAAGCTCGGGCCTGGCGGGCTATTTCCTGTTGCAGGCTGACCGCGACCAGAACGACGTCACGCAAGAGTTAGAAGTCCGAATGGGGCTCTCGAACAGCTCGAACCACCTGCGTACCGCGCGTATCAACCTGATCCACGCCGGGGCCGCCAGCCGTATTGCCGAAATGGATGATATGAAGCGCAATATTTCCGAGGCTGAACTGCGGATCAAACAGTCGCAGGAAGGGTTTAAGCAGTACGTGAACCGTGACGTAAAAACCCCTGCGGACGAAGCACTGGATGGCGAAATCAATGCGCGTTACAACGCTTATATCGACGGCATGAAGCCGATGCTGAAATATGCCAAAAACGGCATGTTTGAAGCGATCATTAATCATGAAAACGAGCACGCTCGCCTGCTGGATTCGGCCTATAACGATGTGCTGTTGAAAGCGATTAAAATCCGTAGCGACCGCGCGCGTCATCTCTCTGAATCGGCCCACAGCCGCACCCAGCTCGGCCTGGCCTTTATGGTCGGCGCGTTTGTCCTGGCGCTGGTGTTGACGCTGCTGACCTTCGTTGCGCTGCGCCGTACCGTTATCAACCCGCTTCGCCGCGCGTTGCATCGTATCGAGCAGATTGCCGATGGCGATTTAACTCTGGCGGATGAAGCCTCCGGACGGAGTGAAATCGGCAAGCTGAGCCATGATTTGCAGAAAATGCAGCACGCGCTGTCGCAAACGGTCGGTACCGTACGTCAAGGTGCCGAGGAAATTTACCGCGGTACCAGCGAAATTTCGGCGGGCAATACCGATCTCTCGTCCCGCACTGAGCAGCAGGCAGCGGCGATTGAGGAAACGGCAGCCAGCATGGAACAGCTGACCGCCACGGTGAAACAGAACGCCGACAACGCACATCACGCTACCAAACTAGCGGAAGATGCCTCCGGGAAAGCCACTCGCGGTGGGCAGATTGTGTCGGGGGTGGTGTCGACGATGGGTAACATCTCCAGCAGCTCGAAGAAAATTTCTGAAATTACCGCAGTAATTAACAGCATCGCGTTCCAGACCAATATTCTGGCGCTGAACGCAGCGGTTGAAGCCGCGCGCGCCGGGGAACAAGGGCGTGGATTTGCCGTGGTGGCGAGCGAAGTGCGAACTCTGGCGAGCCGCAGCGCGCAGGCGGCGAAAGAGATAGAAGGGCTGATCAGTGAATCGGTCACGCTGATCGAGCGTGGGTCCGGCGAAGTGGTTGCGGCGGGCAGCACCATGAGTGAAATCGTGGATGCGGTGAAGCGCGTGACCGACATTATGCTGGAAATTGCGGCGGCATCTGACGAACAGAGTCGCGGTATTTTGCAGGTCAGCCAGGCGATCACCGAAATGGATAACGTCACCCAACAGAACGCCTCGCTGGTGGAAGAAGCGTCTGCGGCGGCAGGATCGCTGGAAGAGCAGGCCGCTCGTTTGACCGAAGCCGTGGGTGCGTTTCGTTTGCAGCAGGGCGGTTCGGTTCGCCAGCCGAAACCTTCTTCCGGCGCGACTTATGTCGCACAACGTCCAGCGTTGGCGAGCGGGGATAACTGGGAAACGTTTTGACTGAGGGAAACGCCCGGTGACGCTTCGCTTATCGGGCCTACATTCGAATTTGATATCACCGCAGGCCTGGCAAGCCTGCGCCGCCGGGCACAACAACAAACATAAAAAAGGGACCTTTCGGTCCCTTTGCCGTTACTGCGAGAAGATTACTGCTTATCTGGCAGCGCGTAGGCGATAATGTAATCGCCACGGTCCGGAGACTGACGGGCGCCGCCTGCGTTAATGATGATGTACTGCTTCCCGGTTTTCGGTGATACGTAGGTCATCGGGCCGGACTGGCTGCCGACCGGCAGGCGGGATTTCCAGATTTCTTTCCCGTTTGCTGTATCGAACGCGCGCAGGTAGAAATCTTGCGTGCCCGCGAAGAACAGCAGACCAGACTGCGTGGACAGCGAAGCGCCCAGCGTCGGCATCCCAATCGGGATCGGCAGGTGCATACGAATGCCCAGCGGACCGGTGTCTTCTACCGTACCGACCGGAACTTGCCACACCAGCTTGCCACTTTTCAGGTCAACGGCGGACATGGTGCCGAATGGGGGTTTCTGGCACGGAATGCCGAGCGGAGACAGGAAGCGTTCACGCATCGCGCCGAAAGGCGTACCGTCCATCGGCACAATACCCATCTCGATGCCGCTGGCATTTTTCGCTACCTTGGCGCGCGGAACCATATAGTTCGCCAGGCCCAGACGCATATCGTTCACGAACATCAGGCTGTTATTCGGGTCAACCGACACGCTGCCCCAGTTCATACCGCCGAGCGATCCCGGGAACTGCAGGGAACGATCGAGGCCTGGTGGGGTGAACACGCCCTGATGACGCATCTCTTTAAACTGAATGCGGCACAGCAGCAGGTCAATTGGCGTTGCACCCCACATGTCGGACTCTTTCAGGGTTTGATTGCCGATCATCGGCATCCCTACAGAGTACGGCTGCGTTGGGGAATAACGCTCACCTTTGATGTCGCCCGCAGGCACCGGACGCTCTTCCACTTTGGCGACAGGTTTACCGGTCGCGCGGTTGAGCATAAAGATCATGCCCTGTTTGGAGGTTTGCACCAGCACCGGCGTCGTGCCGCCTTTACCGTCCGGCAAATCGTACAGCAGCGGCTGCGACGGCAGGTCAAAGTCCCAAAGGTCGTGATGGGTGGTTTGATAATGCCAACGCACCTGGCCCGTAGTTGCATCAACGGCGACGATAGACGAGCTGTATTTGTCGTCCAGAGCCGTGCGATGACCGCCGAAGAAATCAGGGGTTGCGTTGCCGGTCGGCAGATAAATCAGGTTCAGCTTCGCGTCATAAGACATTGCTGACCAGACGTTTGGGGTTCCGCGGGTATAGGTTGTGCCTTCTGGCGGAACGCTGGTCAGATTCGGATTACCCGGATCCCACGCCCACGCCAGTTTGCCAGTGTGAACGTCATACGCGCGCACCACGCCCGGCGGTTCACCCGTCGAGAAGTTATCCGCGACGCGACCGCCGACCACAACCACATTTCCAGCCACCAATGGGGTCGAGGTTTGCTGGTAGTAGCCAGGCTTGATTTCGCCCATGCCAACGCTCAAATCCACCACGCCGTGGGTGCCAAAGTCTTCACAAACTTTGCCGGTGTCAGCGTTAATGGCAATCAGACGGGCGTCAGTGGTCGGCAAGAACAGGCGACGCGGGCAGGCAGCGGGCTGCGAATCTGCTGTCGGTGTTGCGTTAGCCACAGGCGTTTCAGCTGCCTGGTCGTAATAGCCGAGACCACGGCACCGCTGCCAGTTTGGCGCAGTGGCCTTTGAATCATAGCGCCACTTCTCTTTGCCGGAATCAACGTCCAGCGCCAGAACTTTGCTGTAAGGCGTGCAGACAAACAGCGTGTCACCCACTTGCAGCGGTGTATTCTGATCTTCCGCGCCGGAACCATTGCTCAGCGGAATGTCTCCGGTATGTGCGGTCCACGCGACCTGAAGCTGGCTGACGTTTTGCTTATTGATTTGATCAAGGGCGGCAAAGCGGTCGCCGTGGGTGGTATTGCCCCAGTGCTCCCAATTTTTTTGCGCTTCGCCCGCTGCGACCGGTTTCACCGGAACGGGTTCGTCGGCGGTGACCAGCGTTTGTGGGCGGAACATGCCGCCTGCGCTGGCCAGTAAAATAACCACCAGCACCGCGGCAATGCCAAAGGCCGGGGCTTTACCCGTGGCGGTCTGTTGGCCGAGGAAAGGCCAGAGCAGGGTAGCCAGCAGTGCCAGCACGCCGAAGGTGAACAGTCGTGAGAACAGCGGCCAGAACTCCCAGCCTGCATCGCTAATCGCCCAGACACTCGAGGCAATGAATAACACCGCATAAAGCACAAGACCGCTGCGACGATTTTTAGCGATAAGCCAGGCTGAAATCAGTATCACGATACCGGCGATGACGAAGTACCAGCTCCCGCCTACGCTCGCGAGTTTGGCGCCGAGGCCACCCACGGCGAGGCCGATCACGGCCATCAGCACCACTAAAAGCCACTGCAGGATCTGAGGTAATCCGCGTGGCGAACTGCCAGTTGTCATTTCTGTCTCCTTAACGACACACATACGTGCAGGTTATGAACCATACGTAACGCTTGAACACGAATGGGTTTTTGAATGAAGCGATAAATACCTTCAGAGAGGCGCAATAGTCACCTTTATGAATTTCATATGAACCATTTGGTGAATTGCGAGCATGATAGATCTGTTAAATTGCATTGCGCAATTGTTAATAAATAATATCGCATTATTTGCGCAGCAGAGGCGGGGCCAAAACGAGGGCCGCCGATGAAAATTCTGTAGGGTCTAAACTGTGATCGGGACTGATAATTTCAATGCTGGCGCCGATCGACATCACAATTCACGCTGTGAGCGTTGGGTGTATTTTGCTCATCATGATTAAAACTATATCTATAATAGAAACAAACAGAGGCAATGATGAACGATGAACAGAACAGAAACGTTGCAGGCGGTATCGCCCGCCGCTGAGATCCCAGCGGCGCGTAAGCTGCGCAAGGTGCTACTCGCCACCGGTGTGGGGCATTTCGTTGAATGGTTCGATTTCGGATTGTACGGTACGCTGGCGGCGATTATCGGTATGCAGTTTTTCCACGCCGACAGTCCGGGCGTGGCGCTGCTGTCATCGTTCGCGGTTTTTGGTGCCGGGTTTATCATGCGCCCGCTAGGTGGGTTGTATTTCGGCTCGCTAGGTGACCGGGTGGGGCGGCAGAAAGTACTGGCTACGGTGATTTTGCTGACCTCTGGCGCGACGTTTGTTATGGGCTTGTTGCCCACTTTCCATCAGATTGGCGTCACGGCGACGGTGCTGTTGGTCATTACCCGTTTGGTTCAGGGTTTTGCCGCTGGCGGTGAAAGCTCTGGCGCCACCACCTATCTGGCGGAATACGCTCCGAACGATCGGCGCGGCTATTTTACCTGCTGGATAGATAACTTTGGCTTTATGGCTTTTGTCGCTGGCTCGGGGCTGGTGTTTATCCTCACGGCGTCGTTGGGTGAAACCGCGATGAACGACTGGGGCTGGCGGATCCCGTTCCTGGTGGCCGGGCCGCTCGGCTGGGTGGGGCTGTATCTGCGCCAGCATCTGGAAGATTCACCGGAATTTAAGGCCGTAGCACAAAGCGGTAAAACCGAAAGCAAGCCGCTGCGCGCTGCGGTGACGAAAGCCTGGGGCGCGCTGCTGTTTTGCGTAGGATTCGTGGTGCTCAAAGCGGTCGGACACTGGACGTTGCAAACCTTTATGCCGGGCTATCTCTCCACCGAACTGCATTTCTCAAAGCTCAACGCTTACGCCATCACCACCATCGGCCTGTTTGGCATTGCGGTTCTGGTGCCATTTATGGGCTGGCTGTCGGATAAATATGGCCGCAAGCCGCTGATGCTGGCCGGATGCGCCGGGTTTATTCTGTTCAGCTATCCGGCGATGATGGTGATGGCGCAGGGGAACATGCTGTCGGCGGTGTTGGCGATGTTGCTGCTCGGGGCGTTTATTGCCGCGTTTGACGGGGCGTGCAGTGCGGCCATGGCTGAGCTGTTCCCGACCAGCGTGCGCTATGGCGGCTTGTCCATCGCCTATAACTTTGCGGTGGCGTTCTTTGGCGGCATCACGCCGTGGTTCTCGGTATGGCTGATTGGGGCCACTGGCGATCGGTTTTCCCCGGCGTATTACGTGATGGGGGCGGCATTGATCACCTTCCTTACAGTGCTGAAAGCCAAAGAAACCGCAGGAAAACCGCTTAAAAGATGAGGTTTATATTCACGCAAGTGTTGTTTCTGGTCAAAAAACAATCAGAGCCAGATGCTATACTGGATGGGTTTTCAACGTAAAAGAGGATGTCATGGATACCGAATTAAACCCTAAGCAGCTGGCCGTCGAATTTCTGCGTCGTGATACAAGCCCGTTAACTCCTGCGCAATATCTGAAACGCGTTAAACAGCTGGAGCTGGAGTTTGCCGACCTGATGGCGCTTTCCTCCCTCGAACTGAAAGAAGAGATCGACTACGCCTGGCGCATGGGTATCCATTGATCCTGACGTCAGCTATAAAAAAAACCGGTGAGTGTTCTCATCGGGTTTTTTATTCGCGGCTAACGCTTAATCGTCGTCTTCATCGTCCAGTTCGACCGGGGTCTGATACTGATCTGGTTTCAGCGCCAGCAAATCGCAGCGCAGATGGTCAATCACCTGTTCCGCCGTATTGCCGAGGAACGCCGCAGACAGCCCGGTGCGTCCTACGGTGCCAAGCACCACAATCCCCGCCTGCAAATGCTCCGCCAAATCCGGGATAACTTCTTCCGGCAGGCCTTTTTCGACGTGAGTCATCTCTTCCGAAATACCGTATTTCTGACGTAATGACTTCATTGCCAGCAGATGTTGGCCGCGAATCGCGTCGTTATACACGCTCGGGTCAAAATCAGGCAGCTCGATTGCGATATTGATAGGGGTAACCGGATACGCGCCAACCAGATGCACTTCGGTGTGGTTAATCTGATCGGCGAGCTGGAGGGTTTCACGAACCAGCTTATCGTTGAGGGCGTTGTGATATTCCTCTTCGCTGGCGAGATTAACCGCCACAATCGCCTTACCACCTTCCGGCCACGGCTGATCTTTCACCATCCAAACCGGACACGGACATTTTCTCAGCAGATGCCAGTCGGTTGGGGTGAAAATCACCGCTTCCAGTTTGTCGTGCTGATGCGCCATCTTAAGCAACAAATCGTGCCCGTTACTCATGATTTCCTGAATGATGGCTTCAAAAGGACGGTTATGCCAGACGACCTTAATTTCAATCGGTACGCCGGCATCCAGATAAAATTTTGCCTGCTCGCGGATCCAGGCGGTCCGTTGGCTGATGACGCCCTGACGCATAGCGGTGCGCTCATCAGGCGACAGAAGGGTGGTCATCTCGTAGGAAAAGTCATAGATCGGCAAAAAGGCTTTAATCGATCCACCAATCCGTTGATGAAGGTAAACAGCGCGCCGTAATGCGGGTTGATCGTCCTGGTTAGGATCGATGGCTACCAGCATATTTTGATACTTTGCCATATAGGGTCTCCTTACAACTGTCACCACAGTCTGTAACTAAAAGATAACCCATCCGGCGTGATTGAAACAGGGGAGAACCTTCGCCAGATCAATAAATCAGGAAAATTTAACGATCCGGCGAAAGGAAAGAGAAGAATCAGGCGACGTTACGGGCGTGACCAGCGAGGACTGCCAGCGCATCGCTATTTTCGATGGTAATGTATTTCCCTTTAACTGCTAGCATGCCGCTTTTCTGGAAACGACCGAGCAGACGGCTGATGGTTTCTACCGTCAGACCGAGATAGTTACCGATGTCACCGCGGGTCATGGTCAGACGGAATTCACGCGGTGAGAAACCACGTTCGGCGAAACGACGGGAGAGGTTATAGATAAATGCTGCCAGGCGCTCTTCCGCGTTTTTCTTAGACAGCAGCAGGATCATGTCCTGATCGCCTTTGATTTCGCCGCTCATCAGACGCATCATCTGCTGACGCAGGTTTGGCATCTTGCCGGAGAGGTCATCCAGCGTTTCAAAGGGGATTTCGCAAACCATGGAGGTTTCCAGCGCCTGAGCAAAGCTCGGGTGATGGCCAGTACCAATGGCGTCAAAACCTACTAAATCGCCCGCCAGATGGAAGCCGGTGATTTGCTCATCACCTTGTTCGGTGATGGTGTAGCTTTTGATGGTCCCGGAGCGGATGGCATACAGAGATTTCAGCTCATCGCCCGCTTTGAACAGAGTCTGCCCCTTCTGGATGGGCTTCTTGCGCTCGATGATATTATCAAGCTGATCGAGCTCATGTTCATTAAGAGTGAACGGAATACAGAGCTGGCTGATACTGCAATCCTGGCAGTGGATAGCACAACCGCCAGACTGGATGCGTCGAATAATTCGCTTTTCCGGGATCATAGATTTGCTCAGGCTTTAATTGATATTGGTCAATTTTAACATCTTTTTGTTGAGCAGGTAAGCCTCGAAAACCCGATTCACGCAATATAAGCAAGGGAAATAGTCTGAAGATTATATCTCCCTGAAATGTATGGGTTTAAACTGGAACAATTTATTATAAAATTGCGCAATCACTCCAGTAAAGCACTAAAAATCAAAGCAGCAGATAGCCTTCATGGCGCAGCAGCCACTCTTTGCGCTGCACACCCCCAGCATATCCCGTCAGGGTGCCGTTACGGCCAATCACCCGATGACAGGGCACCACAATACTGACCGGATTTGAGCCATTCGCCGCGCCCACTGCGCGTGCCGCCCCCGGTCTGCCAAGCTGTTCGGCCAGCTCACCGTAGTGCATCACATGGCCGCACGGAATGGAACGTAGCGCCTGCCACACTTCGCGCTGAAAAGGCGTACCCGCGGTCGCGCTGGACAGGGTGTCAATAATGCTGAGATCGCCGTCAAAGTAGGCCTTCATCTTGCTACTTAAGCCATTGGGGTCCGTGGATGCCACACGCTGATAGCCTTCCGCGCGATAGTGTATATCCAGTAACTGCACCATCCGCTCGCTGTGCTCTTCCCACTCAACGGCGCGCAGATGGAATTGTTCATCGCACAGGATCCACAACGGTCCAAGCGGGGTAGCAATCTTATCTTCCAGCAATCTCAGCATCACGTTTCCTTAGTTCAGCCGCGGGTAAATCCCCGGCCCAATGGGGAGCCCGACAAGATACCATGTCACCAGCATCAGCAACCATACCCCTAAAAAGATAAGCGGATAGGGTAACACCAGCGAATAGTAGGTACCGAGTTTTGCCTCCGGTTTATAGCGTTGTAGGAAGCCAAGAAACAGCGGCACGAACGGTGATACCGGGGCCAGTGGAATAACGGAAGAATCTGCGACACGAAACAGAATTTGTGCAAAGGCCGGGTGGAAACCGAGCATCATAAACATCGGCACGAAGATAGGTGCCAGAATTGACCAGATAGCCGAGCCGCTGGCGATAAACATACACAGCAATGACGAAAGCAATGCCAGCCCGACAAACGCTGGCACGCCACCTAAACCGGCACTTTCCAGAACATCGGTCAGGCCGACCGCCATAAACTTGCCCATATTGCTCCAGTTAAACATCGCAACAAACTGGGCCAGCGGGAACACCATGACGATAAATCCCGCCATCTCTTTCATCGGTTCGATCATCAAATGGGGAATATCAGCCTGGCTGCGGATTTTCTTTGTTGCCAGGCCATAAGACAGCGAAACCACAAAGAAGAAAAAGATGATAAGCGGTACGATGCCTTTAATGAACGGTGAAGGCAGTACGGTATGCAACACCGGGTCACGCAGAATACCGTTTTGTGGGATAACCAACAGCGCTATCAGGCCGATGAACAGCAGTGAGACGCCCCCGGCAACCCGTAAACCAAAACGTTGTTCAGCGCCCAGAGTTTCCAGTTTATCATCGCTACTGCCTTGCCACGCCCCGAGGCGCGGTTCGACGATTTTATCGGTAATCAAGCCACCGACAATCGTCAGCACAACCACCGAACAGGCCATAAAGTACCAGTTATCAATCACGCTCACGTGCAGTGCGGCATCCATGGTTTTTGCCGCCTCGGTACTGATTCCGGAGAGCAACACGTCAGTGGTAACAATCAATAAGTTTGCGGTAAACCCACAGCCAACCCCGGCAATCGCTGCCAGCAGACCCGCCACCGGATGACGCCCGACTGCCAGGAAAATTAAGGCTCCCATCGGCGGCATAATCACCAATGCGGCATCAGACGAAATATGGCTGAAGAAGGCGATAAACAGCACCATATAGCTGGCATAACGGGCGCTGACGTGCGAGGCCATTTTGACCATCAGGGCGGGTAGCAAGCCCACACGTTCCGCGAGACCTGCACCCAGCACCAAAGCCAGAATGGCGCCGAGTGGGGCGAAGCCACTGAAGTTGTTAATCACATTGGGTAAAAACCAGTGCAACCCCTCGACGCTAAGCAGATTTTTAACCACCACTGTCGAACCGTCAGCGGGGCTTTTAACACTGACATCAAAGGCCGACAGTACGGCAGTGGCTATCATCAATGCCGCAATCAAATACACAAACAGCAGGAAAGGGTGCGGCACTTTATTACCAATCTTTTCTACCCAGCCATATAGCTTACCGGTGGGGGAATGCGTCGGTATGGAAGACATACTCATGGGCGTTCCTCGGGTGTCGTTGTGTTTATTCTGTTTTATAATGATTATTTTAAAGGTGACGGTGTCACGTTTTTCGGGATGGGACACTGATAAGGCCGTTCCGCCAGTTGCTGAGCCAGCTCGTGCTGGCACGCTTGCAACAGCGCAGGATCGTTAAACAGTTTGATGGCCGTCGCCGCCATAATTTTACCGGCGTGTAGCATTCCTTTATGGGCGATAGAGGTGCGACCCTGACTCACCAGTTGCCAGGTATGCAGTGGCGTACCGACGGTAAAGCAGGGGCTGAAGCATTGGGCCACCGGTGTTTTCCAACTGACATCACCGACATCCGTTGAACCCGGCAAAATGCCATCGTTCGCCACATACGGTGCGACTTCGTCAATCAGTAGGGTCTGCTGATGGCGACGGGCAAATGCTGTACCTGCGTCAGCGCCAGTGCGGGCGATATTTTGCAGGCTGTTCTGCAGATCGTTCTCGCTGAGTGTGTCGCGGATTTGCCGGGCAAAGGCCAGTTCTTCCTCATTCCATTCTGGCGTCGCGTAGTGCTGAACCGCGTGATACATCGCAGCTTCCAGCGTGCGGTTTGGCAGATAACTGGAACAGGCTTTCTCGAAACGACAACTGACCTGGGTTTCGGTCATCAACGCCGCGCCCTGCGCGATTTTTTCGATCCGTTGATAAATCTGCTGCGCATCCGCCATCTCCGGGGCGCGAATCAGATACAGCACTTCGGCCTGCGCTTGAACCACATTGGGTGAAATACCGCCGGTGTCGGTAATGGCATAGTGCACCCGTGCTTTTTCAATGATGTGTTCGTTGAGGAAATTGCTGCCCGTCGTCATCAACGTGACGGCATCCAGTGCGCTGCGCCCTAAATGCGGGGAGTTGGCCGCGTGAGCTGCCACTCCGGTGAAACGCCATGCCGCCTGAATGTTCGCCAGGGTGCTGGAGCTGAACATCCCGGCGAATGCTTCCGGATGCCAGGTAACAGCGGCATCGACATCGTCAAACAGCCCTTCACGGACCATAAAGGTTTTACCCGATCCTCCTTCTTCGCCAGGGCAACCATAAAAGCGCAGCGTCCCTTCGCCACCGTGCTGTTCCAGCCATGCTTTTGCTGCCACCGCTGCGGCAAACGCTGCGGTGCCGAGCAAGTTATGTCCGCAGCCGTGACCGTTGGCGCCAGGCGTGGTTGAGCGAGGTTGGGGGCAATGTGCTTGCTGGCTCAGCCCGGCCAGCGCATCGTATTCACCCAGTACCGCGATAACCGGTTTGCCGCTGCCGATACTGGCAATAAAGGCATTGGGAATAGCGCCTGCTTCACGGGCCACACTAAACCCTTCTTCCTCAAGAGCGCCAGCCAGTCGTTCGGCTGACCAGAATTCTTCAAAACGTGTTTCCGGATGGTCCCAAATCTCATCCGCAATATCGCTGAACATCTGCTGGCGGGCATTCAAGGTATCAGCCACAAAATCGTAAATTTGCTGCATTATTTTGTTCCTGTCTGCGGACAACAAAGCGCGATGCGCGCGAGTGTTTCCACTGCAATGCCCAGCACCTGTTCGTCAAAATCGAATTGTTCATTGTGATGCCCGGCACTCAGTTCAGTACCGAAAACCATATAGGAGGCCAGACCGTGATGTTCCTGCACACGTGCCATCATCAGAGTGGCATCTTCAGATCCCGCCGGAGCGGCGACACGATCGATTGCCTGCTTTACGCCCGGGACCAGAGCCGCCTGTTCACGGAGGAAACTGACCCACACCGGGGACGGTGAACTCGCAGTGGCCGCGCCCATCAGACGTACATCGGCACTCGCGCCGTACATCGCCGCCGCCCCCGCAATGACATGTTGCGCCTGGTCGAAAACGTACTGGTTGATGACTTCGCTCTCACCGCGTGTTTCCACTTTTAACAGCGCCGAGGAAGGCACGACATTGCGCCCGGTTCCAGCCTGCATCACCCCGACATTCACCCGCGAGGCTCCCGCACTGTGTGGGGCAATACTGTGTAGTGCAATTGCCGCCTGAGCTGCAGCCAAAAGCGCATTGCGACCGTCTTCGGGTTTCCCGCCTGCATGCGCGGCAACACCGCTAAAACGCACATCAAATTTGCTGGTAGCCATAAAGTTATCCGCCCCACAGACCACGGTTCCTGCACTCACGCCGGTGCCGATATGTACCGCAGTAAAGTAATCCACATCATCCAGAATGCCCGCAGCAACCATCGCCCGTGCGCCACGAGTGCCTTCTTCGGCTGGCTGAAAAATGAGTTTAAGGGTGCCGCTGAGGTTATCAGCAAACCTCTTCAACACGTGGGCGAGACCTAAACCAATGGCGGTGTGCCCATCATGGCCGCAGGCGTGCATCATGCCTGCGTTACAGGAAGCAAAACCGTCGCGGAATGGGCGATGGCTGTCGTCCAGCTGTTCATTGAGATCCAGTGCATCCATATCGACACGGAAGGCCTGCGTCGGGCCAGGGCGCCCCGTTTTTAGCGTCGCCACGACGCCAGTAAAGCCACCTTTAAATGCCGGAAGCCAGCGTTCCGGCGCACCCTGAAGACGAGCGCGTTCGTAGGCTTGCGCCAGTGTGTTGTCATCGGGCAGACCCATCCGACTTTGTGCCTCGACGACTTCGCGACCGATGGCTAATTCGTAGCCCAGCTCGTCGAGGATCTCCGCCACTTTGGCGGCGGTACGAAATTCCAGCCAACCGGATTCGGCATATTGATGAAAATCACGACGCCAGGCGCGGAGATCCGTCGCCAGCGACGCAACGTAATCGCTAAGTAATTGCATAAGTTCTCCTGTCATCGGCAAAAAATGTGAATCACTTCACGCTGTGATAGTTTTTACTTATCAGTAATAATTTTTTAACGTTTCGGCCATTACCCTGCCATATCGCTTTGCATTACAGTAGATGCCAGTTTCTTGTGTCTGATAGATTTTGGTTATCGGGGCGGGTATGACCTTTCAGGTTAAAATTCATCAAATTCGTGCATTCGTGGAAGTGGCGAGACAGGGCAGTATTCGTGGAGCCAGCCGGATCCTTCAGCTTTCACAACCGGCGCTGACCAAATCGATTAAAGAGCTGGAAGAGGGCGTTTCCGCCCAGTTATTTGTCAGACGCAGTAAAGGTGTGGCGCTCACAGAATGCGGCGAAAGTTTTTATCAGCATGCCAGTTTAATTCTTGAGGAGCTGCGTGCGGCGCAAGAAGAAATTCTGCAACGCCAGGGACGCTTAACGGGGCAAATTAATGTCGGACTGGGGGCCAGCGTGGCGCGCACTCTCATGCCGCCGGTAATTACCCGTTTTCATCAACAGCATCCGCAAGTGAAGGTCAGGATCATGGAGGGCCAACTGGTATCGATGATCAATGAATTACGGCAGGGGGAACTGGATTTCACCATTAATAGTTATTATAAAGGGCCATACGATCACGAGTTCACGTTTGAAAAATTATTTGAAAAAAGCTTCGCGGTATTTGCCCGGACCGGTCATCCGGCGCGAGAGGCAAAAACAATAAGTGATTTATTACAATATAACTGGACAATGCCAACGCCGCGTGGAAGTTATTATAAACAGCTCGAAGAATTATTCAGCGACCGTTCACAAATACCGAATATCGGCGTGGTGTGTGAAACATTTTCATCTTGCATAAGTCTGGTTGCACAAAGTGATTTTTTAAGTATTTTACCGGAAGAGTTAGGTACTGACCGACTAATCTCGCACCGTCTGGAGATAATCCCGATAGCTGAACCGCTACCGAAAGCCGCGTACTATCTGATTCAGCGCCGCGATAGCCAACAGACGCCCTTAACCGCCTCGCTAATTACGCAGTTCCGTCGTCAGAGTCAGCAATTATTCCGTAATTGATTGTATTCGCGACAATAAAAAACAGGATCTGCCGACATCCGCCAGATCCCACAGTATACACAGCAATATTTCCATAACGTATTCCTGCAATTGGCTCCCCTATGCAGGTATTATAGTTATAGCGAATTTAAATTAAATTTCCAGTACTTTCAGGTGATATATTTCACAATTTATTAACATTGGTGATTCACTTCATTGCGCATTAATCTTATTTAAGCAGGGCTTAAGTGTCCCTATTCCCCATTCGGTTAATGTTCATCTCAGAATATATTCTTTCGGCAATCAGTTTCCAGAATCTCAAAACGCGTTGAGCGCGAGGCGGGGCGCGGCTATAGTAGCTTTTCAGCCGTCGCAGCACTGGGAGGAAGTGAAGATGAACCCTGACGACAAATTTCTGTTTCTTGACGCCATGGAAGATGTTCAGCCGCTGAAGCGCAATGATGACGTGCACTGGCAGCCCAGCCGCAACACCCGTACGCCGCAGCACATTGATACGATCCAGCTTGATAACTTCCTGACCACCGGTTTCCTCGACCTCGTGCCGCTCGGTACGCCGCTGGAGTTCAAGCGTGACGGGTTACAAACCGGCGTTCTGGATAAATTACGCTTAGGAAAATACAGCCAACAGGCGAGCCTGACGCTGTTGCGCCAGCCGGTCGAGCAATGTCGACAGCAGCTGTTTGCGTTTATCCGTCAGGCGCATAAAGACGGTCTGAGAAACGTGCTGATCGTTCATGGCAAAGGCAAGGCGGACAATTCCCACGCCAATGTGATTCGGAGCTATCTGGCGCGCTGGTTGACGGAATTTGACGACGTACAGGCGTTTTGTAGCGCACTGCCGCATCACGGCGGCAGCGGGGCGTGCTATGTGGCGTTGAAGAAATCCGAACAGGCGAAGCAGGAAAACTGGGAACGCCACGCCAAACGCAGCCGCTAACGCAGCAACAGCGTTAATTCCTTCGCCGCTTTCTGCAGTTCTGGCAACACGCGATCGACCATTTCATTGGCGGAAACCTGGCCCGCATGGACCCCGACGTTCAGTGCCGCAACACAATGCCCCTGCGGGTTAAACAGCGGCACCGCCAGCGATCGTAACCCCATTTCCAGCTCCTGATCGTTCAGCGCGTAGCCCTGCTGGCGCACGCGCTTCAACTCTGTACGTAGTTTGCTCACTGAATCCACCGTTTGCGGCGTGTAACGGATCATCGTTACCCGCGCCAGCATATCGTTCAGTTTCTCTTCCGGCTGGTGGCTCAACAGTACGCGCCCCATTGACGTCGCCCAGGCGGGCAAGCGGCTGCCGATATCCAAATCGATAGTCATGATTCGGGAACTCGATGCACGCGCAATATACAGAATATCGTCACCGTCGAGCGTGGCGATGGAGCAGGATTCATTCAGCATTTCACTCAGGTGTTTGAGCACCGGCTGCGCGGAACGGGCCAGCGGCGTAGAGGCCAGCCAGGCGTGGCCGAGCGACAGAATGCGCGGACGCAGCTGGAAGTTTTTGCCGTCCTCGGCGTACACAAACCCCAGCTTGCCGAGGGTGTACAGGCAGCGTCGTACCGCCGCCCGGGGAATGCCGGTTTTCTGGCTGATTTGCGAAATCGACAGCACCGGGCGTTGCGGGGTAAATGCCTGAATCACCTCCAGACCACGCGCCAGCGAAGCCATATAATTCGGGTCTCCCTTGAACGGATCGCTCTCACCGTTCAGTACGTCGTCAGGATGTTTGGTCATATTTTTGTCTCCGGGTTTGTCACCGATCACATTCTGAAAACAAACATACAGGATGTTCGATAATCGCACCATATTTCGATTATCGCCCTTGACCGACATCGTTAAGCGGGTCACATTTTGTGCGAACAACGCATAAAAGTGCGATAACCGCACAACAAGGAGCAACCTGATGATCGACAAAAGCGTCCCGACGCCGGAACAGGCCATCGCCGGAATCCCCGATGGTGCCATCATCATGATCGGTGGTTTTGGCCCCGCCGGACAGCCTACCTTTCTGATTGATGCCCTGATAGCACAGGGCGCCCGTGACCTCACCATCATTAATAACAACGCCGGAAACGGCGAAGTCGGCCTGGCAGCGCTGCTGAAAGCCGGTAGGGTGCGCAAAATGATCTGCTCCTTCCCGCGTCAGGTGGATTCGCAGATTTTTGATGACCTGTATCGCCGCGGGAAAGTGGAGCTGGAACTGGTGCCGCAGGGCAATCTGGCGGCGCGTATTCAGGCTGCTGGGGCAGGGCTTGGCGCGGTGTTTACGCCAACCGGCTACGGCACGCCGCTGGCGGAAGGCAAAGAGACGCGTGAAATAGACGGTCGTCATTATGTGCTCGAATATCCGATCCATGCGGATTTCGCGTTGATCAAAGCCCATCAGGCAGACCGCTGGGGCAACCTGATTTATCGCAAAGCGGCGCGCAACTTTGGGCCGATCATGGCGACGGCGGCAAAAATCACCGTGGCGGAAGTGTCGGACATTGTGCCGCTTGGTGAACTTGACCCGGAAAACGTGGTAACGCCGGGGATTTTCGTTCAGCGCGTATTTTCGCTGGCTAACCTGACCGCGGCCAAAAGCGCCTGAGGATAACCTGATGCAAAAACTGACTCGTGACGAAATGGCGAAACGCGTGGCCCAGGATATTCCTGAAGGTGCGTATGTGAATCTGGGTATCGGCCTGCCAACCCGCATCGCCAACTACCTTCCGGCGGACAAAGAGATCTTCCTGCACAGCGAAAATGGGCTGCTTGGTATGGGGCCAAAGCCACAGGAAGGGGAAGAGGATCCGGAGCTGATCAACGCCGGGAAAGAGTACGTCACGTTGCTGCCGGGTGGCTGCTATTTCCATCACGGTGACTCGTTCGCGATGATGCGTGGCGGCCATCTCGATATCTGCGTGCTGGGCGCGTATCAGGTTTCTGCCAGCGGCGATCTCGCTAACTGGAGCACTGGCGCCCCGGATGCGATCCCGGCTGTTGGCGGGGCGATGGATCTCGCCATTGGCGCACGCCAGGTGTTCGTGATGATGGATCACCTGACTCGCGACGGCGAGTGCAAACTGGTGGAGAGCTGCAGCTATCCGCTGACTGGTATTGGCTGCGTCAGCCGCATTTATACTGATCTGGCGGTGATGGATATCACACCTGACGGCCCGGTGGTGCGCGAAATTTTCAACGGACTCTCGTTTGAAGAATTGCAGCGACTCACGCCGGTGAAACTGACCTTCAGCCAACTGGCGCAAAGCGCGTAAGGAATGACGATGAATCAGGCATTTATCTGCGACGCAGTGCGTACACCCTTTGGTCGCTTTGGTGGTACGCTTTCGACGGTGCGGGCTGATGATTTAGCCGCTCTGCCGCTGAAGGCGCTGCTGGAACGCAATCCGGGGCTGGATCCGGCGCGTATCGACGATGTGATTTACGGCTGTGCCAACCAGGCCGGGGAAGACAATCGCAACGTGGCGCGCATGGCTCTGCTGCTGGCCGGACTGCCGGAAAATGTGCCGGGCAGCACCGTGAACCGCCTTTGTGGTTCGAGCCTGGACGCGATAGGTATAGCGGCGCGCGCGATTAAAAGCGGGGAAACGCAGTTGATGGTCGCCGGTGGCGTGGAAAGCATGTCCCGTGCGCCGTTTGTGATGGGCAAGGCCGAAAGCGCCTTTAGCCGCAGCATGAAAATGGAAGACACCACCATCGGCTGGCGTTTTATCAACCCGCTGATGAAAGCGCTATACGGTGTAGATTCGATGCCGGAAACGGCGGAAAACGTGGCGGATGAGTTCGGTATTTCCCGCGCCGATCAGGATGCGTTTGCGCTCCGTAGTCAGCAGCGAACCGCACTGGCGCAGGGAAAAGGTCTGTTTGATGACGAACTCATCGCCGTATCGGTGCCGCAGCGTAAAGGCGATGCGCTGAATTTTGCGCGCGATGAGCACCCGCGCAACACTTCGCTGGAATCACTGGCTAAACTGAAAGGGGTGGTGCGTGCCGACGGTAGCGTCACGGCGGGCAATGCTTCCGGTGTGAACGACGGGGCATGTGCGATGCTGCTGGCAAGCGAGCAAGCATTAATTGCCCACGATTTACAGCCGCTGGCGCGCGTGGTTGGCGGGGCGACGGCGGGCGTGGCACCGCGAATAATGGGTTTTGGTCCGTCTCCTGCGGTACGCAAAGTGCTGGCGCAGACCGGATTGACGCTTGACCAGATGGATGTGATAGAACTGAATGAAGCCTTTGCTGCCCAGGCGCTGGCGGTGACGCGTTCGCTGGGGCTGGCGGACGATGCGGCCCACATCAACCCGAACGGCGGGGCGATTGCGCTGGGGCATCCGCTCGGTGCGTCCGGTGGACGACTGGCGATGACCGCCGCGTATCAGCTGAAACGCACCGGCGGGCGCTACGCGCTGTGCACCATGTGTATCGGCGTTGGGCAGGGGATTGCGCTGATTATTGAACGGGTTTAAGGAGCCGGAATGGATGTGTTGACCCCGCTGTTGCGCGGCAGTGCGCTGACGGAAATTTTTAGCGACGTGAACACCGTGCAGGGGATGCTCGATTTTGAAGCCGCACTGGCGCGGGCCGAAGCGCGCTGCGGCGTTATCCCGCAGGAGGCAGTGGCGGCCATTGAAGCCGCCTGTCAGGTAAAGAATATCGACCTGCTGGCATTGGCTGATGCCGCCGCCAGCGCGGGTAACCTGGCAATTCCGCTGGTCAGGCAGCTCACTGCACAGGTGAAAATGCGAGATGAAAATGCGGCCCGCTACGTGCACTGGGGCGCAACCAGTCAGGATGCTATCGACACCGGTTTTGTGCTGCAACTGCGTAATGCGTTGCGCGAAACGAACGTGATGCTGACGCAGCTTTTGTCGACGCTGGCCGAACAAACCGAAACCCATCGCCAGACGGTGATGCCGGGCCGCACCTGGATGCAGCACGCGCTGCCTGTCACTTTTGGCCTCAAACTCGCCGGAACGCTGGATGCGCTACTGCGCTGGCAGTTACGCCTGCGTGAAATGCAGTCTCGCGTTTTGACGCTTCAGTTTGGCGGCGCGGCGGGCACCCTGGTCTCACTCAATGAGCACGGTCCGGCGGTGGCACAGGCGTTAGCGCAGGAATTACACCTCACGCAGCCGGATACGCCGTGGCACAGCCAACGCGATCGGTTCCTCGAGGTCGGGCACGGGTACGCAGGCATGTGTGGCACGCTCGGTAAATTCGCCAACGATTTTTCACTGCTGATGCAGACCGAAGTGGCGGAAGTCTGCGAGCCGACGGCCCCAGGGCGCGGCGGATCGTCGACCATGCCGCACAAACGTAATCCGATTGGCTGCGCGGTTATTCTCACTGCCGCCCAGCGCACGCCGGGCCTGATGGCGACGCTGTACGCCAGTCAGATTCAGCAGCATGAAAGGGCGCTCGGTGGCTGGCAGGCGGAATGGGAAGTGCTGCCCGAACTGCTGATGCTGACCGGCGCGGCTATCGTTCAGAGCGAACAGCTGGTGCGTGGGATGCAGGTGGACGCCGCCAAAATGCGCGCCGACCTGGATATCACGCACGGGCTGATTATGGCGGAATCGTTAACTCTGGCGCTGGCGAAACATCTGGGCAAACAGGACGCGCATCATCTCGTGGAGACACTTTGTCACGCGGCGTTGGACCAAAAACGCCCACTGCTGCAGCTGCTGGAAGCCGACTCGCGCATCACCGCCTGGTTCACTCCGACTGAATTACATACGCTGCTGGACCCGTCGCGGGCCACCGGCAGCGCCGATCATTTTGTGCGTCAGGTTCTGACGCGATATCAGGAGCAACGCCATGACGCTTCATTATCAGATTGATGGCCCGGAAAACGCGCCGGTGCTGGTGCTCTCGAACTCGATGGGCACGTCGCTGTCGCTGTGGCAGCCGCAGATTCAGGCCCTGAGCGCCTATTTTCGCGTGCTGCGCTACGACACGCACGGCCATGGGCAAACCACCAAACGCGGCAAAGTGACGCTTGCACAGCTGGGCGAGGATGTGATTGCGCTACTCGATCACCTGCATATCGACAAGGCCTGTTTCTGCGGGATTTCTGTCGGCGGCCTGACCGGGCTGTGGCTGGCACGTTTTGCGCCGGAGCGTTTTTATGGCTTTGCCGTGGCGAACACGGCAGCCAAAATCGGCGACCAGGCCAGCTGGCTTTCGCGTGCGCGCGCCGTGCGTCAGGAAGGCATGGACGTTGTGGCGGCAGGCACGGCTGACCGCTGGTTCACCCCGACGTTTCGGCAGCATTCTCCGGAAGTGGTGGATCAACTGGTTCACGAGCTGACGCACATGGATCCGGAAGGCTACGCTGAAGGTTGCGAAGCGCTGGCCGCGGCAGATTTACGCGCTGAAGTCAGCGCCATTACCGCGCCGGTGCTGATTATCGCCGGGGAATATGACCCGGTGACCACGCTGGTGGATGCCGATTTCCTGCATAAAAATATTGCCGGTAGCCAGTGTGTGACGCTGCCCGCATCGCATCTTTCTAACGTTGAAGCCGCAGATGAGTTTGCCTCTGTGGTGTTGAGCTATTTCCGGGGGTAATGCATGGACGATGAAGCACGCTATCATCAAGGTATGGATGTGCGCCGCAAAGTGCTGGGTGACGCGCACGTAGATCGCACGCTGGATAACCTGTCGCCGCTGAATGAAGAGTTTCAGAATTTTATTACCCGCTATGCGTGGGGCGAAACCTGGACCCGTCCGGGTTTGAGCCACCACACCCGCAGCATGATTACCATCGCGATGCTCATTGCGCTCAACCGCGAGGCCGAGCTGAAAATGCACCTGCGTGCGGCATTCAATAACGGCGTTACGCGCGATGAACTCAAAGAGCTCATCATGCATTCGGCGCTGTATTGCGGTCTTCCGGCGGCCAACGCTACGCTGCATCTGGCGCAACAGGTGTTTGACGAGTTGGATGCGTAAAATTGCCCGGTGGCGCTGCGTTTGCACGGGTCGATAAATGTCCCGTAGGCCCGTACAAGCGTAGCGCCGCCAGGCAATCAAGCACTACACCGGAATGGTCTCACCTTTACGCAGCGTCAAAACGTCGAAGCCATCAGCGGTCACGGCGATGGTGTGCTCCCACTGCGCCGACAATTTTTTGTCGCGGGTGATCACCGTCCAGCCGTCCTTTTTGGTTTTGATTTTGCTGTCGCCCTGGTTAATCATCGGTTCGATGGTAAACACCATTCCCTCACGCAGCACCTCGCCGGTGCCGGGTTTGCCGTAGTGCAGCACCTGCGGCTCTTCGTGCATCTCTTTGCCAATGCCATGCCCACAGTATTCCCGCACCACGCTATAACCGTTGCTTTCCGCATACGTCTGGATGGCATGCCCAATATCGCCCAGCGTCGCACCGGGCTTCACGGCTTTGATGCCTTTCCACATCGCTTCGTAGGTTTTGTTCACTAGCCGACGGGCCAGTGGCGAAACGTCGCCAATCAGGTACATTTTGCTGGAGTCCGCGATCATGCCGTCTTTTTCCAGCGTGATATCGACGTTCACGATAGCGCCGGATTTCAGGTGTTCCGACTCTTTCGGGATCCCGTGACACACCACCTCATTCACCGAGGTATTCAGTACGTATGGGAAATCGTATTGCCCTTTACTGGCCGGGCGGGATTGCAGTTGATTGACGATAAAATCTTCGGCGCGGTTATTGATATCCATAGTGCTGACGCCGGGCTGAATAAAGTCATCCAGCATGGCAAACACAGAGGCTAACAGCTCGCCCGCATGACGCTGGCGGGAGAGTTCATCGGCGGTTTTAATGAGAATTGATGGCATTGATTACCTCCAGCAGTCGATCGGATCCGGATTTCAGCATCATCATTTTGATTTGCTGGTAGTTAAGATCCGGGTACAGCTCGCTCATCATTCCGAGGCGGATCCAGTATTCGGCCTGCGCATTCACCGACCGTGACATGGCCTTGCTGGCATCACGGATGTCTTCATGCAGCAGGTCGGAAATTTTAACGATTCCCATAAAGCGACACTCTATATATGAAACATATATAAATCGTATATGAATCGTAGCCTGCTGTCACCCCTGCGGTTGCGTCGAGGATCTGCGTTATCAGCGGATCCTGCTTGATCTCTGCCATCAACATGCAATACTGTATATATATACAGTTATCATTGATGGTGATTCTCATGCAGTTTTTCACACCCGCCGAATTGCGCCCAATTGTGGCGTTCCCCCTCTTTGGAGACCGTGTCCCATGCGGCTTTCCCAGCCCGGCGCAGGATTACGTTGAGCAGCGCATCGACCTGAATGAATTGATGATTCAGCACCCGAGCGCGACCTATTTTGTGAAATCCTCTGGTGATTCAATGATGGATGCCGGGATCAGCGAGGGCGATTTGCTGGTGGTGGACAGCTCCCGTAAGGCCGAACACGGTGACATCGTCATCGCCGCGGTCGACGGCGAATTTACGGTGAAGCGCCTGCAACTGCATCCTGTCGTCATGCTCAAACCGGAGAATACCGCCTACCGGCCGATTATGATTGGCAGCGAAGACTGCCTGGAAGTGTTCGGCGTCGTCACTTACATCGTGAAGTCTGCGTGCTGATATGTTCGCACTGTGTGATGTGAATTCATTTTATGCCTCCTGTGAAACCGTGTTTCGCCCGGATTTGAAGGGAAAGCCGGTGGTCGTTTTATCCAACAACGACGGCTGCGTGATTGCGCGATCTGCTGAAGCAAAGCCCTTTGTGAAAATGGGTGAGCCGTACTTCAAACAGAAAGACGCTTTCAGGCGTCACGGCGTGGTGTGTTTCAGCAGTAACTATGAGCTTTACGCGGACATGTCCAACAGGGTGATGAGCATCCTCGAGGGGATGCTGCCGCGCTGCGAAATCTACTCCATCGATGAGGTATTTTGTGACCTGACCGGAGTGCGTAACTGCCGTGACCTGACCGAGTTTGGCCGTGAAATCAGAGCGACGATTTTGCAGTGCACGCATCTGACCGTTGGGGTGGGGATTGCCCAAACCAAGACGCTGGCCAAGTTGGCGAACCATGCGGCAAAGAAATGGCAGCGGCAGACGGGTGGTGTGGTGGATTTGTCGAACGTCGAACGTCAGAGGAAACTGATGGCGGCATTGTCGGTGGGTGAAGTCTGGGGCGTCGGGAGGCGGATCTCGAAAAAGCTGGAGTCGATGGGGATCAAAACCGTGCTACAGCTGGCAGACAGCGATATTCGCTTCATCAGGAAGCATTTCAACGTGGTGCTGGAAAGAACCGTGCGTGAGCTGCGCGGTGAACCGTGTTTTGGGCTGGAAGAGTTTGCGCCGGTCAAACAGGACATTATCTGCTCCCGGTCGTTCGGGGACCGCATCACCGAATATGAGGAGATGCGCCAGGCGATTTGCAGCTATGCGTCGCGTGCCGCGGAAAAACTGCGCGGCGAGCATCAATATTGTCGGTTTGTCTCCGCTTTCGTCAAAACGTCGCCATTTGCGCCGAATGTGCCGTATTACGGCAACAGCGCCTCGGTAAAACTGCTGACGCCGACGCAGGACAGCCGGGATATTATCGGCGTGGCGACGCGTTGCCTGGAGGCTATCTGGCGAGAAGGGCATCGCTATCAGAAAGCCGGGGTGATGCTGAGCGATTTTTACAGTCAGGGCGTGGCGCAGCTTAACCTGTTCGATGAAAACGCGTCGCGTCACAACAGCCCGCAGCTGATGAACGTTCTGGATCACCTGAACGTGAAAGAAGGGCGCGGGACGTTGTATTTCGCCGGGCAGGGGATCCGCCAGCAGTGGCAAATGAAACGGGACATGCTCTCGCCACGATATACCACGCGCTATGCGGATTTACTTATGGTGAGATGAGGGAGCGTGGTGAGTTCTTCAATTACGAAATGATTCAATTATTCACGTTTTTTCATGTCATCCGCCGACATCAATCACTAACTATGCGAATTGCCGTTCATCCATATTCAGCTCTTCCTCTGAAAGAACATGGCGAGCACAATTATCGGGCTAATGGTCACTGTGTTTAACAAATTATGGTGTTAATTCAGCATCCGAAAAGACGGTCTCAAACTGAAGAGAGCAAAACACAGGCACATTGCAGCGGTCAGCCACGGCAGTCCGTGTAAAGAATATTGCATGGCGAACCCACCCAGGAGCGGACCTGCCAGCGCGCCTGCACCCCAGGCGACCGACATCGCGGAATAAATTCCGGCCAGTTGACTACCTTTAAAGCGCTCACCCACCCATGTGATGGCGACGGTGTATATGCCAACAAAAATTCCGCCCCAGATAAATAACATGACGTACGAGAGAAAATGAAAGGCGAGAATATAGGGCCAGATAAAGGCCAGCGCCGCGGCGAGAAATGCCAGGACTCGTATGAGCGAAAGCCGGTTGACCTTATCGGCCAACCAGCCAACGGGCAGCTGCAGCACGATGGCCCCGAACATCAGAACCGAAATCAGTAATGCGGACGCAGATTCGCTCCAGCCCAGTTTTATGGCATAGAGAGACAGGAAATTCATGCCCAGCATTTCGACTGCGGCGTTAAGTACCGTGGCCATAATCGGTAAGGCGGCAAGTTTCAGGCTACCTAAAAACCCTTCCGGAGCATCCTCGTCGTGCTCGACGCGTGGCATGCCGGAAAGCGCGATTAGCCCAATCGCGATGGCGGTAATCAGGGCCGAAATATAAAACGCCAGGTTGCCGTCGCTGCCGGTGTAGGCGAGTATCAACGGGCCCGCCGCGAACCCCAATGACATCCCTGCCGTATAGAGTGCGAGCACTTTGCCTCTGGCGCGTTCCACGGTACTGCCGTTCAACCAGGTTTCGGTCTGGACCATGATGATTTCACTGAACATGCCGAGCCCCATTCTTAGCAAGAACCAGAACGGGAGTGTGACCACGCTGAATAACAGGAAAATAATGGCGATGGCGCCGAGTGATATCAGCATCAGAGTGGCAGGGCGAACTCGTCTGAACAAAGCAGGCAAAAACGGCGCGATGGCAAAAACGCCGACGGCGTGCATCGCGGCATTGAGGCCAATCATGCTTTCCGTCATGCCTGCATGAATCAGTTTAAAGGACAATAAAGGTGAGCTCAGACCGTAAGTTAAGCTGAATACCGTCACTGAAAAAATAATGGCAAATAGCCGCTTATTTAATAACATACGACCCCTTTATTGCGTCACCACAAATATTGCAAACCAGCCGTGATGGTCCAGTTTCTGTTCTGAATACCCCCCCCGCTGGACGCTGACTGATAGCCATCGTTATCCCATTGCTCAATCTTGCCTTTTTTATTCGGATAATAGGTGTAATTGGCTTCGGTGAAAATTTTGGCCTGCGATGTCACCCAGTAACCCGCATTAATCTGACCGGCCCAAAGTTCTGCGCTGCTGGTATTGGTCGCGCTGGTTGCACCGGTTAAGTAATGGTTGTCGTTATCTTTGGCATCAACCCAATGGCTGTATTTCATGAGTGCATTAAATTCAAAATCATTGATGGCGTATTTTCCGATGAGGCCGATATAAGGGGTGCGATAGGTTTGTTTATAGCCTATAACCGATTGATTTCGTGGGAAGGAGCCACGCTGACGTGGGAGATTTGGGTCATAGTTATCGTTCGCATCCGTTCCTGCATAATCATAGGTACCGCCTTTCCCCGTCAGGCTAAACCGACTCTCCTGATAGCCAGCAATCATTCCCGCCTTGTAATTATTGTTATTGACTATCCAGCCTCTTAGGCTCAGATCATATTCATTGGCTTCATTCAATACGGCAGTGCTTGAGGAACTGTCGGTTTTTGACGAAGAATTAGGATCCTGCCAGTCAAAATCATTTAAATGGCCAGAGCCGGAGGCTACTGTTGTCCAGCCAGCGGCATTTACGCTCAGCCACGGAAGAACATCATAATTTGCCTCCATTTTGAGGATCGCGGCGTTCTTTATTTTCCAGTCGAGTCGGCTGAGTAACTTATCATTGTCGTAAACGTATTCTTTCGATTCCCCGCCCATGTAACCCAGCGACGTCGTTAACGATAAACCATCGTGAATATACTGTTTTTCCTGGCCTGAAAGGTAATCAACCGCCCAGACTGGAGTAGAACAAATGGCTGCCACGCCACATACCACCGCTTTTTTTTTCATTGCCATGCACCTCGTCTCGTTTGAATCGATTTAAATCAAAAGGTATAACTGACCCCTAGTGTCAGTTCGGTGACGCCGTGTTTATTGACCATTGGGCTGTCGCTTATTGTCGATGGATAAAATCGTCCGGTGATTTCGCCCCAGGTATTCCATTGTTTTGACCAGGCGTAATTCATTGCCAGCTGCAAATAAGGCACGAAACTATCGTGTGGACGCCAGGGGGCAAGGCCGCTGCGCGCGGACTCTTGCTCTGAAATACCATAGTAATAGCGGGTGTTTTGCGCATTAGCCCAGTCGATGCCCATTTCGGGAACCAGAATGAAATTACCCCACTGTTGCAGAAGAATATACGCCGCATTCACGGTGACGCCCTTACTGTTATTCAACGTATCAGCCCCAAGCGTAGTGCTGAATGCGCCGATGGGAGAGATATATTGATAAGTAAAACCTGCCATCATTGTGCTGTAGCGAGGCTTTGTTGAATAAATCGAACTTTTGCTGAGTTAAAGGATCAGATCACGCATCATCCGGCAACACGGGTCGTCCCATGGCAAAGCAGAAGTTTAAAGTCACCAACTGGCGTAACTACAACAAAGCA
>NZ_JALIGC010000033.1:0-192507 GCF_024764775.1 Scandinavium manionii | reverse complement strand
GCGCAGATGGTAAAGCTACCGATAAGAAGAGAAAGAGCCTTCCCGAGAGTGGTGAAAGAAAGGCCACGTAAATATGGTAAGGCCTGGAACAAAAAAGCCAGTCAGTTGCTTAACTGACTGGCATTACCCTATTGGGCGTTTTTTTTCATCATGCTGAAGATAAACAACACCGCGGCGCAGAGCACCACTGACGGGCCTGCGGGTGTGTCGTAGAAGGCGGAGAACGTCAGGCCGCCGGTGACGGCAATCATGCCGATGCCAACGGCGATACCGGCCATTTGCTCCGGCGTGCGGGCAAAGCGGCGGGCGGTGGCGGCAGGGATAATTAACAGCGACGTGATGATCAACGCCCCGACAAATTTCATCGCCACGCCAATAGTCAACGCGGTGACCAGCATCAGCAGCAGTTTGACGCGTTGCAGCTTCACGCCGTCAACGAAGGCCAGGTCCGGGCTGATGGTCATCGACAGCAGATTGCGCCACTGCCACAGCAGAATCGCCACCACCACGGCAACACCCAGACCAATCGAAATCAAATCTTCAGGCGTCACGGCCAGCAAATCACCGAACAGATAGGCCATCAAATCCACACGAACATTGGACATCAGGCTGACCACCACCAAACCCAGCGACAGCGCACTGTGGGCCATAATCCCGAGCAGCGTATCGATGGCGAGGTGCGGGCGGCGCTCCAGCCACACCAGACCGCCTGCCAGCATCAGCGTCACGGCGATCACCGCGTAAAACGGATTCACATCCAGCAGCAGGCCAAACGCCACGCCAAGCAGTGAAGCATGGGCGAGGGTATCACCGAAATAGGACATCCGACGCCAGACCACAAACGAGCCCAGCGGCCCGGCAGCGCAGGCCAGCATCACACCAGCCAGCCAGCCGGGAAACAGTAATTCAATCATTAGCGGTCGTTCCCTCTACGCAGAACAATACGTCCCTGTAAATCGTGGCGATGATTATGCTGGTGACGATAAATCCCCAGCTGTTGCGCGCCGCGTGGGCCAAACATCGAGATAAATTCCGGGTGCATCGACACCACTTCCGGCGTGCCTGAGCAGCAAATATGGTGATTGAGGCACAGCACCTCGTCGGTTTTGGCCATCACCAGATGCAGGTCGTGGGATACCATCAACACTGCGCAATTCAGCTCACTGCGCAACTGGTCGATAAGGTCGTACAGCGCGACCTGACCGTTAACATCCACGCCCTGAGTTGGCTCGTCGAGCACCAGCAACTGCGGTTTGTTCAACAGCGCACGGGCCAGCAGCACGCGCTGCGTTTCACCACCGGACAGCTTTTGCATCGGCGCATCCATCAAATGCCCCGCCTGCACGCGTTTCAGCGCCGGGAGAATATCGTCTTTGCGAGTGCCAGGGCGCAGCCGTAAAAAGCGGCTGACGGTTAAGGGCAGGGTGGAATCGAGGTGTATTTTCTGCGGGACATAGCCAATCTGCAGTTTGCCCTCTCGCTTGATGACACCGGAATCCGGTGCTACCAGCCCAAGAACCACACGGACGAGCGTCGACTTTCCTGCGCCATTTGGCCCAAGAAGCGTAAGAATTTTGCCAGGCTTCAGCGTCAGCGAAATATCAGACAGGACACGGCGCTGGCCGAAGGAGACCGAAACATTTTCGAGCGTTACGAGATTCGTCATCACAATTTGAGGTTGCACAAGTCAGTGAATGTTATAATATCACACTTCTTTTATTCATTACGATGATAAGACGCATTATGTTACATAAAAAGACGCTTCTTTTCGCAGCATTATCCACCGTACTTTGGGGCACTGCCGCTACGCAGGCGAGTGCCGCCGTGGTTGCCTCGCTGAAACCCCTTGGATTCATCGCTTCAGCCATCGCCGACGGCGTAACACCGACAGAGGTTTTACTGCCTGACGGGGCCTCCGAGCATGATTATTCTTTACGCCCAAGTGACGCAAAACGCTTACAAAACGCCGACTTAGTGGTGTGGATTGGTCCTGAGATGGAAGCATTTATGGACAAGACAGCGACTGCGTTTCCTGAGGCGAAAAAGGTCACCATTTCAACGCTGCCCGGTGTGAAACCACTGCTTATGAAAGGGGCTGACGATGATGATGACGATCACGGCCATAATCACGGCGCAGCAGAAAAAGGTGATGAAGATCACCATCATGGTGAATACAACATGCATTTGTGGCTCTCGCCAGAGATAGCGCGCCTGTCAGCGGTTGCAATCCACGATAAATTAGTGGAACTTATGCCGCAAAGTCGAGCCAAACTTGACGCCAACCTGAAGGATTTCGAGGCGAATTTAGCCACGACCGATAAGCAGGTGGGTAACGAGCTGGCACCGTTGAAAGGGAAAGGATATTTCGTTTTTCATGACGCCTACGGCTACTACGAAAAACATTACGGAATGACCTCACTGGGGCATTTTACCGTCAATCCTGAGATCCAACCCGGTGCGCAGCGTTTACACGAAATAAGAACACAGTTGGTTGAGCAAAAAGCGACCTGCGTTTTTGCTGAGCCACAATTCAGGCCGGCAGTGGTGGAAGCGGTAGCCCGCGGAACCTCCGTTCGAATGGGAACGCTGGATCCGCTTGGCACCAATATCCAGTTGGGCAAAGCGAGTTACCCCGCTTTCCTGACCCAACTGGCGAACCAGTATTCGAGCTGCCTGAAAGGAGAATAACGAGGAAGTGAATACGTGCAACAGATAACCCGCTCTGTCGCCCTGGCATTTAATAATTTGCCGCGACCCCACCGCGTTATGCTGGGGTCGTTGACCGTTCTCACCTTAGCGGTCGCCGTATGGCGACCGTACGTGTACCATCCCGATTCAGCCCCTATTGTCAGGACCATTGAGCTCGAAAAGAGCGAAATCCGTTCCCTTCTGCCTGAAGCCAGCGAGCCTATCGATCAGGCGGCGCAGGAAGATGAAGCCATCCCGCAGGATGAGCTGGACGACAAAGTGGATAACGAAGCCGGTGTACACGAATACGTGGTGTCAACGGGCGATACGCTCAGCAGCATTCTCAACCAGTATGGTATTGATATGGGTGATATCAGCCAGCTGGCCTCCGCAGATAAAGACCTGCGTAACCTGAAAATCGGTCAACAGCTTTCCTGGACACTTACCGCCGACGGCGATTTGCAGCGTCTGACCTGGGAAATGTCACGTCGCGAAACCCGTACCTACGATAAAGCAGCGAACGGTTTCAAAATGAGCAGCGAAACGCAGCAGGGCGACTGGGTCAACAGTGTGCTGAAAGGCACCGTTGGCGGCAGCTTCGTGACCAGCGCGCGTAATGCCGGATTAACCAGCAGTGAAGTTGGCGCGGTTATCAAGGCAATGCAGTGGCAAATGGACTTCCGTAAGCTCAAAAAAGGCGATGAATTCTCAGTACTGATGTCCCGCGAAATGCTGGACGGCAAGCGTGAGCAGAGTCAACTGCTGGGCGTGCGTCTGCGTTCTGATGGCAAAGACTACTACGCCATTCGCGCCGAAGACGGCAAGTTCTATGACAAGAACGGTACCGGGCTGGCGAAAGGTTTCCTGCGATTCCCAACCTCGCGTCAGTTCCGCATCTCCTCAAACTTCAATCCGCGTCGCCTGAACCCGGTAACGGGGCGTGTTGCTCCGCATAGAGGCGTCGATTTCGCGATGCCGCAGGGCACGCCGGTGCTGGCTGTCGGTGACGGTGAAGTGGTGGTGGCAAAGCGCAGCGGTGCGGCAGGTTATTACGTCGCGTTGCGTCATGGTCGCACCTACACCACTCGCTACATGCACTTGCGTAAGCTGCTGGTGAAACCGGGTCAGAAGGTAAAACGTGGTGACCGTATCGCGCTTTCCGGCAATACCGGACGCTCTACTGGCCCGCACCTGCATTACGAAGTGTGGATTAACCAGCAGGCGGTTAACCCGTTAACGGCGAAACTGCCACGTACCGAAGGGCTGAGCGGTTCTGATCGTCGTGATTACCTGGCGCAGGTCAAAGAGGTTGCTCCGCAGCTGCAAATCGACTAGCCATTGACGGTTAAATGACCTTAAAAGCCGATGCCTGAACGGGCGTCGGCTTTTTCTTTTGTATGAAGCGGGGCACGTCGCTAAACTATCAGCATCTTTCTCTTTTTCCGGTACGACTCTGGAACAGGCATGGAAACGAAAAAAAATAACATTGAGTTTATTCCTCAGTTCGAAAAATCCTTTTTACATCCGCGCTATTGGGGTTCCTGGCTGGGCGTTCTGGCTTTCGCGGGTATTGCGCTGACCCCTGCGTCTTTCCGCGATCCTGTCCTCGGCGCGTTGGGCAAAAAAGTCGGGCGACTGGCAAAAAGCTCCCGCCGCCGCGCGCAAATTAATCTGCTTTACTGCTTCCCGGAAAAAACGGACGCCGAGCGTGAGGCTATCATTGATGAAATGTATGCCACAGCCCCGCAGGCGATGGTCATGATGGCGGAGCTGGGTCTGCGTGACCCGAAGAAAATCCTGAAACGTGTCGACTGGCACGGCATCGAAATTATTGAAGAGCTTCAACGCAATAACGAAAAGGTGATTTTCCTCGTGCCACACGGCTGGGGCGTGGATATTCCGGCGATGCTAATGGCCTCGAAAGGGCAGAAGATGGCCGCCATGTTCCACAACCAGGGTAATCCGGTCTTCGACTACATCTGGAACACCGTTCGTCGTCGTTTTGGCGGGCGGATGCATGCGCGCAACGATGGCATTAAGCCGTTTATTCAGTCGGTCCGTCAGGGCTACTGGGGTTATTATCTCCCCGATCAGGATCATGGCGCTGAGCACAGCGAATTCGTCGATTTCTTTGCGACCTATAAAGCGACACTGCCAGCGATTGGCCGCCTGATGAAGGTCTGCCGTGCCCGAGTGGTGCCGCTGTTCCCGGTATACGACGGTAAAACGCATCGTCTGACGGTAGAAATTCGTCCACCGATGGACGATATTTTGACTGCCGATGATACGACGATTGCACGCCGGATGAACGAAGAGGTGGAAATCTTCGTTACCCCACATACCGAGCAGTACACCTGGATCCTTAAACTGCTCAAAACCCGCAAGCCCGGTGATATTGAGCCGTATAAGCGCAACGAGTTGTTCCCGAAGAAGAAATAAAAAAGGTTCATCGCGGTTAAGCGTGATGAACCTTTTATTAACTCCAGACGGGGTTATTCGACGGTCAGAATGCGGGTGGTGTTGGTGGTGCCCACGGTACTCATCACATCGCCCTGGGTGACGATAACCAGATCGCCTGAGACCAGATAGCCTTTGTCACGCAGCAGGTTTACCGCATCACTCGCCGCGGCCACGCCGTCGGTCGCGCTGTCAAAATGAACCGGGGTCACGCCACGGTACAGGGACGTCAGGTTCAGGGTGCGTTCGTGACGGGACAGCGCGAAAATTGGCAGGCCGGAGCTGATACGTGAGGTCATCAGCGCGGTACGGCCGGATTCGGTCATGGTGATAATCGCCGACACGCCTTTCAGGTGGTTTGCCGCATACATCGCTGACATCGCGATCGCTTCTTCCACGTTATCAAACTGCACGTCCAGACGGTGTTTGGAAACGTTGATGCTTGGGATTTTTTCTGCGCCCAGGCACACGCGTGCCATCGCGGCGACGGTTTCAGACGGATACTGACCGGCTGCGGTTTCCGCAGACAGCATCACTGCATCGGTACCATCCAGCACGGCGTTCGCCACGTCCATGACTTCGGCACGGGTTGGCATTGGGTTGGTTATCATCGATTCCATCATCTGAGTCGCGGTAATAACCGAGCGGTTCAGCTGACGTGCGCGACGGATCAGGGCTTTTTGAATGCCGACCAGTTCCGGGTCACCGATTTCTACACCGAGGTCGCCACGGGCAACCATCACCACGTCAGAGGCGAGAATGATGTCGTCCATCGCATCCTGGCTGCACACGGCTTCGGCACGCTCTACTTTTGCGACGATTTTGGCATCGCAGCCTGCATCACGCGCCAGACGGCGAGCATAGTTCAGGTCTTCGCCGCAGCGTGGGAAGGAGACGGCCAGATAATCGACGCCAATCAGGGCGGCAGTCTGGATATCAGCTTTGTCTTTTTCAGTCAGCGCTTCGGCAGAGAGGCCGCCGCCGAGTTTGTTAATGCCTTTATTGTTGGACAGCGGGCCGCCAACGGTCACTTCGGTGAACACCTGCATGTCTTTCACATCCAGCACTTTCAGCTGTACGCGACCATCGTCGAGCAGCAGGATGTCGCCTGGCACGACGTCAGCAGGCAGACCTTTATAGTCGATACCGACTTTTTCTTTGTCGCCTTCGCCTTTACCGAGGTTGGCGTCCAGCAGGAATTTATCACCGATATTGAGGAAGACTTTGCCTTCCTTAAAGGTGGAAACACGGATTTTTGGACCCTGCAGATCGCCGAGGATCCCGACGTGGCGTCCCAGTCTGGCGGCGATTTCGCGCACTTTATCGGCACGAAGTTTATGGTCTTCGGCGCTGCCATGGGAGAAATTCATGCGAACAACGTTAGCGCCAGCCGCTATCACCTTCTCGAGGTTATTATCGCGGTCAGTAGCCGGGCCTAACGTGGTCACGATTTTGGTTCTGCGAAGCCTTCTGGACATGTAATACTCCATTGCTGAATCAATTTTGGTGTTGCGTGAAGAGGAATTCGGACGTTCACCTGTGCATATACCCGTCGTCCTTCAAGTTGCAGGTGTGTTGGCTGCTCTCGTTCACCCGAATCACTTACTTGAGTAAGCTCATCGGGATTCTCTCGTTTGCTGCCTTCCTGCAACATGAATGAGCTTGGGTATAGTCTAATGCTGGAACTTAACCGAATGTACAAATAGGTTACAAGCTTGTTATAAACTTTTAATGATTATCACTGCTAACCTGCAGTTCCTTATCAAAGCGCGATTCCTTCAACGCTTCCTTGACCCGCTTCAAGTTATCCCGGAATTTTGCCCCACGGCGCAGGGTAAACCCGGTCGCGAGGACGTCAATCACTGTGAGCTGGGCCAGCCGGGAAACCATCGGCATATAAATGTCAGTATCTTCGGGCACGTCAAGCGTGATGGCTAAAGATGCCTCTCGCGCCAGCGGCGTTCCCGCGGTAGTGAGCGCAATCACCATGGCGTCGTTTTCACGCGCCAGTTGCGCCAGTTCGACCAGACTCTTGGTGCGCCCGGTGTGTGAGATGAGCACCATAACGTCACCATCGCTGCAGTTCATACCGCTCATTCGTTGCAGTACGATGTCATCGGAATACACCACCGGCACGTTGAAGCGGAAAAATTTATTCATCGCATCATGCGCCACGGCGGCGGAAGAACCTAATCCGAAGAAGGCGATTTTTTTCGCCTGCGTCAGCAGATCCACCGCGCGATTGACGGCGGACATATCCAGCGACTGACGCACGTGGTCAAGGCTTGCCATCGCCGATTCAAAAATTTTGCCGGTGTACGCTTCCACGCTGTCGTCTTCATCGACGTTGCGGTTTACGTAAGGAGTGCCGTTTGCGAGACTTTGTGCCAGATGCAGCTTAAAATCAGGAAAGCCTCGGGTGTCCATACTACGACAAAAACGGTTAACGGTCGGCTCACTGACCGAAGCCTGTAACGCCAGCGTCGCGATGCTGGAGTGGATAGTCTGAGAAGGGGAGGCGAGGATCACTTCCGCCACTTTACGCTCGGATTTGCTAAGGTTTTCCAGATGGGACTGGATTTTTTCCAGCATGTTCATGGTTAACAGGCGCTCATCGGTGAAAGCGATTCCATTAATGGGTGAAATCGCCGGGCAATTTAGTGAGAATATACCCCTGTGGATCCTGCAATGCAGAAGTAAAGACGGCAATTTACGTTGTTTTTTTTCATTACATGATCACAGTCGACTTTTGCCGACAGGATTTTGGCGAAATGACGAGCAAAAATAAGCTGTTGGCCCGCTCCAGCCGGGGTTTTTATTCCAGAAATGCGTTTATCTGGCGTCGGTGGGGGTAAGGGGTTTCGGCATTAACGTAAACACAGTACAGTGCAGCGTAAGAAAATTACAAATAGCGCCTGGCAGAAGCACCAGGCAATCCAACTGAGGAGAATGACATGGCGGTAACGCAAACGGCCCAGGCATGTGATCTGGTCATTTTCGGCGCGAAGGGTGACCTGGCGCGTCGTAAATTGCTGCCTTCCCTGTATCAACTGGAGAAAGCCGGCCAGATCCATCCAGACACGCGTATCCTTGGGGTAGGACGTGCCGACTGGGACAAAGATGCATACACCAAAGTGGTGCGCGAGGCGCTGGAAACCTTCATGAAGGAGAAGATTGATGAAAGTCTGTGGGACTCCCTGAGTGGGCGCCTGGACTTCTGCAATCTGGATGTCAACGACACCAAATCCTTCACCCGCCTCGGCAAAATGCTCGATCAAAAAGAACGCACCACCATCAACTATTTTGCGATGCCACCGAGCACGTTTGGCGCTATCTGCAAAGGTCTGGGCGAAGCGAAACTGAACGCCAAACCGGCACGCGTAGTGATGGAAAAACCGCTGGGTACGTCCCTGGCGACATCCCGCGAAATCAACGACCAGGTCGGCGAATATTTCGAAGAGTGCCAGGTCTACCGCATTGACCACTATCTCGGTAAAGAGACCGTGCTCAACCTGCTGGCGCTGCGGTTTGCCAACTCCCTGTTCATCAATAACTGGGATTCCCGCACTATCGATCACGTGGAAATTACCGTGGCGGAAGAGGTGGGCATTGAAGGGCGTTGGGGTTACTTCGATCAGGCCGGGCAGATGCGCGACATGATCCAGAACCACCTGCTGCAAATTCTGTGCATGATTGCGATGTCACCGCCGTCTGACCTGAGCGCCGACAGCATTCGCGATGCCAAAGTGAAAGTGCTGAAATCGCTGCGACGTATCGATCGTTCCAACGTGCGTGATAAAACCGTTCGCGGCCAGTACACCTCCGGTTTCGCGCAGGGCAAAAAAGTGCCTGGCTACCTCGAAGAAGAGGGGGCAAACAAGAGCAGCAACACCGAAACCTTCGTGGCTATCCGCGTTGATATCGATGACTGGCGCTGGGCTGGCGTGCCATTCTACCTGCGTACCGGTAAGCGTTTGCCGGCCAAATGCTCCGAAGTGGTTGTGTACTTCAAAACGCCTGAACTGAACCTGTTCAAAGAGTCCTGGCAGGAGCTGCCGCAGAACAAGCTGACCATTCGTCTGCAGCCGGACGAAGGCGTGGATATTCAGATCCTCAACAAAGTGCCGGGTCTGGATCACAAGCATAACCTGCAAACGACCAAGCTTGATCTGAGCTATTCCGAAACCTTCAACGAAACTCATCTGGCCGATGCGTATGAGCGTCTGCTGCTGGAAACCATGCGCGGTATCCAGGCGCTGTTTGTGCGTCGTGATGAAGTGGAAGAAGCCTGGAAGTGGGTGGACTCAATCACCGAAGCCTGGGCCGCCGATCAGGATGCGCCAAAACCGTATCAGGCTGGTACCTGGGGGCCGGTCGCTTCCGTGGCGATGATCACCCGTGATGGGCGTTCATGGAACGAATTCGAGTAAGCGTTCAAGGTACTCCGATCAGAGTATTTTACCGGTAACATGATCTGACACAGCATCTCGTGCGAAATTTGCGCTTTTAAGCCCCGGGAGGTTCACCCCCGGGGCTTTTTTCATTACAATTGTGGGAGATAAATTCGCCCCTGAGCTACAGCAGACGCGCGTTTCAGCATTGTTAATGACTCCTGAATTTCGTGTTAATGCTTAAGCCCAGACACTCAGAGTTTGAGGAGCTTTTATGAATCCCGCACTGTTACGCGTAACAAATCGCATTGTTGAGCGCTCTAAAGAAACCCGCCGTGCCTACCTCGCCCGCATCAATCAGGCCAAATCCGATACTGTTCAGCGCTCACGCCTGGCCTGCGGTAACCTGGCGCACGGCTTCGCGGCTTGCCAACCGGATGACAAAGCGTCGCTAAAAAGTATGCTGCGTAATAATATCGCCATCATTACCTCTTATAACGATATGCTTTCCGCACACCAGCCGTACGAACACTACCCGGACGTTATCCGTAAAGCGCTGCATGGCGTGAATGCGGTAGCTCAGGTCGCCGGTGGTGTGCCTGCAATGTGCGATGGCGTCACGCAGGGTCAGGACGGAATGGAGCTGTCGCTGTTGAGCCGCGAAGTGATCGCCATGTCAGCGGCCGTTGGGCTGTCTCACAATATGTTCGACGGCGCGCTGTATCTCGGCGTGTGCGACAAAATCGTCCCGGGCCTGGCCATGGCGGCGCTGTCATTTGGTCATCTGCCGTCGATCTTCATCCCATCAGGTCCGATGTCCAGCGGCCTGCCGAACAAAGAAAAAGTGCGCATTCGCCAGCTGTTTGCCGAAGGCAAAGTCGACCGCATGGCGCTGCTGGAATCGGAAGCCGCGTCATATCACGCGCCGGGCACCTGCACGTTTTACGGCACAGCCAACACCAACCAGATGGTTATCGAATTTATGGGCATGCAGCTGCCGGGCTCCTCGTTCGTACATCCTGATGCGCCGATGCGTGAAGCGCTGACCGCCGCCGCCGCTCGCCAGGTGACCCGCATGACCGGCAACGGTAATGAATGGATGCCGCTCGGTAAAATGATTGACGAGAAAGCCGTGGTGAACGGGATCGTGGCGCTACTGGCGACCGGTGGTTCTACCAACCACACGATGCATCTGGTGGCGATGGCGCGTGCGGCGGGTATTATCATCAACTGGGATGACTTCTCTGACATTTCTGACGTGGTGCCGCTGATGGCGCGCCTGTACCCGAACGGCCCGGCGGATATCAACCACTTCCAGGCGGCGGGCGGTGTACCGGTGCTGGTGCGCGAACTGCTGAAAGGCGGTCTGCTCCACGAAGACGTAGAAACCGTGGCCGGTCACGGCCTGTCTCGTTACACCATGGAGCCGTGGCTGAATAACGGCGAGCTGGACTGGCGCGAGGGCGCGCAGGCATCGCTGGATGAGGCTGTCATTGCCACTATCGACAAACCGTTCTCCCATCACGGCGGCACGAAAGTGCTGAGTGGCAACCTCGGTCGCGCGGTGATGAAGACTTCCGCTGTGCCGCTTGAAAACCAAATTATCGAAGCGCCAGCGGTAGTATTTGAGAGCCAGCATGACGTGCTGCCGGCCTTTGAAGCGGGTCTGTTGGATAAAGATTGCGTGGTTGTTGTGCGTCTTCAGGGACCAAAAGCTAACGGCATGCCAGAATTGCATAAACTTATGCCGCCATTAGGTGTATTATTGGACCGTTGTTTCAAAATCGCATTAGTCACCGATGGACGGCTTTCTGGCGCATCCGGTAAAGTGCCTTCCGCTATTCACGTCACGCCTGAAGCGTACGACGGCGGGTTGCTGGCGAAAGTCCATGATGGCGATATGATCCGCGTGAATGGACAAACCGGCGAGCTGACACTGCTGGTGGATGAAGCCGAACTGACCGCCCGCAAACCGCATTTACCTGACCTGAGCGCATCACGGGTTGGGAGTGGTCGCGAACTGTTCAGTGCACTGCGCGAGAATCTTTCCGGTGCAGAGCAGGGCGCAACCTGCATCACTTTTTAATACGACGAAATTACTCATTCTGGCGAGAGAATAACTCTGATGAAAAACTGGAAAACAAGTGCAGAAGCAATCCTGACCAACGGCCCGGTTGTGCCGGTTATCGTTGTTAACAAACTGGAACACGCTGTACCGATGGCGAAAGCGCTGGTCGCGGGAGGTGTGCGCGTGCTGGAAGTGACCCTGCGTACCGCGTGTGCCATGGACGCTATCCGCGCCATCGCTAAAGAAGTGCCAGATGCTATCGTCGGTGCTGGTACCGTGACCAACGTTCAGCAGCTGAAAGAAGTGACTGAAGCGGGCGCGCAGTTTGCTATCAGCCCGGGCCTGACCGAGCCGCTGCTGAAAGCTGCGACTGAAGGCACTATTCCACTGATCCCAGGTATCAGTACCGTATCTGAACTGATGCTGGGTATGGACTACGGTCTGAAAGAGTTCAAATTCTTCCCGGCAGAAGCGAACGGCGGCACCAAAGCGCTGCAGGCAATTGCAGGTCCATTCGCGCATATCCGTTTCTGCCCGACTGGCGGCATCTCTCCGGCGAACTATCGCGATTACCTGGCGCTGAAAAGCGTACTGTGCATTGGTGGTTCATGGCTGGTTCCGGCGGATGCGCTGGAAAGTGGTGATTACGATCGCATCACCAAAATTGCGCGCGAAGCTGTCGAAGGCGCGAAGTAAGATTTGTTTACCGGGCGTGACATTTGCCCGGCGAAATGAAGATAAAGGCGGGAATGCGTATGCATCTCCCGCTTTTTTTATTCTTTAACGACCACGGCGGCGGCGGCTGATTTCGCCCGCTCAACCGCAGTTTCGACGTCATCAGCCGTTGCCAGCGACACGCCCAGGCGACGCGAGCCTTCGATTTCCGGTTTGCCAAATAGACGCAGCTGAACACCTGCCCCGACCGCGGCTTCCACGTTGCCAAAGCTGACGTTGCGGCTGGTTAACTGCGGCAGAATGACGGCCGAAGCGGAAGGGCCGTACTGGCGGATCGCGCCGATCGGTAAGCCCAGAAACGCACGGACGTGTAGCGCGAACTCGGACAGGTCCTGCGAAATCAGCGTAACCATGCCGGTATCGTGCGGGCGAGGCGACACTTCGCTGAAAATCACTTCATCGCCACAGACAAACAGCTCTACGCCAAACAGGCCATAGCCGCCGAGCGCCAGGACCACATCACGGGCGACGGCTTCGGCACGCTCGAGCGCCAGCGGGCTCATCTGCTGCGGCTGCCATGATTCGCGGTAGTCGCCGTCTTCCTGACGATGACCGACCGGGGCGCAGAAATGTACGCCATCTACGGCGCTGACGGTCAGCAGCGTGATTTCAAAATCAAAGTTCACCACGCCTTCGACGATCACTCGTCCTGCCCCGGCACGGCCACCCTGTTGGGCATATTGCCATGCGGCTGAGAGCTGTTCTTCGCTACGGATAAAGCTCTGGCCTTTGCCGGATGAGCTCATCACCGGTTTGATGATGCAGGGCAGCCCGATATCGCTGACGGCGTCGCGGAAGCTCTGTTCACTGTCGGCAAAACGGTAGCGGGAGGTTGGCAGTTTGAGTTCTTCTGCTGCCAGGCGGCGAATGCCTTCCCGGTTCATGGTGAGCTTTGTCGCGCGGGCGCAGGGCACCACGTGCTGACCGGCCTGTTCCAGTTCAATCAGCATGTCGGTGGCGATGGCTTCGATTTCCGGCACGATAAAGTCAGGCTTTTCCTGCTCAACCAGCGCCTTCAACGCCTGGCCGTCAAGCATATTTATGACGTGGCTGCGATGGGCAACGTGCATCGCCGGGGCGTCGGCATAACGATCGACGGCAATCACTTCGATACCCAGACGCTGGCATTCAATGGCCACTTCTTTACCCAGCTCGCCTGAGCCCAATAACATCACGCGGGTTGCCGCCGGACGCAGCGCTGTGCCTAGTACAGTCATAACGAAATTCCACAGTAAAAAAATGGATGTCAGTATATACGAAAACGTTTGCGTCTGTCTCGGGTGAGAAACGACGCGATAAATAACAGGCGCTTACTTGCGTTGTCGGTGATTTGTACCATGCTTTTTAGGGCTATCAGGAGCGAGAGATATACATATGAAAAAGAGAACAATAATGACGGCAGTTTTGCTGCTGATCAGCAGCGTTACGGCACAAGCGGCCAGTGAGAAAACGGTGTCATTTAGCCAGTGTAAAGGCCAGGACACTGACGGCATTGCCGCGATGGTGAAGCAGGACTACACCCAGAACCGGATTAATCAGTGGGCTGATGACCAGAAAACACTGGGGCAGATCGATCCCGTGGCCTGGGTTAACACCCATGACGTGACCGGGAAAAATGATAAATGGAAAGTGCCGCTCACGGTGCGTGGCTCAAATACCGATTTGCATTACGTCGTGACGGTAGATTGTGCAGCGGGCAGCGCCACCTATCGCGCGCAGTAATTTTCGGATCTTTAGCCAGACAAGACGTTTCCTGACATCGGCTCGCTTAGGCTGAGGGCATTCATCTCAGTATGACGAGGAAACAATGGCAAACTGGCTAAATCAGATTCAATCTCTTCTCGGACAATCATCGTCTTCTGCTCAGCCATCCGGCGAGCAGGGGCTCAGTAAACTGCTGGTTCCCGGTGCGCTCGGTGGTCTTGCCGGGCTGCTGGTGTCCAGCAAATCATCGCGCAAACTGCTAACAAAATACGGAACCGGTGCGCTGCTTGTCGGCGGCGGGGCGGTAGCGGGCAGCGTGTTGTGGAACAAGTACAAAGATAAAATACGTACGGCACATCAGGGCGAACCGCAGTACGGGCAGCAAACCAGTCCAGTGGATATGCGCACTGAGCGCCTGATTCTGGCGCTGGTGTTTGCCGCGAAAAGCGACGGGCATATTGATGATAAAGAACGGGCGGTGATTGATTCGCAGCTCCGTGAAGCGGGCGTGGAAGCGCAGGGGCGTCAGCTGGTGGAGAAAGCCATCGCCCAGCCGCTGGATCCGCAACTGCTGGCCAAAGACGTGCGCAATGAAGAGGAAGCGCTCGAACTTTATTTCCTGAGCTGCGCGGCTATCGATGTCGATCACTTTATGGAACGTAGCTATCTGAATGCGCTCGGCGATGCGCTGAATATTCCGCAAGAGGTGCGGGAAGGCATTGAGGCCGATTTAAAGGCGCAAAAGCAGGCACTTTAACCTCAAGTTGGCATGTTTCGCTTGCATCGCTCTGCACATTTGCCACCCTTAGGGTAGGTAACTTGCAGAAGAACAACGACATGCCACCAAAAGCAAAACGCATTCCCCACACTATGACGCTTCATGGTGATACCCGGATCGACAACTACTACTGGCTGCGTGACGACGACCGCACACAGCCTGCGGTGCTCGACTATCTGAAGCAGGAAAACGACTACGGCCGCGAGGTCATGGCGTCGCAGCAAAACCTACAGGACAAAATCCTGAAGGAGATTGTCGACCGCATTCCGCAGCGTGAAGTCTCTGCGCCCTACAGCAAAAATGGCTATCGCTACCGGCAGATTTACGAGCCGGGCTGCGAGTACGCGATTTATCAGCGTCAGTCAGTGCAGAAAGAAGAGTGGGACGCCTGGGAAGTGCTGCTCGACGGCAATCAGCGCGCGGCGCACAGCGAGTTCTATACTCTCGGCGGGTTAGGCATTTCGCCGGATAACGCGCTGATGGCGCTGACGGAAGACTATCTTTCGCGTCGTCAGTACGGCCTGCGCATCCGCAGCCTGGAAAACGCTAACTGGTATCCGGAGACGCTGGAAAACGTCGAACCGGGCTTCGTCTGGGGCAATGATTCGCAAACGCTGTACTACGTGCGTAAACATCCAACGACGCTGCTGCCGCATCAGGTGTGGCGGCATACAGTGGGTATGCCGGTTACCACTGACGAGCTGGTGTACGAAGAGAAGGACGACACTTTTTACGTCAGCCTGCACAAAACCAGCTCGAAGCATTACGTGATTATTCATCTGGCCAGCGCCACTACCAGTGAAGTGCTGCTGCTGGATGCTGAACTGCCTGATGCTCAGCCGCTGCGTTTCCTGCCGCGTCGCAAAGATCACGAATACAGCGTCGATCATTTCCAGCATAACTTCTATTTACGTTCCAATCGCGAAGGGAAAAACTTTGGTCTTTATCGCTCGCCCGTGCGTGATGAAAGCCGTTGGGAAGCGCTTATCCCTCCGCGGGATGAAGTGATGCTCGAAGGTTTTACCTTGTTTACCGACTGGCTGGTGGTCGAAGAGCGCCAACACGGCCTGACCAGCCTACGACAGATCAATCGTAAAACCCGGGAGTCCACCGGGATTGCATTTGACGATCCGGCGTATGTGACCTGGCTGGCGTATAACCCGGAGCCCGATACCGTGCGCCTGCGTTACGGTTATTCCTCGATGACGACGCCGGACACGCTGTTTGAGCTGAATATGGATACCGGCGAACGAACGGTGCTTAAACAACAGGAAGTGAAGGGCTTCGATGCCAGCCGCTATTGCAGCGAGCATCTGTGGATCAACGCGCGTGATGGCGCAGAAGTGCCGGTTTCGCTGGTTTATCATCGTGAGCATTTCCGCAAAGGGAACAATCCGCTGCTGGTGTACGGCTACGGCTCATATGGCGCCAGTATGGACGCTGATTTCAGCAGCAGTCGCCTGAGCCTGCTCGACCGCGGATTTGTGTTTGCCATCGCCCATGTTCGCGGCGGCGGCGAATTAGGCCAGCAGTGGTATGAGGACGGAAAATTCCTGCTGAAGAACAATACCTTCAACGATTATCTTGATGTGTGCGATGCGCTGCTGACGCAGGGTTACGGCAATCCGTCGCTGTGTTATGGGATGGGCGGCAGCGCAGGCGGAATGCTGATGGGCGCCGTTATCAACCAGCGCCCGGAGTTGTTCCACGGGGTGATTGCTCAGGTGCCGTTTGTTGATGTGGTGACGACGATGCTCGATGAGTCGATCCCGCTGACCACCGGTGAGTTTGAGGAGTGGGGCAACCCGCAGGAGCCTGAGTATTATCACTATATGAAAGGCTACAGCCCGTATGACAACGTTGTAAAACAAACCTATCCGCACCTGCTGGTCACCACCGGTCTGCATGATTCTCAGGTGCAATACTGGGAACCGGCCAAATGGGTGGCGAAGCTCAGGGAGCTGAAACCTGACGACAATCTGCTGCTGTTGTGTACCGATATGGATTCCGGGCACGGCGGGAAATCGGGGCGCTTCAAAAGCTATGAAGGTGTGGCACTGGAGTTCACATTCCTGATTGCGCTGGCCCAGGGTACGCTGCCGGGCCAGGCGCCACGATAGTTATTCGCCCAACCAGTGCTTGAGGGTTAAGCGCAGTTCCGGGCTCATCGAATTGAGATTGTTGAACAACCAGCGGAGGTAGCCGGGATCTTTCTCGGCGACTTCTGACACTGGCTTCCCGCGGTATTTACCGAAGGTGAAGGTGGTCATTAGTGCCGGGCGCCCGGTGATATCGGCCATCTGATCGGCGTTCCAGCCGGAGACGTTCATGATATCAATCAGCAATGCGGCAGTAATGTAGCAGTCATACAGGGCCCGGTGATGATGCAGGCCGGGCGGGGTGGCGACGTTCAGCTTGCGTGATTTGTAGAGCGCCATGTTACTGTACTTGATACCTGGCCACAGGCGACGGGCCAGTTTCATGGTGCAAATCCACTCACCGTTCATTTCAGGCAAGACTCGGCGGTCGAAGCTGGCGTTGTGTGCCACGTACCAGGTGCTGCCCTGATAATGCGGCACCACTTCCTCAATCCATGGCTTATCAGCGACCATCTCTTCGGTGATGCGATGGATGGCCATCGCCTGCGGGCTGATTGGTCTGTCCGGGCGCACGAGATGGCTCATGGGGTTGGTTATCTTGCCGTCAACGATGTCCACTGAGGCGATTTCAACTACACCTCCCTGTAAATCGCAGGTTTCCGTATCGATAACGCGTAACATTGTGCTCTCCCGGCTGAAAAGAGGCAGGTTATGCGCCATAGCGGCTTTCGTCAATGGCGCAAAGGCTTTCACGCAGCGGAATGATATCGCCTTCCCAGCCGCCTTCGTATTTGCGACCGGTCAACAAAAGGTCTCCGCTGTCGGCGCGTACAATCAACTGACCGTTTTCATCCCATAGCGCGCTTCCCAGGGTGTAGTTAGATTTTAATACCGCGATGGCATAGCGGTGGGCCAGGCGCTGAAGCTGTTGCACTGACTGCTGTTGCTGGAATTCACAGGTACAGGTTCCGGTGGCCAGCAGCGCGGCATTTGGGTCGAGTTCGATAGCCTCGGCTTCGGGAGCCAGCACGCTAATGTGCCGCGTCTGTGGCGTCAGGCAGGTACCCTGACCCTGATGCATCGTAAGCGGTGAGGACGCGCCGGGTACAAAAATAGCCACGCCCTTTTGACGGTCGCCGTTCATATCAACCGGTAAACCAGCAATGATTGTCATCTCGTGACGTTTCGCCGCAACGCAAAGCGGTTGCAGGAGTTCATCTGAGGGGATGGGGGAGAGGGGAGAATCGGTATCCGGTCCAGTCAGCGACATTTCCGGGAACACAATCAGCTGGCAGGTAAGCTTTGCCGCCGCTTCAATAAAACGCAAATGATGGTCAATATTTTCCGCAACGCTCCTGTTGCGGGCCGAGTACTGTGCAGCAGCAATCATCCATGCAGGCATAGTGGCTTCCTTATCACTTTTCCTGACTCAGAGTCCCTGAGTCATACATGAGAATTTTCTCAAGATTGTAGCAGTGGTAGTGTAAGGAAGTGTAACAGTCAGTAATTCTTACTTCTGTTTCGGTTCGTACGGTAGACGGGACAAGTTTACCGAAGCCAGACGATGCGCGATCAGACGCTCGCGGAACCAGTCGCGAAGGTGCGTAGGCTGCTCACGTTCCACCACTTCTGCCACGATAGGCATATTGTAGCGCTCTTTAAATGCAACCCCGGCGGCGGCCAAATCGACATTAATTTTGTCCATCTCATCCTGGGGAAGTTTTGCCAGATTAGTGTTCATCTTGGGCTCCTTCTGATATCGGGCCTGAAAGTACTAAGAGTGTCGAGAAATAGCAAGACCAACGGCGGTGAATCTCGACGTAAACATTATACGAGGTTATTCTCTCACCCAGATATATAACAAAAGGGAATGTAGAGAATGAACCGTATTGCCTCCCGCGCGCTGCGCACCGGTATTTTCCTGACCTGCGTTTTTACCACTTCAGCGGCCTTCGCCCATGCCCATCTTAAACATCAATACCCTGCTGCTGACGCACAGGTCACTGCGGCTCCGCAGGCGCTGACCCTTAACTATTCCGAAGGGGTTGAAGTGAAATTCAGTGGTGTCACGCTGACGGGTCCACAACAGGCGCAGGTGCCTGTTGGCGCTGTGAAGCTCAATGAAAAAGACAACACTCAGCTTATCGTCCCGGTCGAACAGTCTCTTAAGCCCGGCGATTACACCGTTGACTGGCACGTGGTGTCGGTGGACGGTCACAAAACTAAAGGCCAGTACCACTTTAGCGTGAAATAACCGTGCTGGCGTCGGTGTATGTCGGGCTGCGAGGCCTGCATTTCATTGCCGTAATGCTCGCCTTCGGCTGTGCGCTGTATGGCGCCTGGTGGGCGACGCCTCAGTTGCGTCGGCTGATGATGCAACGCTTCCTGCCGTTTGTGCGCGTTGCGTTGCTGGTGAGCGCCGTCACGGCAACGTTAATGCTGATGCTACAGGGCGGCCAAATGGGCAACGGCTGGGGCGATGTCCTGCAGCCTGATGTCTGGCTCGCCGTGGCGGGCACGCGCTTTGGCAGCGTCTGGCTGTGGCAAATTCTGCTGACGTGGTTAGCACTAATCGTTGTTTGTCTGAAACCCCATCGGCTGGCACCGCTGTTGCTGATTCTGTGCGTTGCACAATTTTTACTCATGGCGGGCGTAGGCCATGCGGCGATGCGCGATGGCATTGTTGGCGGGTTGCAGCGGATGAATCACGCGGTGCACCTTCTGTGCGCGGGTGCCTGGTTTGGTGGCCTGCTGCCGTTCCTGTACAGCCTGCGCCTGGTGCGGGGCCCCTGGCGCACCTCGGCTATCAATACCATGATGCGTTTTTCCCGCTGGGGCCATCTGGCAGTAATTGGGGTGATCCTGAGCGGCATGGCTAATGCATGGCTGATTCAGGGGCAACTGGTGACGGATACGGCCTATGGGCGTCTGCTGTTGGTGAAATGTGCGTTAGTGGTGCTGATGGTGGTAATCGCCCTGGCGAACAGGTATGTTCTGGTGCCGCGAATGGCGACAGACAGACAGCGCATACAGACGCTGTTTGTGCGCACTACGCAGGCGGAAATGATTTTAGGGGCTTTGGTGCTGGCGGCGGTAAGCCTCTTCGCAACCTGGGAACCGTTCTGAATTAAGTGGCAGGATCATGAAAAAACTCGTTTTATCAATGTTGTTATTGGCAACAACTGGAACCGCACTGGCGGCGCCGCAGATTATAACCGTCAGTCGTTTTGAGATGGGTAAAGAACAGTGGGCATTCAATCGTGAAGAGGTCATGCTGACCTGTCGTCCGGGCAATGCACTGTATGCCATAAACCCCAGCACGCTGATGCAATATCCGCTGAATGAAGTTGCTGAGCAGGAAGTGAAGGAAGGGAAGAGTAACGCCCAACCGATTTCTGTGATCCAGGTCGACGATCCGGCGCATGAAGGCCAAAAGATGAGCCTGGCACCGTTTATCGCTCGCGCTGAAAAGCTCTGCTGAGCTGGAACGCTAACTGATTGACATACAATAAAAAACCGCAAGTTTTTCTGATGAAAGCTTGCGGTTTTTGCGTTTTGTGACGCTTTGCTCACGGTTTTTTTCTGACCACTTTTGTCGCGGACTGGAAAACCTGGCATGGTCATCTATTCTTAAAGGGCAAGGCGATTTTAGCCTGCATGAATGCCAACTTTTAGCGCACGGCTCTCTCCCAAGAGCCATTTCCCTGGACCGAATACAGGAATCGTATTCGGTCTCTTTTTATTTGTAAGCCACATCAGCGACTTACAGCATCAGCGTGAAAATTCCCCTCACTTTCACGACCGACCTATTTTCTTTTATATCACATCAAAATCGGTCTTAACATTTTTTTTACACGAAAAATGCAGATCGTCTCGTCCTCGTTTTGCCGTTTATCCAGGCATTGTTTGGTCATATTTTCTGGCTTATGTCCGAACAATGGTTGGGCAAAATCTTTACTACACGCAGGCGTTTCTCCGTTCTGGAGAAAACCTCTTTGTACCAGGAGTGGACCTTACAGATTCGCCTACCACCGCCTCAGTACATCTCTTATGGCAGGGGAATAAGAGTCAGGTAACATTCATCAACATTTCGTTCGCCAACGAAGCATCAATTATTTCTCTCACTATAGTGGGGTCGCTCACAATGAGGAGATAGTTATGATTGCAGTCCTTTTTGAAGCAGAAACAGTTCCAAAACATCAGGCAAGGTATCTACAACTTGCGGATGACCTTCGGCCCGAGCTCGATAATGTAAAAGGCTTCATTTCAATCGAACGGTTTCGGAGCCTGAGTACCGAGGGAAAAGTTCTCTCGCTTTCGTGGTGGGAAAACGAAGAGGCAGTACTCGAATGGAAAAAAAACATGCGACATCAGGCGGCGCAACAAGAGGGACAGCAAACAATCTTTTCCCATTACAGAATAAGAGTCGCGAATGTATTGCGCGAGTATTCGTCAGAAAACAGGAGTGGTCAGAATGTATGATATTCATGTCGTTTTTGACAACTTGCCGGGCGGCCTTGCGTTGTTGGGTTCTACGCTTGGTCAGCACGGGATTGGGCTTGAAGGTGGCGGAGTTTTTACCACAGACCAACAAAGTCACGCTAAGCGCTGTTGCTAACATTGCTCCCTCAACAGCAAGTGCTCACCTGGCAAAACTCCTGCAAAACAAGCTGGTAAGTTGTTTATCTCAGGGGCGTCATCGTTATTACAGGCTGTCTGGACAAGACATTGCTGCACTACTTGAAACCTTGATGGGGGTTTCAATGAAAACAGAGCCAAAGTTGAATACCAGAACTCCGGTACATTTGCGTAAGGCGAGAACGTGTTATGACCATCTGGCGGGTGAAGTGGCGGTAGGTATATATGATTTTATGGTCGAGCAGGCGTGGTTACTACCTGAGCGTGATGTATTGTCATCCTTAGGAATCAAGAAGTTTCAGGGGCTTGGTATCAATTTTATTCCTCAAACCAGGCGCAAGTGTGCGTGCGGGTGTCTGGACTGGAGTGAGCGGAGGTATCATCTTGGCGGAAGCGCAGGCGCGGTGTTGCTGGCGACATTCGAGCAAAATCAGTGGATATCCAGAGTGAGCGGTTACAGAGAAGTTCTCTTTACCGAAAGTGGGATAAAAGCGTTTAAGAACGTCTTTAATCTCACAATATGATGTTTGTGAAAAACCGCTAAAGTGAGTCTCTCTTTCTGAAATATTCCGGCATCCGTACGTATTAGCCCCCCGCCTGGAACTGAGAGTACAATCGCTAAGTTAATGCTTTAGTCCGCTCCTCGCGCATTCGACGCAAGTGCGCTTCATGCTTGAAGCGGAAATCATTCTTCAGGTTAAATCGATAAGATTAATGTGGCAGTACCAACTGTCCATCCCTCTTGTCTCAGGCCTCTGCTAAACTGAATGGTGAATCTCATTATGAGCAGGAGGATGTATGGGTTTAATCAGTTTCGTAAAAGAAGCGGGTGAAAAGATACTCGAGGCGGTCACCGGTACGGCACATGCCGCGGATCAAAACGAACTCCTTAAAGAGCACCTCAAGAAGAATGGATTACAGGATGCCGATAAAATTGATGTGAAGGTTGAAGATGGTAAAGCTGTTGTTACCGGCGAAGGTTTAAGCCAGGAAGCAAAAGAAAAAATTCTGATTGCTGTCGGTAACGTGGCAGGGATTGCAGGAGTGGAAGATAACGTTACGGTAAAAGATACGGCTACAGAAAGTCAGTACTACACGGTGAAAACCGGCGATACCCTGAGTGGCATTTCTAAACAAGTTTATGGTGATGCTAATCAGTACAACAAAATTTTCGATGCCAATAAACCTATGTTGAAAAGCCCCGATAAAATTTATCCTGGTCAGGTTCTTAGGGTACCAAAATAAATTTAACACATCCGCTATCCCTTGCGTTCTGGCAATACAGGTAATGGTTAGCCGTTGCTCTTAAGAAGCTGCTGTCACCCCTGTTGTGTGTAAAACCCACGTTGAGCTTCTGGATAACAGTATGTTAAGTGGTCTGACAGGCAGCGGTTCTCTGCTTAGGTGCATCCGTGTAACGCTGCGATTAATGGGCTCTATTTGAATAGAGCCCATTATTAACTATAAAGCGATTTGACCGTTATCAATATGCCATTCGCTGAACGGCTTCGGTCGCCCATAGTGATAGCCCTGTGCAAGCAGACAACCCATGGCGTGTAATTTATCACCCGTTTCCTGATCTTCAATCCCCTCAGCAACTAAGGGAACGCCAAAGCTTTTTGAAAGACTCAACACGGAATTTATCACCGATTCGCTTCGGCTATCTTCCATTACACCACTGACAAACTGGCGGTCAATTTTAAGTTGATCAAACGGGAGCGTATGCAGATAAGAAAGACTGGAATAACCTGAACCAAAGTCATCCAGGGAGATAGTGACGCCGATTTCACGTAAGACATTCAGATGTCGGCAAGTATTGGTTCCACTGCCAACCAAAACACCCTCGGTAATTTCGATGCAAAGATTATAACCCTGTAATCCATGCTGTCGGAGTGACTCAACCACTACTTCTGCGAACTCATTCGCTTGTAGCTGGATGGGGGAGATATTAATATGCAGTTTGAAATCTTCGCAGTTGCCGCGAGCCATCAGGGCGGCCAGCTCGCGGCAAGCATTGTTAATGATCCATTCACCCAGTGGAATTATGAGGCCTGTATCTTCCGCTATTGTGATAAATTGATCCGGCGGCACATTCCCCAGCACCGGGCTTTCCCAGCGCACCAGACATTCACCTTCGCGACATTCCGTATTTCCATCCAATCCAACAATTGGCTGCATCACAAGATAGAACTCTTCGCGCTCAAGTGCGTGGCTCAGTTGTTCATGTAGCTGAATATGCAGCAGTCCGGAGGCATGCATGTCCGGAGTGAAAAGGGTTACTTTGCCATTACCCTCGCGGCGGGCATGATGCAGGGCGATGCCCGCATAGCGTAAAACTTCATCAAGGTTTTCAGGTGTTAGAGCTTCCTCCGCCAGACCGGCGTTACCTTCGATACGCAATTCATGTTGGCCGATATTTGGCATATCCTTAATACTGAAGAGCGAATGTGCTTTTTGCTTCCATAAGCTGAGTTGCTCCACCGTTTTGACGGGAGGGAGAATAACCACAAGCTTATCCATGCGTTCACGGCAAATGATGATGTCTTCCGGGAAAGTATCCGTGATGCGTGAAATCATATATTTCATTAATGAGCGGCCATAATCCTGGCCCAACAGGTTAGTAAGCGAAGAGTGATTACTAAGATGGACCAGCATCAGAACGCTACGGTTATCCAGGTATTCAGGATGATGGCGCAACCCGGATATCGTCAGAGAGCCGGTTTCGACATCCTTCTCCAGCATAGGGTGCGGAAGCTTTTCAGCCGGTGTGACTTTCTCACGGCTCGGTAGGCGGGTCGGTCGATTCTTCATGACGTATAGCTTTTCGTCGGCGATTTGACAATCCTTGGCAAAATCACCGGTAAATTCCTGGATGCCATATGAGCACGAAATTGGGATAGTAATACTGTCATATTGAAAATGTTTGAGCTTTTTCTGTGCCTGCTGCATTAGCGCACTGGCTGACGAATAGTTACACCATGGCATCAGCAGCAGGAACTCGTCTCCCCCCATGCGAATAATCGTATCAGAAGCTCGCAACGTCCTGATTAGCGTATCAGAGAAATACGCCAGAGAAAGGTCACCGACATGATGCCCGTAGGTGTCATTGATATCCTTGAACAAATCCAGATCCACCGCCACGATTATCCAGGATTCATGTGCGGACATAGAGTTGATGATGACCTCCCCGCCTTCCCGGGAGAATGCACGGGTCAACGAGTCGTAGCTGAGTCGTTTCAACATGTTCATGATATTGCGGTACGCATTTATTGACGAAGCGAAAAAAATCAGCAGGATAAGATTAGTAAAGACGAATCGCCATGGTCTGTGGTGCAGGACATTATATACACCGACCTTCGCGTTGATGATAAAGCCCGCCGTAAATGGTATTTGCACAATTGGGAAAGGGGTATAATCTATTTTTGTAGGCGTTATCGCCAGATCTGGACCACCGCGTCTGCTCTGCAGAGTAAGTTGATAAGAGGAGGGAGTGATACCGGTTTGGATGAAGTATTTATTAAACAACTCAGACAGGTCTTTGGAGGTATAATCGGTGGAGATAATTCCTTCAATGCTGCTTTTATTATAATTTAGATTGTTTGAAATAACAGGCACGCTGAACGTAATAACCGGAAGTCCGGTTAGTGAATCGGTATAAACATCGCTGTAAAGACGTTCTGATACCAGAAATGCTTTTTCAGCTTTAACTTTCCTGGAGACTTCGTCTAAATATGAACTGATTGCCAGGTGAGGTGATGTGAATTTATATCCGTTTTTCTTTACCGCTTCAAAACTGTATGCGTAGTTAAGATTCGCGCTGAAGAAATAAGTCCAGTAAGATGTTTTGTTTTCATCACTAAGGCTATTCCAAAATGAATTGAGAATCGCAGATATTTTTCGATCGTTAACGCTCACCTCACCAGAGGCAAACATTATATGTTTCTGATACAGTGATGGGTCTAATTCATTTTCTTTGAAATTAACGCTGGAACCCAATTTCCCGGCAATATCATTACTGGAAAGAGCAACAAGATCCCCAAGTGCCGTCGAGATATTTTTATTTTTCTCAATATTTTGATTGATTACGACAGCTACGTCAGAGATGGCGAAGCGTGCGCTGCGAATCATGTCAAGATAAGAAAGTAATAGCAGAGCGGCATTGACTATCAAAATGATAGCTAACAAAGAGAAAATGAGAGCTCTTTTCTCGATTTTGAACGCGTTTATAGTTTTCATCAAATGAAGGATACAAACCCAATGGTATTTCACAAAAGATAATGCTAACACTGCAGTAATGTCGCCCCCCAATAAATCCTGTTTATTTCTGGATGGCGACGATAAATTTTACCCATAAATAAATTGTCACAAATAATTCACGCACCCATAAACATTTCGCAATACACCGTTAACACGAAATTAATGCGCTGGAGCGTTAAAACGTAATGAGTTCGAATTCCAACTGCATCTCGTATTTAATGCTCGGTGAGAATTTAAATTCGAATGACTGAGCGGTATTGGAGGGGGGAGCTTTTTTGATCAGGACATGAAATATTAAACAGCATTAAACATGTGGCGTTAGTTGTATCTTGAAATGTATGCTCTTAAAAAACGCAAAAAAAACCCCTTCGCTTCGCAGGGCAAAGGGGAAAAGCTTGCAATGAATATTATATTTTCGGACTCACTTTTGCGGCTTTACAGGGATATGCAGCACCGCGAGGTGGTTTGGTCTGAAAGTTGCGCGTCCAGGGATGTGGAGTCAGTCAGACCTGAAACGTAATACTACGTGCTGTCAGGAAGAAGCAACCCGCCGCACTATGTTTCGCAAAGAATGGTATGCATCAAGGTGATTTGATTCAAATACCATCTTGTTTAATTTTGAATATGCGTAACCGTAGGGATTATTCAGGCGTGACGATATCGGGGTAGAGAAGGGTTTCAAGGTAGCTGACCATGACCCAAATTTGATCGCTCAAAATGAACCAGATGCCCAGCCCAAGTAAAACCAGCACCAGAATTGTCAGGGCAATTTCGATTTTGCTCATAGCCAGGAAGTACCGCCAGCGAGGTATCAGAGGAATACCTCATGATGATAGCGAAACATCATGGGCTTGTGCAATTGCCATGGGCGAAAGCCTCTGCCAATGTACGGCAGAGACCAACGTAAATGTACTTACGCGTGGGGGAAAAGAGCTTTGTACTGAGCGGCCATCTCATCAAGCAGCGCAAAGCGGCGGCGGTACTCTGCACGTTTTTTGCTGGCAATATCTTCAAGAGATTTACGCTCCTGTGCCAGGGGCAGCTGCCAACGGAATGGGTCGCTTTTAACGCCGTCTAACGATGCCCAGAATTCGTCGTAGCTGGCATGGAAATGACGGCCTTTACTGAAGCGGTAGCGAAGGGCGCGGAACACGTGGCCATTATCGCTGACGCCGGAAAGCGTGGTTATCCCGCACTCGGCAGCCATCAGGCCAAAGAATTCAACCAGGATGCGTTTAGGGAAAAGCCCGTAACAGGCGCGGGTGGCGTGCTTAATCACGTCATGAGAAATGCTGCGACGCGGCCCCTGCAGACCACCGACAATAAGCTCCCAGCCATTGTTGCTTCGGGCGACACTGAATGTTGTGCTGGCCAGTACCGTATTGTCTGCGTCACAAAACCACAGCGTGCTTTCCCCTTCTCGTTCGGCCTTACGCGCGCAGGAGGCGTATAGCGTGAATTGCGTACCCTCTTTGCCCTCAAAGCTCAGCAACGCTGTAGGATCCGTGGCGGTTAATGCCGCGGCAAACTGGGTGCTTTTAAGCGAGTCAATAAACTGATAATGACCGATGATAGCTTGCGTCCGCTGCATTGATGATAAACCGCGTGCAAGATACTGGCGGTGTGTTTTGCTGGGCAATGTGACCTGCGCATTCAGCAGGCGCATGAAGTCAGGGCGTTGGCCGAGCGTGTCGAGCATCAGTCGGGTTGAGCGATAAAAAATCATCGTGCGCAGCAAAAACTTCAGACGGTAGTCAGCTTTTTTCCAGATGGGGGCGGGGGCAAGTTTGCCACTGACCAGTTCGGAAATAAGATGCGCGCGCAGTTCAGGTGAATAGGCGGAGTGCAGGGTGTTGTCCGACATGATAATAACCTCATCATTGTTCTGAAGGTATTCTAACGGTCGGTACGGTTAATCTTAATGCGCCCACAGACTTTATTCCGCGCTCGTTTATCCTTGATTTAGGTTTATCAAAAAGCCTAAGGCAATCTGGTGAACCCTCTATACTTAAATCAGGGGGCAATGCTATGTATCAACGAATTGACGGCAAGGCGTGGCGACATATTTGGCTGATTGGCGATCTGCATGGTTGCTTTAATTTGCTGATGCCGAAACTCCAGACCCTGAAATTTAATCCCTGGCAGGATGCACTCATATCTGTCGGCGACCTGATTGATCGTGGGCCCGACAGTCTCAAATGCCTTGAACTCATTCATCAAAAATGGTTTTTCGCTATTCGTGGAAATCACGAGCAAATGGCGATGGATGCGCTTGAACATCAGCAGCTATCGCTGTGGGAATTGAATGGGGGAGAGTGGTTCGAGCACTGCACTGCGAGCGAGCAGGCAGAGGCGCGACGTCTGCTGCAAACCTGTCATCAGTTGCCGTATGTCATCGAAGTGGATACCGAATCAGGCGTGCATGTGGTGGCTCATGCCGATTATCCGGCTATGCATTATCAGTGGCAGCAGGATGTAGACTGGCATCGGGTACTTTGGGACCGGCAGCGCCTGAGCGACCATCTGGCAGGGAATCACGCCCAACTTGATGGTGCGGATCACTTCTGGTTTGGGCACACGCCGTTAAAACACCGTTATGATGCGCTTAATCAGCACTACATCGATACCGGTGCGGTGTTTGGCGGTGAGCTGACGCTGGTCCAGCTTCAGTAATTACAAGTCGCTGTATTCCTGGGCCGGACGCCAGAAACCGTCAATAAAATCCTCAACCGGGAAGCAACCGCCATGTCTTAATCGCTGAACGTCCATAGCCCGTTCGCACTGCGGCTCGGTGTTGTAAACATCCACCACAATATCTTCGCAGCCACCATCGAGATAACAAATAAACAAAACCAGAGCGAACATCGCATCCTCACACTTTTGCGTGGTGTCTTAAGTGTAAGAGAAATAAGCGGAAGGGGAAATAAATAACCCGCCTGTGGGCGGGTTCCTTTTGAATCAGGCTAAGCGCATGACCCAGGCATCGGACTTACTGTCATAGTGTTTGCGGTATAGAACAGAGTGTTCCCCATCGAGAATGGCGGGAACGCTGGTATCGGCATCCCATGCATCGAGTTGCATGCATAAATCAGGGTCAGATTTACAGGGAATGCTTAACGTTCGCTCCCCTTGCTGCTCGCCATGCAGCTCGCCGTCATCAATTTCAAAGGCGCCGATTCGTACGCTGGTTTTGGTCATAATGCTCTCCGGTTGTCTGCTTTGTTGTGGTATGACCAGTTAGGTCTTCCCATTTTTTAGCGTAGACAAGGGCGAGCATTTTGCCAGTCAGAACGTGCTTATTTTTGGCTCCGCGTTACGCTTTGGCAGCGAACAATTTTCCGTCCCGGACCAGTTCACGTGGATAGCTATTCTTGAGGCGCGACCCGACTTTTTTCGCCAGTCCCAGCGGATGTCCCTGAAAGGTCACAATAACATCATCACGTGTTGGTGGCGTTTCCGGCCAGACATCGCGTCCGCGATACCACTCTTCGGCTTCCGTCTGCGTCAGTTCGAAACGCGCACTTTTTTCGCTCGCCAGAGCGATAACGGCTTCGTGCTGCCAGCGGAATCCTTTGTTGAAGGTTTCGGCCAGACGCAGGCCGATGCGAGAAAAACGCACTTTGCCCAGCAACGGCTCAATCTCTGCCGGGAACAGCCAAATCTCTTTATCGCGCTGCCAGAGATTCAGATTTTCTTCCCAGTGCAACCCTACGGCGGCGGCAGCTTGCTTCACCGCCAGAGATTCGCGAGTCCGCATCGGCATAAAGGGGAATTTGCCGACTTTGTAGCCCGGTGCGGGCAGGGCTTCAATGGCCGCGGTTTTTTTCAATCGTGCGACAAAGAATCCTTCGCAATCGAAAATCTGTGGGAAGACGTGCAGGAAACCTTCGGGCGTCAGCGCCTGGGTTGCGCCGTCGAATAGCGTGTCGAGTGGCATGATTTCGACCGCCTGGGGATAGCGTGCCAGCAGCCAGCTCATTACGTCCTCGTTTTCGTCACGGTTCAGTGTGCAGGTGGAATACACCAGCGTGCCGCCGGGGCGTAGCGCATGAAACGCGCTGTCGATGAGCTCGCGCTGGGTCTGGGCTATTTCGAGATTGCTTTCCTGGGACCAGTTTTTCAGCGCATCGGGATCTTTGCGCACCACGCCTTCACCGGAACAAGGGGCATCGAGCAAAATGGCGTCGAAGCTCTCTGGAAGCGCAGCGCCGAATACCCGGCCATCAAAATGGGTGAGGGCAACGTTGTTGATCCCACAGCGGCTAATATTGGCGTGCAGGACTTTAACCCGGCTGGCGGAAAACTCGTTGGCCAAAATAGCCCCTTGGTTCCCCATTCGCGCGGCAATCTGCGTGGTTTTTGAACCCGGTGCGGCGGCAACGTCCATCACCCGTTGAGGCTGATTGTCATCAGCAAACAGCGCGGTGACCGGCAGCATTGAGCTTGCTTCCTGAATGTAAAACAGGCCGCTCAGGTGTTCGGCCGAGCTACCAAGCGGTAGGGCATCTTCGTCTTCGCGCTCAATCCAGAAACCTTCTTCGCACCACGGTATGGGCGTAAGTTGCCAGCCGTACGGTGCAACCAGCTGCAGAAAATCCGGGACAGAAATTTTGAGTTTATTAACACGGATACTGCGGCGCAGCGGGCGCTGGCAGGCGGCGATAAAATCGTCGAAGGAGAGATGAGTCGGCATTGCTGCACGCATCACCTCAAGAAAGGAGTCAGGAAGATAAGCCACTAAACGCACCAGATTCATAAACGGGTGCGCAGTTTAGCACAGCGACTCCGGCTTCTTACAGCCGGAGTCGCTCCGCGTTTAGCGCGGTAGTGCAGTGCCCCACTCACGCCACTCTTTCGGTTCCGCGTCCTGCAACAGGAAGTGTTTATTTTCCTGCGCTTTCGGCGCGAGAGGCGTGCCTGGCGGCGTGGCAAAGGCTATGCCACCGCGGATGAACTGATTGAAGGTCCCGGTTTTCACTACGCCGCCGATGATACCGAAATCGAGGCTGTAACCTGACGCCAGCCAGAACACCGAGTTATTGCGCACCAAATGTTGATAGCGTTGGCTGATACGCAGGCCCACCATCACGCGGTCTGAGAGTGAACCCAGATGCAGGCCGGTTACCGTCCCGACTTCGATGCCGCGGAACAGAACCGGCGTGCCGATGCTCAACGATCCGGCTTCCGGCGCTTCGACGATGATGCTCAGGCCGTCGAGGTAACGGGAATCGGTGATGGTTGCTTCCTGCAGCTCAAAATCGCGGCGTGGATTGCTGCCCCGGCCCGGTTCAACGTTGATGTACGGCTGCAAAATGGTGTCCAGATGCTCAACGCCTGCCGCTGAAATCTGCGGCGTGACTACTGAGAACCGAGTGCCGCTGCGGGCAAAGGTGTTCACATATTCCGGATACAGCACCGCTTTGGCCTGCACTTCGTTGCGGGCAGTAATCAGCGTCAGGGTTTGAATCTGACCGATATCAATGCCCAGATAACGAATCGGCATACCTTCGGCAAGCTTACCGGCATCGAAAGTGTGCAGGGTAATTTGCCCACCCACGGCGCGGGCCGCAGTTTCAGAAGGATACAGAATACGTTTATCGCCTTTACGCGCGCCGGCACCTGCGCCGGTCAGATTGTCGAAGCTGATAGCGCCGCGCAGCGCACGGGAGAGTGGGGCGGCCTGAACCGTCAGCCCGCTGCCGTTCAGCTGTACTTTTGCACCACCTTCGGCCCAGAACACGCTGTTTTGCGTCAGAAGCTGACGGTATTCCGGTTTGACGTGCAGGTCGATATCAAACGCGTTTGCACGTGGGCGAACGGTGATTACTTCACCGACCTCAAATTTACGATACAGCACGACAGAACCGGCCTGAACGTCTGGCAACGTGTCGGCAGTGAGCGTCATCGTCGTTGTCGGCAGTTCGCCCAGACTGTTTTCAATCGCTTTCTCAAGATTGGCAAACAGCGGGTAGTTCTGTTTCATTGGGCCTTTTTCGCCCGGCAGAACACGAATGCCACCGCTTATCCATTCGCTGGCGCTGGCACCGAGGAATTCAATACCGTCGAGGCCGACTTTGACGTCTACGCGGCTGTTGACCACGAATTTGCTGTCGCCGTGTACCAGGTCGCGATATTGCGGATCGATGGCGACAGAGAAAGAGACTCCTTTGTTGTTCAGTGTGCGCTCAAGCACCTGACCAATTTTTATGCCGTGCAGAATAATGGGCTGCCCGGCCTCGACGCCGTAAGACTCCGGCGCATTCAGGGTGAGCGTGGCAACACCAGGTTCCTGCAACAGCGTTTTATCGGCAGGAACGACCACGAAATGACTGCGCGGTTCGCCTTCACCAGGCACCAGTTCAAAGGTGCTGCCGGTGAGCAAGGCGCTGAGATTCGTATTCTCAAGTGACAGTTTAGGATTACGCAACTCAATGCGGGTTTTGTCGCGCAGTAAATTCACCACGCTCGGATCGACGGTCATTTCACCGCTCACCGCACCGCCCGGATTGAGATCCAGTTTGGTCAACTGTCCGACTTCCAGGCCCTGATACATCAAGGCAGTTGAACCCGCTTTCAGGCCAGCGCCGTCAGGAAGGTCTAGTTTGACGATCACGCCTCGCTGGCTGTGGGCCAAATCGGCGTACAGGCCAAACTCATCGTTCTGCGCAGCGGCTTTTGAATCTTCGGGGGAATCAAAGGCAATCGCGCCATTAACTAATGCTGCCAGACTTTCAAGCTGCACCTTCGCGCCGCTCAGGCTGACATCGGCTTTAATTCCAGAGACGTTCCAGAAACGGCTACCTTTTTTCACCAGATTGGTGAAGCGGCGGTCGATCAGGATATCGATTGTGACGCCCTGTTTATTGGCGTTAATCGCGTAATCATATACGCGCCCGACCGGAATTTTACGGAAGTACACCAGCGAACCGCTATTGAGCGAGCCCAGATCCGGAGCATGAAGATGGATCATCAGCTCGCCATTGTTCAGGCGATATTTCGGCTGCGTATCCAGCGCCGTAAAGTGATCTTTCTTCGCCCCTTTACCGGGCATCATGCCGATATAATTGCCGCCGACCAGCGCATCCAGACCGGACACGCCCGCCAATGACGCTTTGGGTGTGACGAGCCAAAACTGCGTTTCTTCACGCAGCGCATCTTTCATATCGCCTTTTATGCTGGCCTTCACCTCAATGCGATTGAGATTTTTGGCCAGGCTAATTTCCTGAACGGTCCCCACTTCGACACCCTGATAACGGACAGGGGTGCGACCGGGGACAATACCGTCAGCTGAGATGAAATCAATAGTGACCGTTGTGCCACGATCTTCAAAACTGTTCCAGATAAGCCAGCCAGCAATGAGCAGGGCGATTACCGGCAACAGCCAGAAAGGGGAAATACGGCGTTTTGTTTTAATTCTCGCCTCAGTCGGTGAAGCGGGCGTTTCCTGACTCATGTGCATCCCAAAGTAAGCGGCTGTCCAGCCATTCAACAGCAAGAATAGTCAATATTACCGCAGCACCGAAATAAAACGCAGCGGGTCCCATTGTAAAAGCAAGTAACTGATCGCGATTGATAAGCGACATCATCAGCGAGATGACGAACAGATCAAGCATCGACCAGCGACCAATCCAGGTGACAAAGCGCAACAGAAGTATTCGGGTTCTGAGTCCCTGTTCACATTTGAAGTGAATCGACAGCAACAGGGTAAGCATCACCAGCACTTTGGTAAAGGGCACAAGAATACTGGCGATGAAAACCACGGCCGCAACCGGAATGTTACTGCTCCCAAGCGAAATGATGCCGGAAAGAATGGTGTCTTCCTGACGCGCGCCGTTTACGTAGATGATGGAAATCGGGAGCAGGTTCGCCGGAAGCAGGAAAATTACCGAGGCAATCAGCGCGGCCCAGCACTTCTGCAGACTGTTAGCCCGACGGTGGCGCAACGGGATATGGCAGCGGCGACAACGCCCACGAGAATCAGCGAATCCGGTATGGTGGCAGCCGAGGCAAACCTGTAAACCAGGGTCTGCACGCTGGGCTGGGCGCTGCGGATAAAAACGGTCCCAAAGCTGTTCCACGTTAAGGTGGATGAGCGTCAGAATACTCAGCAGCACCAGCGATATGAAAGCAATCAGGCCAACACCGGGCTGGAGAAACGCGTAGTCCTGAACTTTGATGGAAGCAACGCCCACGCCGACCAGGTAGATATCGAGCATCACCCACTCTTTGAGCTTTTCGAGCATCAGTAGAACCGGGCGAAGATTCATACCGAGAATATTACCCAGCCATAAATAGGCAATGGCGATAACCAGCACCAGCGGTGCGCCGACGCTGCAAAACAGCACCATCGCAGCGGGAATGGGGTCGCCCTGACCGGTCATTTGCCAGATGCCCTGCAACAGGTTCGCATCGATACGCACGCCGAGCAGATGTAAACGCAGCAGCGGCTCGCTCCATGCGAAGGGCATCAGCAGCAGCATGGTCACCGCCATTGCCGCCAGACGCGTTAATGACCAGTCACGCCCGTCACGAATTTTTGCGTCACAGCGTGGGCAATATGCGCTTTGTGACGCTTTGACCACGGGGAGGGTAAAAAGCATGTCACATTGCGGACACCGGTGATATTCCACGGGCGCAAGCGGGTTGCCAATCGCGTGGACGGTGATTTTTTTGCCCGGCGAAATTTGAGAAGCTCTTAGTGCCATTTATTAGCTTTTGAAATGAATGTATAACTCTATCTTAACCTATGAACGGATTCATCTTGAGCCCGAACGCATTTAATGCTTATTTTATTAGGCTATGCGTCGGCATTGACCGGCTTCGAACTAAGTACATAAGTGATTGAATAATGAGCGAATCAGAATTTTACGCGGATCTTAACCGCGATTTTAAGGCATTAATGGCAGGTGAAACCAGTTTTTTAGCCACACTCTCTAATACCAGCGCGCTGCTGTTTGAGCGTCTGACCGATGTTAACTGGGCCGGTTTTTATCTCCTTGAGGGCGAAACGCTGGTTTTAGGTCCATTCCAGGGAAAAATTGCCTGCGTTCGTATCCCGGTTGGCCGCGGGGTTTGCGGTACGGCGGTGTCGGAAAATCGCGTTCAGCGTGTGGAAGACGTCCACGCCTTTGCCGGTCACATCGCCTGTGACGCAGCAAGCAACTCCGAAATCGTGCTTCCTTTGGTGGTTAACGGAAAAATTATTGGCGTGCTGGATATCGACAGCCCGGAGTACTCCCGTTTCAGCACTGAAGATGAACAGGGGCTCCGTGAGCTGGTTGCTCACCTCGAAAAGCTGCTTGCGGCCACCGATTATCACAAATTCTTTCAGCCTGTCGCAGGATAATCAACGGATAACGTAGCATTTACCGATGGCGTCATTATAATGACGCCTGTTCATGCCCGCGGTATGTTGGCTACGTCCGTTGTAATCAGGAAATTTCATGGAAAATCAACCTAAGTTGAATAGCAGTAAAGAAGTTATCGCATTTCTGGCCGAACGATTCCCACAGTGTTTCAGCGCTGAAGGTGAAGCACGCCCACTGAAAATTGGTATTTTTCAGGATCTGGTAGCGCGCGTTGAGGGTGAAATGAACCTCAGCAAAACCCAGCTTCGTTCCGCCTTACGTCTTTATACGTCCAGCTGGCGCTATCTGTACGGCATCAAAGCGGGTGCAACCCGCGTTGATCTCGACGGGAACCCGTGCGGCGAGCTGGATGAGCAGCATGTGACTCACGCGCGTCAGCAGCTTGAAGAAGCGAAGGCGCGTGTGCAGGCACAGCGTGCAGAACAGCAGGCTAAAAAACGTGAAGCTGCCATTGCGGCAGGTGAGCCAGTTGATGCCCCACGTCGTGAGCGCAAACCGCGTCCAGCTGTACCACGCAAAGATGCAGGGGCTAATAAACCGCGTCAGGCTGCTAAACCCGCTGCGGCAAAAGCACCACGTCCGGCACGTGAAGAGCGTCTTACACCGGTATCTGACATTTCTGAACTGACCGTTGGCCAGTCTCTGAAAGTCAAAGCGGGTAACAACGCAATGGACGCTACTGTACTGGAAATCACCAAAGATGGCGTTCGTGTACAGCTGACTTCTGGTATGTCAATGATTGTACGCACAGAACATTTGATGTTCTGAAACGGAGGCCGGGCCTGGCATGAACAACTTTTTTAAGGTCACCGCGCTCGCTGGCATGCTGTTAATGGCAGGCCAGTCGTTCGCCGTGGACGATATTACACGTGCTGACCAGATTCCAGTTCTTAAGGAAGAGGCCCAGCATGCAACGGTAAGCGAGCGTGTAACGTCTCGCTTTACCCGCTCCCACTATCGCCAGTTCGATCTCGACAACGCGTTCTCGGCGAAAATTTTCGACCGTTACCTTAATCTCCTGGACTACAGCCACAACGTGCTGCTGGCCAGCGATGTTTCCCAGTATGATGCCCGTAAATCGCAGGTCGGTGACGAACTGCGCAGTGGCAAACTGGATGTTTTCTACGATCTTTATAATCTGGCGCAAAAACGCCGCTTTGAGCGCTATCAGTACGCGCTCAAAGTACTTGAGCGTCCGATGGATTTTACTGGCAACGATACCTTCAATCTTGACCGCACCAAATCGCCGTGGCCAAAAGATGACACTGAGTTGAACGCGCTGTGGGATGGCAAAGTCAAATATGACGAGCTGAGCCTTAAGCTTGCCGGTAAAGACGAAAAAGAAATTCGTGAAACGCTGACCCGTCGCTACAAGTTCGCGATTCGCCGTCTGGTTCAGACCAACAGCGAAGACGTGTTCTCTCTGGCGATGACCGCGTTTGCACACGAAATCGATCCGCACACCAACTACCTTTCCCCGCGTAACACCGAGCAGTTCAACACCGAAATGAGTCTTTCTCTGGAAGGTATCGGGGCTGTGCTGCAAATGGATGACGACTATACCGTGATTAATTCCATGGTGGCGGGTGGTCCTGCGGCGAAGAGTAAAGCCATTAGCGTTGGCGATCGTATCGTCGGCGTTGGCCAGACCGGTAAAGGGATGGTTGATGTTATCGGCTGGCGCCTGGATGACGTTGTCGCCCTGATCAAAGGGCCGAAGGGTAGCAAAGTGCGCCTGGAAATTCTGCCTGCCGGTAAAGGAACGAAAACCCGCACCATCACGCTGACTCGCGAGCGCATTCGCCTCGAAGATCGCGCCGTGAAGATGTCGGTGAAAAACGTCGGCAAAGAGAAAGTTGGCGTGCTGGATATTCCTGGTTTCTACGTGGGTCTCACCGATGATGTGAAGGTGCAGCTGCAGAAACTGGAAAAACAAAACGTTACCAGCGTCGTTATCGATCTGCGTAGCAACGGCGGTGGAGCACTGACCGAGGCGGTATCGCTTTCTGGTCTGTTTATCCCGTCTGGCCCGGTAGTGCAGGTGCGTGATAACAACGGCAAGGTACGCGAAGACAGCGATACCGACGGCGTTGTGTATTACAAAGGCCCACTCGTCGTGCTGGTTGACCGCTTCAGCGCGTCTGCATCTGAAATCTTCGCGGCGGCTATGCAGGATTATGGGCGCGCTCTGATTGTCGGTGAGCCTACCTTCGGTAAAGGCACCGTGCAGCAGTATCGCTCGCTGAACCGCATCTACGATCAGATGCTGCGCCCAGAGTGGCCAGCGCTGGGTTCTGTGCAGTACACCATTCAGAAGTTCTACCGCATCAACGGCGGCAGTACTCAGCGTAAAGGTGTGACGCCAGATATCATGATGCCAACCGGCAGCGAAGAGACAGAAACCGGTGAGAAGTTTGAAGATAACGCTCTGCCGTGGGACAGCATTAATGCTGCGACCTACGTCAAAACGGGCGATATGATGCCGTTTGGTCCAGAACTTCTGAAAGACCACAATGACCGTATCGCGAAAGATCCGGAATTCCAGTACATCGTCAAAGATATTGCCCGTTTCAATGCGCTGAAAGAGCGCCGCAATATCGCTTCACTGAATTACGCACAGCGTGAGAAAGAGAATGAGGAAGATGACGCGACGCGCCTGGCCCGCATTAACGATCGTTACAAACGTGAAGGCAAGCCACCGCTGAAGAAACTGGACGATCTGCCGAAGGATTATCAGGAGCCCGATCCGTATCTGGATGAAACGGTCCATATCGCCAATGACCTGGCAAATATGGAAAAAGACCGGCCCGCGGTAACACCAACCGCCAGCAAATAACCCCCCAACAGGCACATGAAATTGTGCCTGTTTTTTTTCTTTCTAAAGCGTGCGTCAGCGAGATGCAACACAATGTAAAGTTGTGTTTTTCTCGTGACTTAGCGACCTCTGATAGTTGAAAATTGGCGTAAGACCCATACCATATGGGTAATCGCATAGTGCGTTTTGTTACAACGAGGTTAAAGAAAATTATGATGCGAATCGCGCTCTTCCTGATGACCAACCTGGCGGTTATGGTCGTGTTTGGGCTGGTGCTAAGCCTGACAGGAATTCAGTCTAGCAGCATGACGGGCCTGCTTATCATGGCGCTGCTTTTCGGTTTTGGTGGCTCGATTGTGTCGCTATTAATGTCGAAATGGATGGCGCTGAAATCGGTAGGTGGTGAGGTTATAGAACAGCCGCGCAATGAAACTGAGCGCTGGCTGATGAACACCGTCGCGCAGCAGTCTCGCCAGGCGGGTATTGCCATGCCGCAGGTTGCAGTGTATCACGCGCCGGATATCAACGCCTTCGCGACCGGTGCACGCCGTGATGCGTCGTTGGTTGCCGTGAGTACGGGCTTGTTGCAGAACATGAGCCGTGATGAGGCCGAAGCAGTCATCGCGCACGAAATCAGCCACATCGCCAACGGTGACATGGTGACCATGACCCTGATTCAGGGCATCGTGAACACTTTTGTTATCTTTATTTCTCGTGTTATTGCGCAGATTGCGGCCGGTTTCCTGGGCGGCAACCGTGATGAAGGTGAAAGCAGCAACGGTAACCCGCTGATTTACTTTGCGGTAGCGACAGTGCTGGAGCTGGTGTTCGGTATTCTCGCCAGCATCATCACCATGTGGTTCTCCCGTCATCGAGAGTTCCACGCCGATGCCGGTTCAGCCAAACTCGTGGGCCGCGAGAAAATGATTGCGGCGCTTCAGCGCCTGAAAACCAGTTACGAACCGCAGGAAGCCAGCAGCATGATGGCGTTTTGTATCAATGGCAAAGCGAAGTCCATGAGCGAACTGTTCATGACGCACCCGCCGCTGGACAAACGTATCGAAGCGCTGCGTAGCGGCGAGTACCTGAAATAACGAATTCACAGCACGACCCTTAAAGCAAAGCGCCGCTCAGCGGCGCTTTTTTTACGCCTGGATCAGGGGACAGCCCGAGGCTGGGCGACGCGAAGGCCACTGAAAATGGCGGCGATAACCGCAAGGGATCCTGCCAGTAAAAGCGAAGTGTGCGTCCCGTGCGTGCCAAACAGATTAAACATTAACGCCACCAGTGCTGCGCCAGTACTTTGCCCCAGCAGACGAGCAGTACCTAACATTCCGCTTGCGCCACCGCTGCGATTACGCGGCGCAGACGACACAATGGTGTGATTGTTCGGAGACTGGAATAACCCAAAACCGGCCCCGCACAGCATCATGCGCCAGACAATGTCGATATCCTGTGGCGAAGAGGGCAGCAGTGCCAACGCGAACAGCCCGCATGCCATTACCGCCAAACCCAATGCACCGAGGAAACCGGCGTGAACCTTTTCGATGAGATAACCTGCAATTGGGGCCATTACCATGGTGGCCAACGGCCACGGCGTCAGCAGCAGACCGGTTTCAACTTCACTGCGGCCCATAACCGATTGCAGGAAGAAAGGCAGTGAAACCAGGGCCAGCATTTGAGCGCAGAAAGAACAAATCGAGGTACAGATAGACAGTGAAAATAGCGGAATACGTAGCAAATCAACCGGCAGTAGCGGCACCGGCAGCTTCAACTGGCGACGCACAAAGAAAAAGCCGATAACCAGCATTGCCACCACTTCACTCAGCACCAGTAGCAGAGACTGCCCTTGGGCAAAGCTGCTGAGTGCCGTTATCAGTAAACCGAAGGTTAAAGCGTTCATGACCGCACTCGGCAGATCGAAACGTGATGCCTGGCTGCGGGCACCGTTAGACGGCAGATAACGCATGGCCAAAACAAACGCCACGATCCCGATCGGGACGTTAATCAGGAACAGCCACTGCCAGGATGCCACGGATAAAATTGCTGCGGCAATAGTTGGTCCTGCGGCAGAGGAAACGGCCACAATAAACGAGTTGATTCCCATCCCGCGACCGAGAAAGCGCTGCGGATAAATGAGGCGTATCAACGCCGTGTTGACGCTCATCAACGCAGCGCCTCCCAGACCCTGCGCCACGCGGGCTAGCGTCAGCATTTCCAGGGAGTGCGAAAGGGCGCAAATCAGCGACGTGCAGGTGAAGACCACCAGGCCGCATTTGTAAATTCGGCGATAGCCGAACATATCGCCGAGAAATGCCAGGGTCAGCAGCGAGATAACAATCGCGATTTGGTAGGCGTTAACTATCCAGATAGACGCGGCGGGAGAGGCGTTAAGGTCGGTAGCAATAGTGGGAAGGGCGACGTTGGCAATGGCACCGTCAAGGACGGCCATCGAAATACCAAGCACGATCGTCAGAATGGCGCCATAGCGTTGCGGCAATGGCAAACCATCAGGAGCTGTTTTTTCCATGTGAAAAATGCGTCTTTAATGAAATCATTATGCAGATAATGATTTTAGCATTGATTATTCGGCAGTATGTCGCAGATTTGTAACGAAGATGCAGAAGAGTGATTGCGGCGGACGGCGCGCGAAATTATAATAAAAAACAGTTCTGAATTTTATAAAACAGTCGCGATGAGGTGATAAATGGCAGTTGCAGATTTGGATAAACAGCCAGATTCTGTCTCTTCGGTGTTGAAGGTTTTTGGCATTTTGCAAGCGCTTGGCGAAGAGCGTGAGATAGGGATAACTGAGCTTTCACAGCGCGTAATGATGTCAAAAAGCACGGTTTATCGCTTTTTACAGACCATGAAATCGTTGGGCTACGTGGCACAGGAAGGCGAATCAGAGAAATACTCTTTGACTCTGAAACTGTTTGAGCTGGGTGCGCGCTCGCTGCAAAACGTCGATCTCATCCGCAGTGCGGATATCCAGATGCGTGAACTTTCTCGTTTGACGAAAGAAACCATTCACCTGGGCGCGCTGGATGAAGACAGCATCGTCTACATCCATAAAATTGACTCAATGTATAACCTGCGAATGTACTCCCGCATTGGCCGTCGCAATCCACTGTACAGCACGGCAATTGGTAAAGTGCTGTTGGCGTGGCGTGACCGTGAGGAAGTAAAACAGATCCTCGAGCACGTTGAGTATAAGCGCAGCACCGAGCGGACTATCGCCGATACTGAAGAGCTGTTACCGCTGCTGGATGTGGTGCGTGAGCAAGGTTATGGCGAAGATAATGAAGAGCAGGAAGAGGGGCTGCGTTGCATCGGTGTGCCGGTGTTTGACCGCTTCGGCGTGGTGATTGCGGGGCTGAGCATTTCCTTCCCGACTCTGCGTTTCTCTGAGGAGCGTCTGCACGAGTACGTCAGCATGCTGCACACGGCGGCGCGTAAGATTTCTGAGCAGATGGGTTACAACGACTATCCATTCTGAGAAACGCGTCCATAAAAAACGCCGCAATAAGCGGCGTTCTATGTTTGTGGTGTACGATTATCCCTTATCGACAACCGTTGTGCTTTTACGCAGGAGAGGGCAGTCAGTAATGCCAATAATCCCGCTGTCAGTGTGAACATATTGCGCGGTGCTGGTACCACGTGCGGTGAGATATTTACACTGTAATCCTAATCCGCCTACGTTTTCAGTGCTGCCCATCAGCACACCGTAGCCGGTTGAAAGCAAAGCAATCCAAATAATAGCCAGTACAATAATTGCACGAATCGTAAAACGCATCATATGCCTCGTTTTTGTTTCTTCCTGTACAATAGAGTAGTTCGTTCATGCCCTGAAACAAGTCGATGATTCCTAAAATGAAGCGACTCCATTACAGTTAGCCGCGGTTTAAGGTTAGCGTGCTAATCTGTTAACAAATATGGTTACCCGGAGAGTGGAGTGAAAAAGTTACGGTGGGTCATCCTGGCGGTTATCTTTCTGATTGCCTGTCTATTACTGTGGACTCAGATGATTAACGTGTTGTGCGATCAGGATGTGCAATTTTTCAGCGGTATTTGCACCATCAATAAATTCATTCCCTGGTAAAGATTTTCTCATAGGAGATTTCCTTCCTCATGCCGCCGAGTGGTAGAATGATGGCTCCAATTTGAGGTGGTGAAATGGTTGATTTAATGAATTCCGGAATGCTGAATTTGGCCTCGCTGGCAATCTCCTTGCTGGTACTGGTCATCGGGCTGGCCCTGTGGTTTTTCGTAAACCGCGCCAGTTCGCGAGCAAACGAACAGATAGAACTTCTGGAAGCGCTGCTGGATCAGCAAAAGCGTCAAAATGCATTACTGCGTCGCCTGTGTGAAGCAAATGAACCGGAGAAAGAAACGCCGGTGAAACCTGCAGAACAAGTCCAGGTAGAGCCGCAGGACAGCGATGATGATTTTATCCGTCTGGTGGCGGAACGCTGATAGCCTTCCCGGTGGTCGAACAGATTGACTGCCGGGATGCTCAATTTCGTAATGCATTGCTATAACTTATTATTATGCTTTATCACTTTTTGGTCTCATACCCTTCTTGCTATTTGTCCATGCTCTCCTTCAAAAGTTTTTAATTCTTTTACGTTATCCATTAAAGCGTTATCACAATTTATCGAAACGTTTTTATTACCCCATCATGAAGCGCTGTCATCAAATTTTCATTATTACGGTGCAGCATCAATAATATTTAATATTGATGATTAGTCTGCGCTTTATATGTGAGAGTGGCCAGGATTGAAGCATATTTATGCACAAAAATGTCTAACTATAGGAAAATGTTGCGTTTGCACGCAGACAGACTGGCAGAAGTAAACACGTTGAGCTATGGTAAAAAAGTCGTAAAAATACGCAGTCTGACGGGCTTGTGACGGTATGGTCGATGGTCGGATAAGTGATGAAACTTCGCATAATTGTGCAGATGATCATCGCTTAATGCGATGTTATGTGCGACCGATCGAGACATGTTTAAAAATGGCTTGCCATTATTTACGTAGTATGTGATAACACGTTTTGGGTTAAACGAGGTACAGTTCTGTCTATGTGTGGCATTTTCAGTAAAGAAGTCCTGAGTAAACACGTTGTCGTTGAATACCGCTTCTCTGCCGAACCTTATATTAGTGCCTCATGCAGTAATGTCTCAGTTTTAGCTATGTAAGTGCCCTCGGGCGAAGAAAACACTCTAAGGAATTTTGCAAATGGCAAAGATTAAAGGTCAAGTTAAGTGGTTCAACGAGTCTAAAGGTTTTGGCTTCATTACTCCTGCAGACGGCAGCAAAGATGTATTCGTACATTTCTCTGCAATCCAGGGTAACGGCTTCAAAACTCTGGCTGAAGGCCAGAACGTTGAGTTCGAAATTCAGGACGGCCAGAAAGGCCCAGCTGCAGTTAACGTAACTGCTATCTGATTCGAATACACTGATCTCATTTGACATCAGCCATAAAGCCTCGCACTAGCGGGGCTTTTTACATTTGTTTCTGAGTATGTCCGTCAGACCCCCGCAGTCGCGCTTTGTTGCAAAACCACATCGTTATTAGCATTGTTTATCGCTCATCCCGACCCCTTTTCACGTTAAATCATTGGGTTGTAAATCATAATCGGGAGCCGGAGTGCAAAACCATCGCCGTCACTTCACCCCAGTCCGTTTTGGCCTGGTGTGTTTAGGTATTTGTTGTTGTCTGGGGCTGCTGTTGGCCCGCGTAGGTTGGCTACAAATAATTTCGCCAGATAATCTGGTAAAACAAGAAGATATGCGTTCTTTACGTGAAGAACCCATCGATGTTCCTCGTGGGATGATCATCGACAGAGAAGGGCGCCCGTTGGCGGTGAGCGTACCCGTTAGCGCAATCTGGGTTGATCCACAAACGCTGCTCTCGAAAGGTGGCGTCGGTTACAGCGCGCGCTGGCAGGCGCTGGCTAATGCCTTACACACCTCATTGTCTGATCTGACTTCTAAAATCACTCAGCATCCGCATTCCCGTTTCCTTTATCTTGCGCGTCAGGTCGATCCGCAGCAGGCAGCCTGGATTGATAAACTCCATCTACCAGGCATTAATCTTCGTGAAGAATCACGCCGTTTTTATCCTGCCGGTCACGTTGCTGCCAATCTTATCGGCTTCACCAACATTGATGACCAGGGCATTGAAGGCGTTGAAAAAAGCTTTAACGCGCAAATGCAGGGCAAACCAGGTCTGCGACTGGTGCGAAAAGACCGCCATGGGAACGTGATTGAAAATCTGACTGAACAGGCCGCGGTCCCTGCGCATAACCTACAACTCAGCATTGATGAGCGTTTGCAGACGGTCACTGAAGATGCGCTGGACAACGCCGTGCGCTGGAATAAAGCTGAATCCGGTGCGTCTGTGTTGATTCGAATTGATACCGGCGAAATTTTGGCGATGGCAAGCTATCCGGATTTCAACCCAAACAACCGTGAAAAAGCCACGCTGGATGATTTCCGTAACCGCGCGATCAGCGACACCTTTGAGCCGGGCTCAACGGTTAAACCTTTGGTCATCATGACCGCATTGCAGCAGGGTATTGTTCGCCCTGACAGCGTGGTTGATACCCATCCGTACACCCTGGATGGTCACCGCATTCGTGACGTGGGCTACTACCCTGAGCTGAGCCTCACCGGCATTCTGCAAAAATCGAGTGATACCGGCGTGTCGCATCTTTCTCTGGCGATGCCGATTCAACGCCTGCTTGATACCTACAAAGGCTTCGGCTTTGGCCAACCGACCGGGTTGGGCTTAACCGGTGAAAGCCAGGGTTTTCTGCCGAATCGTCGTTCCTGGGGAAAGCTCGACAGGGCGACATTTTCCTTCGGCTACGGTCTGATGATCACGCCGCTTCAGTTGGCGCACGTTTACGCGACGATCGGTGGCTTCGGGATCTCTCGTCCCTTGTCTATTACGCGTATCGATCCGCCAGTGATGGGCCATCGGGTCATGTCTGATGAAATTGTGCATCAGGTAGAGCACATGATGGAAAGCGTGGCGCTGCCCGGCGGCGGCGGAATCAAGGCCGCAGTTAATGACTATCGCGTGGCGGTGAAAACCGGGACGGCGAAAAAAATCGGTCCGGATGGTAAATATATCGACAAATATATTGCTTACACGGCAGGTGTCGCCCCGGCCAGTAACCCGAAATATGCGCTGGTGGTGGTGATAAACGATCCTGAGAATGGTAAATACTACGGTGGTGCGGTTGCCGCGCCGGTATTCAGCCAAATCATGGGCGACGTTTTGCGTCTCGAAAACGTGATGCCAGACGGACTGGCTCCTGGCTCACCGAACTTAATCGTCACGCATCACAACGACACACTCGCTCCCGCGCGGTAATCCATTCACCTGAAGGGCGAATAGCGTTACACTTTCGCCCTTTCAATGATATCGGAGTCATCATGTCCTGGAGTTGTCCTCTTTGTCATGCGCCGCTTGAGCGCCACAACAACAGCTACATTTGCCCTCAGCGTCACCAGTTCGACCTGGCGAAAGAAGGGTACATTAATCTGTTGCCGGTGCAGCACAAGCGGTCGCGCGATCCGGGTGACAGCGCGGAAATGATGCAGGCACGTCGCGCCTTTCTTGACGCGGGCCATTATCAGCCGCTGCGCGATGCCATCAGCGACATTCTCAAACATTCTTCACCAAAAAACATTCTCGATATTGGCTGTGGCGAAGGCTATTACACGCACGCCTTTGCGGCGCTCGCCGAGCACACCTGGGGCCTGGACGTATCCAAAATCGCCGTGCGTTACGGCGCGAAGCGCTATTCTCAGGTGGAGTTTTGCGTGGCCTCCAGCCAACGTCTGCCTTATAGCGATGCCTGCATGGATGCGGTCGTGCGAATTTACGCCCCGTGTAATCCACAGGAGCTGGAACGAGTTGTGAAGCCGGGTGGCGTGGTGATCACCGCGACGCCAGGACCACGACATCTGATGGAACTGAAAGGGCTTATCTACGACGAGATTCGTTTGCATGACGCGAACAGCGAAGCGTTACCGGGTTTTGAGAAAGTGGAGCAGAAACAACTGGCGTATCCGATGACCTTATCGGGAAGCGAAGCCGTGGCGCTGCTGCAAATGACCCCATTTGCCTGGCGCGCAAAACCGGAAGTGTGGGAAGAACTGGCAGGGCTTGAAACATTTGACTGCCAGACTGATTTTCTTATTCAGGTCTGGCAGCGGAACGATTAACCCGTGAAGTGGCTCCAGAGGATCTGGACGCCAATGCCAATCAGCACGATACCGCCGAGCATCTCGGCGCGTTTGCCCAACAGGGGCCCAATAAAGCGGCCGACCATCATTCCAATCGTCGTCATCACCAGCGTTGCACAGCCAATGGCCAACGCGGTGTAAATGATATTCACCTGTAAGAAGGCAAGACCTACACCCACAGCCATCGCATCGAGGCTGGTGGCAATTGCCGTCGTCACCAGCAGCCAGAAACCGTGGCGAGTCGGGGCTTTTTCTTCGCTATCTTCATTCCCACGCCAACCTTCAATCAGCATTCGACCGCCAAGGAAAACTAACAGTACGAAGGCAATCCAGTGGTTCCATTCGAGCACGAACTGGCTGGCGAGCATGCCCATACCCCAGCCAACAAGCGGGGTGATAGCTTCAACGCAGCCAAAAATAAGACCGGTACGCAGTGCTTCAGAGAACTTTGGTTTGTGCAGAGATGCACCTTTGCTTATCGAGACGGCAAAGGCGTCCATCGACATACCAAAGGCGAGTAGGATAGTGGCTGAGAGATTCATCGCTTGTCCTGACCGGGGAAATATCCATATGACATACCGCTGCCCCCAGTAAACATACGTCATTCCAACGTATAGCAGTGATATGTCTATGGTCTCGCCTGTCCATCATGCTGATAAACCGTACGCACCACGTTTTGCAACGAGTATGTTGACACGTACATTTCCGGGAAAGGAAATCGGCTACTCCCCAACGACGGGCGCAACCTTAACATAATTTGAGAAAATAAAACAATAACAAAAAATCGTTATATAAATCACTAATTGATAACGATTTTCATTTGGGTTTATGGGTGATAAAAACGTTAATAAATATGAGGTGAAAATCGTTGGAATATAGCCAGTGCTATAAAATCATTTGTCTAAAATAACTTCATGTATAGCAATGGCTATAATTGTAACTTATTGAGATGTCGACACAAGTTTGTAGATGCGTTCAAGATCGTCGATATTTCGCACGCGTACAAGAAGGCGACGTTTTTCTAATTGCATTACCAACACCCCATCTTCAGATAAATTCATCTCTTTAATCCGGGGCCAGGCAATCCATACATTGGTAAAGAAAAAGCCTTCTGGTTTAAAAATAATTTTTGGGGTTCGGATCCAAAACAGATATAAGCCCATTAACGCCAGCGCACATAATAACCATGTGGTTATTAATTGGCCATTGGCATTAACGTTTTGATAAATAAGAATCGCCACCAGGCCCACGAAGATTATCCCATCGACACGTCCACGGCGGAGCAGGGGGATAGCGAGCAGCACGGGGCCGTTCAGGTGCGGCATGATGAATTGATCGTAAATCGCATAGGCCAGCAGGGCCACAATGAACAGCACCAGCACCCAATCCGTGATAGCCATTAAACCTCCAGAAATAAAAACCGGGGGCAAGCCCCCGGCGTCATACGAGTCATAATCGTGTAATTACAGGCCCAGCAGGCCAACCGCATAACCGGCGATACCGATGACGAAGAAGCCAACGATGATCCACAGCGGGTTAACTTTCTTACGCAGCAGCCACATACAGGCGAAGGTCAACAGCAGTGGCACCAGACCTGGCATCAGCTGGTCAAGGATAGTCTGCACGGTGGTAACGTGAACCTGACCGTCGGAACCGGTGATTTTCGACACCACCAACGGAATGTTCACGTGCGTCCACTTGTTAACCAAGGCCCCCATGACAAACAGGCCGAGGATTGACGCCCCCTCTGTCAATTTCTGCAGGAAGCCGCCGCCCATGTCCTTAACGATGTCCACACCTTTGCGGTAACCGTAAGCGACGCCGTAGTAACGGGTTGCCAGACGCACGGCGTTGAACAGGATGAAGAACAGCAGTGGACCGAGCAGGCTACCGCTCATGGCGATGCCCGCACCAAGGGCTGCGAATACCGGACGAACAGTACCCCAGAAAATTGGGTCACCAACACCGGCCAGCGGACCCATCAGACCAACTTTGATACCGTTGATGGCACCATCGTCGATCTCTGCGCCGTTAGCACGCTGCTCTTCCATCGCCAGCGTTACGCCGAGAACCGGAGCCGCAACGTATGGATGGGTGTTGAAGAACTCCAGGTGACGTTTAATCGCCTGACGGCGTGCTTCGTTGTTTTCCGGATACAGGCGTTTAATTGCCGGCACCATGGAGAAGCAGAAGCCCAGCGCCTGCATACGTTCGAAGTTCCATGAACCCTGGAACAGGTTCGAACGCAGGAATACAGCACGGATGTCGCTCTGAGTGAGTTTTTTCTCTTGAGTTGTTTTTGTAATATCAACCATTTCGCTCACCTGTTAGTCCAGTTGGTTATCGAGATCGTTGTTAGCAGCCTGTACCTGGCCACCCGCAACACGATTGTATTTAGGGCTCAGCTGGATATACAGAATTGCCATAACTGCACCAATCACACCCAGGGCGACCAGGTTGAAGTTGGTGAATGCTGCGGTAACGAAGCCAAGATAGAAGAATGGCATCAGGTAGCCAGCACGCATCATGTTGATAACCATCGCGTAACCAACAACCACGATCATGCCGCCAGCGATATTCAGACCGCCGGTCACCACTTCAGGGATTGCGTTCAGCATGCTCTGTACTTCGCTGGTGCCTACAGAGATAGCCACGATAACCGCTGGGATTGCGATACGCATTGCTTGCAGGAACAGAGAAGAAACATGCAGCCAGGAGAGCGCCGTCAGGTTGCCTGTATCAGCCGCCTTATCTGCCGCGTGCTGGAATGCCACGGTGATAGTACGAACGATGATGGTCAGAACCTGGCCCGCTGCTGCCAGTGGGATTGCCAGTGCGATACCGGCGCCGATGCTTTGATGGCCCGCGATAACCAGAACGGTAGAAATGATAGATGCCAATGCCGCATCAGGTGCAACAGCCGCACCGATGTTCATCCAGCCCAGGGCGATCATTTCCAGGGTACCACCGATGATAATACCGGTTTTCATGTCGCCGAGGACTGCACCAATCAGGGTACAAGCCACCAGCGGACGGTGGAACTGAAATTCATCGAGTACGGATTCCATACCCGCGATACACGCGACGATGAACACCAGCACAATCTGAAGAGTGGTAATCTCCATTGTACTTCTCCTATAACATAAGCCTTAAGTGTGAAAATTCAGTGATCAGCAGGGTGGGGGGTTATTTCCCGACTTTGCTGATCAAATCCATCATTTTCAGTCTCTGGTCGGTAGAAACTTTACGTGCTTCCAGTTCAATACCGCGTGCATTCAGTTTATTGAAGGCTTCGATATCTTTTTCGTCGACTGAAATCGCGTTGTTTACCTGTGTTTTACCCTGACGGAAGGCCATACCACCGATATTCACCGTGGTAATTTTCACGCCTTGTTCAACGATGCGTTCAACGTCCGTTGGGTTGGTAAACAGCAGCATCACACGATCACCGGCATATTGCGGGTTGTTGTAAACGCGGATCATTTTTGCCACATCGACAACGTGCGCGGTAACCCCCGGAGGTGCAACCTGAGTCAGCAGGGTTTTACGAACGGTATCTGCTGCGACCTCGTCACTGACGACAATGATGCGGGTAACGTTGGTTTCTTTAGTCCAGCGGGTTGCGACCTGACCGTGAATCAAACGGTCATCGATACGCGCAAGGCCGATAACCATATAGTCATTCGGGCCCATCGGTTTTGCCGGAACATTGGCTTTCGGTGCTTCGGCCACAGCGACCGGCGCGGCTTTCTCGGCAGGTTTCGCTTTCAGCGCTTTCACGCCTTCGCGACCTGTTTCAACGGCCACTGCGACCAGTTCATCAAAGCTCGGGTTATCGTCACGGCCCATGAAGGTTTCGACCAGCATCGGAACGTTGACCCCGGCGATAACTTCATAATGCTCTTTATCGACGACAATGCGGCTGGCAGCATTGAACGGGCTACCACCCCATGTATCGACGAGAAATAGCACACCTTTAGTGGTGTCTAGTTTCGCAAGCTGTGCGTTGTACTTTTCGATAAGCGTTTCTGCATTCTCGCCTGGCACGAAATCGATCCAGCCGACGTTTTCCTGCTCGCCCAACAGCATTTCTGCTGTTTTCAGCAGCTGTTCTGCAGCCCAACCATGTGTGCCTATTACAATAGCAATCGTCACTTGCTACCTCCTTTATTATCGTTACGACAAGACCACTGCCGTTTTATGAACCGTCGATTTTCACCGAATCGATTCAGATGGGGGTTAGAGTTAAAATTCTAATAACTTCCGTGAATTATTTTAGATAGTGAAAAAATAATTAATGTGATGAAGATCCGTAATTTACTCATCCACACGGAATAATTTTGGGGCGCAAAAAATCATCTAAAAAGTGCAAAGAGACGTAAATTTTTGCCAGATGGCTTTTGTCTCTGATATGTTTATTTCCCGTTTAATTACTCAGGAGTATAGGGCATAGCCCAAGTATGGACCGTCACCGACGTCAGTTCACCCCCTGGCACTTTGCTGCCGCCACTTCCCCACTTTTTTATCACCCCGAGAGAGTCTCGCCGGTCTTTGACATGGCGAAGACAGACTGTGCCGTTTGCAGGAGCTGCTCATGGAACTCTTAATGGATCCTTCGATCTGGGTCGGTTTACTGACGCTGGTCGTGCTTGAGATTGTTCTCGGTATTGATAACCTGGTATTTATCGCGATTCTTGCGGACAAACTGCCGCCAAAACAACGTGATAAAGCGCGTCTGATTGGTCTGTCGCTGGCGCTGTTTATGCGTCTGGGACTGCTGTCGGTTATCTCGTGGATGGTAACGCTGACTCAGCCGTTGTTCAGCATAATGGAATACGCATTCTCCGGGCGTGACTTGATCATGCTGCTGGGGGGGATCTTCCTGCTGTTCAAGGCGACGACTGAACTGCATGAGCGGCTTGAAAACCGTCAGCATGACGACGGCCACGGGAAAGGCTATGCCAGTTTCTGGGTAGTGGTGTTGCAGATTGTGGTGCTGGACGCGGTGTTCTCCCTCGATGCGGTGATTACCGCCGTGGGGATGGTGAACCATCTGCCGGTGATGATGGCGGCGGTAGTTATCGCGATGGCGGTGATGTTAATGGCGTCGAAACCGTTGACCAACTTCGTCAACCAGCATCCGACGGTGGTAGTACTGTGTCTGAGTTTCCTGCTGATGATAGGCCTGAGCCTGGTCGCGGAAGGCTTCGGCTTCCATATTCCTAAAGGCTACCTGTACGCCGCGATTGGCTTCTCGATTATCATCGAGCTGTTTAACCAGATTGCCCGTCGCAACTTCATTCGCCATCAGTCGAATGTCCCGCTGCGTGCCCGTACCGCCGATGCAATCTTGCGTCTGATGGGGGGCCGCAAGCAAAACGTGGTTCAGCACGATACCGAAAATCCGGTTGCTGTCCCGGTGCCGGAAGGTGCGTTTGCGGATGAAGAACGTTACATGATTAACGGCGTGCTGACCCTGGCATCGCGTTCGTTGCGCAGTATCATGACCCCGCGCGGCGAAATCAGCTGGGTGGATGCGAACCTTAGCGTAGATGAAATCCGCCAGCAGCTGCTGTCATCCCCGCACAGCCTGTTCCCGGTGTGTCGCGGAGAGCTGGATGAAATCATCGGCATCGTGCGTGCCAAAGAAATGCTGGTGGCGCTGGAGTCCGGTGAAGACGTGGCGGCGATGGCCTCAGCTTCCCCTGCGATTGTGGTGCCAGAAACGCTTGACCCAATCAATCTGCTGGGGGTGCTGCGTCGTGCTCGTGGCAGCTTCGTCATCGTGACCAACGAGTTTGGCATGGTGCAAGGGCTGGTCACGCCGCTGGACGTCCTGGAAGCGATTGCCGGTGAATTCCCGGATGCCGACGAAACGCCGGAAATCATTGCCGATGGCGATGGCTGGCTTGTGAAAGGCTCCACCGATCTGCATGCATTGCAGCAGGCGCTGGGCCTGGAAACGCTGCTCATCGGTGATGATGATGATATTGCCACGGTGGCCGGACTGGTGATTGCGGTTAACGGCCACATCCCGCGGGCCGGCGACGTGCTGCATGTTCATCCGCTGGATATCACCATTGTCGAAGCCAATGCGTATCGCGTGGACCTGGTTCGGGTCGTGAAACAACCTTCGATTCAAGACGAAGACGAATAATCCTCACAGAATAACGGGCAGTACATGCCCGTTATGTTCTTTTGGTGGAGGGGTTCCCCCTGACAGCCAGTGCGGAAATTCAGCCAGCGGCATCGGCTTTGCGTACAAATAACCCTGTAAAAAATGTACCCCGTGACGACGCAAATATTGCGCCTGCTGCGGGGTTTCCACGCCTTCCGCCACCAGTTCGATGTTCAGCCGTTGCCCCAGCGCGATAATAATGTCCGTCACCGTTGAATTCACCGCATCGGTGCCGATGGCGTTGGTGAAGGATTTATCGATTTTCAGAATGTCCGGATGCAGCTGTTCAAGCCAGGAAAGGGTGCTGCTGCCGGTGCCAAAATCGTCAATCGCCAGCCTAACGCCTTTGCGATGCAGTTCGCGCACTAGTCGGTAATCCACACCCTGCAAATTGTCCCGTTCGGTGATTTCAAGCACCAGCTGCTGCTGTGGACGTGCAGAGAACCAATACTGGTTCACATCTCGCAGCAGCGCGCCCTGCAGGAAATGTCTGGAAGAAACGTTAATGCTGATATGAAACTGCTGGCTGGCCGGGAAATAATCAATCTGACGGATGGTTTCGGTGAGGACATAACGCGTCAGCGGCGCGATAAGATTTTCCCGCTCGGCCACCGGAATAAACACTTCGGGTGAAATCCGCCCTAGCCGCGGGTTATTCCAGCGTAATAAAATTTCAACGCCGGTGCATTGCTGCGTGCGCGTATCGAGCAGTGGCTGACAGTAAAGCTCAAACTCACGGCGGGCCATACCGAGGGTGATTTCACGTGAAAAACTCATGCGCCCGGCGGTGGCAATCCACGCGACGGTAGTCAGTACCAGCGTCAGGATCACCGCCAGCGGGGCCTGGGAAGGCAGATCTTTCAGCGCCAGACTGGATGCACCCGGCGTAGAGACGCTGATGCTGAAAGGGAAAAGTTCGGAACGTCGGCTGACAAGTCTTTCATCGCCGGCAAGCTGAAGGTTATCGCTGATGCCCTGCGATTCGCTGTAATAACGGTTCCCGACGGAGACAACAACCCGCCGGATCAGAGGCTCCTGCGCCTCCAGCAGCAGCGAGCTGAGTAAATCAATATTGATCGTCAGCAGCACGCCGTCTTCGCCGTCCTGCGACGCGGGATACCATTGAATCAGAATTGGTGAGCCTTTCAGTAGGGTTTGGTCCGTGGACAGCATCAGCTGCGGCTGAGGGGCGGGAAGCGAAGACAGACGCTGACGTAAAACCACATCCCTGTCGCCGAATACGCTGGAACAGTACAGAACCCCGGATTTAACCAGGGCGATGGAGCGCAGCGTCTGCAACGCAGCGGCCTGTTTGCGAATAGGCAAATGCGCTACTTCGCAAGGCTGGCCCACGAGGTTGATCAATTCATACTGCTTTCCGGCCAGGGGGATTAAAATTTTATCGAGACTTTCTACCGCATGAATCGCGTAGGCATCGATGCGTTGCTGATTTAAGTTGCGCTGTGAAATAAATCGCAGGCCGAAGGTCAAAAGGAGGGTAGCAACAGCGACCATCAGACAGACGATGATCCGCTTGCGGCGGTATCTCTTAATCAGATTTTGGGCTGTTTGCATGACTGACGCTCACCAGGCGATCGCCAACCAGAATGTTAGCGACAACAGAGCAAGTGTAGTGCCCTGTGGATAAAATGCGGTCAGAACAAGAAAAAATCGCCCATCAACAGGAGATGGGCGAGAGAGTATTAATCACATTGTACTTTTATGGCCAGACCGCCCCGCGATGTTTCACGGTATTTAGCGTTCATGTCTTTGCCAGTTTCGTACATGGTTTCAATCACTTTATCGAGAGAAACGCGCGGCTCGCTGGTACGGCGCATTGCCATACGCGTGGCATTGATAGCCTTCACCGAAGCGATGGCGTTACGCTCTATGCACGGCACCTGAACCTGACCGGCAACCGGGTCGCATGTCAGACCAAGGTTATGCTCCATACCGATTTCCGCCGCCACGCACACCTGCTCAGGACTTGCGCCCAGCAGTTCGGCAAGACCAGCGGCCGCCATGGAACAGGCCACGCCGACTTCACCCTGACAGCCCACTTCCGCACCTGAAATCGACGCGTTCATTTTATACAGGGCGCCAATCGCACCGGAAGCCAGGAAGTAACGAATATAACTTTCCGGGCTCACCGGTTCGATGAAGTGATCGTAATAGGCCAGCACCGCCGGAACGATACCGCAGGCACCGTTGGTTGGGGCAGTGACTACACGCCCACCGGCAGCGTTTTCTTCGTTAACCGCCAGCGCGAACATGTTTACCCAATCCACCACCGTCATCGGGTCGCTGTTGGTTTTGTCCTGGCTCACCAGCATACGGCGCAAAGCAGCAGCACGACGCGGAACGCGCAGTGGGCCAGGCAGCACGCCTTCGGTGTTCATTCCGCGATCGATACAGGCGCGCATGGCCTGCCAGACGTTGGCAAAATAGTCTTCAATCTCTTTTTTGCTGTGCAGCGCCAGCTCGTTCTGCATCACCATGCCGGAAAGTGACAGGCCAGTTTCTTTGCAGTAGTCGAGCATCTCTTTCGCCGATTTGAATGGATAGGGGACGCTAACGTCACCGCTCATGTCCTGGCCGAAATGCTCCTCATCGACGATAAAACCGCCGCCGATGGAGTAATAGGTTTTGCTGTAGATGACGGTGTCACCGGCAAACGCATGGATGGACATCCCGTTCTCATGCAGTGACAGATTGTCGCTACGAAAACGCATGCCGTCATCCTGCGGGAAATCGACTTCGCGGCGACCTTGCGCCAGCAGCAGACGTCCGCGAATTTGTACGTCGCGGATAAAGGCCGGGATCGCGTCGATATCGACGGTATCCGGCATATTGCCCGCCAGACCCATGATGATCGCGATATCGGTATGGTGACCCTTACCAGTTAATGACAGTGAACCATAAACGTCCACCGCCACGCGGGTCACATCATCGATCATTCCCTTTTCGACCAGGTCATCGACGAACTGCTTACCGGCCTTCATCGGGCCTACAGTATGGGAGGAAGAGGGACCAATCCCCACCTTGAACATGTCGAATATACTAATCACGCTAACACTCCTGACAGGGTTACCGGAAAGTTCCGATAACGATGTTAAAACTGCGCATAGTGTAAGAGGGAACTTGTAACGCAGCTTAACTATTCACATGAATTAAACTAATGCTTCACCTCGATTTTACTAATAGCGTGAAGTGAAGCACAGCATCTTTAACCCAGAGTATAGCTAAGGCTTCACGCCAATTTGTAAGGCCAGCTCACGAATAATGCCTGCGGTCATTCCCCAGACAAAATAATGCTGATACCAGGAGAGCCACACGCGGTGCGAATTCCCGCGACGGTGGATATCAAGCGGATGGTAGCGCCCCAGGCGTAGGGCTTCGGCCAGCGGCATTTCAAACACCGCCGCGACCTCATCAACACTTGCGTGATAGTGCAAATCGGGAGGAATAATGCCGACCACCGGCGTCACCTGAAAACCGGTCACGCTATCGACGGGCGGTAACATACCGAGGATTTCAACCGAGGACGGCGGAATAGCCACTTCTTCCTGCGCTTCACGCAGTGCGGCGGCAATCAGTGAAGCATCACTGCTGTCGACTGCACCGCCGGGAAACGCCACCTGACCGGCGTGTTTGCGTAGGCGAGGGGAACGTTTTGTCAGCAGCAAGCCGGGTTCATCACGACGCACAATGGGGATAAGCACCGCCGCCTGCCGCTGATTCAGCGCCGCGCGCGTCGGCTGAGGGCGTAAAAGCTGAAATCGTGAGATGAAATCGTCAAGATTAATGTCCGGGTGCTGCATCGGTTAACGCTCCAGTTGCTGCAGGATTCTGTTCACTTTATCAAAGGTTTCCTGATATTCCGCCTGTTCGTCGCTGTCGGCAACAACGCCACCGCCCGCGGAACAGACAATTTTTCCGCCCGCCGCCGTGAGTGTGCGGATGGTAATGCTGGTGTCCATATTGCCGCACAGGCTGATATAGCCAATGCTGCCGCACCAGGCGTTGCGGCGATGCGGTTCCAGTTCGTCGATGATTTCCATCGCTCGTACTTTTGGCGCACCGGTTATCGAGCCGCCGGGAAACGCCGCGCGCAGCAAATCGGTGGCGTGCAGGCTGGTGGGCAGTTCGGCCGTAATGGTACTCACCAGGTGATGCACCGCCGGGAACGGCTCAACCACGAACAACTCAGGCACGCGCACGCTACCCGGCACCGCCACGCGGCCAATATCATTGCGCATCAGGTCAACTATCATTAAATTTTCCGCTCGGTCTTTGGGTGACGTGCGGAGCTTTTCGGCCTGCGCTGAATCCTGTTGCGGATCCACGAGTCGCGGCAGCGTGCCTTTGATGGGCCGGGTCTGAATGTTATTCCCATTGAGCTGGATAAAGCGCTCAGGCGACAGGCTCAGCACAGCGCTCTCTTTCAGGCGAATGAATGCGCTGAACGGCGCGCGATTGGCCTGGTTGAGCTGGCAAAACGCCTGCCACTCATCGCCGGAATAACGGGCCTGAAAACGCTGAGCCAGATTGACCTGATAACAGTCGCCGCTGTGCAGATACGCCTGCACCTGGCGGAATTTCTCGCCGTACTCTGCGCGCGTCATGTTTGAGCGCCACGGAGCCGTCAGGGTAAACGGTTCGCTGGCCGCGGCCTGTTGGGCTTCAAGCCATTCAAGTCGCTGATGCGGATTGTCATGGCTCACCAGCGAAACGCTTTGCCGCTGATGGTCGACGATCAGCGCCCAGCGATAAATCCCCACAGCCATATCCGGCACGTGAATATCTTTAAGCGCGCATTCTGGCAGCGTTTCAAAGCGTCGCCCGAGATCGTAACCAAACAATCCTAATGCGCCGCCCTGAAAAGGCAGGTCAGGATGCGTGGCCACCGTCAGGTTACAGTCATCTAAAGTCTGCTTAAGCAATGTGAGCGGGTCGCCATCTGAGTCGAAATCACCGTAGGGACGACAGATTCGCGTGGTTTCGCCTCTGGTTTCCAGAGTAACGGCTGGGTCGGCGACCACAATATCAAAGCGATTATGGGTGTGTTCGGCAAAACCGGAGTGCAGTAGCATCGCCCAGGGGGCGGCGGAGAGGGGAGTGAAATAGTGTTCAGCGGCGTCAACACGCCAGGGCAGCGTAATCACAGCAGGGGACAACTTCGACCTCAATCTGTCTGAAGCCGCCCGCTGGCTAATGTGCAGGCGGCGTGAAATAATAAGCGCCCACAATGTAGCAGGAGTTCACCATGATTTCAGGTTTACCTTCACTGAGCCACGACCAGCAGCAAAAAGCGGTCGAGCGTATTCAGGAATTGATGACGCAAGGCCTGAGTAGCGGGGAAGCAATCCAGCTGGTAGCCAAAGAAATTCGCGCCAGCCACACCGGCGAAATGATCGTAGCCCGATTCGAGGATGAAGACGAAGAAGAATAAACCCGTCCTGATTCGAGCCGCAGGTGCAATTCCTGCCACCCGAATGATTCAGGGTTTATACCCGTCATACTTCAAGTTGCATGTGCGTTGGCTTTCCTCGCTCACCCCGGTTACTTACTGGAGTAAGCTCCCGGCGATTCACTGCGTCGCCGCCTTCCTGCAACTCGAATTATTTTGGGTATATATCGATTAAACTGCAGCGACGATTTTAATCTCAACTTTATACTGCGGCTTCATCAGTCCGGCCTGCACGGTGCAACGCACCGGCGCATGTCCGGCAACCACCCACGCATCCCAGGCTTTATTCATCGCAGCAAAATCAGCTTTATCGGCGAGGAAAATCGTGGCATCGAGAATGCGTGATTTGTCGCTGCCCTGTTTTTCCAGAATCGCGTCAATCTGTGCCAGAGTATTGGCGGTCTGCTCAAACGCGTCGGCATCCAGATTTTCCGGCACGCCGGTGTAGTAGATTGTCTGGTTGTAGATAACCACATCTGACCAGCGGGCTTCAGCATCAATACGAACGATTGTCATCTCAGTTTCCTCTATTGCAATCCATTTAAGGCGGCAAGAGTGCCATATTGTCGACGGCTCGTCATCACTTTGGCTGGCACAACGCCCCCCGCACTGACATAATCACTGTCCAGATTTACAGGGGGTAGTGTGACGGACGATTTTGCAACAGACGGGCAGTTAGCCAAAGCGATACCTGGGTTCAAACCCCGCGAACCGCAGCGCCAGATGGCGCACGCGGTGGCGAAAGCCATCGACGAAACGCGGCCGCTGGTGGTGGAAGCCGGTACCGGCACGGGCAAAACGTACGCCTACCTGGCCCCTGCGCTACGCGCAAAGAAAAAGGTCATCATCTCAACCGGGTCGAAGGCGTTGCAGGATCAGCTTTACAGCCGGGATCTACCGACTGTCGCCACCGCGCTGAAATTTACTGGCCGACTGGCGCTACTGAAAGGGCGTTCCAACTATTTGTGTCTTGAACGTCTCGAACAGCAGGCAATTGCCGGCGGCGACCTTCCGGTTCAAACCCTCAGTGACGTAATTATGCTGCGCAGCTGGGCCAATCAAACCGTTGATGGCGATATCAGTACCTGCGTCAGCGTGGCGGAAGATTCACACGCCTGGCCGCTGGTCACCAGCACCAACGACAACTGTCTCGGCAGCGATTGCCCGTTATACAAAGACTGTTTCGTGGTTAAAGCGCGTAAAAAAGCGATGGATGCCGATGTGGTGGTGGTCAACCATCACCTGTTCCTCGCCGATATGGTGGTGAAAGAAGGCGGTTTCGGTGAGCTTATCCCGGAGGCGGAAGTGATGATCTTCGATGAAGCCCATCAGTTGCCAGATATCGCCAGCCAGTATTTCGGCCAGTCGCTCTCCAGTCGTCAATTGCTGGACATGGCGAAAGACATCACCATTGCCTACCGTACCGAACTGAAAGACACCCAACAATTACAAAAATGTGCCGACCGACTGGCGCAGGCGACACAGGATTTTCGCTTACAGCTTGGCGAACCAGGCTATCGCGGCAATCTGCGCGAACTGCTGGCTGACAACGGCATTCAACGCGCGCTACTGCTGCTCGATGATGCGCTGGAGCTGTGCTACGACGTGGCGAAACTCTCCCTCGGGCGTTCGGCCCTGTTGGATGCCGCGTTTGAGCGCGCGACAATTTACCGCGGTCGACTGAAGCGACTGAAAGAGATCAACCAGCCGGGCTTCAGCTACTGGTACGAGTGTACTTCTCGTCACTTTACCCTGGCGCTGACTCCGCTGACTGTCGCCGATAAATTCAAAGAAGTCATGGCGCAGAAGCAGGGCAGCTGGATTTTCACCTCGGCCACGCTGTCGGTGAATGACGACCTGCACCACTTTACTGCGCGTCTGGGCATTGAAGAAGCCGAATCGTTGCTGTTGCCTAGCCCGTTTGATTACAGCAAACAGGCGCTACTCTGTGTGCCGCGTAACCTGCCGCTGCCGAACCAGCCTGGCGGTGCGCGTCAGCTGGCAACCATGTTGCGTCCGATGATTGAAGCCAACAACGGCCGCTGCTTTATGCTTTGCACTTCGCACGCCATGATGCGTGACCTGGCCGAACAGTTCCGTGGAATGCTCGATCTTCCGGTGCTGCTGCAAGGCGAAACCAGTAAAGGCCAGCTGCTACAGCAGTTTGTCAGCGCCGGGAACGCCTTGCTGGTGGCGACCAGCAGTTTCTGGGAAGGGGTGGACGTGCGCGGCGATGCGTTGTCACTGGTCATTATCGACAAGTTACCCTTTACCTCGCCGGAAGATCCGTTGTTAAAAGCGCGAATGGAAGACTGCCGTCTGCGCGGCGGAGACCCGTTTGATGAAGTTCAGCTACCGGATGCGGTGATCACTCTCAAACAGGGCGTCGGGCGACTCATTCGTGACGTCGACGATCGGGGCGTGCTGGTGATTTGCGACAACCGTCTGGTGATGCGTCCTTACGGTGCGGTGTTCTTATCCAGCCTGCCGCCGACCCCGCGCACCCGTGATATCAGCCGGGCCGTGCGTTTTCTTGCAGGGCTGTCACTGACGTAATTTGTGACGAACTGTGGTAAGATGCGCGCCATTTTGTTGACCCCCTATTGCAAGAGCGCAACCTCCTATGCGAATTCTGGCTATTGATACCGCCACAGAAGCCTGTTCTGCGGCTTTGTGGAACGACGGTACGACGACGTCTCATTTCGAGCTTTGTCCCCGCGAACATACCCAACGTATTCTGCCGATTGTGCAGGATATTCTGACCGAAACCGGCACCACGCTGACTGAGCTCGACGCGCTGGCGTATGGCCGTGGGCCAGGCAGCTTTACCGGCGTGCGTATCGGAATTGGTATTGCGCAGGGGCTGGCACTGGGTGCAAATCTGCCAATGATCGGTGTATCGACGCTGGCCACCATGGCGCAGGGTGCATGGCGTAAAACCGGTGCAACATGCGTGCTGGCGGCGATTGACGCGCGTATGGGCGAAGTTTACTGGGCCGAATATCAGCGCGATGCGCAGGGTATCTGGCACGGAGAAGCGACGGAAGCGGTACTGAAACCCGAAGCCGTTAACGAACGGTTGAAGCAGCTCGACGGTGAGTGGGCTACTGTGGGTACGGGCTGGCAGGCATGGCCGGATATGGCAAACGATACACCGGTGACACTGGTCGATGGCGATGTGCTGTTGCCTGCCGCAGAAGATATGTTGCCGCTGGCGTGTCAGCTGTACGCTGCGCACAAAACCGTTGTCGTAGAGCAGGCTGAACCGGTTTATTTGCGTAACACCGTGGCATGGAAGAAACTTCCTGGCCGGGAATGAATCTTAGTTTATATAACTGAGAATTAAGGAGTCGCTTCATGGCGAGTCGCAAACAGGTCGTACAAGGTTTACTGGCTGGACTGGTCATCGCCGCGCTGAGTGGATGCGTCACGGTTCCGGACGCCATTAAAGGCAGCAGCCCAACCCCGCAGCAGGACTTATCCCGCGTGATGGCTGCGCCGCAGCTGTACGTCGGCCAGGAAGCCCGTTTTGGCGGCAAAGTGGTTAGTGTCAAAAACGAGCAGGGTAAAACCCGCCTCGAAATTGCGACCGTGCCGCTGGATGAAGGCGCGCGCCCAAGTCTGAGCGACCCTTCCCGGGGCCGTATTTACGCCGATGTGAATGGCTTCCTCGATCCTGTCGATTTCCGTAACCAGTTAGTAACCGTCGTCGGGCCGATTACCGGCACCGCGAAAGGGAAAATTGGCGACAGCAATTACACTTACATGGTGATGCAGGCTAATGGTTTTAAACGCTGGCGGGTGACCCAACAGGTTGTGATGCCGCCGGAACCGATTGACCCGTACTGGGGCGGCCCACATCCGTGGCGTCATGGTTATGGCTACGGCGGTTGGGGGTGGTATAACCCAGGCCCGGCTCAGGTGCAGACTATCGTCACCGAATAACCTGTTGTTTTACAAAATTAAATTAACAGCGGCGAGTCCGCTGTTTCTTTTTGTCGGAAAGGACTTCCGAGAGTCATAAAAATAAATAGTGACGCGCTTCGCAACCTTAAATTCGTATAATTAATAAACTGGTACGATAAGTTAAGATGTTGTTAATAACTTGTTTATTGACAGGGGTTGTGATGACGACGAATTCTCATTTCAGAGGTGATCCATTGAAAAAGGTTTGGCTTAACCGCTATCCCGCCGATGTTCCGGCGGAGATTGATCCTGACCGTTATCAATCCCTGGTAGATTTGTTCGAACAGGCGACAACCCGCTACGCAGACCAGCCCGCGTTTATTAACATGGGTGAGGTGATGACGTTCCGTAAGCTCGAAGAGCGCAGTCGCGCCTTCGCCGCGTATCTCCAGCAGGGCCTGGGCCTGCAAAAGGGCGACCGTGTCGCACTGATGATGCCTAACCTGTTGCAGTACCCGGTGGCATTGTTCGGCATATTGCGTGCGGGGATGATTGTGGTCAACGTCAACCCACTGTATACGCCGCGCGAGCTGGAGCACCAGCTCAACGACAGCGGTGCCAGCGCGATTGTGATTGTCTCCAACTTTGCCCACACGCTGGAAAAAGTTGTCGAGAAAACCCAAGTGAAGCACGTAATCCTCACCCGCATGGGCGATCAGCTTTCTACCGCCAAAGGCACATTGGTTAACTTTGTCGTCAAATATGTCAAACGTCTGGTGCCGAAATACCATCTGCCGGATGCGCTCTCTTTCCGCAGCGCATTACAGCAGGGTTACCGGATGCAATACATCAAACCGGTTGTGGTGTCAGACGATTTAGCCTTCCTGCAATATACTGGCGGCACTACTGGCGTTGCCAAAGGCGCGATGCTAACCCACCGCAACATGCTGGCGAACCTGGCCCAGGTACACGCCACTTACGGGCCGCTGTTCCGGCCGGGCAAAGAAGTGGTGGTCACCGCGCTGCCGCTGTATCACATTTTCGCACTGACCATGAACTGTCTGCTGTTTATTGAACTCGGCGGCCAGAACCTGCTGATAACCAACCCGCGTGATATTCCGGGGCTGGTAAAAGAGCTGGCGAAATATCCGTTCACCGCCATGACCGGGGTAAATACCTTGTTCAACGCGCTACTGAACAATAAAGAGTTCCAGCAGCTGGATTTCTCCACCATGCGCCTGTCGGCGGGCGGTGGGATGCCAGTGCAACAAGCGGTTGCCGAACGCTGGGTCAAACTCACCGGGCGTTATTTGCTGGAAGGTTACGGCCTGACCGAATGTGCGCCGCTGGTGAGCGTGAACCCACACGACATCGATTACCACAGCGGCAGCATTGGTCTGCCGGTGCCGTCCACAGAAGTGAAGCTGGTGGATGACGATAACAACGAAGTCGCACCGGGTGAACCGGGCGAGCTGTGCGTAAAAGGCCCGCAGGTGATGCTCGGCTATTGGCAGCGCCCCGACGGCACCGATGAAATCATCAAAGACGGCTGGCTGTACACCGGTGATATCGCGGTAATGGACGAAGAGGGCTTTCTGCGCATTGTCGATCGTAAGAAAGACATGATTCTGGTCTCTGGTTTTAACGTCTATCCGAATGAAATCGAGGACGTGGTGATGCAGCATTCTGGCGTACAGGAAGTGGCTGCGGTCGGCGTGCCGTCCGGCAGCAGCGGCGAAGCGGTCAAAATCTTCGTGGTCAAAAAAGACCCGTCGTTGACCGATGAAGCGCTGATTACCTTCTGTCGTCGCCACCTGACCGGTTACAAGGTGCCGAAGCTGGTGGAGTTCCGCACTGAGCTGCCGAAATCGAACGTCGGAAAGATTTTGCGACGAGAACTACGTGACGAAGCGCGCGGTAAAGGCGACAATAAAGCCTGAACTACGCGTGAGTCGCCTCCAGACGCCGGTTAAGCCGGCGTTTTTTATGGGCGCAAACCATAGAGAATACAGATTGAATTATCAGATGATCACCGAGGACGCTGCGCTCAAGGCCGCCTGTGATGCGGCCCGCAACGCTCATGCCATTGCGCTGGACACCGAATTTGTCCGCACCCGAACCTATTACCCGCAGCTTGGCCTGATCCAGATGTTCGATGGCGAAACGGTGGTGCTGATTGACCCACTAACCATCACCGACTGGCGTCCATTCAAAGAGCTGATGCTCGACAAAAATGTCACCAAATATTTGCACGCGGGCAGCGAAGATCTCGAAGTGTTTCTCAACACCTTCGGCAAGCTGCCTGAGCCGCTCATCGACACGCAAATTCTGGCGGCGTTTTGCGGTCGTCCAATGTCATGGGGCTTTGCGGCGATGGTCGAGGAATACACCGGCATTGCGCTCGATAAGAGCGAATCCCGCACTGACTGGCTGGCGCGCCCGTTGACAGAACGTCAGTGTGACTATGCGGCGGCTGACGTCTGGTATTTGCTGCCGATCGCCATCAAACTGCTGGCAGAAACTGATTCCAGTGGCTGGCTGCCTGCGGCGTTAGACGAGTGCCGCCTGATGCAGCAGCGCCGTCAGGAAGTGGTTGACCCGGCAGAAGCCTGGCGCGATATCACCAATGCCTGGCAGCTGCGTACGCGCCAGTTAGCCTGCCTGAAGCTGTTGGCGGACTGGCGTCTGCGTAAAGCGCGCGATCGCAACATGGCGGTGAATTTCGTGGTGCGTGAAGAACATTTGTGGGCCGTGGCGCGTTATATGCCGGGCAGCATGGGTGAACTCGACAGCCTTGGACTTTCGGGCAGCGAGATCCGTTTCCACGGTAAAACGCTGGTGAGCCTGGTTGAAAAAGCCAAAGAGCTACCTGAAGACGCACTGCCGGAGCCGCTGCTGAACCTGATGGATATGCCGGGCTACCGCACGCTGTTCAAAGAGATTAAAGCCCTGGTGCAGGAAGTGAGCAAAGAGAAGGGCGTCAGCGTCGAGCTTATGGCGTCTCGTCGTCAGATTAACCAACTGCTGAACTGGCACTGGCAGTTGAAACCGCAGAACGGATTACCTGAGCTGGTGTCCGGCTGGCGTGGCGAAATGATGACTGAAAGTCTGAAACCGCTGCTGGAAAAGCACCCACGCGCATAACGCCTATGCCCCCTCCCATGGCGGGAGAGGGCATCAGCCGATGTAAAACCGAAATCGAACCCAATAAAAAACCCCGAATTTCGGGGTTTTCTTTTTTACCGCATCGTACTTACGATTTCGATTCTTCCGCTTCTGGCAGCGTCACGTTGAGCTCAAGTATCGAGATATCCCCATCTTTTTGCTCAAGCTGTACCGTCACCATTTCGGGATCGATCTGAATGTATTTGCAGATAACATCAAGAATATCCTTCCTGAGCTGCGGCAAATAATGTGGTTCAGCGTCACTGCGGCGACGTTCCGCAACAATAATCTGTAAACGTTCTTTCGCGATGTTGGCGGTGTTCTTTTTTCGTGAGAGAAAAAAGTCGAGTAATGCCATAACTTATCCTCCGAACAGGCGTTTGAGGAAACCTTTCTTCTCTTCTTCGATGAAGCGGAAAGGACGTTCTTCTCCCAGCAGACGATCTACCGTGTCGGCGTAGGCTTTGCCCGCGTCGGCTTCGGCATCCAGAATAACCGGTTCCCCCTGGTTTGAGGCGCGAAGTACTGACTGATCCTCCGGGATCACGCCAACCAGTTTAATGCGCAGAATTTCCAGCACATCTTCCATGCTAAGCATGTCGCCTCTGCTGACGCGGCCCGGATTGTAACGGGTCAACAGAAGATGTTCTTTAATTGGGTCTTCACCTTTCTCCGCACGGCGAGATTTCGACGCCAGAATACCGAGAATACGGTCGGAGTCACGTACGGACGAGACTTCCGGGTTAGTGGTGATAACCGCTTCGTCAGCGAAGTACAGCGCCATCAGCGCACCGGTTTCGATACCCGCCGGGGAATCGCAGACGATGAAGTCGAAGTCCATCTTCTTCAGCTCATCCAGCACTTTTTCAACACCCTCGTAGGTCAGGGCGTCTTTGTCGCGGGTCTGAGAAGCCGGAAGAATATAGAGATTTTCGGTACGCTTATCTTTAATCAGTGCCTGATTAAGCGTGGCATCGCCCTGAATCACGTTCACGAAATCGTAAACCACACGGCGTTCGCAGCCCATGATTAAGTCAAGGTTACGCAGGCCGATGTCAAAATCGATAACGACAGTTTTCTTTCCCTTCTGGGCCAAACCAGTAGCGATGGCCGCGCTGGAGGTGGTCTTGCCAACGCCCCCTTTACCCGAAGTCACAACAATAATGCGTGCCATAAAAATTCCTTGTTAAAAGGGATTAGTTTAACGGTTCAATTGTCAAAGCGGCGTCGTCCAGTCTCAGACGCACCGCTTTGCCATAATATTCGGCGGTGATGTTCTCACTCAGCCAGTATTCCCCTGCGATAGACACCAGTTCTGCCGCAAGATGGGTACAAAATATTTGTGCCTCTCTGTCGCCACTGGCACCTGCCAGCGCACGTCCACGCATCATGCCATAGATGTGAATGTTCCCGTCGGCGATGAGTTCAGCGCCCGCACTCACATGACTTGTGACAATCAGATCACAGTTTGGTGCATAAATGCGCTGACCGGAACGAACCGGCGTATCAATCAATCGCGTTTTTGTGACAGGGGTAACAATTGGAGAGGGAACAGGGGCTTCGACAGGGGCGACACGGGTGGCTTTCTCTTTCCCTTCAGTCAGTAAGGGAATGCCCGCGCGGTCGATCTCCGCTTTTAATTCCGGATTTTTACAGCCGCTTACGCCCATGATGCGTAAACCGGTGGAAGCAATTGCCTGCTGCAGCGGTTTCCATTGGGTGACCTCAGCCAGACTGCTGATATTCACCACCACCGGAGCGTGTCGCAAAAAAGCAGGAGCCTGGGCGATTTTGTCTTCTAACGCCTGACGAATAACCTCGGGTTTTGCCTCGTGCAAATGAACCACTGATAACGTGAAGCTACTGCCTTTAAGTTCGATTGGCGTGTTTGACATCCTGGCCTTACTCAATTTTCAATTTATCGGCCGCACAGCTGCGGTGATATTCCGAAGACTACAGGGCATGTTATAGTCACTAATATAGAGAGGCAAGTCGCCGCAGTCTAATTCAGAGTAAAAGTCATGTTTTGTGTTGTCTATAAAAGTACCAAGCGCGATCAAACTTACTTATATGTCGAAAAAAAGGACGATTTCTCCCGGGTACCGGAAGAATTAATGAAGGGATTTGGTCAGCCGCAACTTGCAATGATTCTCCCCCTGGATGGGCGTAAAAAACTGGTCAATGCCGACCTGGAAAAGGTCAAGCAGGCCTTAGTCGACCAAGGCTATTATCTGCAAATCCCCCCTCCGCCGGAAAATTTACTCAAGCAACATCTCCAGGCGAGCGGGAAACAATAACGCAACGACAGGAGCAGGCATGTATCAACATCATAACTGGCAGGGCGCGCTACTGGATTACCCGGTCAGTAAAGTGGTTTGTGTAGGCAGTAATTACGCGAAGCATATTCAGGAAATGGGCAGTGCCACGCCGGAAGAGCCGGTACTGTTTATTAAGCCCGAAACCGCGCTGTGCGATATCCGCCAGCCGCTGGTGTTACCGGAAGGGCTGGGTTCTGTGCATCATGAAGTTGAACTGGCTGTGCTGATTGGCGGCACGCTGCGTCAGGCGACTGAAGAACACGTATTGAAAGCGATTGCCGGTTATGGCGTAGCGCTGGATCTCACGCTGCGTGACCTTCAGGGCAAGATGAAGAAAGCAGGGCAGCCGTGGGAAAAAGCGAAAGGGTTTGATAATTCCTGCCCAATTTCCGGATTTATTCCGGCGAGCGAATTCCACAGTGACCCGCAAAACACGCCGCTGGGCCTGAAAATTAACGGTGAAGTTCGCCAGCAGGGCACAACGGCTGACATGATCCACAAAATTGTGCCGCTGATTGCCTACATGAGCCGCTTCTTCACCCTGAAAAGCGGTGACGTTATCCTGACCGGCACGCCGGAAGGCGTTGGCCCATTGAACAGTGGTGATGAGCTGGACGTTTCCTTTAACGGTAATTCCCTCACGACCCGCGTGCTGTAAGCATCAATTGCCGCCCCTCTCGGGCGGCAAAACTTGCATCCGTCTGCCAGACTGGTTATAAGGTGCACCCTGGTTTTCAATGGCGGACATTCCTATGAGCGACACACCCTTCTGGCAAAGCAAAACTCTCGAGCAAATGACCGACGTCGAGTGGGAGTCTTTGTGCGATGGCTGCGGTCAATGCTGTCTGCATAAGTTGATGGATGAAGACAGTGATGAAATCTACTTTACTAACGTCGCCTGTCGCCAGCTGAACATCAAAACCTGCCAGTGTCGCAACTACGAGCGTCGTTTCGAATATGAAGCGGATTGCATCAAACTGACCCGCGATAATCTGCCGACCTTTGAGTGGCTGCCGCACACCTGCGCGTATCGACTGTTGGCGGAAGGTAAACCGTTGCCGACGTGGCACCCGCTGTTGACGGGGTCAAAAGCGGCGATGCACGGTGAACGTATTTCGGTGCGCCATATTGCGGTGCAAGAATCGGAAGTGCGCGACTGGGAAGATCATATTCTGAATCACCCAAATCGCGGCTAACCATCAGAATATGAAAACGCCACCCGCAGAGATGCTGGCGGCGTTTTTTTGTGGGTATCAGAAAAGTACCGAGTAATTCAGGCCAAAGGTACGACCGCGGCCTTTGTAGGTGTACAAACCCGGTGCGCCATAGGTTGGGCTGTACAGTCCCGGAGCGCGCTGGCCCCACACGGTGGTGTACTCCTCATCCAGCAGGTTTTCCACGCTGAAGCTGACTTTCCCGACAGGCAGGGTGTAGCTCCCGATGAAATCGACGGTGTTGTAGCCGTCAATTTTATTGCCGTCGTTGTCCGATACGTCAAACGTCTGGGTGCTCTGCACGCGTAAACCCCAGTCTCCCGGCGCCCAGTTTACCCATGCGCTCACCTTCGACGGGCTGGCGCTGTCTACCGTCAGTTTCTCCCATTTGCCGTTTTCACGGGTTTCCGACTTGATGGCGTTAAAGTTCGAACCGAGACTCCAGTCGCTGGCGGTGAAGAAGTAATCCACCTGACCTTCCACGCCATAAATCCGACGCTTGTCGTCCTCAAGGCTAATGGTCATGTCGGATTTATTGATGTTGATGGTTTTATCGGACAGCGAGTAATAGGCCGCGACCTGAGTGCGTAGGTTGTCGCCGGTCAAACGCCAGCCCAGCTCGTACGCGTTGACTTTAATGCCGTCGAGCGTCGAATCATTGACGTTCACGCTGTTGTTCAGGCGGTAATGGCCGTCAACCAGCGTGTAATTCCCGGAGCCGTAATACTTCGCCAGGTCAGGGATTTCAAAGCCCTGAGAGAAGTTAAACCACAGCTGCTGGCGTTCGGTGAGATGACCGAGGATCCCGGCGTTGAACAGCAGGTTGTTGTAGTCCGTTTTGCCGCCCGGCACCGCATCCGCTGAGGTGGCTTTCCCGTTAGCGATCGCCTGTTGCTGCGTGTAGCCGATAAAGTCATCGACCTTGTTTTCAGTGTACTGATAACGCATACCGCCGGTTAACGTGATGGCGCTAATGTCATAGCTCGCCTGCAGGAACGGCGCGAGATTAGTGATGCTGTAACCTGGATAACGGCCGACATTATAGGCGTTTTCGAGCGTCATACCGCCGCTGGCTGCGGCTTTGTCGAGATCGAAGAACTGCTGGTTTGCGTTAAACGATTCATGATCGACATCGACGCCCCAGGTCAGATTCAGGTCATCCATCGGCTTGCTGTTCAGCGTGAGCTTCCCGCCGTAAAAATCGGTTTTTTGCTGGGACGCGCCAATGCTGGTGACGGTGCCTTTGCTCAGCGTCGGGAAGGGGTAAAACGTCAGGCTTTCGTCGCGATAGTAAATTTGTGCCACCAGATCCTGACCCCAGACGTCGGTATTAGAGTACTGCAGGTTAATCAGATGGCGTTCCGTGCCCGGCAGGCGATCGGAATCAAGATTGCTCTTGTTATATGCGTCAGCGTCACCGGTTACCGCCGAGAAGTTATCTCCGAGGAAAAGGCCGTGTTTACCGTCGGACTGGCTCTTGTAATACTGCGTCGTCAGCTGGAGTTGCTGGTGGTCATCAATGTTAATCGTACCGGTGCCCATGATGTCCAGACGGTCGGAATACTGCAGGCCGGTTTGGGTGTTATCGATAATCACCTCATCGCCATTTCCGTCATACCAGCCGCCATAACGCTGATATGCCACGGACAGACGACCGGAGGCGTTATCGTTGCCGCCGCTCACCGCTGCCGCGATATTTTCGTCATGATCGTTATGGCTGTTAAACCCACTTTTCCCACCGGCCTGGAATTCCACTTCAGTTTCCGGCTGGCCTTTTTTGGTGACGATATTAATCAACCCGCCGGTGCTGCCGCCGCCGTACAGCGAAGTGGCGCCGGAAATGACTTCGATGCGCGAAATGTTGAACGGATCGATGGAATCCAGCTGACGGCTGTCGCTGCGGGAAGAGTTCAGGCGCACGCCATCCACCATCACCATCATCGAGCGCCCGCGCATATTCATGCCGTAGTTGGTGCGCCCCTGGCTGCTGACGTCCATACCCGGGATCAGCTGCGCCAGCACCTCTTTCAACTCTTTGCCGCCCTGAACCTGCTGCTCAATGTCCGCTTGTTCAATGACCCACGTGGTTTGTGCCATATCAGCAACGGTGTGATTGGCCCGGCTGGCGGACACCACCAGCGTGTCTTCCTTTTGCGTTTCAGCCCAGGCCGAGGCGGAAAGCATGGCCAGTAAACAAGGGTTCAACATCCAAAGAGTGCTGCGCTTCATTGTTATCAATTTCCCAGTAGTCGTAACAGAAGGTAAGAATGTGTCAATATTGATAATAGTTATCGTTATGATATTCATTCTGTTTACACTGGCAACTCATTTTGTCATATTTGTTTTCATTATCTCTATGATTTACCCACACTTTGTGGCGGTATTCCGTGCGCAGTCAGTCAGCGCCGGAATGCCGTTTTCCCTCGACAGGAGCCGGAACATGGCCGCGGGCTATCGTATTTTTAACGTCGTTTTAGCGAGACGGATTCAGGTTTCACCCTCTCTTTTGCGCTGCGTGTTTACCGGGCCTGAAGTGGCGCAGATGAAACATGAATCGCCGGATCAACGCATCAAACTGCTCTTCGCCGAAGACGGGGAAGACACGGCCTCCATGGCGGTGAGCGACACCTGGTATCAGGATTATCTGGCACTGCCGAAAGCGAAACGCCCGGTAATGCGCACCTACACGCTGCGCGAACTGCGGGTGGATGCGCAGGAAGTGGACGTGGAATTCGTGCTGCACGGTGACGGCGGGCCGGCTTCGCGATGGGCAACGCACGCCAGGCCGGGTGATGCGCTGCAAATGGTGGCCCCGAATGGTGCCTCTGACGAGAACAGCGGCGGGTATGAATGGCTGGATAACGATAGCGTGCGCCAGGCACTGCTGATTGCCGACGAAACGGCGCTGCCTGCGGCAATGGGGATTCTGGAACAGCTGGCGAAAAAAACGAATCCGCCGCGCGTGCAGGCCTTTTTCACCGTACCGCATGAGGCTGATTTTCAGCTGCAGGATTTCCCTTTCGCCGACGTACACTGGCTGGCGCGCGACAGGCAGGACGATTTACTGAGTGTGGTAGAGCGCGAGGTGACGATCCCGGCGTATGCGTTGGCGCGAGAGCAGTCGACGGAAGAGAACAGTCTGGATGGAGAGTTGCTGTGGGAAAGGGCGCGCGAGGCCGCGGGCTTTCAGGCCTGGGTGGCGGCAGAATCAACGCTGGTGAAAAACCTGCGTCGCAGCCTGATTGAGAAACAGCAGCTCAACAGGGACTGCGCGAGCTTTATGGCATACTGGGCGCAGGGAAGGGCTTAAGGATGTGGTGCCGCCTGATGCCTTCGTCCTGATCCGCTCCTGCAGGGAGAGTGAGCAAGCATTAAAAACGGCAACCGAGGTTGCCGTTTTACGTCTATCTTCCTGAACCACTTTGCTTTTACCTACCGAAGAGGTCGCGTTTTTTCGGTTTGACTGGCTGGGCAATCAACACCAGCAGACCGATGACCAGGAAGACCACAAAAATCCCTACCAGCCACTGTGGCATTTCCAGAGTCAGGAATGACCACTGACGTTCGGCACAATCGCCAGACGCAACAAACACCTGCGGCAACCACTTATCCAGCGGCAACCAGCTCGGGAAGCGAGCGGCAAAGTCGCAGGTCTGGAACGGGGACGGATGCAGCTGGATCATGGTGTGTTCCCACGCCAGCTGAACGCCACGCCAGGCGCTGTAAATCCAAATCAGAATACCGGCATAACGCAGCGGTGATTTCGGGGCAATGGCACCGACAATACCTGCACCCATCACGCCGAACAGCGCAGAACGCTCATAGATACACAGTACGCATGGCTTCAGCAGCATCACGTGCTGGAACCACAGCGCGACCATCTCCAGCGCAAAAGCGGCCAACGCCAGCAGTAACCACGCTCCGCGACCGCGTGAGCACTGGTTTAAAAATCGCAACATAATCATTTCCCTGGAACATGCTAAGACACCGCAGTGTAAACGAAAACATTTACCGCGCCACTATGCAGGCGTGAATAATTACGTAAAAGGGAATGAATCGCCCGGAAAAGGTTCCGGGCATTAATCGGAGGACGTTTAATGGACAGGCAAAGGGGCGCTCATCAGCCAGCCTTTGGCGGTCATCCACTCGGTATAAGGCATCAGTGTCAGCTCCACGCACAGCAGGCCAACAATCGTCAGCACGATGGTGTACGGCAGCGCCATCCATACCATCCGACCATACGAGAGGCGAATCAGCGGTGCGAGGGCAGACGTCAGCAGGAACAGGAATGCCGCCTGGCCGTTCGGTGTCGCCACCGATGGCAGATTGGTGCCGGTGTTAATTGCTACCGCCAGCATTTGAAACTGCGGCAGAGAAATCGCCCCGTGCTCCAGCGCGGATTTCGCCTCGTTGATATACACCGTGCCGACAAACACGTTATCGGAAATTGACGAGAGCAAGCCATTGAACAGATAAAACAGCGACAGCTGCGCGTGCGGAGACGCCTGCAGTACATAGCTGATAATCGGTGCAAACAGATGCTGGTCGATAATCACCGCCACCACGGCGAAGAATACTGTCAGCAGCGCGGTAAACGGCAGCGCTTCGGTAAACGCTTTGCCGATGGCATGTTCATCGGTGACGCCGGTGAGGGAGGTGGCAAAGATGATAACCGTCAGGCCAATCAGCCCCACTTCCGCCAGATGCAGCGCCAGCGCGATAACCAACCAGAGGCCGATAACGCCCTGAATCACCAGTTTGAGCGTTTCCTGACGCGTTCGCTGCTCACTGCTTTTCACGTCAAAATCTTTCAGCACGGCGCGAACGCTGGTCGGCAGCTGTTCGCCGTAGCCAAACAGTTTGAATTTTTCGACCAGCAGGCAGGTCAATAACCCGCAGAACAACACCGGCAGCGTGACCGGCAGCATACGCAGGAAGAACTCGCCAAAATGCCAGCCTACTGCTTTGGCGATGATCAGGTTTTGCGGCTCGCCGACCATCGTCATCACGCCACCCAGCGCCGTACCCACTCCGGCGTGCATCATCAGGCTGCGCAGGAAACTGCGGAACTGCTCGAGCACTTCTTTATTGTGGATGTCGATATGGCTGTCATCGAGCATGTCGCTCTCGGTCGGACGCGAAGATGCGACCCGATGATAAATGCCGTAGAACCCGACCGCGACGCTGATGATCACCGCCACGACCGTCAACGCATCCAGGAACGCCGATAAAAATGCGGCGGCAAGGCAGAAGGCTATCGAAAGCAGCATCTTGCTTTGAATTGTCAGCAACAGGCGGGTGAAAATGAACAGCAGCAGTTGCTTCATAAAATAGATGCCCGCGACCATGAAAATCAGCAGCAACAGCACTTCGAGGTTGCTGGCAATTTCTTCACGCACATGCTCGGCGCTGGTCATGCCAATCATCACGGCTTCGATCGCCAGCAGGCCGCCAGGAAGCAGAGGATAGCATTTCAGCGCCATCGCCAGAGTGAAGATAAACTCCGCCACCAGTAACCAACCCGCGATAAACGGATCAATGAAGAAGACGACAGGGTTGATAACCAAAAACAGCAAGAGGGTCAGTTTGTACCAGTCCGGTGACTGACCGAGAAAGTTGCGCCACAGCGCACGAGAGGTTGATATATCCACGACAGATTTCCGATCCCGTCAAAAGTAAGCCATTTACTGAAGGTGAATCTCGAAGTATCCGCTCTGAAGCCGCTGCAAGCAAGCAAAGCCGGGGTGAACTAAATTTTTAAAATAAAACAGCGATCCCCTTTTAATTATGGAGATGCGCTATCTGCCCCTTATCGGCTCTGGTATGATGAGTTCAATATTAGCAACGCTGTGTAATGGAAATCTCACTATGGTCATTAAGGCGCAGAGCCCGGCGGGTTTCGCGGAAGAGTACATCATTGAAAGTATCTGGAATAACCGATTTGCCCCAGGCACTATTCTCCCCGCAGAGCGTGAGCTTTCTGAATTGATCGGTGTCACACGCACCACCCTTCGCGAAGTATTACAGCGTCTGGCTCGCGACGGCTGGTTGACCATTCAGCATGGTAAACCGACCAAAGTGAACAATTTCTGGGAAACTTCGGGCTTAAACATTCTCGAAACGCTGGCGCGTCTGGATCATGACCGCGTGCCACAGCTGATCGACAATCTGCTCTCTGTGCGTACCAACATCGCGACCATCTTTATCCGCACCGCGTTCCGTCAGCATCCTGAAGATGCGCTGAAAGTGCTGGCTACCGCCCGCGAAGTGGAAGACCACGCCGATGCGTTTGCTGAACTCGATTACAGCATATTCCGCGGTCTGGCGTTTGCCTCCGGCAACCCGATTTATGGCCTGATCCTCAATGGCATGAAAGGGCTGTATACCCGCATTGGTCGTCACTATTTTGCCAATCCGGAAGCGCGCAGTCTGGCGCTGGGCTTCTACCATCAGCTGACGAAAGTGTGTGAGCAGGGCGATCACGAACAGGTTTATGAAACCGTGCGTCGTTACGGCCACGAGTCCGGCCTGGTCTGGCATAAAATGCAGAAAACACTGCCGGGTGATTTGGCCATTCACGGCCGCTAAGCTAATCACAGCGCAGTCAGTAAAAAGCCGGGTGAAAACCCGGCTTTTTACTGTGCTGACAAAGAAGGAAAAAGCGTGGTTTTTCCTTCTTTGTGGTTATCAGCCGAAAATCAATGAATTGATTTTCCTTGTTTTTTATCTGGTGCGATCGGTTCGACTTTCAAACGTTTTAGGTTTGTCATCAGTCAGAAAAGCCGGGTGAAAACCCGGCTTTTGCATTTATGTCACAGGAGATTTTGTCGCGGCGGGCAGCGTTCCAGCAGCTCTACACTGCCATCGGCATTCTGCTGCTCCAGATGTACGTCAAAGCCCCACAGGCGATGCACGTGTTTAAGCACTTCCCGACGGCCCATATCCAGCGGCGCACGGTTATGCGGCACATAGCGCAGTGTCAGAGAGCGGTCCCCGCGCAGATCCACGTTCCACACCTGGATATTTGGCTCCAGATTGCTCAGGTTGTACTGGGACGACAGCCGGTTACGAATTTCCCGATAGCCTTCCTCATTGTGGATCGCCGCAATTTCCAGATAGTTATTATGGTCGTCATCGAGCACGGTAAACAGGCGGAAATCACGCATCACTTTCGGCGACAGGAACTGGCTGATGAAGCTCTCATCTTTAAAGTCGCGCATCGCAAAATGCAGCGTCTCAAGCCAGTCGGAGCCAGCGATGTCCGGGAACCAATATTTATCCTCTTCCGTCGGCGTCTGGCAAATACGTTTGATGTCCTGGAACATCGCAAAACCGAGCGCATACGGGTTAATGCCGCTGTACCACGGGCTGTTATATGGCGGCTGGAACACCACGTTGGTGTGGCTGTGTAAAAACTCCAGCATAAACCGCTCGGTCACTTTCCCTTCGTCATACAGATGATTCAGGATGGTGTAGTGCCAGAATGTCGCCCAGCCTTCGTTCATCACCTGAGTCTGTTTCTGCGGATAAAAATACTGGCTGACCTTACGCACAATGCGCAGGATCTCACGCTGCCAGGATTCGAGCAGTGGCGCATTTTTTTCCATAAAGTAGAGCAGATTTTCCTGCGCTTCGGACGGATAACGCCGGGCCTCTGCCACGGTTTTCTCTTCTTCTTTCTTCGGCAGGGTACGCCACAGGGTATTCACCTGGCTTTGCAGATATTCCTCGCGGCTTTTCTGTCGCGCCTTCTCTTCCTGTAGCGAAATTTTCTGTGGACGTTTGTAGCGGTCGACGCCGTAGTTCATCAGCGCATGGCAGGAATCGAGCAGTTTTTCTACCTCGTCCACGCCATAGCGCTCTTCACATTCGGTAATGTATTTACGCGCGAAAATCAGGTAATCGACAATCGAACTGGCGTCGGTCCAGCTGCGGAACAGGTAGTTATTTTTGAAGAAAGAGTTATGCCCATAGCATGCGTGCGCCATGACCAGCGCCTGCATGGTCATGGTGTTCTCTTCCATCAGATAGGCGATACACGGGTTGGAGTTAATGACGATTTCGTATGCCAGCCCCTGTTGACCGTGTTTGTAGAGCCGCTCGGTTTCAATGAACTTTTTGCCAAACGACCAGTGGGTATAGTTGATAGGCATCCCGACGCTGGAATAGGCATCCATCATCTGTTCGGAGGTAATGACTTCGATTTGATGAGGATAAGTGTCGAGCCGGTAAAGCTTCGCCACCCGGTCTATTTCCGCCAACCAGGTCTCCAGCAGTTCGAAGGTCCAGTCGGGTCCATCGCTCAGACGTGTGGTGTCCTTATTCATGGAGTCAATCGTAGCCATTAGCGCGCCCTCATTGTTGGCGGCCCTCTCTGTGTGGAGAGCCTCACTATCAAGAATAGAACACCGCCGCCTGAACGCGCGAACAGCAAATATTTTTCTTCGATATTTCCCTGCGTCAACGGCGACAAAACTTCTAACTATCAGAATATTATTCTGACGAAAATAACGCCGCAGCAGGAGATTTCAAATCCGCGCATACCTTTCTGGTACGGGTATGTGTGAGGTAAGTCACCATAAAAAAAGCGTATGTTGAATAATATTTTCGTCTGGGTTATCAATTTGTAATCAGAAGATTGTTCTTTTACGAATCTGGAGTCGCTATGCGAGTGGTTATCCTCGGAAGTGGGGTAGTGGGCGTGGCCAGCGCCTGGTATTTGCGTCAGGCTGGACATGATGTGACCGTCATCGATCGGGAGCCGGGCCCGGCGCTGGAAACCAGTGCCGCCAACGCCGGACAAATTTCCCCCGGTTACGCCGCGCCGTGGGCCGCGCCAGGCGTGCCGCTGAAGGCGATTAAATGGATGTTCCAGCGCCACGCGCCGTTGGCTATCAGCCTCGACGGCACATCGACCCAGCTGAAATGGATGTGGCAGATGCTGCGCAACTGCGACACCCGCCACTACATGGAAAACAAAGGCCGCATGGTGCGGCTGGCGGAATACAGCCGCGACTGCCTGATGGCGCTGCGCGACAGCACGGGCATCGAATACGAAGGCCGTCAGGGCGGCACGCTGCAACTTTTCCGCACCGAACAGCAGTATGAAAACGCTACCCGCGACATCGCCGTGCTACAGGATGCTGGCGTGCCATATCAACTGCTGGAAGCCAACCGTCTGGCGGACGTGGAGCCTGCACTGGCAGAAGTGGCGCATAAACTTACCGGTGGCCTGCGCTTGCCGAATGACGAAACCGGCGACTGCCAGCTTTTCACCCAGCGTCTGGCGAAAATGGCGGAAGAGGCGGGCGTGGTGTTCCGCTACAACACGCCAGTTGACCGACTGCTGTCGGAAGGCGACCAGATTTACGGCGTGAAGTGCGGCGATGAAGTCATCAAGGCCGATGCATACGTGATGGCGTTTGGGTCGTATTCCACCTCCATGCTGAAAGGCATCGTCGATATTCCGGTTTATCCGCTGAAAGGCTACTCGCTGACTATTCCGGTCAAAGAGGATGATGGCGCCCCGGTATCGACTATTCTTGATGAAACATACAAAATTGCGATAACACGATTCGATAACCGGATCCGTGTCGGCGGCATGGCAGAGATTGTCGGCTTCAACACCGAACTGCTGCGTGCCCGGCGTGAGACGCTGGAAATGGTCGTCCGTGACCTGTTCCCGCGCGGGGGGCACGTTGAACAGGCCACCTTCTGGACCGGGCTGCGACCCATGACGCCGGACGGAACGCCGATTGTGGGACGCACACCGTATAAAAATTTATGGCTGAACACCGGACACGGCACGCTGGGCTGGACCATGGCCTGCGGCTCCGGTCAGCTACTGAGCGATCTGCTTTCTGGGCGCACGCCTGCAATTGGGTACGAGGATTTGGGCGTGGCCCGCTATCAGTCAGGTTATACGCCTTCGCGCCCTCAGCATTTGCACGGCGCGCATAATTAAGGAGCCGTTATGTCACGTCCCGTTGTAGCCAGCCTCGATTTAAAGGCGCTGCGGCAGAACCTTGTAGTGGTGCGATCTGCGGCACCGGAGTCCCGCGTCTGGTCGGTGGTGAAAGCTAACGGCTACGGTCATGGAGTTGAACGAATCTGGAGTGCGTTAAACGATACGGATGGTTTTGCGCTACTCAATCTGGAAGAGGCTGTCCTGCTGCGCGAACGCGGCTGGAAAGGGCCGATTCTGATGCTGGAAGGCTTTTTCCACGCTGACGATTTACCGCTGTATGACCAATACCGACTCACTACAACCGTGCACAGCAACTGGCAGCTGAAAGCGCTGCAAAACGCAAAGCTGAACGCACCGCTGGATGTCTACGTCAAAGTGAACAGCGGCATGAACCGCCTCGGGTTTACGCCTGATAAGGTGCACACCGTCTGGCAGCAGCTGCGTGCGATGAGCAATATCAGCGACATGACGCTGATGTCTCACTTTGCCGATGCGGAAAATCCCGACGGCATCATCGAGGCAATGGAAAAGATAGAACAGGCTGCAGAAGGGCTCGAGTGTCCACGTTCGCTTGCCAACTCTGCTGCCACGCTGTGGCACCCGGAGGCGCATTTCGACTGGGTTCGTCCGGGAATTGTGCTTTACGGCGCGTCACCTTCCGGGAAATGGCAGGACATTGCCAACAGTGGACTGAAACCGGTGATGACCCTGAGTAGCGAGATTATTGCGGTGCAGAATCTTAAAGCGGGCGACACCGTGGGCTATGGGCGTTTGTACAAAGCCCGACAAGAGCAGCGTATCGGCATTGTGGCCTGTGGCTATGCCGATGGGTATCCGCGTAATGCGCCAGACGGCACGCCGGTGCTGGTGGACGGTGTTCGCACCACAACGGTAGGTCGGGTATCGATGGATATGCTGGCGGTGGATTTAACGCCGTGCCCGCAGGCCGGGATTGGCACACCGGTCGAACTGTGGGGTAAAGAGATTAAAATCGACGACGTGGCGAGCTGTTGCGACACCGTGGGCTACGAGTTGATGTGTGCGCTGGCGCTTCGCGTACCGGTTGTGATTGAGTGAGATTTTTTTGCCCGGCGGCGTACGCTTGCCGGGTCTACAAAATCCTGGCACGTCGGCCCGGTCGCACCATTGTATAAACAACAAAATCCTGCCACGTAGGTCCGGAAAACGAAGTGCCACCGGGCACCAGACCGCACTTACTCCACTTCTTCTTCCGCCACTCGAACACCCACTTTCAGCACCGCGTTGTCTTCTTTCTCTGCCACGGTCCAGACCATCCCGGCAAACTCCACCTGGTCACCGACCACCGGTGCCGCGCCTAACAGGTGCTGCACAATCTCGCCCAACGACTGCTGGTTATTGCGGTATTCTTCCCCGCCGTCGAGTCCGTAAACCATCGCCACGTCGGCAAACTTCGCGCTGGCCTCAAGAATAAAGTCACCGAAGAAACGCTGATCCAACGCCACCGGCGGCGACTGGCTGAACAGTTTGCCCAGCAACGGTAAATCCCGCTCGCGGCCAATCACGCACAGCACATCGCCTTCATGCAAACGGGTACTGCCCGTCGGGTGCAGCAGCACATTGTCCCGGAACAGCGCGGCAATACGGGTATCGCGCGGCATATGCAAATCCCGAAGCGCAGCACCAACGCACCATTTATCGGCGCTGAGCTGATAAACAAACTGCTCCCATGGATTTTCCGGGTGAATATCTAACCCTACACGCGACACCGGCCAGCCGACCGGAGGCACCACCACTTTGGCTTTTCTGGCCGCCCAGGAGAGCGATGTCCCCTGCAACAACAGCGAAATCAGCACCACGAAGAAGGCTACGTTAAAGAACAATCGCGCGTTTTCCAGCCCGGCCATCATCGGGAAAACCGCGAGGATGATGGGTACCGCACCGCGCAGACCGACCCAGCTGATAAACACGCGCTCGCGCAAATTAAAACCGCGAAACGGCAGCAGGCCAATAAACACCGATAACGGACGTGCGAAGAAAATCATCCCGGCAGAGAGCAGCAGCGCCGGAATCGCGATAGGCAGCAGGTCGGACGGCGTCACCAGCAGGCCGAGCACCAGGAACATGCCAATTTGTGCCAGCCACGCCAGACCATCAAAGTTCTGCAAAATTGCGTAACGGTTGCGAATCGGACGGTTGCCGAGCAGAAAACCACACAGGTACACCGCCAGAATGCCGCTGCCGTCGAGCGTTGTCGTTACCGCGAAAATCATGATCCCGCCGCTCAACGCCAACAGCGGATAAAGCCCGGCAGGCAGGGAAATGCGGTTGATCATCTGCAGCACAAGGTAGCCGCCGCCGAGGCCAATCAGAATACCCAGCCCAAACTGCTGAATGATGTGCACCGCGAACATCCAGCTCAGCCCGGTTTCGTGCTGCTGGATCATTTCAATCAGGGTGATGGTGAGGAACACCGCCATCGGGTCATTGCTGCCGGATTCAATTTCCAGCGTCGAGCCGACACGTTCGTTCAGCCCTTTACCGCCAAGCAGAGAGAACACCGCTGCCGCATCCGTCGAGCCAACAATGGCGCCAATCAGCATGCCTTCAATCAAATCGAGGTGAAACAGCCACGCGGCCATCAGTCCGGTGAGTCCGGAGGTGATAAGCACGCCGACCGTCGCCAGTGACAGCGCCGGGCCGAGTGCTACGCGAAACGAACTCGCCTGAGTGCGCATCCCGCCATCAAGCAGGATAACCGCCAGTGCGAGGTTACTGATCATGTACGCGAAGGGGTAATTATCAAACGGAATGCCGCCAATGCCATCGATACCGGCAAGCATGCCGATAGCAAGGAAGATCACCAGAATCGGGATACCGAGTCGTGAAGAAAAGGAACTGAGTAAAATACTGAAGGTGACCAGCACCGACCCCAGAATAAACAGACTGATTATTGCCCCGGCATCCAACGTTCACGTACTCCCTATATCGCGTGACTTAATGGTAAAACGTTATCATACATGCACGTAAATCGATGGATTTATAAGAGCTATGAATGCTTTTTTTCTCCACTGATGACCGGATGACCCGTCATCGACAGCGTGGTTGACTTCGCGTTATGCACCAGACGTGCCTGCGATCCGAGCGGCAGCGTCACCGTGCGCTGCTCGTGACCAAAATCAAGCCCGCTGATAACCGGGATAGCTAACCGCGATTGCAGATAATCGATCATCACCGGCAAATCGTAACCCGCATCGTAGTCGTTTGGTTCCGCGCCGCTAAAGCTGCCGAGCACAATTGCCCGCTGACGGCCTAAAATACCCGCATGGAACAGTTGCAGGAGCATACGCTCCACGCGGAACGGGTGTTCGTTAATGTCTTCCAGCACCAGAATGCCGTCGTCAATTTGCGGCATCCACGGGGTGCCGATGAGCGACACCAGCATCGCCAGATTACCGCCCCACAGCGTGCCGTTCACGTCGCAGGCCCGGCCATTACCCTGCCATTCCACAGAGAATGCGCCGTTTCGCAGCGCGCGCCAGTAGTGCTCGAGGGTAAATTCATTGAGCGTTTCAGCGCCGAAATTACCCGCCAGCATGGGCCCGCTGAAGGTGATAACGCCTTCGCACAGCAGCGCCATCTGAATGGCGGTGAAATCGCTATGGCCACAAATCAGCAGCGGATCATTTTGCTGGCGTAATGCGATGGCTTTCCAGTCAATCATGTCCAGTAAACGGTTCGCGCCATAGCCGCCGCGCACCGCTAAAACGAGGTTATCGCGACCAGAAAGTGTCGCCAGCGCATTGATATCGCCCGCGCGTTCCGCTTCCGTACCGGCAAAACGCTGCTGGCGACGCGTGAGAATGCGCTGATTATTGACCTGGTATCCAGCCTCCTCCAGGCGCGCAATCCCGCGGGTGGCGGCCTGTTGGTTAATGCAATAGCCCGAGGGAGCAATCAGATGAAACAGAGTCATGGCAATTCCTTGCAGAGAATGAAACAGTTATCATGCCGCCTGAACATCGCGTTGTCATTAGCGCAGCACACTTCATTGAAAAGGATAGAAGCGTGAAATTGAGATGGTTTGTTGTTTTGTTTGTCTTGCTTGCCGGATGTAGTTCAAAACCGAAAAACGATTACCGCAATCCGCCGTACAACCCGACGGTACCCGTTCAGCGGGCGATGCAGTGGATGCCAATCAGCCAGAAGGCCGGTGCGGCGTGGGGACTCGACCCTAAATTCATCACTGCCATTATCGCGGTTGAATCAGGCGGTAATCCGAATGTGGTCAGTAAATCTGGCGCAGTGGGGCTGATGCAGCTCAAACCTTCCACCGCCGGGCGTGAAGTGTATCGCTATATGGGCTGGAAGGGTGATCCGTCGGTCAGCGAGCTGAAAAACCCAGAACGTAACATCTCGATGGGTACCGCGTACTTCAGCATCCTGGAGCACGGTGTGCTGGCGGGCATTGAGGATCCGCAAGTGATGCAGTATGCGCTGGTTACCTCCTACGTTAACGGCGCGGGCGCGCTGCTGCGAACCTTCTCCTCGGACCGTAAAACGGCGATCAGGAAAATTAACGGCATGGATAAGGATGAGTTCTTCGATTATATCGTCGAGAATCACCCTTCATCCCAAGCGCCGCGCTATATCTGGAAAGTGCAGAAAGCGATGGACGCGATAGACTAACGCACTTTATTCGCGCGTTCGCGAGCCTCACGCTCCAGAGAGAAGATAATTCGCTGGAGCGTGCGCTCAATCGCCGGACTGACGTTGAGAAAACGAAAGCTCAGGCGCGGTGTGCTGATCGTCTCATTCTTGCCGTCCACCACCTTGCGCTCGCTCAGTGAAAGCAGCTGCGCGTCGAAATGAAATTTCCCCCATTCCCCCATATCCAGCTCCATCTGCGGGAGCATCACCCCAGATTTCAGGGCTGCAGGCGGTGCGCCATCCAGCAATGCGCCCATTCCGCCGAGTGACAAATCACACAAACGAAAACGCACTTCGCTGTTATCCGGCAGTTTCGCCTTGCAGTAATACACCGGATGAAGCGGGGCGGTAATGCGGAAAAATTCGCGACGCTGCACAAACCACAGCGACGGCGGCACGGGCATCGTAAAGGCGGGTAAATCGAGGAACTGGCCGGGCGTTATCTTCGGCACCGTAAATTCGATTTTCGCCCCTTGAGTTTCGGCGGAGAGAGTAATGTTTTCCGCACGCTGAACGGCACGGTTTTCATATTCCTGACTGCCGTAATCGATAATCAGCGCCTGAGATGAGATATCGAGAATACGGGTAATAAATTGCGACGTACCCCACGAGACACGCAAGGGTACATGGTCGCGGTGTAAATCGCGAAGAACGTTTAACACTGCCAGTGGATTTTGTTTAAGGAATTGCTCATTGTAATGACTCACGCCTGGTAGCTCCTTATCGACAGAGATTCGATAAACTATCGGCAGCGCGAAACATAACTTAATACAAACGGGTGAAAATTTTTTAACAGATAAAATTTTTAGTTGAATCCCTTCTTTTTGGGAATGTTTACCTATACTTAATGGAACCAAAGCACACAATAGTCGTGTTTAAATTGTGGATATTTTGCTTATTTTGGAGGATGGTTAAAATGGGTATTCTGACCTGGATTATTTTTGGACTGATTGCGGGTGTTATTGCGAAACTGATTATGCCGGGTCGTGACGGCGGCGGTTTTATTCTCACCTGTATTCTGGGGATCGTCGGTGCCGTGGTTGGCGGCTGGCTGGCTACCATGTTTGGTATCGGCAGTGTTTCCGGCTTTAATATGCACAGTTTCCTGGTGGCGGTTGTGGGTGCCATCGTGGTGCTGGTGGTATTCAGATTACTGCGTCGCAACGCATAAATATGACTGCCCGGCGGCGCACGCTTGCCGGGCCTGTTTTTAAACGATAGGCCCGGTCAGCGAAGCGCCACCGGGCGTTTTTCTAACTACGTATCAGAAATCATACCCGACGGTCGCAATCACTGAACGCTCAGCGCCCCAGTAGCAGTTGTTGGTGCCGTAGCAGCCAGAAACATACTCTCTGTCGGTCAGGTTATTCGCATTAACCTGCAAATACGCGCCTTTCAGCGCTGATGTCCAGGCCCCCAGATCCGCACGGATCATCGCATCCAGCAGCGTCGTCGACGGCAGACGTTCGGTATTCGCGTCATCGGCCCACTGTTTGCCGATATAACGTACGCCCGCGCCCGCGCTAATCCCGTAATCAAACTTATAGTGTGCCCAGAACGATGCCATCTGATCCGGCGTCAACTGCGGCGTATTGTCGTCGGTGCCGTCTCTGGTATCAGCAAAGCGCAGGCGGTTCCATGTGTACCCGGCGATGGTGCTCAGGCGCGGCGTCAGCTGATTGCGTGCTTCCAGTTCAACCCCCTGCGAATGCACTTTCCCGGCGGGAAGGAAGGTGGCAGTGGCGATATTGGTATCACGCGTGGCCACGTCTTTTTGCGTCAGATCGTACATCGCGATGCTGTACATGTCCGCCGTGCCCGGTGGCTGGAATTTCAGCCCGGCTTCGTACTGCTCGGCGGTAGTCGGTTTCAGCAACTGACCGTCCGGGCCTGCCAGCATGGCAGGGGTAATCGCCTGGCTGTAGCTGATGTACGGCGACAGACCGTTTTCAAAGGCGTACAGCAAGGACGCGCGGCTGCTGATGTGGTCATCGGAACGACGCGAAGAGGTGCCAAATGTATCGCTCACCTGCTCGGAAACAATGCGGTCATAGCGCGCGGAGAGATCCGCATGCCAGCGGTTCCACACCATTTCATCCTGCAAATACAGGCCGGCCTGATAATAGCGGCGATTGTTATAGTCGCTGTAGGTCAGGGTATGTCCGTTTTGCGCGGTATAGCCACTCCATGGGTCGAGCGGAGACGCACCGCCTGCGAGGCTCCACAGGTCATTGCGGAAGCGGTGATATTCACCGCCCAACACCACGGTGTGCGACACGTCGCCGGTGTTGAAATCCGCCTTAATGCGGTTATCGGTCGACCAGCCATCGAGCGAACCGGTTGAACCGCTATAGCCGCGGGCCAGCATATCGCTGTCGCCAACCCAACCCACCTGATAAACCTGGTCGAGGTTTACGTCGGAATGGGTATAGCTGCCGCTTGAATATACGGACCAAATATCATTGAACTGGTGATTAAATTCGTAGCTGTAAATCTGCTCGCGGCGCTGGTAGCCGTCGCTCGGATCACCTTCATTGGTGTGGTTGCTGAGTTTGCGACCATTGTGCTCATAGCGGGTGCCATCCAGCGGCAGCGAGCCGTGATAGCCACCCGACGGATCTTTTTGCAGATACGCGCGCAGCAACAGGCTGGTGTCAGAATCTGGCTGCCAAAGCAGCGACGGGGAAATCGCGTAACGCTCTTCGCGGGTGTTATCGACCTGGGTATCGGTGTTACGGGTGATACCAATCACGCGATACGCCCACTGATCGTTAATTGCGTCGGTGTAATCGAACGCGGCGCCTTTAGTGCCCTGGGTGCCGCCGAACGCCTGAATGTGGCCTTCGGAGGCAAACTGTGGACGCTTGGAGGTCAGATTAACCAACCCGCCGGGTACGCTTTGGCCGTAGAGCGCGGAAGAGGGGCCTTTGATCACATCAATACGGTCGAGGAACCACGGGTCAATTTGAATGACGTTGTGACTGCCGCCGTCGCTCATCAGGCGCATGCCGTCGAGGAAGATGTTGTCCACGTCACCGCCGTGGTATCCACGCAGGGAAATGGCGTCGAAGCGCGTTGCCGAGCCACCAAAGGTGCTGTACACGCCCGGCGTATAACTCAGCGCCTGGCTGACGTTGGTCGCACCCTGATCTTCCATCTGCTGACGGGTTACAACGGACACCGACTGGGCGGTCGTGATCAACGGCTGATCGGTTTTGGTGGCACCGGTTGAGGATTTAACCGTATAGCCCTGGGTCGGTGCGGACGCGGATTCAGCTGGCTGAGCGGTAACTACCACCGTTTCTTCCGCGAAAGAGGTGCAGGGAAACGCCAGCGCCAGGGCGCAAAGTGCTGACGAGCGTTTGAGGCGCAGTGTGTTATTCATCGCATAATCCTAAAAAACCCGGCCTGGCACTCCTGTGCGCCACCGTGTCAAAACGTGCGAAAATGTCATTTTTCGTAAAAAGAATACGAATTATTATTGTTTGCGTTAATTGAGGCAAGCGAAGAAATGTCAAAGCCGCTGCCGGAAATCCACGGCTTTATTACGGTTACCAACTGGAAAGCAGAGCGGGAAGGGGGTTGCGGATGATGCGAGAAAAAAGCCTGCTACCAAAACGGGTAGCAGGTTGACGGGCGATTATTGCGTTTTTTCAGCCGGAGCGGCTGGGGGTGGGTTTGTCGCAGGTGCGGTAGACGCCGACGGCGTGGTCGATTTCACCGGTGCCACGACGGGCGCTGTCGCTGCGGGCCGTGTTGTTGGCACGTTGTCGCACGGTTTTTCTTTCGGGCAGATCAAATCGAGCATTTTCAACGTCACGCCGTTACTCCAGCCGAAACCATCCTGCAGTGGATATTCCCCCCCGCCGCCGCCCGTGCCGGTGGACGTGATGTCATATTTCTCCACCAGCTTTTGCTGACGGTCGTAGGTGTGCTGCACGTTGGTCAGGAATCGCCAGGAAACGTCCATCGCGATTTTGTCCTTGCCGTAGTTTTGTAGCCCTTCGGTGGCAACCCATTGCAGCGGTGCCCAGCCATTCGGGGAATCCCACTGCTGACCACTGTTGACGGTGGTGGTCGCAATGCCGCCTGCTTTCAGCAACCGCGATTCCGTTGCCGTCGCCATTTTTGCCGCTCTGTCGTTTGAGGCGGCGTTAACGTACAGCGGGAACAGCGCGGCGGCGGTCAGCTGATTACGCACTTTGTGTGTTTTCAGGTCGTAATCGGCGTACCAGCCCTCTTTGTCGTTCCACAGATAATGCTCCATCGCCTTCTGGCGGTCACTTGCCAGCGTATCGTAACGGGTGGCTTTGGCGTCATCCCCCGCAGCCTTACTGGCGCTCGCGATGATTTTCTCCATCTTGAACATCAATGCGTTAAGGTCGACCGGCACAATGCTGGTGGTACGAATGGTGCTGAGTTTTTGCGGGTCATCCATCCAGCGTGAGCTGAAATCCCACCCGGACGCGGCGGCAGAACGCAGGTCGCGGTAAATTTCCGTCGCCGGGCGATTCGGATTACTTTTGGCGGTATTCACATCGTCGAGCCACGATTCCGGGCGCGGCGTGTCTTTGTCATCCCAATAGCGGTTGAGCAGCGCGCCGTCACTGAGTTTGACCACGCGTTTATTGGCCTCGCCGTTTTGCAGCGCGTCCTGACCGTCCATCCAGTAGGCGTGCTCTTTCTCCATCTGCGGCAGGTATTTTTTCAGCGCGTCGCTGTCGTGTTTCGCCAGCAGTTCCACCATCAGCGAGAAGAACGGTGGCTGCGAACGGCTCAGATAATAGGTTCGGTTGCCGTTAGGAATATGGCCCCAGGTGTCAATTTCATAGGCGAAGTTGGCGACCATATCCTCGATTTTGTCCCAGTGACCGCTCTCCGCCAGGCCCAGCATCGTGAAATAGCTGTCCCAGTAATACACTTCGCGAAAGCGACCGCCGGGCACGACATACGGTTTCGGCAATGGCAGCAGGGAATCCCACTTCGCGGCGCTGTCAGTGGTACGCGTCAGCACCGGCCACAGGCCGTCGATATGCTCACGCAGGCTCTGGCCCGCAGGCGGCACGTATTTATCTTGTTCCTTCGGCAGAGAGAAATTCACTTCTACAAAATGGCGCAGGTCAAAGCTCGACTGATTGCGCTGCATCCGGTAGTCCGCAAGGATCATCAGCGGGTCACCCTTAGGTACCGCATCGGCAAACGTTTTTTGATCCGGGAACAGCTTCGCGCTTTGCACATCATTAAACAGCGGACCCAATAAAATATCTGGCGGCTGTGGTGTGGCGGCGAGGGCGTCATCCGCCTGGGCCGAGGTCAGACTCAGCGAGAGTAGGGCGCCACCGAGGGCGAGTTGCAGGGCGAGGTAAAGCGTATCAGGGCGGCGCAAAGCGGGTTTTCTCATCGTTGATTCTCCTTTTAGTTGCGCAAATTCCGCTGTTTACAACCATAGACGAATATAGGGCCCGGCGTGTGTCAGGGTTAACGTTTAGTGCATTTCCGGAAAAATTACCGTTGCGTCAGGGGATATTTTTTTTATGCAATGTGTGAGATGACATACCCCGAATCCCCTCTGGCTGACAGTCCGCTTGATGCTCTGGCACTCTCAAGAAGGTCATTGTTTGCTCATTTTTTATACTCCCCTGACGTGTCTACTCACGCTCGAACGTAAAGGGATGACAGAATATGACCGCATATGTACAACGGGGAGATGAAGCCACACCCGGGTTATCAAAAATTGTTTTTGGCATGCCCATTAAACTTTTTTGGGGGTATATCGCCATTGCCATATTTATGACTGGCGATGGCGTCGAGTTAGCGTTCTTATCGAAATACATTATTGATATCGGCTTTACAGTTTCACAAAGCGCAATGATATTCACGGTGTATGCCGTGACGGCGGCAATCGCAAGCTGGTTGTCGGGGGGGATCAGTGAAATATACGGGCCACGTAAAATCATGGCGCTCGGCGTGGTCTGGTGGGTGGTATTTCATATCCTGTTTATACATTTTGGCCTTGCCGCAAAAAACTATCCGCTTATTCTGCTGTTCTACGCACTGCGCGGCTTCGCCTATCCCTTATTCTTCTATGCGTTTTATGTGCTGGTGGTGCAAAGAACGCCCTCACATCGGCTGGCGTCGGCGACCGGCTGGATATGGTCAATGTTCACTATCGGCTACGGAATTATTGCTTCCTTTCTGCCGAGTGTGACTATTCCCCTGATTGGCTTTATCGCGACCTTATGGATGTCGCTGGGGTGGGTGATTATTGGCGGTGCGCTGGCGATTTTCACCTTAAAAGATCTTGGGGCTGAAAACAAAGCTGCGATTCCGATGGCGGATAAACTGCTCGAAATCAGCCGGGGCATCACCCTGATTTTTGAGGACAGAAGTATCTTCCTGGCGCTGGTGATTCGAATATTATGCAACCTGGCGCTGTTTGGTTTTCCGATATTTATGCCGCTGCATTATACCTCTCAGGCGGTGGGTTTTACGCCGGAACAATGGATGCGAATATGGGGGATTTTCTTCCTCGTTCAGCCAGTGACTAACGTGCTGTGGGGGATTATTGGCGACCGGATTGGCTGGTTATTCCAGATGCGCTGGGTCGGTTTCTTTGGCTGTACCGTCACCACGTTGTTGTTTTATTTCATGCCACTCTGGTTCCCGGGCAATATCGGTGTCGCGATATTCTTCGCCTTACTACTGGCCTTCACTATCACCTCCTTTGTGCCAATGGGGGCGATTTTCCCGATGCTGGCGCCTAACCACAAAGGGGCTGCCATCTCGGTACAAAATCTCGGCGGCGGCATTGGCAATTTCATCGGGCCCGCGATTGCCACGGTGCTGTTCAGCGCCTCATTCGATTTTAAAACCGTCGTTATCTGTTATTCCGCACTCTATTTCCTGGGCGGGGTGCTGACCTGGTTTATTCGCAACCCACAGCCGGAATCGGTTCCGGCAGGGACTAAGCAACACATCGTTTCACACTCTATGGAGGAGTAAAATGGACATCAATACATTCTTTGGCCTGAAAGGGAAAACCGCTCTGGTGACCGGAGCATCCGCAGGCATTGGCCTGGCAATTTGCGAATTACTGCATCAGCTCGGGGCTACGGTGGTGATGGTGGATAAAGACCCACAGGTGGGTTCCCAGGCGAGTCGGCTGCCCGGAAAGCATCTCGGCATTGTCGCCGATCTGTCAGATATCGCTGCGTTACCCGGGCTGGTACAGCAGGTGGTCGACCATTATGGGCGAATCGATATTCTGGTGAACAATGCCGGGATCGGGATCCTTGAAGCCGCCGCCGAGGTGAAAAAAGAGAGCTGGGATGCGACGTTACTCGTCAACCTGACGGCCCCGTATTTCCTCTCGCAGGCTGCAGGGGAATATATGGCCAGGCAAGGTTACGGGCGCATTGTGAATATCGCCTCGCAGGCCAGCGTGATTGCCCTGGAAAACCATGCCGCGTATTGCACCAGTAAAGCAGGCCTGGTGATTGCCTCGAAAGTGCTGGCCGCCGAATGGGGTAAATTCGGCATCACGGTAAACACGATTTCTCCGACGGTGGTGGAAACGGAGTTAGGTAAGCGCTACTGGCAAGGCGACCGCGCCACGGAGATGAAGGCCAAAATTCCCGCCGGGCGTTTCGCCATGCCAGACGAAATCGCGGCAGCCGTGGCCTGGCTGGTCAGTGAAAAAGCCGGAATGGTGACCGGGGAGAATCTGATCGTCGATGGCGGGTATACCATCGTTTAACCGCCAGGGAGCGGGCAAAAAAACGGAAGCCCATTTCAAGGGCTTCCGCACAGGTCACGTCAAATAGCGCAGATCACTCGAAAGTTCCCCGGACGCAGGCTTTGCCGTCCCGGACCATCTGTTTTCCTTTTGCCCATACCGCGCGGATCTGCAACTGGTCGTCGAGCAGCAACAGGTCAGCATCACAACCGGGCGCCAGACGGCCTTTATGCGCCAGGCCCAGGAATGTCGCCACGTTGTGGGTCAGCGGGCAGAGTGCTTGCTCAAGCGGCAGCTGATGGTCTTGCACCAGTGCCCGCAAGGTTTCCGCTAATGAGTCAAACCCTGCGACGCCAATCCCGGTCAGATTTCCCTGGTCATCAAATATTGGCTGGCTGCCGTTTCCGTCTGAGCTGAGGGTGAGGTGGGCCAGCGGCACGTTCGCTTGCAGCGCTCTCATGATCGCCTTCGCGGGATCGATGGGTGTCTCAATGCTGCTGGTAATGTCGATAAACCCGCCATCGCGGGCAAACTGTAATGCCGCGATAAACAGCGATTCGGCCCGGTTGATGTGGGTCGGAAGTAATTTGCTTATCGGCACATCGGCATGGCGCAGGATCTCCCGCAGCGGCTCAAGCTCGCGCGGGCTGTTACCCATATGGAACACGCTTATCCCGGCTTTGGCACCCAGTAAGCCTCCCACCCGCGCCTGCGCCGCCATTTGCGCCAGTTGTTCAATGGCAGGGGCCGATGAGCGATGATCGGAAACCGCGCATTTGACGCCAATCACTTTGTCAATCAGCGCCACGTCTCTGTCGACCGAACCAGTAATTGTCGGTGAGGGGAGCGAGTAGGCCCCGGTCAACATCCACGCGCTGATCCCTTCATTTTCCAGCGCCCGGGTTTTCGCCAGCAGCGACTCCGGGTGACGGGTAATGCCATCCGTCCCCAATAGCCCGACGACCGACGTGACCCCGGCTTCCACCAGCCGGGACAGCCGCACCTCCGGGGTGCGGGTATGCGGGCCTGCTTCGCCCCCACCGCCAATCAGATGTACGTGCTGGTCAATGAAGCCCGGACACAGGGAGCCGCCGTCGAGGTCGATGACCTCACAGCCCGGCAGAAGGGTTGCCGCGATGTGCGGGGCAATCGCCACGATTTTACCGCCCGCGACCAGCAGATCCTGACGGCCCAGGTTTTCCGGGGCATAAAGCTGCGCCTGTTTGAACAGCGTCAAACCGTAATCAGTGAAATCCATTTTTTACCTCAGACAATCAGTTGCATGACCCAGATAGAGAGCAGGGCACTCACAACACAGATAGTGATAATGTGCGGATAATATTTCGGTAATACGCCCGCGGTTCCCAGACAACGCCCGACGTTCTGCACCGGATTGCCCATCAGATAGATAGCGGGCAGCAGCACGGTGGCATCGTGACCATTTAAGGTGCCAGCCATGATCAGGCTGGCGCACACCCCAACGCCGCCGCCCATGCTCATGACGGAGGCCAGCAGCACGGTTGCCGCTTCGCCGGGTAAGCCCCAGAGAGCCATGATCGGTTCGCAGACCTTACCGACTACCTCCAGCAATCCGGTGACTTTCAGGGCCTGGATTATCACGAACGCCATCACCACATTGGGTAACAGACTGGTGGTGGCGATAGTGAAGCCTCTTCTGGCCCCGTCCGTAAACAGGTCCATGACATTTTTATGCGTTTGCGTTGTCATTATCTGATCCTTTTAATGCACGATTTTCAATATATGCAATCCACAGACGCAGCATATTTGCGCCGACAAATTTAAACACCAGCACCACCGCCAGCGGCATGATGACGGGGACCGAAAGAAATGCAAAAAGGGCGGCCCCGGATGAGAAATAATTCGTCAGCAATGCGCTACCGCTGGTCTGGAACATGGCAAACACCGCGCGTTCCTGCTCATTAATTACGCCCTCAGCGGCCAGCTCTTTAGTCATCCCGGCGGCAGCATCGGTGTTTTGTAAGTTGGCAATCAGTGCCAGAGAGCATATCCCGGGGATCCCGAGCAGCGGGCGAAGAATTGGCGTCATCAGTTGCTGTGCGGCGCGCAATCCCCCTAATCCTTCGGTAATAGAGATAATCCCTAAAGAAAGGATCACCGACGGGGCTAATTCCAGGGCAAACAGAAAGCCATCTTTTGCCCCGGTACCACCGGTCCCGCGAAATGACACTACCGTGTCGCCGGCGGTATTAACCTGACCAAATGATCCATTCAGTACGGTGAAATCAAAAACGCGCCACCATTCGGTACTTTTGCCAAACAAACCTGAAAAGAAAATAATCGTAATGAAAAAAGATAAATAACCAACCCATGTCACTTTGGGTTGTATAGGGGAAGTATGACCCATCATTGACCTCCTGTTGTCATTGTCGTGTGCAGAAATTATGGTTTCCCGGGCTCTCGAACATAAAACGAAATTTAAACAAAAGACAAGTGTTTATGGGGATATTTAAATTATAACTTTGGTTTATATTATTGATGCCGGATATTGCTCGGGGTGGATTATTTTCGATGATAGATCCTGATAAGTGTTCGGCTTTCCAGACACGATTAGTCTGCGAGCAGAAGGCTTCATACCCGGTTGCACTCTGCGAAGGCACTAAAACCGGACGGCTTATCCGGAGTAACCCCTTTCAGATCACATAAAGCAAAAAACATAAGAAACTAGCTAAAAAACATAATGGACCACCTTTCACTGGCTGTGCAAAAAATAGTGCCACATAAGAAACCGGTTACACAACGTAATACTGAAGGGGAGTTTTATCGTGGCAGGTGAAAAGTTATCCGTCAGAGAAAAAGTCGGCTATAGCCTCGGTGATGCCGCCAGTCATATCGTTTTCGATTCATCGGTCGCTATTCTTGCCTGGTATTATACCGATATTTATGGATTACCACCGGCAGTCATGGGCACCATGTTTTTATTAGTTAGAATATTAGATGCGATTACCGACCCGATAATGGGGGCCATTGCTGATGCGACCGCCACCCGCTGGGGACGCTTCAGGCCATGGCTGTTGGCTATCTGCATTCCCTTCGCCGTGAGCTGTGTACTGGTTTATTCTATTCCGAGTTTTTCAGACAGCGGAAAAGTCGTCTATGCGGTCGCGGCCTATATATTTATGACTTTGATGTACACCGCAATTAATATTCCCTACTGCTCATTAGGCGCAGCACTGACCACCGACCCGCAGGAAAGTCTGTCCCTGCAATCCTGGCGTTTTGCCATTACGCCAATAGGCGGCGCATTAGGCACCGCGTTAATTTTACCGCTGGCGGATTACCTTTATCCAGGCGACAGAGCGACCGGTGTTCAGGTGGCCATGGCGATATTTGGCGTCATTGGTTGCCTGATGTTCATCGTCTGTTTCATTACCACCAAAGAGCGTGTTCAGCCGATTAAAGAAGAGAATCTGAATATTGCCCGTGATGTGAAAATACTGTTCCGCAACGATCAGTGGCGGATACTGTCGGTATATAACTTCACGATGCTGGTGGCGGTGGTTATTCGCGGCGGGGCGGTGGTCTATTTCGTGAATAGTGTGCTGCGCGAAGGGGCGGATATCATCAGCTGGTTTATGCTCGGGGGCATGTTCGCCTCGATGTTTGGCTCGGTGTTAGCCAAACCGTTTGGCACCCGCTTCTGTAAAGTAAAACTCTCGTTCTGGATAAACCTTATCAATGCGGCATTGGGCGTGGTGTGCTTCATGCTGCCGATGAATTACTGGGTCATTCCGCTTTTCGCTCATATTCTCATTCAGCTGGTCCAGGGTGGGAATGCAGCCATTCAGTGGTCAATGATAACCGACGCCAACAACTACGGTGAATGGAAAACCCAACGCCGTATTACTGGCATGAACGTGGCAGCTAATATCTTTGTTATCAAGCTTGGCGTCGCGGTCGGCGGGGCGATTCTCGGTTGGGTGCTGGCGTATTATGGCTATGCTTCAAGCAGCCGGGTACAGTCGGCTGAAGCCCTGTACGGCATCGTTCTGCTGTTCTCAGTCATCCCATCGGTGTTCTATCTGTTGACCGCCATTGCCATCAGATACTACGGCCTCACTGAATCAAGGATGAACGCAATTGTGACTGACCTGAATCACGGCGTGTTTGCTGAGTCAGAGCGCGCAACAGAGACCTCTTCCGTCACGCCATAAGCCGTGATGTTCATCTGTTTAGCGTTTTTCTGTCATTAAAGCGTCATGCGCAGCGTTGTTAATAACCCACGGCGAAAACAAGCAACGTGGAACTCTTATGAACAACGCTCGCGCACTCTTTTCCCTGAACGATTATCCCGTTCAACCGCAGATTATTCACGCCCCACAGCGCAAAGTGCTGAGCGTGAAAAACGTATGCAAGTCGTACAACGCCCAGCAAAAGGTGCTGAACGACATCAATTTTGATCTTCATGCGGGTGAAATGGTGGGGATCGTCGGGCGTTCAGGCGCGGGGAAATCCACGCTACTGCACGTCCTCAACGGCACTCACTCGGCAACCTCGGGCGAACTGCTCAGCTATCCGGAAGTCGGTCTCCCGCGTGATGTTTCCGGCATCAGCGGACGCGCCCTCAATGAATGGCGCAGCGAATGCGGCATGATTTTCCAGGACTTCTGCCTGGTCCCGCGTCTCGATGTGCTGACCAACGTCTTGCTTGGTCGTCTGAGCCAGACCTCAACGTTCAAATCCCTGTTTAAAGTGTTCTCGGACGACGACCGCGCTCGTGCTATCGCGCTGCTCGAATGGATGAACATGCTGCCTCATGCGCTACAGCGCGCAGAAAATCTTTCCGGCGGCCAGATGCAGCGCGTGGCGATTTGCCGGGCGCTTATCCAGAATCCGTCGATTCTGCTGGCCGACGAGCCGGTGGCCTCGCTCGACCCGAAAAACACCCAGCGCATTATGACTGCCCTGCGTGAAGTCAGCGAGCAGGGCATCAGCGTGATGGTCAACCTGCACTCCATTGAACTGGTGAAAAATTACTGCACCCGCGTGATAGGCATCGCGCAGGGGCAAATCGTGTTTGACGGTCATCCGGACGACTTAAACCCGGATGTCCTGCAGCAACTTTATGGCGACGAAATCAGCCAGCTCCATTAATCCTCAACTCAAGACAACACGGGCAATGATAATGAATAAGCACATGACGAGCGCATTACGTTTTTCCGCGATGATGGCAGGGCTGCTGGTGGCATGGCAGGCCACGGCGGAGCAACCGAAAGAGCTGAATCTGGGTATTCTGGGCGGCCAAAACGCCACCCAGCAGATTGGCGATAACCAGTGCGTGAAGGATTTTCTCGACAAGGAACTGAGCGTCGATACCAAGCTGCGTAATTCCTCTGACTATTCTGGCGTTATCCAGGGCCTGTTGGGCGGTAAAGTGGACGTAGTGCTAAGCATGTCGCCATCGTCCTACGCCTCGATATACATCAACAACCCGAAAGCGGTCGATATCGTCGGTATCGCGGTGGACGATAAAGACCAGTCTCGCGGTTACCACTCGGTGGTTATCGTCAAGGCCGACAGCCCGTACAAAACCCTTGATGACCTGAAAGGCAAATCTTTCGGTATGGCTGACCCGGATTCAACCTCCGGTTTCCTGATCCCGAACCAGGCTTTCAAGAAGAAATTCGGCGGCACCACGGATGATAAATACAACAACTTCTTCTCGAGCGTCACCTTCTCAGGCGGCCACGAGCAGGACATTCTCGGCGTGCTGAACGGCCAGTTCGCAGGCGCAGTGACCTGGGCGTCGATGGTCGGTGACTACAACGACGGCTACACTGCCGGCGCGTTCAACCGCCTGATCCGCATGGATCACCCGGACCTGATGAAAGACATTCGCATCATCTGGCAGTCGCCGCTGATCCCCAATGGCCCAATCCTGGTAAGCAATAGTCTTCCGCCAGAATTCAAAACCAAAGTCGTCGAGGCGGTGAAGAAACTGGATAAAGAAGATCATGCATGCTTCATCAAAGCGATGGGCGGCACCCAGCACATCGGCCCGGCGACCGTGGCTGATTTCCAGCAGATTATCGACATGAAACGCGAACTGGTTAACGCCCGTTAACCAGACCTTTTCACTCCCCCGCGCAGCCTACGGGGGAGAGTCCATTGCGCGAGTGAACATGCAGAATACTGAATTTGAACGTTACTACCAGCAGGTGAAAATGCGTCAGACGCGCGACACGTTCACCTGGTCGGCGCTGCTGCTGGTGCTCTACATCGCGGCAGGACAAGCCGCCGAATTTAATCTCCTCACCATCTGGCACTCGCTGCCGAATTTCCTCGATTACATGCTCGAAACTGTACCGACGCTGCACGGCGGCGTGCTGTTTGGCGATGTGCACACCAAAGGGTCGCTGGCCTACTGGGGCTACCGCTTGCCGATTCAGCTGCCGCTAATCTGGGAAACACTACAGCTGGCGCTAGCTTCCACGCTGGTGGCGGTGGCGATAGCGACGATCCTCGCGTTTTTGGCGGCGCGAAATGCCTGGGCACCAGCAGGTTTACGCTTTGGCATCCGCGCGCTGGTGGCGTTTCTGCGCACGATGCCGGAGCTGGCGTGGGCGGTGATTTTCGTAATGGCCTTTGGGATTGGCGCGATTCCGGGCTTTCTGGCACTGACACTGCACACCATCGGCAGCCTGACCAAGCTGTTCTACGAAGCGATTGAAAGCGCGCAGGACAAACCGGTGCGCGGCCTGACCGCCTGTGGTGCCACGCCGATACAGCGGATGCGTTTCGCGCTGTGGCCGCAGGTTAAACCGATATTTCTTTCATACGGCTTCATGCGTCTTGAAATTAACTTCCGCTCGTCGACCATTCTTGGGCTGGTCGGCGCGGGCGGGATTGGTCAGGAGCTGATGACCAACATCAAACTCGACCGCTACGACCAGGTGAGCATGACCCTGCTACTGATTGTCATCGTGGTCTCGCTGCTGGATACATTGTCTGGCCGCCTGCGTCAGCGGGTGCTGGAGGGGGAAAAATGAACAATGGGCAAGCGGTGACCGACACCGAACATTACCGCGAAGCGCACCCGGCGCTATTTCGCGCCCAGGGTCGCTACCTGCTCCATCTGGCGATTGTGGCGCTGGCGGTAGGGCTGTATTACATCTGGTTCTTCATTCAGTTTGGTATCAGCTACGAACAGCTCACCACCGGGATGCAGCAGCTTGGGCGCTACTTCTTCCGCATGTTCGTCTGGCATGATTTTCTCAACTGGCCGTTTGGCTACTACTTCCGTCAGATTGGCATCACGCTGGCGATTGTCTTTTCCGGCACCATCACCGCCACGGTGATTGCGCTGCTGCTGTCGTTTCTTGCCGCGCGTAACGTCATGCGTGGCCCGGTAACAAGGTTTGTGGCGATGTTTATGCGTCGGCTGTTTGACCTGCTGCGCGGGATCGACATGGCTATCTGGGGCTTGATTTTCGTGCGCGCTGTCGGTCTTGGCCCGCTTGCCGGGGTACTGGCGATAATCATGCAGGACACCGGATTGCTTGGGCGTTTATATGCCGAAGGGCACGAGGCCGTGGAGCGTTCGCCGGGCCGCGGTCTGACGGCGGTTGGCGCCAACGGGCTGCAAAAACACCGCTTTGGCATCTTCACTCAATCGTTCCCAACGTTCCTCGCACTAAGCCTCTATCAGCTGGAATCCAACACCCGATCGGCGGCCGTACTAGGCTTCGTCGGCGCGGGCGGTATCGGACTGATTTACGCTGAAAACATGCGCCTGTGGAACTGGGACGTAGTGATGTTTATTACTCTGCTGTTGGTGGCAGTCGTGATGACCATGGATGCGCTGTCATCGTGGCTGCGCCGCCGTTATATTACTGGCGCGGTTATTCCGCTTTATAAAGCAGAGTGATCGTCGTTAAGCGCCGGGTGAACGCATAACGAATACATTTGCGCGGCCACATTTGAACACTTAATCCGCTGCCTGAAACGCCAGCCAGAATGGATCGCCTACGCGTTTTCCGACCTGGCTGGCGGCATCTCTTACGGCGATCCCTAGCCTGGCTATCAGGCTTTCGTTGAGTTCATCTCGTGGAATGGCGAGGCCGAAGCCATAACCCTGCCCGGTGGCAGGGTCGACGACCGCCGCCGAAATCCCCGCGGTATCCGAAATGTACTCCCCCCGCGATAGCGACCACCCGTACGATTTAATCTCTTCAATGCGAGCGGATAATTCGCTCAGCGAACGAGGGGCGTGGCCTCTGGCATCGTCAAAATGGTCCGGCAGAATAGCCAATAGTTCACTGCTTTTAAGTCCGGCCATGAGTGCACGGCCTGCGGCGCTGGACCATGCCGGGGCGCGGCTGCCAGGAGGCGTGTAAACCTGTAGCGACCGGGAGCCCGTACGCATATGGATAACCAGTGCGTCGGTATTATCCAGTACATTGATATAACCGGTATAACCCGACTGCCGCACCAGGCCCGCCAACGACTCCTCGAGCAGGGAAGAGGTTGAGTGTGCGGCCCGAAACTGCCATGACGCCTCCATTACCACATGCCCGGGTCGGTAGGCCCGGGTCATCACATCGCGTTCCAGAAAGCCATATTCCGCCATCATGCTCAAGGTTCTTGAAACAGAACTTTTGGGCAAATTCAGCTCGGTAGCGACATCCGTTACCGTCACATCGCGCTGCAAACGGGCAATTAGCAGTAAGACATCTCGCGCGTTGGCAAGTGTGCTCATTCTTTCATCCCTTAAAGGCGGGCAGTATCAACTGACATTCATGGTGCCCTGTGCTTGACAATTTAACAAGGGGGCAACATATTGGTGTTCTAAATATTACAACACAGTTCCATATTATGGAACAAATGTAAAAACAACAACAAAAACAAAGCCTGGCGATGTTCACCAGCAGGAGCCGCATCATGACCCATTCATCCTCCTCGATTGGGGGGCCCGTAGGCGTGGAAAATCCTCCCTACACGCATCCTAAAGCGCTTGCCCCTGCGAATTTTCTGCTGGTCAGTCTGTTAAGTCTCATTGGGGCGATTATTGGTATTCAGATGCTGGCAAGTCTGGGGATCACGCCCAGTACCTCGCTGATTGGTGCGCTTGCGGCCATGGCACTCTCTCGGATCCCACTCCCGGGGTTTCGCGGTTTCCGCTCGATACACGCGCAGAACCTGGCGCAGACCAGTATTTCGTCAGCGACCTTTGGTGCCGCAAACAGCCTGTTTCTGCCGATAGGCATCCCCTGGTTATTTGGGCTTCCGGAAATGGTGACGCCGATGTTAATCGGCGTCAGCCTGGCAATGCTGCTGGATGCCTGGCTGTTGTACCGCATGTTTGATACGCCGGTGTTCCCCGCAAGTCACCCCTGGCCGCCGGGGGTGGCAGCGGCTGAAGCAATCAAAGCAGGGGATAAAGGCGGGAAACAGGCCTGGACGTTACTGGGCGGATTATGCACCGGGGCAATCGGGGCGCTGCTGCATCTGCCAATGTCAGCATTTGGTGTGGCGCTGATTGGCGGTTTCGCTGCCATGGCGGCATTTGGCACGGGTCTGCTGGTCCGTGGCTACGCTCAGATCCTGACCGGAATTGATATCAACGCGCTGTACTTGCCGCATGGGATGATGATCGGTGCCGGGTTAATGGCGTTATTACAGGTTTCGCGGATTATTTACCGTCAGGGCGGACGCCAAACGGAGAAGCTGCCTGGCCGTCGTCTCGGGCAGGCATTCCGCGTCGGTGGACTGGGCTATCTGGCGATCATGCTGCTGCTGACGCTGGGTACCGGCCTGTATAGCCACATGTCGCCGCTAATGCTGGTGTGCTTCGTGCTGTATGGCGCTTTTGTTGCCTTCGTCCATGAAATTATCGTTGGCATCGCGGCCATGCACTCGGGCTGGTTTCCTGCCTTTGCCGTGGCGCTGATCACCTTGCTGATTGGCATGCTGCTCGGCTTTCCCCCGGAAGCTCTGGTAGTGCTTTCTGGCTTTTCCACGGCAACGGGACCGGCCTTTGCGGACATGGGTTTCGATTTAAAAGCCGGTTATCTGTTGCGGAAAGGGGAAAATGCGTCGCCTGAATTTGAACTGCAGGGCCGCCGCGAACAGCTAATTGCGGGCATGATCGGGTTTGTCGCCGCCATTATCGTGGTCGCGGTCAGCCATCGTTTCTATTTTTCAGCGCAGCAGTTTGCCCCCATCAATGCGGCCTATGTCGCCGCCATCAAAGCCGGGATCTCTGTCGATGCAGCACAAAATTTGGCGCTATGGGCCATCCCGGGAGCACTGCTTCAACTGCTGGGTGGGGCTAAGCGTCAGCTCGGCGTGCTGTTTGCCACAGGGTTATTGATAAGCAGCCCCGCAGCGGGCTGGATGGTTGCCGCTGGTGTGGTATTCCGCATCGTGGTGTCACGTCTGGCGGGTACCCGTTTACGCGAACAGATTGAAGTCTTCGCCGGGGGCGTGATTGCCGGGGATGCACTCCTGAATTTCTTTAGCGGCGCGATCGGCGCATTACGTAAATAACCTTTTCAGCACAGGGAACAGAACAATGAAACGTAAACTAACAACAGATGACATCCAGGCGGCTATTTGGGGCGGAGCTATTCTCGGCGGGGGTGGCGGTGGGCTGCTGGCGGCGGGAGAAAAGGCCGCGCAGCTGGCGCTCAGCGTGGGCGATGTCAATTTGTGGAGTGCGGATGAGTTTAACGCCGACGATTTGACCGCCACAGTGGCGCTGGTGGGGGCGCCAGCCGCGCCTGACCCTTGTCTTAAACCCGCTCATCTTATGCGCAGCATTGAATTACTGCGGAACGCGCTTCCGTCAGGGCAAACGCTGGTGGCACTCAATACCAATGAAAACGGTGCAGAAGCCACGGTTAATGGCTGGTTCCATGCGGCGATGTGCGGCCTGCCGCTGATCGACCTCGCCTGCAATGGGCGCGCACATCCCACCGGAACCATGGGGTCACTGGGGCTGCACGCCGACGCGAATTTCCGTTCGTATCAGGCGTGGGCTGGCGGTGCGGCAGAGCGCTACGTCGAAGGGGTATCACAAGGAGGGCTGGAACAGGTGGCCGGGATTGTCCGTCGGGCGTCCGTCGAAGCGGGAGGAATCGTCGCCGTGGCCCGTAACCCTGTCCCCGTGAGTTATGCCTGTCAGCACGGTGCGCCAGGGGCGATTAGCCAGGCCATCCGCGTGGGGCGCGCCTGGCTGGATCACGGCGTGGATGGCGTGCTGTCGCTACTGCAAGGGCGGGAAGTGGCGCGCGGGACGGTTTCCCGCTATCAGTGCGAGCAGCAAGGGGGGCTGGATGTGGGCTTCATAACGCTCAATGATGGGATGGAAACCACGCTGCGCTTTATTAATGAATACATGCTGATTGAGCAAAACAATCAACTCGGCGCGCGTTTCCCTGATTTGCTGATGACCTTCGATGGCGAGGGCAAGCCGGTCGTTTCTGCGCATGTTCGTGAAGGCATGGCCCTTCAGGTGGTCCGTATTCCTGCTGATCAGCTGTTACTGTCGCGCACGATGTTTATGCCAGAGCTGTATCGCCCGCTTGAAGCCCTGCTCAACTGCGAATTTGCACCTGCCAGCTAACTCAGTTCAATAGCGCAGAAGAGATAACCTCCCCGGGCGGGAAGCTGTCATTTCCCGTCCGAAAAACTCCCGCCGTGCCCCCCAGCAATGATATGATTACGCCCCTGTACGTCAGCCGCAGGCTGATACCGATATCTTTACCGGAATAATGACCGTGACCTCTTTTGCTGAATTAAACGCGCTTCCTGCAGAACAACTCGAGAATCTCAATGAGCTGGGCTATCTGACCATGACCCCGGTGCAGGCGGCAGCGTTACCGGCCATTCTTGCGGGGAAAGACGTCCGCGCTCAGGCAAAAACCGGCAGCGGAAAAACGGCGGCGTTTGGCCTGGGTCTGCTGCAACACATTGATGCCAGCCAGTTTATTACTCAGTCGCTGGTGCTGTGCCCAACGCGCGAGCTGGCCGACCAGGTCGCCAAAGAACTGCGTCGTCTGGCGCGCTACATGCCGAATATCAAAGTCCTGACCCTGTGCGGCGGCCTGCCGTTCAGCGTTCAGCGTGACTCCCTGATCCACGCCCCACATATCATTGTGGCTACGCCTGGCCGTCTGCTCGATCACCTGAAAAAAGAGACCGTCAGCCTCGAAGCCCTGCAAACGCTGGTGCTGGATGAAGCTGACCGCATGCTGGATATGGGCTTCGCCGAGGCTATCGACGACGTCATCAGTCACGCGCCGGCTAAGCGACAGACGCTGCTGTTCTCCGCCACCTGGCCGAGCGCGATTGCCGCCATCAGTACCCGTATTCAGCACGAGCCGCTGACGGTGGAAATTGGCACCGTCGACGAGCTGCCCGCCGTCGAACAGCAGTTCTACGAAGTGTCGCGCAACGGCAAAATCAGCCTGCTGCAAAAGCTGTTGAGCAAACATCAGCCTGCGTCTTGCGTGGTGTTCTGTAACACCAAAAAAGATTGCCAGGCGGTGTGCGACGCATTAAGCGAAAGCAACCAGAGCGTGCTGGCCCTGCACGGCGACATGGAACAGCGCGACCGCGATCAGACGCTGGTGCGTTTTGCCAACGGCAGCAGCCGTGTGCTGGTAGCGACTGACGTCGCCGCTCGCGGGCTGGACATCAAGGCGCTGGAAATGGTGATTAACTTTGAGCTGGCGTGGGACCCGGAAGTGCACGTGCACCGCATCGGTCGTACCGCGCGTGCCGGGCAGAGCGGGCTGGCGATCAGCTTCTGTGCGCCGGATGAAGGCCAGCGTGCCGCCGCGCTGGAAGAGATGCTGAATATGAAGGTGCACTGGCAACAGGCACCGACCAGCGTCACCATCACCCCGCTGGAAGCCACCATGGCGACGCTGTGCATCGATGGCGGTAAAAAAGCCAAAATGCGGCCGGGCGATATTCTTGGGGCATTGACCGGGGATATGGGTCTCGACGGTGCGGATATCGGCAAAATCGATATTCACCCGATCCACGCCTTTGTAGCAGTGAAACAGAGCGTGGCCCGCCATGCCTGGAAACAACTCCAGCAGGGCAAAATCAAAGGCAAGTCCGTGAAGGTACGGTTGCTGAAATAATTCGCGGTTCTGCTAAATCTTGTATTTATGTTTACCGGGCCTGGACAATTGCTTTGATTCCAGGCCCGGCGAACTTCTTCTATGACGCTGCATTTCGCAGAGCAGGAAGGTGACCTCTACAACGCTCACTCCCCACTCACGATTATTGGCTTTTCACAGCCTGAAATGTAATGGCATTATGCTTCGATCGGGGCACGCCAGTCATCTGCACCGGAAGTTCCCGCCGTGGTGTGCTCCCAGTTAATCTTACGGTAAGCCAGAGAGACGCGAACCAACTGCGTAAACTCCGCCTTGGTGGCGTCCTGGCAATGCGGCATTTTACAGTCGATATCGATAATAGTCGCATCTTCCAGTTTGGTGGTGAAGAAGTGCTCCTGCTTACCTTCAATGGAGGTGCGGTACCACTTCAGTTCTACCGTTGGCAGCATTTCACCTGATGCTAATGCGTTGTACAGCAACGGTACGGCTTTATTATACGCCACGGTAAAACGGAAAGGTTTATGGGCACGCTGGCCTGCGGGCTGACCCGATTGCGGGTCGGTTGGCACGGTGACAATATGCTCGAATTCCTGAACCAGCATTTCGTCTTCATGGCCTTGCACATAGATATTACCTACAGATTCAGCCGTAAATGCGCTGGCGGTAATATTACCCTGAGTTTTTCCTGTGATGGAAATATACGCGGGAGTTGGCATATTAGGTATCCTTCCTTTTAAGCTTTGTTTGATATGGAGCAATTTATGCGGACAAGTATCTTGCTCCGTTTGCTCTGCAGTCAGACCTGAAATCTGATAATGCCGGGGCACTATAAAGCGTTTTCTTAAGGTGTCCAAGTTACACGGAAAACATGAATATCCTTTTTTTGTACTTACGGTTTTTAAAATTATAATATCTGCAAAAATAGATTTTTATTCTGGAGTTTGGGACCACATCACAAGCTAAGGTTTCATCAATACATTATTGAGTTATTAAGTGATCTTCTAACTGTGTGTTTTTGAATGGTTAATTTGAATGGTGGTGATTTATTTTCGTGATCGCTGAAAAATGACTACCCGACCATGAAAAGAAGGTTCCCAATGTTTACGCAAAATAGGCGCGCTGGACTCTAATTCAGAAGTTTGTGAGGGTATGTTAACTGGCATTACTGTTGGGATAAGAATGCCTTCGTGCGGTGATGGTCCGGAATCGGATAGTATTGTGGCGTTATTCATTTATTATTAGGGGTTGAAGTAAAACTTCACGTTATCTGAAAGCGTATTCTTGTATCTGATACAGGAATGCTAATGCCAATCCCTTATTGATACAAAAAAGGACGACTTATGAGTAAGAGTAATCAGAGTAGTGTTGCTCCGAAAGAAAGGATAAATATCAAATATGTACCCAATACTGGCGACCAGGTCGCAGAAATTGAATTACCTCTAAATTTATTGGTAGTGGGCGATCTTAAAGGCGTTCGAGAAGATACCCCTATTGAAGAGCGTCAGGTTGTATCCATTAATAAAAGCAATTTCAACGCTGTGATGAACGAAGCCAATATCAGCCTGGCGTTCAATGTCTCTAACCACCTGGACGGCGACGGCAAAGAAGAGATGCCCATCACTCTAGCCGTTAATTCTCTTGATGACTTTTCCCCGGATAACGTGGCGAAGAAAGTGCCAGAACTAAAAAAAATCCTCGAACTGCGCGAAGCGTTGGTGGCCCTGAAAGGGCCGCTGGGCAATATTCCTGCGTTCCGTTCGCGTCTGCAGGATTTGTTAGGTAATGAAGCGTTGCGTGAGCAGTTGCTCAAAGAGTTGGACATGCTTAATCAAAAATAATTGTGCGTGATAAAGGGAATTCAACGTATGTCTTTACAAGAAGATTCAATTTTCGTTCAGGGGCAGGCCAGCCCAACGTATCTCCTCGACGAGATAATGTCTCAAACCCGTCTGATGCCGGGCAACGACGGTTACGACGTGGCGAAGCAGGGCGTTGCGGCCTTTATTGCCAGCATTCTTGATACTGGCGTCAACGAAGAGCCCATCAATAAGATTCTGGTTGACCGAATGATCGTTGAGCTGGACAAAAAGCTCAGCGTGCAGATGGATGAAATCCTTCACGCGCCGATCTTCCGTGAAATCGAATCATCATGGCGCTCGCTGAAGCTGCTGGTTGAGCGCACAGATTTCCGTGAAAACATCAAAATTAACATCATGCACGCGACGAAAGCCGAGCTGCTGGAAGACTTTGAATTTTCACCTGAAATCATCCAGTCCGGCTTCTACAAGCACGTTTACTCCTCCGGTTACGGCCAGTTTGGTGGCGAGCCAACGGCGGCCATCATTGGGAATTACGCCTTTAGCAATACCTCACCGGACATGAAGCTATTGCAGTATGTCAGCGCAGTCGGGGCCATGGCGCATTCACCGTTCCTGTCCAGCGTTGCACCCGATTTCTTCGGCATTGAGAGCTTTACCGAGCTCCCAGCTATCAAGGATATGCGCTCGGTTTTTGAAGGCCCGGTGCACACTAAGTGGCGAGCTTTGCGTGAGTCAGAAGACTCCCGTTACCTGGGGTTAACCACGCCGCGCTTCCTGCTGCGGTTACCGTATTCCACGGTTGAAAACCCGATCAAAAATTTCAATTATTACGAAGATGTCAGCAAAAACCATGAGCATTTCTTGTGGGGCAACACCGCCTTCTTGCTTGCTTCGTGCTTGACAGACAGCTTCGCCAAATACCGCTGGTGCCCGAATATCATCGGTCCGCAAAGTGGCGGCGCGGTGCACGATCTGCCGGTCCATCTCTATGAAGCAATGGGACAGATTCAGGCCAAAATCCCCACGGAAGTGCTGATCACCGACCGCCGCGAGTTTGAACTCGCCGAAGAGGGATTTATCACGTTGACGATGCGCAAAGGCAGTGACAACGCGGCATTCTTCTCGGCCAACTCAGTGCAGAAACCTAAGGTCTTTCCCAATACCCGAGAAGGGAAAATGGCGGAAACCAACTACAAGCTGGGCACCCAGTTGCCGTATATGTTCATCATCAACCGCCTGGCACACTACATCAAAGTATTGCAGCGTGAGCAGATTGGCTCCTGGAAAGAGCGTCAGGATCTGGAACGTGAGTTGAACAACTGGCTGAAGCAATACATCGCCGACCAGGAAAACCCGCCGACAGATGTTCGCAGCCGTCGTCCTTTACGCTCCGCGCAAATTCAGGTGCTGGAAGTTGAAGGGGATCCGGGGTGGTATCAAGTGGCGATGCAGGTTCGTCCACACTTCAAATACATGGGGGCGAGCTTCGAGTTGTCATTGGTTGGCCGCCTGGATAAGGAATAACAAGGTATGGCTGCGCTACTTAACTGGGCGAGAGGGAGTTCTGCCAGCTTGTTTGAGCGCATACAGGGGGAGGGACGACCTTCCTCCCGTAGCCGCCTTTCCGGGTTGATAGGCTCTATCCAGCAGCATTTAAATGAAGTTCTGAACTCGCGGCCCGGAGGGTGCCAGAGCGCTATCGGTCTTGGCGTAGTTGATTTCAACGATGCGACGGCAACCACCTCCGATTTCAGAACCAGCATTGAACGGGCTATTAAAGAGTGCATTGAGGGTTTTGAACCGCGCATTTCCGCCGTTACGGTTGAGTCGTTAATCAGCGATGCGGACCCGCTACTGCTCAGCTTCCATATCAGCGCCTGCGTCGATTTCGACAATATTGGTGATGTGGTCGAATTTAATATCCAGTTGGACAACAACCGTCGTTACTGCTTTAGCCAGGATGTCTAATGTCGTTCGAAAAATATTTCAGGGATGAGCTGGATTACCTCCGGCAACTAGGGCGTGATGCAGCCATCGAGCGGCCTCATCTCGCCGCTTTTTTATCTGAGCAGGGTTCAGATCCGGACGTTGAGCGTCTGCTGGAAGGCTTTGCTTTTTTAACGGGCAACCTGCGTGAGAAAATTGATGACCAGTTCCCGGAACTAACCCACGGCTTATTAAACATGCTGTGGCCAAACTATTTACGGCCCATTCCCAGCATGACGATTATCGAATATACGCCGGACGACAACGTGGTTACCCAGGCCACGCTGATAAACCGTGGTATTAAGGTGCTGAGCGTGCCGGTCGTTCCACACGAAGATACGGATGTTCACGGGCCGCAGTGTACCTTCAGGCTGTGCCGCGATCTCTGGCTGTTCCCGATGGCTATCAGGAATATTTCGGCCAACAACAGCAATGAGCATGGAATACTGCGCGTCGATTTTGCCTCGAAAGCTGAACTGAATATGCAGGAGCTGCAGTTGGGCAAACTGCGCTTTTATTTGAGCGAAGATTATTACACCAGCACCCAGCTTTATTTCTGGATCAGCCATTACTTCGAACGAGCAGAATTAGTCGTGAATGGCGCCATTATCCCAATGCCCGACTTTGATTTTACGCCCGTGGGTTTTGCGCGTGAAGACGCGCTATTGCCCTACACCAAAAACGCCTATATGGGCTATCGCATCCTTCAGGAGTATTTTTGCTTTCCGGAAGGCTTCCTCTTCTTTGATGTGACGGGTGTCGTTGATTTACCACCACAGCTTAATGCCAGTGAATTTACGCTGAATTTCTATTTCTCGCAGGCGCTGCCGCCTGAGATAAAAGTCCGTTCGACCACGCTACGCCTGAACTGCACGCCTGCGGTGAACCTCTTCGAGCATGACAGTGAAGCCATTATGCTGGACGGAACCCAAGCAGAATACCCACTGCGCGTCAGTTATCTCAATGCGGATCACTTCGATATTTTCTCCGTGGATAGCGTAGACAGCTGGCTGGATGAAACCGGCGGCATGCCGGGGCTCTCACGCGGGCGAGGGAGGTCATTTACCTCTTTTGAAAGTTTCCATCATCAGGTTGAACATACCCAGTCACGGGACGCGCTCTACTATCGATTGAGGGTCAAGAACGCATTGTTCCATAAAGGATTTGATCACTTTATTTCCTTCGTACGCAGCGACGAATCCAGAGTGATGATGAAGGGCGAAAACATCTCTATTGGTCTGACGTGTACCAACCGTGAATTGCCTTTGCTGCTTCGGGTGGGGGATATCAACCAAATAACAAAAGGCAGCCCATCGTTTGCTACTTTTCGCAATATTACCCGGCCCTCGGTGCCGCTCTACCCAGTGGTGGACGGCAGCCTGCACTGGTCGCTGCTCTCCAATATGTCTCTGAATTACATGTCGTTGCTGGATAAAGATGCCCTGAAGCAGATTTTGCATACTTATGACTTTCCGAGTATGCACAACCGGCAGTCTGCCAGGGCTTCACAACGGAGGCTGGACGCCATTAAGCGCATCGAAACACAACCCATTGACCGCCTGTTCCGTGGTCTGCCCGTCAGGGGATTACAGACCACGTTGTGGCTGGAGCAAAGTGCATTCAACTCGGAGGGGGAACTTTATCTCTTCAGCACAGTGTTGGCACATTTCTTCTCACTCTACGCCAGCGTCAATGCGTTCCATCTCTTAAAAGTTACCAATCTTGATAATCAGGAAAGTTACGAATGGCCAGTACAAACGGGGCAGCATGCACTGATGTAGGGCTGGAGCAGGGGACTCCGCTCGCCGCGGGGCTGGATGTAACACGTTACAACTTCTTTCAGTTGGTCGAGCTTCTCCACCAATTGGCGGTAGCGTGGGAAAAACCCTCCCATGCTCAAGACCCGGGGCAGGAGGCGATTCGTTTTAAATCCTCCGCGAGCCTGGCTTTCCCCACTCGCGACATCATTGCGTTGCACACCTCGGCGCGTAACCAGTTTGAGTTGGAGGTCTCGTTCCTTGGGCTGCATGGCAGCCAGTCGCCGCTGCCGGGATATTACCTGGACTCGCTGGCCTGGGAGGATGCGCAAAACGAAAACCGGCTGACGGATTTCATGAACGTATTCAACCACCGCCTGCTGACGCTGCTGCATCAGATCTGGCGCAAGTACCGCTACTACATTTGCTTCGACAATGGAAACGACCCCTTCTCCCAGCGGATGTTTGCCTTGGTGGGGTTGGGTAGCACGGCAATCCGCAACAAGTTGCAAATTAACCACGAAAAAATGCTCGCCTATGCTGGCCTGTTGGCAAGCCCGGGACGCGCTCCGGAGGTGATTTGCAGTCTGGTTTCCCACTGCTTCAACCTCGAGGATGTCACGCTTCACAGCTGGCAGTTGCGCAAGGTCAGCATTGCCCCGGAACAGCAGAACCGGTTGGGTAGCAGGGTGCGGGTGCGTGGTAATAAGTATCAGGAAAAGTCGGTGATGGGCGTCAATTTCTCTATCGGTGCCAGGGTGGCAGACCGTAGCGGCAAGTTCCTACTGTGCATTAACAAACTGACCCGCGAGCAGTTTTTATCGTTTTTACCTGATGGAGCCAACTATGCGCCGTTGGTGATGTTCGTGGCTTTCATTATGCGTGACCAGTTTGCGTGGGATTTACGTCTGGGGCTGGCAGAAAAGCAGGTGAGCGGCATGGTGCTGGGCACAGAGCAGAACAACCTGCTGGGATGGACCAGTTTTCTGGGACAGCCCGAAGCGAAGCCGCACGTCACCATTAGCGTGATGGAATAACAATAAGGATTCAGTAACTCATGGATAAACAGCAGCCAACGCTGTCATTACGGGTCATCAACAGCGACAAACTGGAAAGCGGTAAGCAGGCAAGCCATTTGTTTCACTTACAGGGCGGCACGGTTGGGAGCGACGTCAGCCATCCCTGGTCGATTCAGGATCAGAGCGGCAGCGTCCATGCCTCGGCGTTCGCCATAGAATGGCGCGACGGCGCTTTCTGCCTGCGGGTATTAAACGATGCGATCACCATTAACCAGTCCGTGCTGACGGTGAAATCAGGTTTTGTGCTACTGCAACAGGGAGATGAAATCGCCCTTAGCACCCTAACGTTCAAATGTCATATCGCGTATTCAGACGCCGGGGCGGTCGACCCGCTCACCGTATCGCCGGAGTCTCTGGTATCCAACTATAACAACCCACTGGAAGCGATGATGGAAGGCGGGGAGTCGCGTGTCGTCGGCAGCCAGCAGGAAGCCCGTCTGGCTTCTACCGTGGTTAACGGATTCAGCAGCGACCCCCTGAGGGTGCTGGAAACCGAAAGCCTGACCACCCAGAACAACTTCACGGCGAGTTCGGATATCGACCAACTCCTGCATCAGGATCGGTACGCTCTATTAAGGACGATGAAGCATGAGTGAACTTACCGGGAACATCATTATTCAGACAGGCCCAGATCCCCGGGACTGGCCTGAATTCGCGGCGATCCGTGAAGAGATCAATAAAATCAACCATCCGGCCCGGCCTGAGGTGAGCTGGAGCCTAATCGAATCGCTGTCGCTGTCGCTGTTTCGCAGCAACGGTGTGGATTTGCAGACTGCCGCCTATTACACCCTGGCCCGTACCCACAAACAGGGACTGGCCGGGTTTACCGAAGGTTGCGAACTGCTGGCGGCGATGGTGGTTAACCAGTGGGATCAACTGTGGCCGCAGCAGGGGCAAGCGCGCACGGAAATCCTTGAGTGGTTCAACGCCCGGGTGGGAAGCCAGTTGCGTCAGCACAGCTTTGAAAGCCGGGACCTGCCGATGATCTTCCGGGCGGAGCGGGCGTTGCAACTGCTGTCCGACAAACTGCAGCAGGTCGAGCTGAGCCGGGTACCCCGCATCGAAAATCTGCTGTACCTGATGCAGAACACGGCGAAGCGGCTGGAAGCCCCGACCATCAAACCCCCTGCGCCCGCCGCACAGCCGAAGCAGACGCTGGTGTATTTGTCCGTACCGCAATATGAGCCTGAACCGCCTGTGGTTCCGGTGCATCAGCCGGAGACCCCGGCACGACAGGGTGTGGAAGTGCGTTTTTCGACACCCGCGGCAAAACGCTCACCGGTCATCCTCGGTTTTGCGGCTGGTGTGTTTTTCAGCGCAATGGCGGCGGTGGTTGTTTACATGACCCAGGTTAGGCCGCTGCAACAGCAACTGAACGCGCTGGCGAAGATGCCCGATACGGCGGTAGTGCTATGGCTGAGCAAACCGACACTCCCCGCTTACCCAGAACAGATTAGCGTGCTGGAGGATCTTTCGCCTCTTGCCGCACTGCAAACGGCAGACCGCGTGGTGGCAAAGGCCAGCAGCCTGTGGCCGAAGGATCCTCTGCAAATCGCCCAGACACAGCGCTGGCAGCAACTGCAGAAAGCCAGGGCCGACAACGCCGAAGAGGACAGCTATTTTCAGCTCCGCCTGCAACTGAAGGCGCTTTCAGACAAGCTGGTCGAACAGGAAAAGGCCCACGGCAGCCTGACCATCTCGTATCTCAAAACCGCCGTTTACCAGATGCAGAATGAACTTAACCGCGCCACGCCGCTGGAAGAGTTGTTGCGTCAGATGCAGGGGAGGTGATCGAACTGACCTGTGGCCAAAGCTCAATCAAGATGAACAAAGATGGCAAAGTGACCATCACCGGCACCGAGTTTGTTTTTGCGGCCAGTGGGCAGGTCAATATCATCGGCAAAGATGTCGACTTGAACTGAGGACACGGAAATGGAATTTCGCAATCTGACACCTTTTGCAGCCATGCAGTACGCGATGCTGGATGCCAGTGACGAAGAAAAGCATGTTGTGGTAATGAAAGTCGGCTACCAACTTCAACCTACCGGGCGGGGAGGCTATCAGCTTCGGGTGCGGGATGATGATGCTGTCCCGCTTTGCCTGGAGGATGAGTTTAGCAAAAAAGTGAATGCCTCATCGGTGTTGCAGGAAAGCGATCTCGCACCTTTTAAACCGGTTTGTGATGTCATTATTAATGCCACTGCGTGGTCTGCACAGCGTCACCCCTGTACCGAAATACCGGTCAGCATAGTGATAAAAAATGCAGAAGGTTCATCGTTACTGAGCAGAAAACTGATGGTCACGGGTGAGCGCTATTTTGAGCAACATGTGTTAACTCAGCAATGGTCGCTAAGCCCGCCGGAACGCTTTGTCTCTTATCCTCTGCGCTGGGAAGGGACGTTTGGTGGTGAGAATCGCATTGAAAAACACGAAAAAATAACGGGTGAAATAGCCGGGTCTGCGCTTTTGACGGCGGAACAACAAGCCCAGCATCCACAGGCACCGGATACCCCCCCAATCCCATATCCGGTGATTGCCCGTCTGGGCAGTGCTGTCCAGGAAGTTCCCTCAGTAAAAGCCAATGCGTGTCCGGTTGTGGTGATGAATCAGAGCTTTATTCCGTCCACCATCGGGGACCAGCCCGGAGTAGCTAAAGGCATAAAGAGCGGTACGGTCGGAGGAAAGTGCTATCCGCTGGAGCACAGTACAACCGTAAGGGCAGGGAAGCGGGCGGTCCTGCGCCATGGCGATAAATTCTGGATGAACGGGAAATAATTGTTATGACTAACGATGATATCACCGTCAGCACCAGTGGCCCGACGGCGGCTCAGGAAGATGCTTATTACAACGCCATTGCCTCCAGCACGGTTCAGGGAACGAAGGCTGATGATTATGTTTCGGTGATTACCCACTATAACAATGGTGCACCAGACGATGTGGACTCATGGACACCCCAGGGGTACGAGCAATTCAGACAGGACCATCCCCGGCTTAATTTACCCGAACTGGCTGACGGGCCCCGCACGGAGCCTCTGACATCAGGGCCGGTCACTACCGGCACCGGTAACACCCTCGGCAAAATCACGCAGATGCCGAAAGCCCGTAATATTGTGGCGAAAGAGGCTAACCCGGCAGTGGTCCCTGAAACCCCGGCAGAGCAGGGCATCTGGTCAGAATTCACGGACTGGGTGGGAGAGGGGATGGACGGCATTCCTGATGCCATCGAACACCCGGAGATGGCCGCGCTGGGGGCAGGGAAAAGCGTGTGGAATATGGCGCTTGATATTGGAGGTCTTTTTGCTCAGGGGGCGACCCTGCAGGCATCGGGTGAAATGATGCAGCAAGCCGCCCTCACCGGTGCCCTCGGCAACCCCGGCCAGGCAGCGGAGATGATGCAGACCGCACAAGGCATGCAGGACAATGTTGCTGATGTGAACTTTGACAGCGCCAGGGCGACGCTGAATACCCCGGCCGAACATACCGGGGATGTGGCCATCCAGCTGGGGATGGGCATCGCCGATGGTGTGGGCCTTGTTAAAGGCCTCACCGGTATGCTCAGTAAAATCGCCGCCAGAGAGACGGCGGCAGCAGCGGCAACGGGCATGGCGAAAGGCGCGGAAAAAGGAGCGGCACATGCCGCTGAGCCCGGGGCCACGGTGCTTCCCCGGAAAACAGAGGCTGAGGGCAAAACGGCAGCAGATGAAAACGCCAGCCCGTCGACGTCGGATAAGAAAGACGGGGATAACGATATTGAGACCGGGACCTGTGCCAGTGACCCGGTGGATGTCGCCAGTGGCGATTTACTGCAGGTGTTACCGGTGCTTGACCTGCCGGGCACCCTCCCCCTGACGCTGACGCGTGTCTACCGCTCCCGTTCGTCACAGAGCGGTTTGTTTGGTGATAAATGGAGCGATAACTGGTCGCAGTCTTTATTGCTTACTGAAGATGAAATTCAGTTCACCAATCATGAGGGCACCCGGCTGAGCTATTACACCCGCGGTGAGGCGGTGGATGCGCTGAATCTGCAGCAGGCCCATTACCGTCTGTACGGCACCCGCCACGGCGCGCTGTATGTTTTTGACCGCAGAAGCCAGTTTACGCTCTGTTTTGAGTCACAACCCCGGGCCCGCCGCCGGCTTTCCAGCCTGCATGACGCAGCCGGGAACCGGATTGTGTTTTGCTATGAAGGGGAACGTCTGGTGCGCCTGACGCACAGTGACGGCTATGACATCGTGCTGGAGTACCGGCACAACCGGCTGAGCGGTATTACCCGGGTCGAGGGCGCGCAACAGCAGTGGCTGGCAGAGAGCCATTACGATGACAGTGGCCGGCTGGCGGAGTGCCGCACGTTCCAGTTTACCCATCTGTGGCATGAATACGATGCGCAGGGATACATGCTACGCTGGCACGATACCGACAAAAGCGATGTGCGCTACCGCTATGACGCCAAAGGCCGGGTGACAGCCGTGCGCGGTGAAGGCGGCTATTTCTGTGACCGTTTTATTTATGACGAACGCAACCGGCGAACCACGTATCTCGACGGCGAAGGCGGTCGTTCGGTGTACGAATACAATCCGGCAGGGCGAGTAACCCGGGTCACTGATCCGCTGGGCCGTGTCACGCAGACGCTGTGGGACCATGGCAATAAAGTGCGTGAGACCGACGCACTGGGGCGCAACACCGACTACCGCTACAACGCTTATGGACAGGTGATACAGGTCAGTAACGCCGCGGGCGACACGGTGCGTTATGACTACAACGACGCCGGTCAGGTGGTGAAGCTCACGCAGCCCGACGGACAATGCTGGCAGTTTACGTGGAATGACCAGGGGCGACAGGTCAGCCGGACCGACCCGCAGGGGCTGGTGACCGTCAGGGACTATAACGCGCAGGGTCAGTGCCTGAGTGAGTATCAGCCCGACGGTGCCGCGTGGCATTACGGCTACAATGCCCGATATCAGCTGACCACCCTGACCGCTCCCGACAAGGCCGTTACCCGGCTTGAACAGGACCTGTTCGGACGGGTCCTGAGCGCCACTGACCCGCTGGGGCATCTCACCCGGTATACCCATTCGGAGGCGCATGCTGGCATAGAGGGCAGCCTGACGCAGGTTAATCTGCCGGACGGCGTAACGCAGCGACTTGGCTACGATAGTGAAAAACGCCGGGCGAGTTTCACGGACGGCGAGGGCAAAACTACCCGCTACCTGTACGGGGAGTTTGATCTGCTGATGGGGCTGACCCGCCCGGACGGGAAGACGCTGCGCTTTGAGTATGATTCGCTGACGCGGCTGAAGCAGGTGACCAGCGCGGGCGGTGAAATCTATAAGCTTGAGCGGGATGCGGCCGGGCAGCTTGTCCGTGAGACGGATTTTACCGGGCGCAGCGTGCAGTATGAGTACGACGCCGCGGGGCGGCGCACGGGGGCGCGGCATGCGGACGACCGGATTGTCCGCTGGCACTATTCCCTGCGCGATGAACTGATACGCCAGGAGGTGTGGCAGGGCGGCGATACGCAGTCCACGCTGCTTGCCGTCACGCAGTACGGGTATGACCGGCAGGGGCGGATGATACGGGCGCAGAACGACGATGCGCGGGTGGAGTTTGAGTATGACGCGGCCGGGCGTCAGGTGTGTGAATGGCTCAACGGGCAGGTGGTCACGCATCAGTGGGATGACCGGACACAGCGCGCCCTGTCGCGGACATACGGCGGGCTGACGTCAGGTTATGAATACGATACGGGGGGACGGATAAGCGCCCTGCAGGTAGGGAATTTCAGTCCGCTGTCACTGAGCTACGACGCGGCAGGCCGGGAACATCTGCGCCATAGCCGGGCGGGTTTTATTCAGGCGCAGGGTTATACCCCGACGGGGATGCTGCAGGTGCAGGCGGCCGGACGAGACTCGGTGCAGTTCAGGCATCTGCTGGGCGGGGACGGAAGTGAGATGACCGGCAGCGTGGTAAACCGGCGCTGGGCGTATGACGGGGCGTATAATGTACGGCGCATTGAGGATGGCCTGTGGGGTAACGCGCAGTACAGTTGCGACCAGAACGATCAGATAACCCGGGTGATGCCGGACGGGGCGGGGTCCGCGGGAGAGCGGTTTGAGTACGACGCGAACCTGAATATCAGGGCGGTACTGGCGGCGGAACAACGCATCAGTCAGCAACAGCAGGCCGGGCGGGTGGTGAGTCGGGGGGACTGTGAATACCGGTACGACGCCGCCGGACGACTGACAGAGAAGCGGTTGTGCCGGGATGGCTGGCGGCCACAGCTGTGGCGTTACCGGTGGAATGCGCACAGCCAGCTGAGCGAGTTTATCACCCCGGGCGGTGAGCGGTGGCGTTATGCGTATGACCCGTTCGGGCGGCGTATCCGCAAGGAAAAGCGGTCAGACATCGCTACCGGGACAAGGCCGGTGGGGTGCGAATACCAGTGGAGCGGTGACCAGCTGATAGCGGAGACGCCGTTGTACGCGGATGGCCGTGCGGCATATGAGGAGAGCATCCACTGGCTGTATGCGCCGGGAGGACTGACGCCGGTCGCACGACAGGAAAAGGGCAAGCTGCATTATGTGGTGAGTGACCACATGGGAACGCCACGGGAGCTGCTGACGGAGCAGGGGAAAAGGGCGTGGGCAGGCCGGCTGAGCCTGTGGGGCAGGGGCAGTCAGTGGGCGGTGGCGGCGAATGATGCGGATAAGCTGAGCTGTAACCTGCGTTTTGCGGGGCAGTACGCAGATGAAGAATCGGGGTTGCACTACAACCGGTTCCGTTACTATGATACGGAGACGGGGCAGTACCTGACGCCGGACCCGATAGGGCTGCTGGGCGGGGTAAATCCTTACGGGTATGTGCATAATCCGCTGGGGTGGATTGATCCGCTGGGGCTGGCTAGCTGGCAAATAGATGGGGATCGGACGACTGAAATTCTTCAAGGTGGTCCCTTTAAAGAAAAATATTATAAAGATGGTAAAACAGGGCTTTGGTGGTCAAAAGATACTACTGGCCATGGAGGTTCTGCTTATAAAGTATATAGAGAAACATCTACTTCTTTAGAATGGGTTGCCGATGCTGATGAAAATGGCCAATTTATGCCTGATAAACATAAAGGTAATACAGGAAAAAGTATACCTAAAAAATGTTGTAAAGGAGTTTCCGTAAAATGAATAATATCAATTCTGCTGAAGAGTTTCTTGAGTTAATAAGTAGTGATAACCCTACAGATCGGATGAGAGCTGGTACTGAAAGTGCATCATTATTAGTATGGTTCAATGTTATTGATAAATATCCTGAATTTAAGGTGTGGGTAGCTAGAAATAGAACGGTGCCAAAAGAAGTAATAGATCTGCTTTGTGTGGATTCTGACCCAATGATTAGGCATGCAATCTCTACAAAATATCCGTTAGATATTGAATTATATTCTAAACTGGCTAAGGACAAAGATGAAAGTATTCGCTCCAGCTTGGCATATAATAGAGGGCTTCCGCTTTCTTTACTAAAAGAAATGGCAAAAAGCGATCCCAGTGATTTTGTAAAAAAAAGCGCATCGGAAATGTATAAAAAACGTACCCATGAAAAATAAGTAGCTTTAAAAACGGCCGGAGTGATCACCAGAATTCTTCCGGCTATTTATATTTAATCGTTATTAATAATCTTAAATTGGCATTCCCTGCGGCACCGATATAACATTCAAGTTAGCCTGCTAAGAAAGCCCAAGATTGGCTCAAAGATCATGGCTGGGCACCACCGGAATAAAAGGGAGTATTAATGAAAATTTATGGTTATGAATCTGATGATAGTGATTTAGTATCACTTAGTGAACTTACACTTCAACTAACAGTAAAAGAGCTTAATGAGCTTATTGGCTTTCTGCAAAACACCGCAGAATTAATGAAGACTCATGGCAATAATTTTGGACATAAACATCTTAATGATTTCCTTAAAAATAATGGCAGGCCGGACATAATTATTATTGGGGAATAAGTTGCAAAAGCCGAGAAATACTCCTCATGCACTTCCCGGCTTATATTTTCCTGCTGCTTTCAGCACATTACCGAATGGTGATGATATTTATCATGATCATGTAAGATCGTGGAATGATCTACATATTGACCAACAAAATGTGTTGAAAAATACTGGCAGAGTAAATAAGAAAGGAAAATGTTATGGGTAATTATGGCTTTGTTGAGTAAATCGAACTTTTGCTGAGTTAAAGGATCAGATCACACATCATCCGGCGATGATTTCCCGCCAGTCAGTGGACATCCCGGCGCTGTTTGACCCGAAAAGCCGCTACGGTTACTGGAATTTTGTAGGCCCGGCAAGCTTGCGCCGCCGGGCGTTGCAAAGGAAGGAATTACGCCTGTGGGTTTAACAACCACGTGCCGGGTTTATCGACAGTGATGCTGGCGCTGCGGGACTGTTTAGCGTTACGCAACGTAATCACGTACTGGCCGGATGAAAGCTGTACCGAGGCATAGCCATTCACCGGGTTCGGCGTTTTCTGCGCCTTACCGTTCACTTCCAACTGGTCACCTTCATCCACACGAATATACACCCGGGCGAGAGCAGTACCGGCTGCGACCGGTTTTGCCGTAGATTCGGCGGTCACGGTGCCTGTCATCGGCGCTTTAGAGGCGACTTCCGTCGACCCGTGTTGCCCAAACAACAGACCGCCGGCAATCAAACCGACCACCACGCCACCAGCAATATGCAATGGCGTACGATACGACTTCCACCACGGTTGCGCGGCGGTGTCGGCCTGCGGCTCCTGCTCAATCGCCATCAGCATTGAGCCGGTCTGGCTTTTTGCTGGCAGATTGTGAGTCTCATTCAGGCTAATGCCCGCCAGTGCGGTAAATTCGGCGATGGTCTGCGGGCGATCTTCCGGGCGCAGCGCCAGGGTGCTGTCGATAGCCTCTAACAGCTCAGGCGAATAGCCTTCTGGGCGACTTTCCGCCAGCGGTACGCAGTTGTCCTGAATGCTGCGCGTGACGCTGGCTGGCGGCCGATTGCCGGTGACCAGCGTATACAGAATCGCACCCAATGAATAAATATCGGTCCACGGCCCGGACGGGTTATCAACATCGTCAGAATACTGTTCCAGCGGTGTAAAGCCCGGATGCAGCAGGGTTTTATTCACCTCACCATTTTCCGCGCCGTTCTGGCGCAGGGCGCCAAATTCCAGTAGCAGCGGCAGGCCGTTGTCCTGAATCAGAATGCTGTTCAGCGACAGGCGGCAGTGGATATAGCCTTTCTCATGCAGCGCAGCCAGCGCCCCGCACAGCATCGGCAGCATCTGGCGGATCCACACTTCGTTAATACGTTCCGGATGATGCTGGCAAAGCTCGGCCAGGGTCATGCCGCTGTACACCGGGGTCGCGGCATAGGCCGTTTCGTTGTAGGTCCAGAAACGCAGAATTTGCACCACGTTCGGGTGATTCAGACGCGCCAACTGACGCGCTTCCTGAATAAAACCGTCGAGGCCGACGCTAAACGCCGACTGGTCCTGTTTGCTGCGCGGCACCAGGCGCTGCGTTTCACTACGAACCGTCAGGGTACGCGGCAGAAATTCGCGAATGGCGACCTGGCGTTCAAGCTGATGATCGAGGGCGCGATAAACGATGTTGTCGTTACTGGCGTCAATGACATCCTGAATTTCAAACTCATCAAAGCGATAACCGGACGGCAAAGCGTCAGGCGGGCGCTGTGTGTAATCGTTATCTGTCATGCTACGGATCTCTGCTCAAAAAGTGACAAGATCAATTCTGTGTGCGCCATGCACCCACCGCCGGGTCACGCAGCTGCGTTTGCAGGGAGTCAATCAACAGCAGGGTGACCGGGCTATCAGGCGCCAGCCAGCTGGCCCAGGCTTTGCGCACCTGATTGAGCTGTTTTTGCAGATTGGCTTCATCCATCGCCATTTCACGCGGCACTTTAACTGCAATGGTGCCGCTGGCCGCCCACGCGTTAAGCTCTGGTTTGTACGGCAGGATCATCCAGCTTTGCGGTGCCTGTTCATTGCTGACCACCATGCGCTCGTTGTTCAGGGTAGTTATCAGCAGGTTGTCGGCATCAATGCCGTCACGCAGGCCGCTCACCGGGAAACCGTGCACGAAGGTCATTGGCAGGCGTTTTTCGCCCGCGTTGCCGCTCTGAATCACGTCGCTGCGACCGCTTAACCAGCCGCCTTTTTCGCACTGGCCTTCAGGAATAAACAGCGCAGACGCGCCTGCGTCAGCAGCCCAGAAGGTGCGAAGACGACAGCCATCCTGCAGGGTAAATTCCTGCCACGGCGTGCGGTCTGCCGGGGTCGATTTATCCTCAGGTTGCGTCGCGATGACCGGACTGTCGATCATCACCGGCGTCACTTTCACGTCCCAGTCGTTCGCGCGATCGGCGATACCAAAGGCCAGTGCCACACCTTGTGGATCTTCGAGTCGCCAGTGCACGCGTTGCAGGGTGGAGCACTGACTTTCCAGCAGCGTGCCGAGACGTGGCATAAAACCGGTCAGGATCGACGGGGATTTATCGCCGTTGGCGACAATGCGCAGTGGAAGCTCTTTCGCACACCAGTTCTGCGGCGAATTGCTCTTGATGTTATCGATCCAGATATCCAGCTTCTGCGAAGGTGACTGCACAAAACGGTAGTTCTCTGCCCATACGGTCGAAGATGCCAGCAGCAACGCCACACCTGAAAGCCAGAGTTTCATAGATTTCCTTTATGCGTCTCAAAAACGGGTAAACCCAAGCGAGGGAACAGGATAAAGATTAGTTAATTATCCAGGTTCCGCTGTTCGCGTTCTGACAAGCTTTGCTGTTGCTGTCCACGTTAACGCAAGTGGCTTTTTTGTTGCTCGACTTGCGGGCGCGTGGCCGGTCTTTTTTCAGGGTCTGTGCATACAGCTCGCTTTTGACCAGCGCGCGCGGCGGAACGTAGCCAATCAGCTCCGGTTGGTCTTCCTCGGCAATCGCCAGCCAGTCGTTCTGGACGCTGCCGAGCACGGTATAGGTTTTACCGTTTTCCAGTTCGCTCAGAACCTTGCCGCCAAAATCAGGCGTATTCATGACAGAACCGGCGTACAGCGCGCGATAGCTGGCATTAACAGGGGTAAATTCTGTCGGGACGGTAACGATATAACGGTGAGTCAGCGTGACGCCATTGACCTGGCTTGTGACCAGCGTGTCGTCGGTCATGGCGGGTGCAGGGGCTTTACAGCCGACCAGCACGGTCACTATCAACAGAGGCAAGAGATTTCGCAATTTCATTCAGACGTTCCCTGCAAATCGGGGTTAGGCCCAATGGTCATGGTGCTGCCTGCGGAGCAGGGATGACTCATGGCGTAGACGACGCACAGAGATAGTCACCGAGCAAACAACATTCTGACCCGGGATTCCACTAAATATTTAACAAGTGTTTAGCACGGATTGTCTGATTTTACATAGCCTGTTTAACAATACAATGCTGATAACACGGATATTTTTAGCACATCGGATTGATTTATAAGCAAAGGCACGCGTTCGCAGCGAATTTTGTGGGGATTAAACGAAACGGGGACTGCAACGGAACTGACCCCCGGTTACCCGGGAGTCGGGGTGAAGCAGATTAACGTTCTTGCTGCGCCATCAGCAGGGCAAGGTCGACCAGGCGATTGGAGAAGCCCCATTCGTTGTCATACCAGGCGAGGATTTTCACCATATTGCCGCCAATCACCAGCGTCGAAAGGCCATCAATAATTGACGAGCGCGGGTCACCCTGGTAATCGCTGGACACTAACGGCTCATCGCTATAGCCGAGGATGCCTTTTAGCGGGCCGGAAGCCGCCGCCTGACGGAACGCGTCATTCACTTCTTGCGCCGTAACATCGCGCTCAAGGGTAACGGTCAGGTCGACAATCGACACCACCGGGACCGGGACGCGCAGCGAATAGCCGGTCAAACGCCCGTCAAGTTCAGGGATAACTTTGCCGAGCGCTTTCGCCGCGCCGCTGGAGTAGGGCACGATAGAGAGCGCTGCGGCTCGCGCCCCGCGCAGGTCTTTCTCCGGCTGGTCGTGCAGAACCTGGCTGTTGGTGTAGGCGTGTGTGGTGTTCATCAAGCCATGCCGAATGCCGAAATGCTGGTGCAGCACCTGCGCCGCCGGGGCGAGACCGTTGGTGGTGCAGCTGCCGTTACTCACCACGCTGTGTTTTTGCGGATCGTACAGCTGATGGTTGACGCCCATTACCACCGTTAAATCGTCATTTTTGCCAGGTGCGGAGATGATGACGCGCTTTGCGCCGCCGCTGTGGATGTGCACCGCCGCTTTTTCGCGATCGGTGAAGAAACCGGTGGCTTCAATCACGATATCCACCTCAACGTCGCGCCACGGAATGTTCGCCGGGTCGCGTTCACTGAACACGGTAATCGTCTGACCATCGACTCGCAGCCCGCCCTCGACGGCTTCAACGCTGGCGGAGAACGTGCCGAGCAACGAATCGTATTTCAACAAATGCGCCAGCGTTTTGCTGTCCGTTAAATCATTGATCGCCACAATCTGTAAATTGGGGTTGCCGAACGCCGCGCGTAAAACGTTGCGACCAATCCTGCCGAAACCATTAATACCGACCTTAACCATGATCAACTCCTTCTCTGTTGTCTATGGTCTCACTGTAGGTGGGCAGGGTTTTGGCGTAAATGACAAAAAAGGATCACATTACGCCATTTTGCGACAGTGGAAGCGCTGGCGATACTCACCCGGCGTCAGGTGCAATTGTTTTTCAAACAGACGACGCAGATTGATGCTGCTGCCAAACCCGGTCTGTTCGGCAATGCGCTCGAGCGGGTCATTAGTTTGTTCCAGACGCTCACGGGCCGCGGCCAGACGTGCTTCGGCCACGTAGCGGGCCGGAGACGCCCCGGTTTCACGGGTAAACACGCGGGTAAAGTTTCGCGGGCTCATGGCGGCTTTTTCTGCCAGCTTTTCCACGCACAGGTCGGCGGTGATGTTGTCGAGGATCCACGCCAACAGCTCGTTCAACGGGCCGTGGCCGTCGGACTGCTTCAGGTTATAGCGGCTGAACTGGAGCTGACCACCTGGGCGACGCAGGTACATCACCATGTCCTGGGCGATGTCGCGGGCGAGAGTGAAACCATAGTCTTCTTCAACCAGCGCCAGCGTGAGGTCGAAGCCGGTACTGACGCCGCCCGAAGTCCAGACGTGGCAATCCTGAACGTACAGCGGCCCGGCTTCGACGTTGATCTGCGGGTATTCGGCTTTCAGCGTGTCGAGCAATTTCCAGTGGGTGGTGGCCCGTTTGCCTTCCAGCAACCCGGCCTGCGCCAGTAAAAGTGCGCCGCCGCACACGGAGGCCACGCGTCGGGCGTGGGGGGCCGCGAGATGCAGCCAGTCGACTACCGCGATGGATTCCAGCGGGTCCTGGCCGCGACCGGTGATGATAATGGTATCCAGTGGTTCTCGCGGGTCCAGCTCGTGCAAACGGTGATCGGCCAGCAGATTTAACCCTGACTGGCCGTGAATAACCTGATGCGGCTGGGTGGTCGCGAGTGCCACGTGATAACGCGGCTGCGCCGGACCTTCCGGATGCAGGCGGTTGGCCTGCATCAGAATGTCGGCAATACCGGCGGACTCAAACAACATGCCACCGTCGGGGACGATAATCAGGATTTTCTTCATGTCCTGAAAAGTACACCTCGTACATATTAAGTCAAGTCGGTAAGGACGCTGCTTCTTTGCGCGGGACCGCTTTTTTCATCGGGATCACGGCAATGATTATCGCCCCCAGCACCAGGAATCCGGCGACCATAAAGATCCCGGCGTTGAAGTTGCCGGTGACATCTTTCATCCAGCCCATTAGCAGCGGCCCGAGCGCCGCGCCGGTCATCCCGGTGGCGTTGATCACCGCAATGCCCACCGCGCGAGTGCGCAGGGAAATGTAGCGGTCCGGCGTGGTCCAGAAAATAACCATCGCCGCAAATGCCCCTACCGACGCCATCACAATACCGCTGAACTGCCATAGCGGATTGGTGCTGGAAGCGGTCAGCATCCACCCTGCTGCGGCAAACAGATACGGCAGCAGAGTGTGGAATTTACGTTCGTTCATTCGGTCCGAACGCTTGCTCCACCACACCATCCCCACGATGGTGCACACCTGCGGAATGGCGCTCAGCAGGCCGATGGTCACGTTGCTGCTGGTTTCGTTAAAGCTGCGCAGGATAAGCGGAGTCCAGACGCTCAGTGCGCTCAGCGTATTGGTCAGGCAGAAATAGGCCAGCGTGTAGAGAATGATCACCGGGGTGAACAGTTCGCGCGCCATGCTGCGCGGCGGCAACAGCGACGCACTGGCGGCCAGCTGCGTTTTTTGCAGCGCGATTTTGTCGGCTTCCAGCATCTCGTTCAGGCAGGCCTTGTCGTCTTCGGTCAGCCATTTCGCCTTCGACGGACTGTCATCCAGCCAGAACCACACCACCAGACCCAACAGCACCGACGGGAAACCTTCCAGCAGGAACAGCCACTGCCAGCCTTTCAGATTCAGCAGGCCGTCCATGTTCAGAATGTACCCCGAGGCCAGCGACCCGAGCGCCATGGTGACCGGCATCGCAATCATAAACAGGGCGTTGGCGCGGGCGCGATACTGCGCCGGGAACCAGTAGGTTAAATACAGCAGCAGCCCCGGCAGGAAACCGGCTTCTGCAATCCCGACCAGCATCCGCAACACGTACAGGCTGTTCGGCCCGGTGGCGAACATGGTGGCGGTCGACGCAATACCCCAGATGACCATCAGCATCGCAATCCAACGGCGTGCGCCGACGATGCTCAGCATGATATTGCTCGGAATGCCGCAGATAACGTACATCACATAAAACAGGGTGGTGGCGAGGCCAAACATGGTGCTGGTCAGGCCGAGATCTTTGCCCATCGTCAGCCCGGCAAAACCAATGTTGATGCGGTCGAGATAGGAGAACACGAACAGGATAAATAAAAACACGATCAGGCGACGGAACAGCTTCTTGATAACGGCCTGCTGGCGCGGGTCCAGCGGCGGGTCCAGAGGTAATGGTGCAGACGTATCAGTCATGAAAACTCCACATTGCGATTATTAGTATGAGTGTGCAGGTCGGCTAAACGTATAGAAAATAGCCACTGGAAACGTCAATGTAATACGCAAAAAATGATACGTAATTGCAGGTGATATATCATTTATGAATCATAATGCGACGGCGATCGCGCCTTTTTCTTATGACGCAGTTCAAACCCGCAACCGGCGGCGCATTGACGCTATAGCCGCCACGGATTCGCAGGTATAATCGCGTTATCTGCTGCTTTTTTCTGGTAAGGAAACGCATGAGTAACATAAAAAAAACCGCTGAGGATACTGCCGCCGATCCCGGCTTCCATCGCGAAGAATTTCCGTTCTACTGGATTGTGAATGTTTACGCGCGCTACACGCAAATCATGGAAATCACACTGAAAAAAGCGCAGCTCGATGTTTCTGGCTTCCGGGTGTTGATGGTGACGCACCAGTACGGCAAGGCCAGCATTTCGCAGATTGCGGAATACGCGATGGCCAAAATGCCGACGGTGACTAAAATCGTTGGGCGCCTGCGCGAAGACGGTCTGGTGACCACCGCCAGCAGCGAAAGTGACGCGCGCGTAACCGAAGTGATGCTCACCGAACTCGGGCGGCAAAAAGTGGAAGAAGCGTACGCCCAGGCCAGCAAAGTATTTGAGAAAGGGTTCAAGGGTATGACCAGCAGCCAGGTCGCAAAAATGAATCTGTCACTGGCAAAAGTGCTCGATAACCTCAACGAACTTTGATCCTGAACCGCGTAATGACAAATTTGTGACACGCTTAGAAATTTCTCATAACCTTCTGTAATTACACACCTTTTAAAGCAATGCCGTTATCAGTCCGCATGACGGCTTTCTGCCCCAACCCCACCATTTTTGTTTTATTTTTCATCAGCCTGATGCAATAGCCTTTCATTCTCAAAGGTTAATGAATTGTTTCTTGTTGGTGAAAATAACGTGAAAGATTACTTGAATTTTCATCTAAATCTTCCATGATTGACCTAACGTTAGTCAGGACAAAAGGTCGCGTTGACGACTCACCTGAATATGATTCGTTTTTTCTGGTCAAGGTGTTAATCATGAAGCCAGTTTCTGTGAGCAAAGGTTTTGTAGAGCAATTTGTCCTCGGTGAGGGCGATCTTCGTTTTGCAGTCAAAGACACGCTGGCCGTGGCAGGTTTCCCGACCCGGGCAGGCTGTCGGGCGCTGGAAAACGCCCCGGATGCAGAACACCATGCCAGCGTGGTGACCACGCTGCTGGGTAAAAATTGCGTACTGACCGGCAAAACAACGCTGCATGAGCTGGCGTTTGGCGTGACGGGCATCAATGCCTGGGGCGGCACTCCGCTCAACACGCGCTTCCCTGATGTGATCCCCGGCGGCTCGTCCAGCGGTTCGGCGGCGGTGGTGGCCTCAGGCGAAGTCGATTTTTCCCTCGGCACCGATACCGGCGGCTCGGTGCGAATGCCTGCGGCCTGCTGTGGGGTTATCGGCCTCAAGCCCGGTTACGGCGTTTTGAGCCGCCAGGGCGTCATGCCTGAGGAGAGCTCGCTGGACTGCGTTGGCGTATTCACCCGTGATGCCGCGGTGCTGCGCCAGACGATGACCCGACTTGGCGTGACCGTCGACGAACCCTTGTCCGCGCTGCCGGCGATGTCGTTCCTCTCCGTTGCTACCCCAGAAATTGATGCCTGCCTGCGGGCTTTCCTCGAACAACATTCCGTGCAGCCACGCGACGCAAGGTTACCTCTGTTTGCTGACGCGCACCGTGCCGGGCTGACGATCATCAGCCGAGAAAACTGGCTGGCGCTGAATCCGCTGCTTGAAAGCGGGGAGGTCTCCGCCGACGTGGCGTCCCGCATTCGCTCAGGGGCTGACGTCAGCCCGGAAGCACTTGACGCCGCCGAACAGATTCGCCGCGATTTCAGTGCGCAGCTCGATGTCTTACTGGCGCAAACCCCCTTGCTGGCGTTGGCGACCTTGCCGGAACTGCCGCCGACGCTGAGCGAGGCGCAGGACCCGCTGAGTGTGGTCAACCTCACACGGCTGGTGCGGCCGTTCAACCTGAGCGGGCACCCGGCGCTGTCGCTGCCGGTGGGTGAACGCCATGGCCGCCCGGTGGCGCTCCAGCTGGTGGCGGCCAAAGGCCACGACGGTTTGCTGGTGCAGGCCGCCGAATGGCTGACCCAGCGACGACGTCACTAACCCCTTAATTTCGCTTTTCTTTTCCTTGATGACTCAGTGAGTACGACTCATTGCGGCCTCGTGCGTCCTGAACGCGCCGCAAATAACAAAAACCGGAGGAAGCTATGTCTGCCGTACCGATTCGTGAAGCGCTGGTTCCGCTGTTGAGTGACGTTGCCACTCGCAGCGCTGATTTCGAGCATCAGCGCCATATTTCTGAGGATGTGATCGCCCGCTTCAAACAGGTCGGCGTTTACCGCGCGCTGGTGCCGAAAATGTACGGCGGCGACGAATGCTCCCCGGCTGAGTTCTGCGAACTGGTCGAGCAAATCGCCACCGCAGACGGGTCGGCTGGCTGGGTCGCCAGCTTCGGCATGAGCCCGTTTTATCTCGGCGCATTGCCGCCGGACACCCTGAAAGAACTCTATCGCGACGGCCCGGACGTGGTGTTTGCCGGGGGCATCTTCCCGACGCAAAAAGCGCAGCAGGCTGACGGCGGCTATCGCGTCAGCGGACGCTGGAGCTTTGCCAGCGGCAGCATGGGCGCTTCGGTATTAGGCGTCGGCATTCTGCCCGACGGCGAACAAGCTTTGCCGCGTATGGCGGTGTTGCCGCGTGAAAATGTACATATCGACCCGGTGTGGGACACCGTGGGCCTCGCCGGAACCGGCAGCCATGATCTGGTGGTCAACGACGCTTTTGTGCCACACGAATGGACCTTTATTCGCGGCGGTGCGCTGAATCTGGAAGGGCCGCTGTACCGCTATCCGGTGCTGTCGCTGGCGACACAGGTGCTGTCCGTCGTCGCCCTTGGCGTGGCCCGGGCAGCACTGAATGAAATTTACGCCATCGCCCATCGTCAGCAGTCCGTCACCGGCGCCCCGCGTCTGGCCGACAGACCGCAGGCGCAGATGCAAATCGCCCACTGCGAAGCTGAATTGCGCTCCGCCCGGGCCTGGTTTTACGACGCCATCGACGACGTCTGGCAAAAACTGCTGGCGGGGGAAGATGCGAGCTGCGAACAGATTAACGCGCTGCGTCTTTCATCGACGCACGTCACCCGCGTTTCCGCCGAGGTGGCACGCCAGGCGCTGGCCCTCAACGGCATGGGCGGCGTGACCATGACCAGCCCGCTGCAACGCTACGTGCGCGATACGATGGTGATTACCCAACATGCCTTTATGGGCGACCTCTCGTACCTCAATGCCGGTACGGTCTTCTTTGGTGGCAAACCGCTGCCGGGTTACTTGTGATTTTTGAAAGGAGCAACAGATGAGCCAGTCAACAACCTTACGCGTGCTGTTTTGCATCGGCGTGAACCAGAACTTTTTCGATGCCAGTCCGGCGGAAGCCAAACAAGTGTGGGGCGCATTCGGTGTGATGATGAAAGGCATTGATGAAACGCCGGGCATCACCGTCATCGGCAATATGGACGACGACCAACTGATGGTTGGCCCGTCCACCACCGCACCGTGGACCACCTACGTGTTAGCCGACGCCGAGCGTCTGGAAAACGTCGCTGCCGTCTGCAACCTGTTCCGCACCACCCCGGTGGGCGATGGCGGTAGCAAGCTGTGGAAGTACTGCAAAATCGAGGCCCGCGTAGGCCGCGAACTGATCATCCAGAACTGACGGAGCTGACGATGAACGCCCAGGATGCGCTGCGGTTGCAGCAGCTCGAAGACTATCAGGCGGCGCGGGTCTGCATCAGCGATTACATGCGTTTATGCGACCAGCTCGATACCCCGGAAACGGTGCAGGCGATTGGCGCGCTGTTCAGCGTGGATGCCTGCTGGGAGGGCGTTGGTGAACCCTACGCCACGCGCCTCGGGCGGCATTTTGGGCGCGACGCCGTCGTGAAAATGATGGCGGGCTACGTGCGGCAACCGGCGCATTTTGCGATGAACGCGCACTTCCTCTGTTCCGAAGCGCTGTGGCATGAACCGAACGGCACACTGCGCGGCCGCTGGCTGATGCTGCAAACTTCGGCATTTACCGCAGGCGGTGCGCATCTCAACGCCGCAGAGCTCAATGTCAATTTTGTGCGCGAGGCGGGCGAGATGGTGATGCGCCATTTCACCACCCGCAACCTGTTCAGCCGCCCGGTAGACCACTGGCACGCGGCGGATGCCTTACCGGTTCCTGATAAAAACAAAGATGTGCAGGAGAATGGACATGCAATGTGATCACATCATCAATGTGAAGAATATCGATCCCGCAACGCCACCGACGCTGACGAGCGCGGAGATTGCGGCGTTGGTGAAATCCGACCGGGTACACACTTCGCTTTACACCTCAGAAGAACTGTTCCAGCTCGAACTGGACCGCATCTTCAGCAAAACCTGGGTATGGGTGGCGCACGCCAGCGAAATCCCGGACACCGGCAGCTTTAAAACCACGGAAATCGGCACTCAGCCGGTGATTGTGGTCCGCGATCGCAAAGGCACGGTGCACACCTTACTCAACCGCTGCCGCCACCGCGCTGCCACGGTGTGCGAACACCGCAGTGGCAAAACCAACAGTTTTGTCTGCCCGTATCACGGTTGGGGTTACGCGCTGGACGGCAGCCTGCGCGGCGTGCCGCATCCGGAAAGCTACGCTGACCAGCTGGAAAAAGGCGAACTGGGACTGGTATCGCTACGCACCGAACAGTACGCCGGAATGATTTTCGCCACCTTTAATGAGCAGATTGAACCGCTGGAAGACTTCCTCGGGGTTGCCAAAAAGTGGATGGACCTGTTCATGAAGCAGGGAGCGGGGTATCCGATTAAAACCGGGCCTGCGCACCGTTTTCGCTTCCCCGGCAACTGGAAGATTCAGCTCGAAAACACCACCGACGGCTATCACTTCCCGGTGGTTCACCGTTCGTTTTTAAGCTCGGTCGATAAGCAAACCGAAGAAATGCTCAACTTTGTCGATGGCAGCGGCTACGTCGAAGATTTGGGCAACGGCCACAGCGTGATGGTGATGATCCCGGAACTGGTGGATTTAGATGCCAATCTCGACGCGCCAATCCCTGAACGCTTCACTGAACTGGCCGACGCACTACGCGCCGATCACGACGAAGAGCAGGTCAGACGCATTGTGCGTGCCGTCGGCGGCTCCGGGTTTAACCTCAACATTTTCCCGAATATCGCCTGTTCGATGGCCTTCTTCCGCGTACTGCAACCGGTATCGGTGCAGGAAACTGAAATTCACCATGCGGTGATAACCATGGACGGCGGGCCGGACATTGCCAACCAGGCGCGGTTGCGCCTGCATGAACATTTCCAGGGGCCGATGGGCTTCGGCACGCCGGATGACTCCGAGGCGTGGGAGCGCGTACAGCGCGGGGCCACCGCGGGTGATGACCTGTGGATCATGCTCAACCGCGGGCTGGCGGGGGAATACCGTTCCGACGACGGACTGCGCAGCGACGTCAGCGCCGAAACCGGGATGCGTGCGGCCTACCAGCAGTGGAAAAAATTGATGACGGAGACGGAACAATGATGACCCCAGATTCTGCCCTGTTTACCGCGATGGCGGTGGTCAATCTTGAAGGCGATTTGCTCGACCAGGGCGAATTCAATACCTGGCTGTCGCTGTGGCAGCCGGACGGCCTGTACGTGGTGCCGATTGACCCGCAGGAAACCGATTTTAAAAATACCCTGAACTACGCCTGCGACGATCACCACATGCGCGAAAAACGGGTGAAGCGCCTCTACAGCGGGGAGTCCATTTCCACCACGCCACGCGCCAGAACCCTGCGCACGCTGTCGCGCTTTCGGGTGCTGGAAGCGACCGACGACCAGATTGTGGTGCGCGGGGCGCAATCCCTGTGGGAGCACCGCAAAGGCCACAGTCGCCATTACGCGGCGGACATCACCTGGCAGCTGCAACGCCACGGCCAAAGCTGGCTGATTGAGCAGAAGGTTATCCGTCTGGTGAACAGCGATGATGTGCTGCACTGCATCGGCTACATCCTTTAAGGAGCGCGTTATGACCCAAACCGTATTAGTCACCGGCGCCGCCGCCGGACTGGGCAACGTCATTGCCACGCATTTGCTGGCGCAAGGTTTCCAGGTGGTGATGACCGACGTTGATGCCGCCCGCGTGCAGCAGGCCGCTGACCGGATCGATAACGGGCAGGGCAAGGTGCTGGCGCTGGCGCTGGACATTCGTCAGCCGCAGGATTTTGCGCAGGCGCTGAAGGCGACGATCGACCGCTTTGGCAGCCTCGAGGTGCTGGTCAACAACGCTGCGCTGACTCTGGCGACGCCGGTGATGGACATTGAAGTCGACGAGTTCGACCGGGTGATGACCACCAATCTGCGCGGCACGTTTGTCGGCTGTCAGACTCTGGGCCGCTACTTCGCCAGCCGTGGCTACGGGCGAATCATCAATCTGGCCTCGCTCGCTGGACAAAACGGCGGCACCGCTTCGGGCGCGCATTACGCGGCGTCGAAGGGCGGCATTCTGACCCTGACCAAAATTTTCGCCCGCGAGCTGAGCAAATCCGGCGTGACGGTGAACGCCATCGCGCCGGGTCCGATGGATTCCCCGGCGGTACACGCCATCGTCCCGGAAGAGAAAATGGCGGGGCTGTTGCAGATGATCCCGGTGGGCACCCTCGGCGATGCGGAGTTTGTCGCGCAGGCCGTGGCGTTGCTGGCTTCACCGCAGGCGTCGTTTGTCACCGGGGCAACCTGGGACATCAACGGCGGCCTGTTCATGCGTTGAGGAGCAAAACATGCTGACACTTCAGATTATCCGGCGAGAGTTGCAGGGCGAGGTGGTTCTGCTGACGCTGGCCCATGCGGACGGAATCGCGCTGCCCGCGTTCAGCGCGGGGGCGCATATCGACCTGCATCTGACCGGGGATCTCATTCGGCCTTACTCGCTGTGCGGTGACCCCCAGGACCGCCAGCATTATCAGCTCGGCATTCTCAAAGACGGCAATTCACAGGGCGGTTCGCTGGCGGTGCATGCCCTGCGCGAAGGCGACACGATAACCGTCAGCGAACCGCGCAATCTGTTCACCCTTGATGAAAGCGCCGGGCACAGCCTGTTGATCGGCGGTGGGATTGGCATCACGCCGATGCTGGCGATGGCTGCCGAACTGCACGCCGCCGGACGCTCGTTCACGCTGCACTACTGCGCCCGGTCGCGCGACCAGGCAGCGTTTGTAGCGCAGCTGGAAAGCGCCCGCTACGCCGGACGGGTGCATCTGCATTTTAGCGACCAGCAGCGCCTGAACCTGGACGCGGTGCTGAGTGATGTGCCGCCGAATACGCATGTCTACGTTTGCGGCCCGACGCGGCTGATGGACGCGGTCAACGACGGGGCGAAACGCCAGGGCTATGCGGCAGAAAACGTCCATCAGGAGTGTTTCAGCGCCGAGGTGCAAACTGGCGGTGCGGCGTTTGACGTGGTGGCGGCTACCAGCGGGATAACCGTTCAGGTGCTGGAAGACCAGACCATCGTGGAAGCGCTGGCGCAGGCGGGGCTGAAGGTGAATGTCTCCTGCAAACAGGGCATTTGCGGCAGCTGCCTGACCGATGTGTTGGAGGGCGAGCCGGACCATCGCGACAGCTATCTCACCGACGAAGAAAAGGCCGACGGCGACCAGATTTTGTTGTGCTGTTCCCGGTCGAAGTGCGGCCGCCTGGTTATCGACTTGTAAGGAATATCCCATGACTCTGCAAACTGAATTTCGTAACGCAATGGCTCAGTTGGGGAGCGCGGTGTCGGTTATCACCACCGACGGCCCGGCGGGTAAATTTGGCTTCACGGCGTCTGCCGTGTGTAGCGTGACCGACCAGCCGCCAACCCTGCTGGTGTGCATGAACCGCAACTCCTTCGCTCATGAGCATTTCAAACGCAATGGCACGCTGTGCGTGAACGTGTTATCGAGCGAGCACCAGGCGCTATCGGGTGTGTTTGCTAATGCCAGCCTGCGCTCGGAGGAACGTTTTGGGCATGACAACTGGCAGGTGTTGAGCAGCGGCGCGCCGGTGCTGAGTTCAGCGGTGGCCTGCTTCGACTGCCTGATTGCCGACTGTCACGAAGTGGGCAGCCACTCGGTCTTTTACTGTCAGGTGCAGGCGATCCGCACCAGCGAGCAGCCGCGCGGACTGGTCTGGTTCAATCGTCGTTACCATGCCATCGGGCACGACGTCGAGGCGTAAACCCACTCCTTCCGATAAAAAGGGCAACGCGTGATGAGCAATGTGGCAACCGAAAATAACGTAACCGCCGGGGCCGTACCCCAGGATGCGCAGCAGATGCGCAAACTGGTGCTGGCCTCGGTGTTGGGCAATGCGCTCGAATGGTATGACTTTTTCCTGTACGGCACCGCGGCGGCGCTGGTGTTTGGCCCGCTGTTCTTCCCGGTCGACGGCGATCCGTTGCAGGGCACGCTGCTGGCGTTTTCCGGCTTTGCGGTCGGCTTTCTGGCCCGTCCGCTGGGCGGGATCGCTTTTGGTCATATCGGTGATCGCTACAGCCGCAAAATGACCCTGATCATGACCTTAACGCTGATGGGCGCGACGACGTTCGTGATTGGCCTGCTGCCGGTCTATTCGCAGGTTGGCATCTGGGCACCCATTTCGCTGATTACGCTGCGCTTCTTGCAGGGCGTGGCCTCGGGCGGTGAGTGGGGCGGCGGGGTGTTGATGCTCAGCGAAAGCGCGCCCGCGTCACGCCGTGGTTTTTATACCGCCTGGAGTCAGATGGGCGTCTCCGGTGGTTTCGTGCTGTCGGCCTTCGCCTTTTATCTGGTGCAACAACTGCCGGAAGCGGATTTTATGCGCTGGGGCTGGCGCGTGCCGTTCTTGCTGAGCATCGTCATCTTTTTAGTTGGCGTGTATATCCGCAAAAACATCCGTGAGAGCAAAGCCTTTGCGCAGGCCAAACCGGAAGACAAACACGAAAAAATCCCGCTGATTACCTTGATGCGCGATCACCCGAAAGCGCTGTTGCAGGCGATTGCCCTGCGGCTGCCGGAAAACGGCGCGTCCTATATTTTCTTCACCTTTTCGGTGGTGTACGCCAAACACATCGGCATTGGCACCGGGGAAATCATCAGCGCCGTGACGCTGGCGATGCTGGTGGAGTTCTTCTCGATTCTGTTCTGGGGGGCGTTGTCGGATCGCATCGGGCTGAAGCCGGTTTATTACATCGGTGTGATTGGCCTGCTGGTGATGGCGTTTCCGTTCTTCTGGCTGCTTTCCACCGGCAACTACGGCTGGGTGATGCTGGCGATGATGCTCGGTTTACCGGTGTGTCACGGGGCGATGATCGGCACCCAGCCCTGCATCATGAGCGACCTGTTCCCGGTGCGGGTGCGCTATTCCGGACTGGCGCTCGGGCATGAAGTCGGGTCGATATTTTCCGGCGGCCTGGGGCCGATGCTGGCGGTGGCGCTGTTAATGGAATTTAACGCCTCCTGGCCGGTGTCGTTACTGCTGGTGGCGTACGCATTACTGGCCTGGGTGGCGCTGCGAAGCCTGCCGTCGGGCCGACAAAATACCAATACAGGAGTGAATAATGAGCATCACCGTTGAGTCCATCGCCTGCTGGCTGGTGGATATTCCGACCATTCGCCCGCACAAGCTGTCGATGACTACCATGGGCTGTCAGACCCTGACCATCGTGCGCATGACCTGCGCGCAGGGAGTGGGCTGGGGCGAAGCCACCACCATCGGCGGATTGAGTTATGGCTCAGAAAGCCCGGAGTCGATTAAGTCAGCGATTGAAACCTATCTCTCGCCGTTGCTGTGCGGGCAGACGTTCAGCGGCGTGGCAGCACTCGCCGCGAAAATGAACGCCAGCGTGAAGGGTAATACCTTTGCGAAATCGGCCCTCGAAACTGCGTTCCTCGATGTGCAGGGGAAAATGCTCGGCCTGCCGGTCAGTGCGCTGCTCGGCGGGGCGTTAACCGAACGTCTGCCGGTGCTGTGGACGCTGGCGAGTGGTGACACCGATAAGGATATTGACGAGGGAAAACGCTTGCTGGCAGAAGGGCGGCACGACACCTTCAAACTGAAAATTGGCGCCCGCGAGCTGAAAACCGATATCCGTCACGCGCTGGCGATTAAAGCCGCTCTCGGCGATGAGGTCAGCATTCGGGTAGACGTCAATCAGGCGTGGGACGTGACCACCGCCATCAAAGGCATGACTGAACTGCAGGCGGGCGGCATCGACCTGGTCGAACAGCCAATCCCGCTGTGGGATCAACGCGGGTTAATCACGCTCAGCCAGCGCTTTGCCGTGCCGATCCTGGCCGATGAAGCGGTGGCGACGGCACATGACGGCTACGCCCTGGCGAGCGGCGGTTTCACCGGCGCTTATGCGCTGAAAATCGCCAAAGCGGGCGGACCGGTGCAGGCGCTGAAACTGGCGCAGATTGCGCAGGCCGCCGGGGTGGCGTTGTACGGCGGCACCCTGCTCGAAGGTACGCTCGGCACCGTGGCCTCTTTACACGCCTGGTCGACGGTAAACATGCAGTGGGGCACCGAGATGTTCGGCCCGCTGCTGCTGAAAGACGACATCGTGGTGCGCCCGCTCGATTTCAGTCACGGACAGGTCACGCTGCCGCAGGGAGCCGGCCTGGGTGTGGACATCGATACCGATAAACTTCGCCATTACGCCAGAGCATAAAGGACATCAGCATGCTTTTTAAAGTTGAAATGCAGGTCAACATTCCGTCGTCGTTACCAAAAGCGCAGGCGGATGAAATCAAAGCCAAAGAGAAAGCCTATTCCCAGCAATTACAGCGCGACGGCAAGTGGCCGCACATCTGGCGCGTGGTGGGTCAGTACGCCAACGTCAGCATTTTTGACGTGGCGGACAACCAGGAGCTGCACACCATTCTGACGGCGCTGCCGCTCTATCCGTACATGGAGATCAGCGTGCAGCCGCTGTGTGAACACCCGTCGTCGATTCATAACGAGCAGTAATTACACAACGAAAACAACCCTTACCCTACAAGAGGAAGTTGCAATGTCAGTCAATCCGGCAAAACAAACAGAACTGGAAACGTTACTCGCCATCAGCAGCGGCTTGAATTCAGCGCAGGGCAGCGAGCGGTTTAAAGCCATCATGCATCAGGTACTCGGCGACCTGTGCCAGACCATCAAAAAGTTCGATATTACCGACGAGGAGTTCTGGCTGGCGGTGAACTATCTCAACGAATTGGGTGAACGCAAAGAGGCGGCGCTGCTGGCGGCGGGCCTGGGGCTGGAACACTATCTGGATATGCGCGCCGATGAAAAAGAGGCCGCCGCCGGAAATGAAACCGGCACGCCGCGCACCATCGAAGGGCCACTGTATGTGGCCAATGCGCCGCTGAGCAAAGGTTTTGCGCGCATGGATGACGGCAGTGAAAAAGCCGAAGCCATGTGGCTGCACGGGCAGGTGACCGATATTAACGGCCAGCCGGTGGCGGGCGCGGTGGTCGATATCTGGCACGCGAATACGATGGGCGGCTACTCGTTCTTCGACCCGTCGCAAAGCGAATACAACTTACGCCGTCGCGTTGAAACCGGGGCAGACGGGCGCTATGCGGTACGCAGCATCGTGCCGTGTGGCTATGGCTGCCCGCCGGATGGCCCGACGCAAAAACTGCTGAACGGATTAGGCCGTCACGGTAATCGTCCGGCGCACGTGCATTTCTTCGTTTCCGCACCGGGCTTTAAGCATCTGACGACCCAAATTAACCTCAACGGTGACGAATATTTGTGGGATGACTTTGCCTTTGCGACCCGCGAAGAGCTGATTGCGGACCCGGTAAAAATCAACGACCAAAGTCTGGCGCAGCAGCGCGATCTTCCTGCCCCGCATACTGAAGTGAGTTTTGATTTCTCGCTGGTGGCGACCCATGAAAGCAGCGAAGAGGAAAGAGTGAAACGCGCACGCGTGAAGGAATAAGGAAAAAGGCAGGGCAGTTTTCTCAGGCTGCCCTGCTACCCAGCGTTACAGGGCACGAATCTCTTTCGAGCGCAACGTTACCCGCACCGGCACCGATTTATACGATGGCGTGCCGCTGTCTTCATCACGATAACTGAGTGGAATCAGCACGTTGGCTTCCGGGTAATACGCCCCGACCGAGCCAGAGGCGATGCTGTATGCCACCACGGTGATATCTTCCAGCCGCTGATGACTGTCGGGCAACGCGGTGGAAATATCCACCCGGTCGCCGTGTTCCAGCCCCAGCTGCGCCATGTCATCCTCGTTCATAAACAGCACATCACGACGGCCAAACACGCCGCGATAGCGGTCGTCCAGCGCATAAATGGTGGTGTTGTACTGATCGTGACTGCGCAGGGTGATCATCCGTAAAGTGTTGTCGCCTTCGCCTTTGGCGTTTTCATCCACGCCGTGGAATACCGAAAACATTGCTTTGCCAGTCGCCGTCGGCCACACGCGCTCCGTGGGCGGCAATGGCATGCGGAAACCGCCCGGCACGCGAATACGCGCGTTGTAATCGGTGAAGCCCGGTAAGGTTTGTTCAATCAACGTGCGGATCCGGTCATAATCGGCGACTAAATCTGTCCACGCCACTTTGGTGTTCGGCAGCGTCGCTTTGGCCATGCCCGCGACGATCGCTGGTTCGGAAAGCAGCAGCGAGGACGCCGGTTTCAGCTTGCCGGAAGAGGCATGAACCATCGACATCGAATCTTCCACGGTAATCGACTGCCTGCCGCTCTGCTGCATATCCAGCTCGGTACGGCCCAGGCACGGGAAAATAAACGTCTCGTTGGCGACCAGCAAATGGGTGCGGTTGAGCTTGGTGCCGACGTGAACGCTGAGGTCGAGCTTTTGCATCGCCGGGAAAGCCTGCTCGTGATCGGGCATCGCCACGGCAAAGTTGCCGCCGAGACAAATCATCGCTTTAGAAACGCCGTCAATCATCGCCTGCGTCGCCGCCACAGCATCGTGACCGTGTTTCGCCGGCGGCACAAAACCAAACACCTCTTCAATTTTTGACAGGAACGCGGCGGTCGGCTTTTCAGTGATGCCGACCGTGCGGTTGCCCTGCACGTTAGAGTGCCCGCGCAACGGACAAATACCTGCGCCGGGCTTGCCGATATTGCCGCGCATCAGCAGTAAATCAGCAATAAGACGGACGTTGGCGGTGCCTTTATTGTGCTGAGTGACGCCCATGCCGTAGGTAATGATGGTGGCGTTAGATTTGGCGTAGGCGATAGCGACGCTTTCCAGGTCGGCACGTGTCAGCCCCGATTCCTGTTCGATGGACTCCCATGAGGTCGCGTTAATATCCGCGGAAAACGCGGTAAAGCCTTCGGTGTGCGCGGCAATAAATTCACCGTCCAGCACGTTACCGCGCGCGGCTTCAAAGGCGAGCAAATGTTTGGCGATGCCTTTTAACGCGGCCGCGTCGCCGCCTGCTTTAACCTGAAAATAGGTCGAGGCGATATCGGTTGAGCTGTAGGTTGCCATTTCGACCACGCTTTGCGGATCGGCAAAACGTTCCAGCGCGCGCTCGCGCAGCGGGTTAAAGACGATAATCGGCACGCCGCGACGGGCCAGTTCGTGCAGGGTGCCCATCATGCGCGGGTGGTTGGTGCCCGGATTATGGCCGATGGACAGCACCAGCTCGGTTTTCTCAAAATCATCGAGCGAGACCGTGCCTTTCCCGATGCCAATAGAACGCGGCAGGCCGGTGCTGGTGGCTTCGTGGCACATATTGGAACAGTCGGGGAAATTATTGGTGCCCAGTTCACGGGCGAAAAGCTGGAATAAATAAGCCGCTTCGTTCGAGGCGCGACCGGAGGTGTAAAACTCGACTTCATCCGGGGCCAGCCCGCGGAGAATTTCGCCTATGCGCGCAAAGGCCGATTCCCATTCCACCGGGCGCAGGGTGTCACTGGCTTTGTCGTACACCAGAGGATGGGTTAAACGGCCATAGCCTTCCAGTTCGAAATCACTTTTCGCCAGCAGCGAGGCCACGGTATTGGCCGCCAGAAACTCCGGCGTGACACGTTTGTTGGTGGCTTCCCAGGTCACGGCCTTCGCGCCGTTCTCGCAAAACTGGAAGGTTGATTTGTGTTCTTTATCCGGCCACGCGCAGCCCGGACAATCAAACCCATCCGGCTGGTTGGTACGCAGCAGCGTGGAGGGCGCGTCAAAGGTATCCATTTGCGTGCGCACGGCAATCGCCGTGGCTTTCAATGCTCCCCAGCCGCCAGCAGGCCCCTCATAGTGTCTGATCCCGGGTACTGCGCGTCGTTTGTTACTCATATGGGCTCCTGCCGGGTGGTTTACTGGAACAATTCTACACTGCTGGCATTAACGGTCTAACTACAAAAGAGGAACAAATTGTGAGGATTCACTTTATCTTGCAGGGCTTTTCAGCCTTAATACAAAGGCTATGCTGCAAATGATGACACACGCAGCCAGCAAGACCATGCTCTGAAGACCGATGACAGCTAATATCTGCCCCCCGGCAAGTGCACCGGTGCCAATCGCTGCATTGAAAATTGCAACGTAAATGGCTGACGCTGGCTGTGCCGCATTTCCCGCATTACGCAGCAGCCATGTCTGCAATCCAACGAATACAATTGCCATACTCCCGCCCCATATAGAGAGCAGCATACCTGTGAACCACAGAGGAAGTGATGCAAAGCTCTTCATACCAAGCACCCCAAGCGCAACAGCACTGAGGAACAGTGAAGTCAAAATCAGTACTTTGATATGTCGGTCAATCAACTTGCCGGCAATGATATTCCCCATCAGTCCGGACAGCCCTGAAATCAACAACAGGCCAGACATGGATGCCATCGGGATACCCCTGGTTTTTGTCAGCAGGGGTTCGAGGTAAGTAAATGCCGCAAAGTGCGCTGAAATAATGCAGGCGGTGGCAGCATACAGAGAGAGGAGCACTGGATTTTTAATGATGCTACGGTAAACACTTGGCCTCATTGGCTGAGGAGCCGCCAGTGTGGGCAGCGTCCAGAATAAAGCGCATGCGGTGGCCAATGACAACAGTGAAATCGCTGTAAACGCATGGCGCCATCCGGCCATGTCTGCAATAAAGCTGGACAGCGGCACACCCAAAACGCTGGCAGCCGAAACACCGCCAAAGATGATTGACGTGGCCAATCCGAGTTTACCTGTCGGAACAAGCTGTATGGCTACGGTGCCAATTAATGCCCAGAAAGCACCGTGTGCCAGTGCGCCTGCTATACGCGCAGTCATAAATGCATGCATTGTGTGAGACTGCGACGCGAGAAGACAGGAGAGAGCCAGAATCAACATTAGTGCAACCAGCAGACCCTTACGGGATATTCGTGCTGGCATTGTGCCGGACAGAAAAGCGGCCAAAGCGGCAACCCAGCCGTAAGCGGTAACGACAAGACCCGCACCAGATTCAGTCTGATTTAGATCCTTCGCTAACATGCTCAGCATGCCAACAGGGGCAAGTTCGCTGGTCACAATCGTAAACGCACTGATCCCGAGCGCTGTTACTGCCACCCAGGCGCGTGCGGGCACCGAGCTTACCTGTAAAATGGTGTCGTTCATGTCATAAATACTCTTGATAGATACTGGGAGAAATGTGTGAAGAATGTTTCGTGGACCGGGTCCAGCTTCGTACGCCTTTTATTCCTCGGCGTGTAACGTTCTTTGACGCTTTTGCTCTGAGCAAATAATCAGGCCGGGCGTTATAAAACTCTGATCGAATGCGGATACATCGGGGGATGTCGCTAGATTGCGCGTTTGCATGTCTATCTCCTTGTTTGGGACTGCAGTATCATCCGGCTAAATAAGATAAAACAGACCCGAAAACGGAGATCCGTTTTCCATAAATGGAAAAACATGAAAGCAGATTTTAACTGGGACGACGTGCGGATATTTTTGGCAATCGCCCGCATCGGTACGCTGAGTGGCGCCGCAGAAACCCTGGGTATGGGCATTGCTACCCTCTCAAGAAAGCTGGATCGCTTTGAGAAATCGCTGGGAATACCTCTGTTCAGCAGGCATCAGAACGGCTATCGACTAACGGATGATGGCGAGGCTCTTCTGGAGCGGGCTGAGGCGCTCGAATATGCGGGGCTTGCCTTAGGTGAGTCGGCAAAATTGCAGGGTAACGTTGCCGGAATTGTCCGGCTTGCGACTTCGGACAATCTGGCCACCCATTTTATTTTGCCTTCGCTAAAGGATATTCTGGAAAAATATCCCGATCTGCGTGTGGAGGTGCTCAGCGGTGTGCAGTCGGTAAATCTGCATCGGAGAGACGCAGATTTAGCAATACGCATGGTCAAACCTGACAGCGGGAATCTGACATTGAAGCGTCTCGGAACGGTAGGGTTTGGATTATACGGCGCCGATGCATATTTGAATTTATTGGATGATGGCCTCGCCGGATTATCTCTAAGTAACGCTCAGTATGTGGGCTGGTCGGAATCTCACCAGCACTTGCCTGCTGCACAATGGGTAACACGGATACTTCGCGGCAGGCCATGTAGAGTGGAAGCAAACTCTCTCGTAACACAGTTATCAGCTGTTTCAGCAGGCCTTGGTTTGGGTGTTTTACCGCACTTTATGGCAAGGAAAAACGGCCTGTATTGCGTTAATCCAGATATCTCTGTGGATCAGACATTATGGCTGGTTATGCACTCTGACTTAGCCGCCTCGCGGCGAGTCCGAGTGGTCGCAGACCATTTAATTGCCTTATTTGATGAGGTTAAAGATCAACTGACGCTGCCATGATCATTTTATTATGACTTCCAGGCCTGTTTGAATGACTACACAGGTCAGCGTTTTTGGTCGTTCGCATTACATGAATACTTAGCGTTCAAGTGCAGCGAGGATGACGGTTTCCATTTTCTCTGGGGTGGTAAACGGTGCAAAACGCTTGAGCGGTTTGCCGTCGCGTCCGATCAGGAACTTTGTGAAGTTCCATTTGATTCGCCCACCCAGCACGCCGGGCAATTCGTCTTTCAGGTAACGAAACACCGGATGTGTACCGGCGCCGTTGACCTCCACTTTCTCGAACATCGGGAAGCTTACACCGTAGTTGATGTGACAGGTCTGCGCGATTTCGTCGGCGTCGCCGGGTTCCTGTTTGCCAAACTGGTTGCAGGGGAAGCCAAGCACCACCAGACCCTGGGAGGCGTATTTCTTGTAGAGCGCTTCGAGGCCTGCGTATTGTGGCGTAAATCCACAATGGCTGGCGGTATTAACCACCAGAACAAGCGTGCCCGCATAGTCAGCCATAGAGACGGACTCTCCACGCAGGCTGGTGGCAGTCAGTTGATGAAAGGTGGTCATGTCGGGATCCTCGAAGAAGAATCAGTTTTTCGTCGATAGTGCCAGTCAGCGCTTTACACGACGGTGGTGCTCAACCTTACATCCATGCCCTCTAAAACGCCCATAAAAAAATCCACGCCGAAGCGTGGAATTTCTCGAGTCACGACCAAAGCAAAGCTTAGACGTTGAACAGGAAGTTCATTACGTCACCATCTTTAACGATGTAGTCTTTGCCTTCTGCGCGCATTTTACCGGCTTCTTTGGCACCTTGCTCACCCTTGTAGGTGATGAAGTCTTCAAAGGCGATAGTCTGTGCGCGGATGAAGCCTTTTTCGAAGTCGGTGTGGATTTTACCCGCAGCCTGTGGGGCGGTAGCGCCGACAGGGATGGTCCACGCGCGAACTTCTTTCACGCCAGCGGTGAAGTAGGTTTGCAGGTTAAGCAGTTCGTAACCGGCGCGGATAACGCGGTTCAGACCCGGTTCTTCGATGCCCAGCTCCGCCATGAATTCGTCACGGTCAGCGTCGTCCAGTTCGGCGATGTCGGATTCGACTGCGGCGCACACGGCAACCACCACAGAACCTTCGGCGTCGGCGATTTTACGCACCTGGTCGAGGTAAGGGTTGTTTTCGAAACCGTCTTCGTTGACGTTCGCGATGTACATGGTTGGCTTCAGGGTCAGGAAGCTCAGGTATTTGATGGCGGCTTTATCTTCTTCAGACAGATCCAGCGCGCGCAGCATACCGGCGTTTTCCAGCTGCGGCAGGCATTTTTCCAGTGCGGCCAGTTCAGCTTTCGCGTCTTTGTCGCCGCCTTTCGCGCGTTTCTGTACGCGGTGGATAGCACGTTCGCAGGTATCGAGGTCTGACAGTGCCAGCTCGGTATTGATAACATCAATATCATCAGCCGGATCGACTTTGTTATTCACGTGGATGATGTTGTCGTTTTCAAAGCAGCGCACCACGTGGCCGATAGCTTCGGTTTCACGGATGTTGGTCAGAAATTGGTTTCCCAGGCCTTCGCCTTTGGACGCGCCTTTCACCAGACCGGCGATGTCGACGAATTCCATGGTGGTCGGCAGAATACGCTGCGGCTTGACGATTTCAGCCAGTGCATCCAGACGCGGATCGGGCATCGGCACGACACCGGTGTTCGGCTCGATGGTACAGAACGGGAAGTTGGCCGCTTCGATACCGGCTTTGGTGAGCGCGTTGAACAGGGTGGATTTGCCGACGTTAGGCAGGCCGACGATACCGCATTTAAATCCCATGATGTAAATCACCTTAATCTTTGGTAATCAACCTGTTACGTTGAACAGATTGCAGAAAAGTAAACAACTTCGCCTATTATACACGGCGCGGGGCAAAATTGCCGCCTGCCGGGTGTTATTGTGCTTTAAAAGCGTGTAAGCGGTTGGTCGCTTTGGTCAGCCCGTCTTTCAGCCAGACCTCGGTGCAGCGCGCCGCTTCGTCAACCGCTTCGTCTATCAGCTTCTGCTCTGACATCGGTGGCTTGCCCAGAACAAAACCGACAACTTTGTTTTTATCGCCCGGATGACCGATTCCCACGCGTAAACGGTGAAAATTAGGGTTATTACCGAGTTTGCTGATGATGTCCTTAAGACCGTTATGACCGCCGTGGCCGCCGCCGAGTTTGAACTTCGCCACGCCGGGTGGCAGATCCAGCTCGTCATGGGCGACCAGAATTTCGTCCGGCGCGATGCGGAAAAAGGTCGCCATCGCGGCAACGGATTTACCGCTGAGGTTCATGAAGGTGGTCGGCACCAGCAGGCGTACATCTTCGCCCGCCAGGTTGATGCGCGAGGTATAACCAAAGAATTTACTTTCTTCGCGCAGTGGGGCGCGGCAGCGGTCGGCCAGTAAATCCACATACCAGGCCCCGGCGTTATGACGGGTAGCGGCATATTCAGCCCCTGGATTGGCAAGGCCGACAATCAGTTTAATCGTCACGTTTTTATTCCTGAGTGCGTCGATATCTGGCGCGTAGTGTACTGTAATCGCTGCGGGAGACAAAATTCTGCAAGCCAGACGGGATGAGGGAAGTTGTTGCGGTGCTGAACCATTAGAAATTCATATAGTTCAGACTGTTATTTGTAAAGTTTTGTTGCCCACATGTTCGTAATTGTGATCGCATACGCACTAACAGGCAAAAGTGTTGTCTATACTTTACACACAAGGACCAGGGATATTCCCTGTCAACCCAAAGTTCCGGAGGTGACATATGAAACGCAGAAACGCTTCGCGACTCGGTAATGTGCTCATGGGTTTAGGGTTAACTGTCATGGTCGTTGGAGTTGGTTACTCTATTTTAAACCAGCTTCCGCAACTTGATCTGCCGCAATACTTTGCGCACGGCGCAGTGCTCAGCATCTTCCTCGGTGCAGTCCTTTGGCTGGCGGGGGCTCGCGTCAGCGGCCACGAGCAGGTGAGCGACAGATATTGGTGGGTGCGCCACTATGATAAACGCTGTCGTCGGGACAGCCATCGCCACAGCTAAGACCTGGATTTTTCAGCAAAACGGCTCCTGAGAGAGCCGTTTTCATTTATGCGTTCAGGGCGCAGGGCGCGTAAACATCCGCACCGGGCTGCCGTGATAAATGACGTCAAGCTGGAACTGAAATCCAAAACGTTCGGCGAGATGCACGGAACGCTGATTCTCTTCATCAATAATGCAGCATAGCGGTGCGCCGAGTTCACGGTCTGCCCATTGCAGCATCGCCTCTAACGCTTCTTTGGCATAACCCATGCCGTGCACCGCCGGGATAAGCGCCCAACCTGCTTCAGGGCAGTCCAGCGCCGGAGTAAGATTACGCTTCGCTTCCTGCAAACCAAACGAACCGATATAGCGCCCGCTTTGTTTCTCAAACGCCGCCCAGTAACCGTAGCCCAGCACCTGCCAGTGGCCGATATAGCGCAGTAATCGGCTCCAGCTGACCTCCGCACTTTGCGGTTCCCCGCCAATAAATTTCACCACCTGCGGATCGGCCCAGAAGGCCGCCAGGTCGTCAAAATCATCAACGGTAAAATGGCGTAAAACTAGCCGTTCCGTTTCCAGACGCGGGGCGTGAGTGAGCATTGTCTTCCTTATTGGTTGGTCATTTGATTATCGCGTTGGTCCGCCAGTGCCGCATCGCGGTCCGGGTAGAACGCCAGTCGGCCGGGGATCGGCTTGACGCCTGCGCGGGCCAGGGTGCGCAGCGGCTGAAACTCAAGATTCGAGACCCGCAATTCACATCCTTCCGGCAGTTTACTGACAAAGCGCTGGAACGCTTCCAGGCCGCCTGCATCCAGGACCGGCACGGCGTCCCACTTTAAGACCACAATGCGCTTACCATCAATTCGCGATTCAAGGTCTGTGAACACGCTTTCGGCGGCGGCGAAAAACAGAGGACCGATCACCCGAATCACCAGCACGTCATCCGGCACGGTAACATTCACTGGCGCAAGGTGCGTCATTCTGGCAATCCGGCGCATGAATAACAAAGATGCCAGCACGATGCCGACGCTGATAGCGATCACCATATCAAACAGCACCGTAAGTGACATACAAATCAGCATCACCACGATGTCATCACCAGGTGCCCGGCGCAGCAAATAAACGACTTTGTGCGCTTCGCTCATGTTCCACGCCACCATCAGCAGCAGGGCGGCCATTGCGGAAAGCGGAAGCCAGGAAAGCAGCGGTGCCAGCACCAGCAGCGCCATGATCACCAGTACCGCGTGGATGACCGCCGCCATTGGCGAGGTGGCCCCAGCGCGAACGTTGGCGGCAGAACGGGCAATGGCGGCGGTGGCGGTGATGCCGCCAAAGAATGGCGCAATCATGTTGCCGAGGCCCTGACCGATCAGCTCATTATTGGCCTTGTGGCGGGTGCCGGTCATACCGTCCAACACGACTGCGCAGAGCAGGGATTCAATCGCCCCGAGCATCGCCATCGAAAACGCGGCGGGCAGCAGCGCCTGCAGAGAATCCCAGCTCAGGGTGAAGTCGGAATCGGGCATCTTCCACGGCAGCACCAGCTGCGGCAAAAGCTGCGGGATCCCGTTGCCTTGCGTACCGTCGCCCAGAACATAGTGGAACTGCGAGCCGATGGTCGCTACGTGTCCACCCAGCATATTCACGATACCCATTACCGCGCAGCCTGCCAGCAGCGCCGGTAAATGCCCCGGTAATCGAATGCCCAGACGTGGCCAGAAAATCAGAATAGCCAGCGTCACCACGCCAATGGCGGCATCGCCCGGGTTTAGCGTCGGCAGGGCCATCACCAGCGCGCCCACTTTCTGCCAGTAATGTTCCGGCATATGCGTTAACGACAGGCCGAAGAAATCTTTTATCTGCATGGTGGCGATGGTGATGCCAATCCCGGAGGTAAAGCCAAGCGTCACCGAGATCGGAATATATTCAATCAGGCGGCCAAAACGGGCGAGGCCGAACAGCACCAGGAAGACGCCGGAAAGTAGCGTCGCCACCAGTAATCCCGCGAGGCCGAACTGTTGGGACACCGGGTAGAGGATCACCACAAATGCGGCCGTCGGGCCGGAGACGCTGAAACGAGAACCGCCAGTCAGGGCAATAATTATCCCGGCGACCGCCGACGTATAAAGGCCGTACTGCGGCGCAACGCCGCTGCCAATCGCCAGCGCCATTGCCAGCGGAATAGCAATAATACCGACGGTTATCCCGGCTACCAGATCGCGGGTAAATCGGTTAACGGTGTATTTTTCTTTCCAGCAGGCGTCGATAAGGGCGCGAAACGGCAAGATATCTGCGAGTGTGGCTTTGTTCACAGTGGTCTTCATCCATGAGCGCATCATTTGTCAGAGGAGAACAAATGAAGGAGGCATTAGTCATACAAATAGTTGATTAAAACAAAAAAACCCGCCGGAGCGGGTTTTTGTACCGGGCTCGATTAATGCTCGAACATGGCAGAGATAGATTCTTCGTTGCTGATACGACGAATCGCTTCGGCCAGCATTCCTGACAGGGTCAGGGTACGAACGTTTGGCAGCGCTTTGATTTCATCCGACAGCGGGATGGTATCGCAGACAATCACTTCGTCGATGACGGAGCCGCGCAGGTTACTTGCCGCATTGCCAGAGAAGATCGGGTGAGTTGCGTAAGCAAATACGCGCTTCGCACCACGTTCTTTCAGCGCTTCGGCGGCTTTGCACAGAGTGCCACCGGTGTCGATCATGTCATCAACGAGTACGCAGTCACGGCCAGCAACATCACCGATGATATGCATCACCTGTGAAACGTTAGCGCGTGGACGACGTTTGTCGATGATAGCCATGTCGGTGTCGTTCAGCAGTTTAGCGATAGCACGTGCACGTACTACGCCGCCGATGTCCGGAGAAACCACGATTGGATTTTCCAGTTTCAGCTGCAGCATATCTTCCAACAGGATTGGACTGCCGAATACGTTGTCTACCGGAACATCGAAGAAGCCCTGAATCTGTTCAGCATGCAGGTCTACGGTCAGAACGCGGTCAACGCCGACGCTGGACAGGAAGTCCGCGACAACTTTGGCAGTGATTGGCACACGAGCGGAACGTACGCGACGATCCTGGCGGGCATAACCAAAGTAAGGGATAACGGCGGTGATACGACCTGCGGAAGCACGGCGCAGGGCATCGACCATTACAACCAATTCCATCAGGTTGTCATTGGTTGGGGCACAAGTGGACTGGATGATGAAAATATCACCACCGCGTACGTTTTCGTTAATTTGTACGCTGACTTCACCGTCGCTAAAACGACCTACGGCGGCGTCACCAAGAGAAGTGTACAGGCGGTTGGCAATACGTTGTGCTAGTTCCGGGGTAGCGTTACCAGCAAAAAGCTTCATATCAGGCACGAGAAGAACCTCAGGCATGCGTCCAGTGGTGGATGAATGAGCCAAAAACTGTGCGGGCCAGGCGCATTTCATCCAGGCGGTGTATTAATGAGCACGATGCAACGTCTGGAACGGGGTGACGTTGTCACCGAAACTCAGTCTGCCCCTTCGAAAGTCAGCATTAACGGCGAGATGTTCACACCGCGGGCAATAAAGCCCTGCAACCATTCCGGGGCTTGCTCAAGCACCTGGCGGGCGGCGGATTCGGTGTCAAATTCAGCAAACACACAGGCCCCTGTGCCAGTCAGGCGCGACGGGGCGTATTCTAACAGCCAGGAAAGCGCGGCATCAACCTTACGAAAACGTTTTCTTGCGATAACCTCGCAATCGTTGCTGAATTCACATTTTAGTAACGTTTCAATTGACCTGTGCGGTGAATTTCTGGGCAATTCGGGATCGCTAAAAATAACTGGCGTCGGAATGCTCACGCCAGGGTGTGCGACCAGGTACCATTTTTCCGGCACCGTGACCGGCGTCAGCACTTCGCCAACCCCTTCGGCGAAGGCGGCATGTCCGCGAACAAATACCGGCACATCAGCGCCAAGGGCCAGGCCCATCGTCGCCAGTTCATCCACTGACAGCCCACAGCCCCATAAATGGTTCAGCGCCACTAACACGGTGGCGGCATTCGATGAGCCGCCGCCGAGACCGCCGCCCATCGGCAAACGTTTGTCGATACTGATGTCCGCACCCGCGCCTTCAGGCAGGCGACCGCTTTCCGCGGCCGCGCGCATCAGCATCCGGGCTGCGCGAATAATCAGATTCTCATCATTCGGCACGCCGTCTACGGGGGTGAGCAACCGTAGCTCGCCGTCGTAACGTACGTCGATGGTTATCGTGTCGCCGTAATCAAGGAACTGAAACAGCGTCTGCAACGTGTGATACCCATCGGCGCGCTGGCCGGTAATATAGAGAAAAAGATTCAGTTTTGCCGGAGAAGGCCAACGGGTACTCATTTAACTATCCAGCTGTCCATTTTCAGTTTGATGCGCTCGCTGCCTTCGGTCAGCTCCATGTTGGACGGCAGTGACGGCTGGGTTTTGCTGTCATATCCGCTGTACACCACTTTCCAGTTCTTACCGTTTTCAGTGTAGTTCACTTCACTCAGGCGATACTGGTCATCGAGTTTGTAGTCGGTCGCATCGCCCGGCAGGCCGAGGATCCACTGGCGCAGGCTGTTCAGCGGAATAGGCATTCCGGTCAGCTTGCCAATCATCTCTTCGGCGTCGGTAGAGGTGTAGGATTGACCTTTGTTATCAATCAACGTCACGCTGCCCGGCGCTGCGGTGAGTGACAGCTCAGTGCTGCCGAGCGGGTTAGTCAGCAGCAGGCGATAGTTATCTTTGCCGGTCTGCTGCCAGAAGAAGCGGGCATAGACTTTTTGAGAGTCGGACAGGAACGCGAACGCGCCACGGGTCTGGTACTGGCTTAACTGGCGGACTTGCTGCTGATGTTGTTGCCACTGCGGCGAATCCGGGCTTTTGCCTGGACCCTTCGGTGCGTTGATGGAGCAGGCGGTTAATACCAGCGCCGCCAGGGGCATCAGGCGTAATACACGGGTCAGGTTCATAAAAATCCTTGATATACGTTGCAGTTATAACCGTCAATGCTAGCGCCGCCTTCTTCCAGCGTCTACGTTCAAGTTGTCTCAAATCACAAAATTACCGATTACTCCGAAAGGAGGCTCTCCCTTTTATTGACCTTGCGCATCCTGTATGATGCGCTCAGACTAACCTTATCAACGCTGGTACTACTCCTGCATTCATGACGCTCCTGGCACTTGGCATCAACCACAAAACCGCTCCGGTCGCGCTGCGAGAACGTGTTACGTTTTCGCCAGATACGCTCGACAAGGCGCTGGAAAGTCTTCTGTCCCAGCCGATGGTGCAGGGCGGCGTGGTGCTGTCGACGTGTAACCGCACCGAGCTGTATCTCAGCGTTGAAGAAGAAGGTAATTTGCAGGAATCGCTGATTCGCTGGCTGTGTGATTATCACCAGCTCAACGAAGAAGACCTGCGCAACAGCCTTTACTGGCATCAGGATAACGACGCGGTCAGCCATCTGATGCGCGTTGCCAGCGGGCTGGATTCGCTGATCCTCGGTGAACCGCAAATCCTCGGCCAGGTGAAAAAAGCCTTTGCCGATTCCAGTCGTGGGCATCTACACGTCAGTGAACTGGAACGCATGTTCCAGAAATCCTTCTCTGTAGCCAAACGCGTGCGCACCGAAACCGACATCGGCACCAGCGCTGTTTCCGTCGCCTTCGCGGCCTGTACACTGGCCCGCCAAATTTTTGAATCTCTGTCGTCTGTCACCGTGTTACTGGTCGGCGCCGGGGAGACTATCGAACTGGTTGCCCGTCATTTGCGTGAACATCGCGTCAAAAAGATGTTGATTGCCAATCGGACGCGAGAACGTGCGCAGGTGCTGGCCGATGAGGTTGGGGCGGAAGTGATTGCGCTGAGCGACGTCGACGAACGCCTGAAAGAGGCTGACATTATTATCAGCTCCACCGCCAGCCCGCTGCCGATCATCGGCAAAGGCATGGTGGAACGTGCGTTGAAAGCGCGGCGCAACCAGCCGATGTTGCTGGTGGATATCGCCGTCCCGCGCGACGTTGAGCCAGAGGTCAGCAAACTCGCCAACGCCTATCTTTACAGCGTCGACGACCTGCAAAACATCATTCAGCACAACATGGCGCAGCGCCAGGCCGCCGCGCAGCAGGCTGAAACGATAGTCGAGCAGGAAACCAGTGAATTTATGGCCTGGCTGCGCGCGCAAAGCGTCAGCGAGACTATTCGTGATTACCGCTCGCAGGCCTCCCAGGTGCGTGATGAACTCACCGCCCGCGCATTGGCTGCGCTGCAGCAAGGTGGCGATGCCGAAGCCATCATGCAGGATCTGGCGCGTAAATTAACCAATCGCCTGATCCACACTCCAACCAAATCACTTCAACAGGCTGCCCGTGACGGGGATGATGAACGCCTGAATATTCTGCGCGACAGCCTCGGGCTGGAATAGCGCTGCTCTCTCAAATTTTAATTACAGGGTGAATTTTACACGCCTATGAAGCCGTCTATTGTTGCCAAACTGCAAGCGCTGCATGAGCGCCATGAAGAAGTCCAGGCGCTGCTGGGTGATGCCGGAACCATCGCCGATCAGGACCGTTTCCGCGCGCTGTCGCGGGAATATGCGCAGCTCAGCGATGTCGCGAAATGTTTTACCGACTGGCAGCAAGTCCAGGAAGACATTGAAACCGCACAGATGATGCTCGACGACCCTGAAATGCGCGAAATGGCGCAGGAAGAGTTGCAGGAAGCGAAAACCAAAAGTGAACAACTGGAGCAGGAGCTTCAGGTTCTGTTGTTACCGAAAGACCCGGACGATGAGCGCAGCGCATTTGTCGAAGTCCGCGCTGGTACCGGCGGGGATGAAGCGGCGCTGTTTGCCGGCGACCTGTTCCGCATGTACAGCCGTTATGCCGAAGCGCGTCGTTGGCGCGTGGAAATCATGAGCGCCAACGAAGGTGAGCATGGTGGCTTCAAAGAAGTGATCGCCAAAGTCAGCGGCGACGGCGTTTATGGTCGTCTGAAATTTGAATCCGGCGGCCACCGCGTACAGCGCGTTCCGGCCACGGAATCGCAGGGGCGTATTCATACCTCCGCGTGCACCGTCGCGGTGATGCCAGAATTGCCGGAAGCCGAAATGCCGGACATTAGCCCGGCCGATTTGCGTATTGATACCTTCCGCTCCTCGGGCGCGGGTGGTCAGCACGTAAACACCACCGATTCCGCGATCCGTATTACCCACTTGCCGACCGGTATTGTGGTGGAGTGTCAGGACGAACGTTCGCAGCATAAAAACAAAGCCAAAGCGCTTTCTGTGCTGGGGGCGCGTATTCGTGCCGCTGAAATCGCAAAACGCCAGCAGGCAGAAGCGTCCACCCGCCGTAACCTGTTGGGTAGCGGCGATCGCAGCGACCGTAACCGTACCTACAACTTCCCGCAGGGCCGCGTGACCGACCACCGTATCAACCTGACGCTGTACCGTCTGGATGAAACCATGGAAGGCAAACTCGATATGCTCATTGAACCGATCGTGCAGGAATACCAGGCCGATCAGCTGGCGGCGTTGTCCGATCAGGAATGATGAGTTTTAAGCAGTGGCTGACTCAGGCGATTGAGCGCCTCGTGAACAGCGAAAGCCCGCGCCGTGACGCTGAGATTTTACTCGGCCACGTCACAGGTAAATCGCGCACCTATATTCTGGCCTTCGACGAAACGATATTAACGACGGAAGAGGGCGCTCAACTTGAGACGCTGCTTAACCGCCGGGTTAACGGCGAGCCGGTGGCGCATTTGGTTGGGATGCGCGAGTTCTGGTCGTTGCCGCTGGAAGTCAACTCTGCGACGCTGATCCCGCGTCCGGACACTGAGTGTCTGGTCGAACAGGCGCTGGGCCGTTTGCCCGAATCGTCTTGCGATATTCTCGATTTAGGCACCGGCACCGGGGCTATTGCGCTGGCGCTAGCGAGTGAACGCCCGGATTGCCGGGTGACTGCCGTTGATTTTGTCGCCGATGCGGTTGCGCTTGCCACGCGTAACGTCACGAGTCTGGCTATCAGCAACATCACGATTGCCCACAGCAACTGGTTCAGCGCGCTGGAAGGTAAAACGTTTGGCATGATTGTCAGCAACCCGCCTTACATCGATGAGCAGGACCCGCACCTGGTCGAAGGCGATGTACGCTTCGAGCCACTCAGTGCATTGGTCGCCGCCGATGAAGGGCTGGCTGATTTGGCCCATATCATTCGCGAAGGGCGGCGCTTTCTGCTGCCCGGCGGCTGGATGTTGCTGGAGCACGGCTGGAAACAGGGCACCGCGGTAAGAGAGCTTTATATTCAGGCCGGTTATGACGAGGTGGAAACCTGTCGTGACTATGGCGGCAACGAGCGCTTAACCGTCGGGAGACGCAATGCTGACTGAAAGCACGTTTAGCGTTATTATTAGCATCATTTTGAAGTCATCAGGTTGCCATTCGGTAACCCGCAGTTGGGGTAGGTCATGAGGTCATTAGCAGATTTTGAATTTAACAAAGCACCTTTGTGCGACGGCATGATCCTCATCACTGAACTGATCCGCGACGATTTTCAGGCCCAGTATGTGATAGACGAGCTGGAGCAACTGGTGAGCCTGGCACGCGAAGAGATTAGCCCATCGTGGACTGAAACCCGCCAGGTGGAACGCCTGATTGAGTTGTTCTACGGTGAGTGGGGCTTCAGCTCCGCGCACGGCATTTATCGCCTTTCTGATGCACTGTGGCTCGATACCGTGCTGAAAAACCGTGAAGGTAGCGCGGTGTCGCTCGGCGCCATCATGCTGTGGGTCGCGCGCCAACTCTCAATCCCAATGATGCCGGTGATTTTCCCGACGCAGCTGCTGCTGCGCGCGGATGTTGAAACCGGTGAAATGTGGCTGATTAACCCGTTTACCGGCGATACCCTCGATGAGCATACCCTCGAGGTGTGGCTGAAAGGCAATATCAGCCCGGTAGCTGAACTGTTTAATGAAGACCTGGATGAAGCAGAAAACGCAGAGGTTATCCGTAAACTGCTCGATACCCTGAAATCTGCCCTGATGGAAGAGCGGCAGATGGAGCTGGCCTTGCGCGTCAGCGAAGCGCTGCTGCAGTTTAATCCAGAAGACCCCTATGAAATCCGCGATCGCGGCCTGATCTACGCCCAGCTGGAGTGCGAACATGTCGCGCTCAGTGATTTAAGCTATTTCGTAGAGCAGTGCCCGGAAGATCCGATCAGCGAAATTATTCGCGCCCAGATCAACAATATCGCGAGCAAACACATTACCTTGCATTAATCCGGAAAGAATCCGATTAACCCCTGATAAGGCGATCCTATGAAAGAAAAAGTGGTTAGCATTGGCGATATCAACGTCGCAAACGACCTGCCGTTCGTGCTGTTCGGCGGCATGAACGTGCTGGAGTCCCGTGACCTCGCAATGCGCATTTGTGAGCACTACGTGACCGTGACCCAGAAACTGGGTATCCCATACGTGTTCAAAGCCTCTTTTGATAAAGCCAACCGCTCATCCATAAAATCCTACCGTGGCCCGGGCCTCGAAGAAGGGATGAAGATTTTCCAGGAGCTGAAGCAGACGTTCGGCGTGAAACTGATTACCGACGTACACGAAGCCGCCCAGGCGCAGCCAGTTGCCGAAGTGGTTGATGTTATTCAGCTGCCTGCGTTCCTCGCTCGTCAGACTGATCTGGTGGAAGCGATGGCGAAAACCGGTGCGGTCATCAACGTTAAAAAACCACAGTTCGTCAGCCCTGGTCAGATGGGTAATATCGTTGATAAATTCGCAGAAGGCGGCAACGACAAAGTGATTCTGTGCGACCGTGGCACCCAGTTCGGCTACGACAACCTGATTGTTGACATGCTGGGCTTCAGCGTGATGAAAGCCGTTTCCGGTAACTCCCCGGTGATTTTCGACGTGACCCACGCGTTACAATGCCGCGACCCGTTTGGCGCCGCCTCCAGCGGTCGTCGTGGCCAGGTTACTGAACTGGCACGTGCCGGTATGGCAACCGGTCTGGCTGGCCTGTTCATTGAAGCGCACCCGGACCCGGAAAACGCGAAATGCGACGGTCCGTCTGCACTACCGCTGGCTAAGCTGGAACCGTTCCTGAAACAGATCAAAGCGATTGACGATCTGGTGAAGAACTTCGAGCCGCTGGATACCAGCAACTAATCTGTTCGCTCGTTAAAAACAAAAACCCGCCGCGGCGGGTTTTTTTATGGGTGTTATTTGATGCCTGAACTTTTGTGCCCGGTACAGAGCAAAATATGTAGGCCCGGCAAGCATCAGCGCCGCCGGGCATCAGGCCGCACAAATCACGCAAATATCGTCATCAAATACGCCACAAACAATGCCAGATGCGCTGCGCCGTTCAGCACATTGGTACGCCCGGTCGAGAATGAAATCTGGCACAGAACCAGCGATGACACCATCACAATCATCTCCGGCGCGCCGAGCGCGAAGTGCAGATCATTCCCCGTCGCAAAGGCAATCAGCGTCACCACCGGCACCGTCAGGGAAATGGTCGCCAGCACTGAACCGAAGAACAGGTTCATTGCCCGCTGAACCTGATTGTTCAGCACTGCTTTCAGGGCACCCAGACCTTCAGGTGAGAGGATCAATAGCGCAATCAGGAAGCCAGTAAACGCCACAGGGGCATTCATACTGCTCAGTAGCGTCTCCAGAGGAATGGCATTCATCTTGGTCACCGCAATCACCGCAACCAGATGTACGATCAGCCACACCGCGTGCCACAGACTGCTGTGTGCGGACGGCTTACCATGATGCGGATCTTCATCGTCGGGCTCATCTTCATGCTCATACACGAACAGGCTCTGGTGCGTTTTGGTCTGAATAAGCAAGAATACGCCGTACATGGCGGCGGAAATTAACGCAACCAGCAGCGCCTGGCCGGAGGAGAAATTCGCTCCCTTCAGCGCCATCGGGAATACCATCACGATAATCGCCAGCGGGAACAGGGCAATCAGGTACTGTTTAATGCCGAATAAATTCACGTACTGGGTGGCAAACTTACGTCCGCCGAGCAGCAGTGAGAAACCAACCAGTCCACCGGTGACAATCATGATTATCGAATACAGCGTATCGCGCATCAAAGTCGGCGCGGCATCGCCGGTCGCCATTAATGCGGAAATCAGGCTTACTTCAAGAATAACCACTGAAAGGCTTAAAATTAATGAGCCAAAGGGTTCACCGAGACGATGAGCTAACACGTCTGCATGACGAACAACGCTAAATGCGCTGCTTAAAATACCGATTAGCGCCAGGATATTAATCCCAATAACCACTGGCAGAGACTGGTTATGGCCAAAGAAAACCAGTATCGCCAGCGCCACGACCGGGAAAATAAGGGTCGTCTCCTTGTGGCGGGTCTTAACCGCCTCATGTGCTTGTGTCATTAACCATCTCCATTTTGCGAAGTTTTTATAATTATAGATAACTAAAGACAATAAAATAACAGACTTAAGAAACCTTACGGTGAATTTTTACTGAAATTTACCCGATTGAGGATAAATCATCTAAGTGGGTGTTATTCTGTGATTATGTTTGTTTTATATGTTAAATAACAGGGTGTTGGCTCCATCAATTATCCACTTTTCAGCAATGTTTGCGCCTGTCCACTGGGTGAGCCACACTTACAGTTCCTGTGAAACCTGGAGGTTTTATGCCTTATAAAAGCACTCGCGATTTACCCGACAGCGTTCAACATGTTTTGCCTGCGCATGCGCAAGATATTTATAAAGAAGCGTTCAATAGCGCATGGGATCAGTATAAGCACAAAGAAGACCGACGGGATGATGCCAGCCGGGAAGAGACGGCGCATAAGGTCGCGTGGGCAGCGGTAAAGAATGATTATCAAAAGGGCGACGACGATAAGTGGCATAAAAAGAAATAAATTGAAGGCCTTATTTAAGTGAGGTTAATCACGAATCGTTTATTTGCACTTTATTGAACTCCGGTTGGGTTGCAAGCGGCCCGTTCATTGCATATTGTCTGAGGAAGCTGGATAATATTTCAGCAAATCAGAAGGGAATGGGGTTGCAGGGAAGTGTGCAGTGGTGGAGGTATAAAGTGTTAACACGTGATTTCTTGCTGAAGGCCGATTGCAAAACGGCGTTTGGTGCAATCGAGGAATCGCTACTCTGGTCGCCGGAACAACGCGCAGCCTCACTGGCCGCGACGCTTGCCTGCCGACCTGATGGTGGCCCGGTATGGATCTTTGGTTACGGTTCGCTGATGTGGAACCCGGCGCTGGATTACAGTGAATCCTGCACTGGCACGCTCGTTGGCTGGCACCGTGCCTTCTGTTTACGCCTGACGGCAGGACGCGGTAGCGCCTGTCAGCCCGGGCGCATGCTTGCACTAAAAGAGGGCGGACGCACCACCGGCGTGGCCTATCGCCTGCGGGAGTGTGCGCTGGATGAAGAATTGTCGCTGCTGTGGAAGCGCGAGATGATAACCGGTTGCTATCTGCCGACCTGGTGCAAGCTGGAACTTGACGATGGTCGTACGGTTAACGCGCTGGTGTTCATCATGGACCCGCGTCATCCACTCTATGAATCCGATACCAGCGTGAAGGTGATTGCACCGTTAATCGCCGCCGCCAGCGGGCCGCTCGGTACTAACGCACAGTATCTTTTCTCGCTCGAGCAGGAACTGGTGAAGCTTGGGATGCAGGATGAGTGTCTGAATGAGCTGGTCGGGAAGGTCCGCCATCTGCTCAATGGGGAAAACCTGCCGCGCTCAGCGTGAAAAATGCCCGGCGGTGCTCCGTTTGCCAGACCTACAAAATCGTAGGCCCGTGCAAGCGTAGCGCCGCCGGACAAGAAATCACGCAGGCACGTAACTGATCGAATGCTCCAGCGACTGGCTGTGACTGTCAATCAACACATTCCAGGTGCCGCTATAAGGCACCGCTAAATAGGCATCTTCCCGATTTTGCACGCTCAAAATATCTGCCTGAATATCATGCGCCTGCTGTTTGGCACTCATTAAATGAATATGGCAGCGCTCCGAACAGCGCACAACCACCGTATCCCCACCAAATAACGTCAAACTCGCTTTCACCATCGCCATTATTTACCCCGTCACTATCAGCCCGCGCATTCCGTGCATGAGAATTCCTGTGTGATGTTGTTCACAATTCACTCATGGCATAACACCAAAGGAAGAGGCTACCGATGCTGATTTTGATCAAAAAATGCTGCAACGATTAAACGAAAATGACAATATGCCTGAAACCATTCAGCTTATGCGTCGTTTATGGTTCCAATACCCATCAGTATAAAATTAAATGTGGAAAAGGCCTGCGATAGCAGCAAAATAATCCATTGACGCGCTTTTTGACTCAAAAAGTTAATACTTTGTCCGCGTCGAGCGTCCATTGCGCCAGTTCAACCAGGGTGCCGATTTCAACGCCATCGGCGAGCGGCAGCAGGGTAATTCCGCGTCCGTCGGTGCAGGTTTTGCACAATTTTACCGGCACATCCTGCGCGGTCAGAATTTCCAGCATTTGCTGAATGTTGTAGCCCTCGGCGGGCTTTTGCCCACGCAGCCCGGCGGTGACGGCGTCAGACATCAGGAACACTTTCAACTCAACCGGCTGCTGTTCGCGCAGTGCAATCGCCAGACGCAGGCTATTGAACAGGGATTCGCTGCCGTAGGCCGCGCCGTTGGCAATAATAACAATACGTTGCATGTTCACTCCTGAAAGAGGATTAGTCCTCTGATGCTACTGCGACGATTACTGCCTGCCAATCGGTTAACGCCAGCGAGATGACCTGGCGCAACGTTACTGCCCGAAACGCCCAATCAGCCCGGCGGCGGCCAGCTGATGCCCTTTGAGTTTTTCAAACAGCGCCTCGCGGGTTAGACCCGCAGGTAAAGTGGGCGGCAGGTCGGTCGCAATCAGCGTGAAGGTGTAATGATGCGCGCCAGAGCCGGGCGGCGGACATGGTCCGTACCAGCTGGCGGTGCCCGGCGTATTTTTGCCACCGGTAAAGCCTTTCGCATCGCGCAGTGCATCCGGGCCAAAACCGGTGGCCGCAGGCGAAATGTTGTAGGCCACCAGATGTGTAACGCCGAGCCCTTTGTTGCCTTCCGGATCGTGAACAACCAGCGCCAGACTCTGCGTCTGCGGCGGAATATTGCTCCACACCAGCGGCGGCGAGCTGTTTTTTCCGGTGCAGTTAGCATTTTTCGAATCATTACCTGCGTATTGGCTATCGAGCATGGCGTTATCCGCAAAAGCCGGCGACTGAACGATGAACAGCCCCTCCGCGCAGACGTTGCCGATACTGCCGAACAGTGCCGCGCAGACGATGGCGCGGGGGAGAGTTTTCATGAGGGCTTCTCACGCAGGAATGGTGGTTTAACTGTAGCCGATGCTTAAGGATCTTCCTGAAATTTGCGCTAAAGCTGAAAGAGAGGAGTAAAACCGTTAAAATAACAAGACGTGCCGTCCGGCACGATATTGATTTATTGAGGGATCCCGCTGCGTTTTGAGGTATTTGCCGTCACGTCCACGTCTGCTGTTGTTGTTACTCTTGCCCCTGGCAGGAGGTGCCGCAGGTGCCCGCCAGACCTTTGTCGATCAGGCCGAACACCCGTTTGATGAAAGCATCGATAACCTGCCCAATCTGGGTATTGCCCCGGATAATCACGAAAGTGAAAAACACCTCGCGGAAATGATGAAGGCATTTGGTGAAGCCAGCATGCAGGACAACGGGCTGGATACCGGCGATCAGGCGCGGCTTTTTGCCATCGAAAAACTCAGCCATCAGCTCAATTCCGAAGTGAATCAGCAGCTCGACTACTGGCTTTCTCCGTGGGGGAACGCCACGGCGGAGCTGTTAGTGAACAGCGAGGGCAAGTTTACCGGCAGCCACGGCAACTGGTTTGTGCCGCTGGAAGACAACGATCGCTATCTGACCTGGAGCCAGGTTGGCTTAACGCAGCAGGACGACGGGCTGGTGAGCAATCTCGGGCTTGGGCAGCGCTGGGTGGCGGGTGACTGGCTGCTCGGATATAACGCCTTTTACGACAGCCTGATGAGTGAAAGCCTGCAACGTGGCGGTTTAGGGGCTGAAGCCTGGGGCGAGTATTTACGGCTGTCGGCCAATTTTTATCAACCTTTTAACGGCTGGCGTGATGACAGTGATACGGTCGAAAGTCGAATGGCGCGCGGTTACGATCTCACTGCCCAGGCGCGACTGCCGTTCTACCGTTTCATTAATACCAGCGTTAGCTTTGAACGCTATTTTGGTGACAGCGTCGACTTGTTCCATACCGGCACCGGGTATCACAATCCGATGGCGGTTTCGCTTGGGCTGGCTTACACCCCGGTGCCGCTGGTGACGATTTCCGCCGCGCATAAGCAGGGGGAAAGCGGCGTCAGCCAGAATAATTTGGGTATGAAGCTCAACTACCGTTTCGGCGTCCCGCTGAAGAAACAGCTCGAGTCCAGCGAGGTGGCGGCGTTTACCTCGCTGCGCGGCAGCCGGTACGACAGCCCGGAACGCAGCAATTTGCCGGTGGTCGAATATCGCCAGCGTAAAACGCTGTCCGTTTTCCTCGCCACGCCGCCGTGGGATTTGCAGCCCGGCGAGACCGTGTCGTTGAAGTTGCAGGTGCGCGGGCGGTATACGATTAAGTCATTAACCTGGCAGGGCGATTCACAGGCACTGAGCCTGACGCCGCCGGTGAATCACAATAGCCCTGATGGCTGGACCGTCATTATGCCGGCGTGGAATTACAGCGACGGCGCGAAGAACCGCTGGCATCTGTCGGTGGTGGTTGAAGATGAGAAGGGGCAGCGTGTCTCATCCAATGAGATTACGCTGGCGCTGACTGAACCGCTGGTAACCTTCCCGGCGGCGTCGTCAGATTCGCTGTTGATGCCTTAAAAAATACGTTCCTGATGGACCCATACCGCCGCTTCGACGCGGGATTTGAGCTTCATCTTTTTCAGCATGTGCTTCACATGAACCTTCACTGTGCTCTCAGTGATATCGAGTCGACGGGCAATCATTTTGTTCGGTAGACCTTGGGCAATCAGCTTCAGAATGTCGCGCTCGCGCGGCGTCAGCTGATTAATATCGCGGTCGGACGTTGCACGATTCGCTCGCAGGCTGGCAGCCAGCACTGGCGTCAGCGCTTCGCTTAATACCATTTCCCCGGCGGCGGCCTGATGCAGCGCCTTCAACAAATCTTCCGGCTCCATATCTTTCAGCAGATAGCCATCCGCGCCGCGTTTAAGCGCCGTCACCACGTCTTCTTCGTGGTTGGATACGCTGAACACCACCACGCGTCCGGAGAGGGATTTTTCGCGCAGCTTGTCGAGGGTTTCCAGACCATTCATGCCCGGCATGTTCAAATCGAGCAGTACCAGATCCGGGTCGAGAGATTCTGCGAGTTCGATGCCCTGTTCGCCATTGCTGGCTTCGCCCACCACCAAAAGGTCAGGGGCCATGCTGATAAGCTGTCTGACGCCGGTGCGCAGCATTGGATGGTCGTCAATTAACAGGATAGTGGCGTGTTCCTGATTACTCATGAATAAGTCCTTGCGGTTGTGGAAGCGATTTTTCGGGAATGAAAGAGACGACAACTTCAGTGCCACCGGTATCACGGCGTCTGACCTGGCAATCGCCACGCAGACTCTGCGCCCGATCGCGCATGATGATTAAGCCGTAGTGGTTATTCCGTTCGGCGTGGTCCGGAACGCCGAGGCCGTTGTCGGCCACGGTGAGACGAACCTGATTGTCGTTTTGGGTAACCGTCACGGTGACTTCCGTCGCTTCAGAATGTTTAAGCGCATTGCTCAACGCTTCACGGGCAATCTGTAATGCATGGATAGCCTGATGCGAAGGAACAAAACGCGGGGGGAGCTGATAGTCCAGTTGCACGGTAAAGCCGAAGCGGGCGCTGTATTCAGCACAACTCGCTTCCAGTGCAGGACGCAGCCCCGGTTCGGTTAATTGTAGTCGGAAGGTCGTCAGAAGCTCGCGCAGTTGCACCCATGAGGTATTCAGCTCGTTGCGCATCTGGCTCAGCAGAACCCGGCTGTCTTCCGGCAGTTTTTCGCCCTGCATTTGCAGACAGCTGACCTGCATCTTCAGGCACGACAGCGACTGGGCGATGGAATCATGCAGTTCGCGGGCGATGGTGGCGCGCTCTTCCATGACAATCAGCTGATGCTGGCGCTCTTGCTGGCGGTCGAGGGCCAGGGTGGCGGTCAATTGTTCAACCAGGGTATCTACCAGTTGCTGTTGATCGTGGCTTAAATGGCGGCCTGCAGGCAGCGTTGCCAGCAGAATACCGTACTGATTATGCGCATCGGTCATCCGCCATTTCAGCGTTGTGCCGCCGCCGGGCAAATCCGGGAGATTACGCGGACAGAGGTAACATTCTTTGTCGTCGCAGTCGGGCTCAGAATGACAGCTGAACTCCTGATGGTTTTCCTCGTCTTCCATATCGTAAACCCGCACTTCGATATCGCGCAGCAGGGTCAAACCTTGCAGACCATTCAGCACCGGGGAAATACGTTCACACAGCGGCGCCTGGGAATGCAGACGCCGGTTGGCCTGCCAGAGGAAGGCGAGAATTTCGTTCTTTTGTTCGAGATTGGCGGTCTTTTCCTGCACGCGCTGTTCCAGCACGGCGTAGCTTTCAGCCAGCTCTTTCGACATGTTGTTCAGCGCCATGCCTAGCGTTGCCATTTCATTACGACCGCTAATTTTGGCGCGTTTGCTAAAATCACGCTGGCTCACCGCCCGCGCCATGCTCAACAGTTGTTCCCACGGATGCAGCAGCCGTGCACGCAGCCAGACGATGGTAAACAGGAATAGCAGTGCCATGCACAGCGCCATCATGCTGTGTACCCACACCACGTGTTGAATGCGCTTTTCGGTGGTATGGTCAAACGCGGTAACCAGCTTGTCGATGCGGTTCACAAAGGCCGCGACCTCACCGGAAACTTGTTCCTGACGGGTCGCTTGTTTCAGGTTAGGCGCAAGCTCTGATTTCCAGTACTGTTGCAGGGCTTCGAGCTGTTGACGCTGACCGTCACGGCGCGCGGATTCAATCAGTTCCGGGCTGCTCACGGTCTGATTCATTTCGTCGAGCAATGTCTGATCGTTGGCGTTCAGCGGAATCGCTGCCAGCAGGCGGTAACTCTGCATTCGCAGGGAGCCCGCTTTGTTGATAGCATGCGCGCTGCCCTGGACACCGTGGACCAGGCGTGCAGAAATTGCCATGCCCGTCACACCGATAGCGGTGGACAGCAAAACAATAAGCGCCAGTTGATTGACCAGCGTAAGCGGGGTAAAAAGACGTTTAAACATCGACAGTTTGGCTCCTGACCTGGGATGCAATCCGGGAGTGCGGCTTATTCTGGGATATCAACTGGAGTATACATATACTCAAAAAGGATTACCCCCTAATTGCCAGGGGTGGCAGAGGAAGGGTGTAAAGGGGTAATCTCTGCCTGAGCAACGTGAAAAACCACAGTTTTTTGCGTGTTAAGGTCTACCCCCTAAGGGTGATGCCCGTTTTTCGCCCAAAAATATGTTCTCTTTTCCTTTGATTTATATCAACTTACCCTGGCTGGTAAACCCTAATGTGGCGGCAACTAACTCCATCATTTGAGGTTTATATGAGTCACACTTCCGCATCGGAAAAGGATAAAGGCGCGGTCATCACTGACTGGCGCCCTGAAGACCCGGCTTTCTGGCAGTCTCGTGGCCACCGTGTTGCCAGTCGCAACCTGTGGATTTCCGTTCCCTGCCTGCTGCTCGCGTTTTGCGTCTGGATGTTGTTCAGCGCCGTAGCTGTAAACCTCAATAAAGTCGGTTTTAACTTCACCACCGATCAGCTGTTCATGCTGACCGCGCTGCCTGCGTTGTCCGGCGCACTGCTTCGCGTACCTTACGCATTTATGGTGCCGGTTTTCGGCGGTCGTCGCTGGACTGCATTCAGTACCGGGATCATGATTATTCCGTGCGTATGGCTGGGATTTGCGGTGCAAGACACCTCTACGCCGTTTAGCGTCTTTATGATTATCGCGCTGCTGTGCGGTTTTGCCGGGGCAAACTTTGCTTCAAGTATGGCAAACATCAGCTTCTTCTTCCCGAAAGTGAAACAGGGCGGGGCGTTGGGTCTGAACGGCGGTCTGGGTAACATGGGTGTGAGCGTAATGCAGCTGGTTGCACCGCTGGTTATCTCCGTCTCCGTATTCGCCATGTTTGGCGGCGACGGTGTGGCTCAGCCAGACGGTTCTTCGCTGTTCCTTGAGAACGCGGCGTGGATTTGGGTTCCGTTCCTGATTATCTTCACCCTCGCAGCCTGGTTCTTCATGAACGACCTGGCGGCGTCGAAAGCCTCTCTGAAAGAGCAGTTGCCGGTCCTGAAGCGTGGTCACCTGTGGATCATGGCGGTGCTGTATCTGGCAACCTTCGGCTCGTTCATCGGCTTCTCTGCCGGTTTTGCAATGCTGTCGAAAACCCAGTTCCCGGACGTGCAGATCCTGCACTTCGCGTTCTTCGGTCCGTTTATCGGTGCGCTGGCACGCTCACTGGGCGGCGGAATTTCTGACCGCCTGGGCGGCACACGCGTCACGCTGATTAACTTCATCGCGATGGCCGTTTTCTCCGCACTGCTGTTCCTGACCCTGCCAACTAACGGCCAGGGCGGTAATTTCATTGCCTTCTTCGCGGTATTCATGGGCCTGTTCCTGACAGCCGGTCTGGGAAGTGCATCCACCTTCCAGATGATCTCCGTTATCTTCCGTAAGCTGACCATGGATAAAGTGAAGGCCGAAGGTGGAAGCGAAGAACATGCTCTGCGTGAAGCTGCAACCGATACGGCGGCGGCGTTGGGCTTCATCTCTGCAATCGGCGCGATTGGCGGCTTCTTCATCCCGAAATCCTTCGGTATTTCGCTGGAGATGACCGGTTCTCCGGCGGGTGCTATGAAAGTATTCCTCGTGTTCTACATCGCCTGTGTGCTGATCACCTGGGTGGTATACGGACGTAAAACAAAAAAATAAGCGTTACTTTTTGATTATCATGGCGCGAGAAATCGCGCCATTTTTTTATCCTCATTTAGTTACAACATACTCACTCATTTTTCTGTGTTATCGGCCTGTGCTTTTTGGCGCGTAAAAGGCGCGGGAGCAGGCGTCTACCCCTTAATACCTCGCGATGGTCTTCAGTCTCAGAAGAAGCCGAACATTTCTCAATAAAGACATACAAAACAATGAGTTAAAAAATAAAAATAACTAATCCTTTGGTGGTATTTGGCTTTTTGCGCCCGATTGTTAACAAATCCCGCCTTGATCGTCATCAATTCCCATCTCCTTTCATAAGGTTACTTTCGCCGCAATTGTTGCAATGTCGATTTATCAGAGAGCCGACAGGCTCCATACAGGAGAAACCCGATGAGCAAATTTCTGGACCGGTTTCGCTACTTCAAGCAGAAGGGCGAAACGTTTGCCGATGGGCATGGTCAGCTTATGGAAACTAACCGGGACTGGGAAGATGGATACCGCCAGCGGTGGCAGCATGACAAAGTGGTGCGTTCTACCCACGGCGTAAACTGCACGGGTTCATGTAGCTGGAAGATTTACGTGAAAAACGGTCTGGTCACCTGGGAAACCCAGCAGACCGACTACCCGCGTACCCGTCCGGATATGCCAAACCATGAGCCGCGCGGCTGCCCACGTGGCGCCAGTTACTCCTGGTATCTCTACAGCGCAAACCGTTTGAAATATCCACTGATGCGCAAACGCCTGATGAAAATGTGGCGTGAAGCGAAAGTTCAGCATCCGGATCCGGTGAATGCCTGGGCTTCTATCATCGAAGACTCAGACAAAGCCAAAAGTTTCAAACAGGCCCGTGGTCGCGGCGGCTTCGTGCGTTCTTCATGGCAGGAAGTGAACGAGCTGATCGCGGCGTCGAACGTCTACACCATCAAAACCTACGGTCCTGACCGTGTGGCGGGCTTCTCGCCAATCCCGGCGATGTCGATGGTTTCCTACGCAGCGGGCGCGCGTTACCTGTCTTTGCTTGGCGGTACCTGCCTGAGCTTCTACGACTGGTATTGCGACTTGCCTCCGGCGTCTCCGCAGACCTGGGGTGAGCAAACCGACGTGCCTGAGTCGGCCGATTGGTATAACTCTTCATACATCATCGCCTGGGGCTCTAACGTGCCGCAGACGCGTACCCCGGACGCTCACTTCTTTACCGAAGTGCGTTACAAAGGCACCAAAACCGTCGCGGTTACCCCTGACTACGCTGAAATCGCCAAGCTGTGCGATCTGTGGCTGGCCCCGAAACAGGGTACCGATGCTGCAATGGCACTGGCGATGGGCCACGTCATGCTGCGCGAATTCCACCTCGATAAACCGAGCCAGTACTTCACCGACTACGTACGTCGTTATACCGATATGCCGATGCTGGTGGCGCTGGAAGAACGTGACGGCTACTACGCTGCAGGCCGTATGCTGCGTGCGTCAGACCTCGTTGACGGTCTGGGCCAGGAACAGAATCCAGAATGGAAAACCGTTGCCTTTGACGATAACGGCGAAATGACCGTACCTAACGGCTCGATCGGTTTCCGCTGGGGCGATAAAGGCAAATGGAACCTCGAACAGCGCGACGGTAAAAGCGGCGAAGAAGTTCAGCTGCGCCTGAGCATGCTCGGTAGCCACGACGATATCGCTGAAGTCGGTTTCCCGTATTTCGGCGGCGATGGTACCGAACATTTCACCAACGTAGAACTGGAAAACATTCTGCTGCACAAACTGCCGGTGAAACGCCTGCAGATGGCAGACGGTTCCACTCAACTGGTGACCACCGTTTACGACCTGACCATGGCCAACTACGGCCTGGAACGCGGTCTGAACGACGAAAACTGTGCCAGCAGCTACGACGACATCAAAGCGTATACCCCGGCATGGGCTGAAAAAATCACCGGCGTGTCCCGTGCGCAGATCATCCGTACCGCGCGTGAATTCGCGGACAACGCGGATAAGACCCACGGTCGTTCGATGATCATCGTCGGCGCGGGCCTGAACCACTGGTATCACCTCGATATGAACTATCGCGGGATTATCAACATGCTGATTTTCTGTGGCTGCGTAGGCCAGAGCGGCGGCGGTTGGGCACACTATGTGGGCCAGGAAAAACTGCGTCCGCAAACCGGCTGGACGCCGCTGGCGTTCGCGCTGGACTGGAACCGTCCGCCGCGTCACATGAACAGCACCTCTTATTTCTACAACCACTCCAGCCAGTGGCGTTATGAAACCCTGACCGCGCAGGAACTGCTGTCGCCGATGGCGGATAAATCCCGCTACACCGGCCATCTGGTTGACTTCAACGTGCGTGCAGAACGCATGGGCTGGCTGCCTTCCGCGCCGCAGCTGGGCACTAACCCGCTGCACATTGCGGCTGACGCCGAGAAAGCAGGCATGTCCGCGGTGGACTACACCGTTAAATCCCTGAAAGACGGCTCGATGCACTTTGCATCTGAGCGTCCGGATAACGGCAAAAACCACCCACGTAACATGTTTATCTGGCGTTCAAACCTGCTGGGCTCGTCCGGTAAAGGCCACGAATACATGCTGAAGTACCTGCTGGGTACCGAGCACGGCATTCAGGGTAAAGACCTGGGCGTACAGGGTGGCGTGAAGCCTGAAGAAGTGGAATGGGTGGATAACGGCCTCGACGGCAAACTGGATCTGGTCGTCACGCTGGACTTCCGCCTGTCGAGCACCTGTCTGTTCTCTGACATCGTGCTGCCGACCGCCACCTGGTATGAAAAAGACGACATGAATACCTCGGATATGCATCCGTTTATTCACCCGCTGTCTGCGGCTGTCGATCCGGCGTGGGAATCGAAAAGCGACTGGGATATCTACAAAGACATCGCTAAGAAATTCTCCGAAGTCTGCGTCGGCCATCTGGGTAAAGAAACTGATGTGGTGACGCTGCCAATCCAGCACGATTCCCCGGCCGAAATGGCACAGGCGATGGACGTGAAGGACTGGAAGAAAGGCGAATGTGACCTGATTCCGGGCAAAACCGCGCCGCACATCATGACCGTAGAACGTGACTACCCGGCCACCTGGGAACGCTTTACCTCAGTCGGACCGCTGCTGGAGAAAATCGGCAACGGCGGGAAAGGCATTGCCTGGAACACCGACAGCGAAGTCGAGCTGCTGCGTAAGCTGAACTACACCAAGGCCGACGGCCCGGCGAAAGGCCAGCCGATGATCAGCACGGCGATTGATGCCGCAGAAATGATCCTGACGCTGGCACCGGAAACCAATGGGCAAGTGGCGGTGAAAGCCTGGGCCGCATTGAGTGAAATCACCGGTCGTGACCACACGCATCTGGCGCTGAATAAAGAAGACGAAAAAATTCGCTTCCGCGATATTCAGGCCCAGCCGCGCAAAATCATCTCCAGCCCGACCTGGTCTGGCCTTGAAGATGAACACGTCTCTTATAACGCCGGTTACACCAACGTTCACGAGCTGATCCCGTGGCGTACGCTGTCAGGCCGTCAGCAGCTGTATCAGGATCACCAGTGGATGCGTGATTTCGGTGAAAGCCTGCTGGTGTACCGTCCGCCGATTGATACCCGTTCGGTGAAAGCGGTAATGGGCCAGAAGTCCAATGGCAACCCTGAGAAGGCGCTGAACTTCCTGACGCCGCACCAGAAATGGGGCATTCACTCAACTTACAGCGACAACCTGCTGATGCTGACCCTGTCACGCGGTGGCCCGATTGTCTGGATGAGTGAATCTGACGCCAAAGATCTGGGCATCGAAGATAACGACTGGATTGAAGTATTCAACAGCAACGGTTCCCTGACCGCGCGAGCGGTGGTGAGCCAGCGCGTTCCGGCCGGGATGACCATGATGTATCACGCCCAGGAACGTATCGTGAACCTGCCTGGATCGGAAATTACCGGTCAGCGTGGCGGGATCCACAACTCGGTGACCCGTATCAGCCCGAAACCGACCCATATGATTGGCGGTTATGCGCAGCTGGCGTACGGCTTTAACTACTACGGCACCGTCGGCTCGAACCGTGATGAGTTCGTGGTCGTCCGTAAGATGAAGAACATTGACTGGTTAGATGGCGAAGGTAACGACCAGGTACAGGAGAGCGTAAAATGAAAATTCGTTCACAAGTCGGCATGGTGCTGAATCTCGACAAATGCATCGGCTGCCACACCTGCTCAGTCACCTGTAAAAACGTCTGGACCAGTCGCGAAGGCGTGGAGTACGCGTGGTTCAATAACGTGGAAACCAAGCCGGGCGTCGGCTTCCCTAACGACTGGGAAAACCAGGAGAAATGGAAGGGCGGCTGGATCCGTAAAATCAACGGCAAACTGGTGCCGCGCATGGGTAATAAAGCGCTGCTGCTGGGTAAAATCTTCGCCAACCCCCATCTTCCGGGGATCGACGATTACTACGAGCCGTTTGATTTTGACTACCAGACCCTGCACAAAGCCGGTGAAAGTAAGCATCAGCCGATTGCGCGTCCGCGCTCGCTGATTACCGGCCAGCGTATGGACAAAATCACCGCCGGCCCGAACTGGGAAGACGATTTGGGCGGCGAGTTCTCTAAGCTGTCCCGTGACAAAAACTTCGAAAACATCCAGAAGGAAATGTACGGCCAGTTCGAAAACACCTTCATGATGTACATGCCGCGTTTGTGCGAACACTGCCTGAACCCGGCCTGTGTGGCGACCTGTCCGAGCGGCGCGATTTACAAACGCGATGAAGACGGCATTGTGCTTATCGATCAGGATAAGTGCCGCGGTTGGCGTATGTGCATCACCGGTTGTCCGTACAAAAAAATCTACTTCAACTGGAAGAGCGGCAAATCCGAGAAGTGCATTTTCTGCTACCCGCGTATCGAAGCTGGTCAGCCGACTGTGTGTTCCGAAACCTGCGTCGGCCGTATTCGCTATCTCGGCGTGCTGCTGTATGACGCGGACGCCATCGAGCAGGCGGCGAGCACCGAGAGCGAGAAAGACTTGTACCAGCGTCAGCTGGATGTATTCCTCGATCCGAACGATCCGAAGGTTATCGAGCAGGCGCTGAAAGACGGCATTCCGCAGAGCGTGATCGACGCCGCGCAGCAGTCGCCGGTGTATAAAATGGCGATGGACTGGAAGCTGGCCCTGCCGCTGCATCCGGAATACCGCACGCTGCCGATGGTCTGGTACGTGCCGCCGCTGTCGCCGATTCAGTCTGCGGCGGATGCCGGTGAGATTGGCAGCAACGGCATTCTGCCGGACGTCGATAGCCTGCGTATTCCCGTGCAGTATCTGGCGAATATGCTGACTGCGGGCGACACCGCGCCGGTTCTGCGTGCGCTGAAACGTATGCTGGCGATGCGTCACTACAAACGTGCCGAAACCGTCGATGGCGTGAACGATACCAGCGCGCTGGACGAAGTCGGTCTGACCGAAGCCCAGGCACAGGAAATGTACCGCTATCTGGCGATCGCTAACTACGAAGACCGCTTCGTAGTGCCAGGCAGCCACCGTGAGCTGGCTCGAGACGCATTCCCGGAAAAAAGCGGCTGTGGCTTTAGCTTCGGCGACGGTTGCAGCGGTTCCGACAGCTCGTTCAACCTGTTCAATAGCCGTCGTATCGACGCGATTGATGTGACCAGCAAAACGGAGCGCAAATCATGAAAGAACTGGTGATTGTCTCCCGTCTTCTGGAATACCCGGATGCTGCCCTGTGGCAGCATCAGCAGGAAGTTTACGACGCGCTGGCGGAGTCTGACGTACTGAGCAAAGAAGACGCCCAGTCGCTATGCGTGTTCGTGCGTGACCAGACGCAGAAAGACGTGCTCGACGTGCAGTCGGCCTACAGCGAACTGTTCGACCGTGGTCGCGCTACGTCGCTGCTGCTGTTCGAACACGTTCACGGTGAATCGCGTGATCGTGGCCAGGCGATGGTCGACCTGATGGCGCAGTATGCGGAGCACGGTTTAGAACTCGACAGTCGCGAGCTGCCAGATCATCTGCCGCTGTATCTGGAATATCTGGCGCAACTGCCGCGTGAAGAAGCGCAGGGCGGTTTGCAGGATATCGCGCCGATTCTGGCGCTGCTAAGTGCGCGTCTGCAACAGCGTGAAAGTCAGTATGCGGTGCTGTTCGACGTGCTGCTGAAGCTGGCGAGCACCGATGTGGATAGCGAGAAAATGGCGGAAAAAATTGCGGACGAAGCCCGCGATGATACTCCGCAGGCGCTGGATGCGGTCTGGGAAGAAGAGCAGGTTAAATTCTTTGCTGACCCGGGATGCGCTGAGTCGGATATCGCCGCCCATCAGCGTCGTTTTGCCGGTGCCGTTGCGCCGCAGTATCTGAATATTTCCACTGGAGGGGAGCGCTAATGCAATTCCTGAATATGTTCTTCTTTGACATCTACCCGTACATCGCCGGAGCGGTATTCCTGGTTGGCAGCTGGCTGCGTTACGACTATGGACAATACACCTGGCAAGCGGGCTCCAGCCAGATGCTGGACAAGAAAGGCATGAACCTGGCGTCGAACCTGTTTCACCTCGGGATCCTCGGCGTAATTGCCGGTCATGCCCTCGGGATGCTGACGCCGCACTGGATGTATGAATCGTTCCTGCCGCTGGATGTGAAACAGAAAATGGCGATGTTCGGCGGCGGTGCTGCCGGACTGATGTGCCTGGTCGGCGGTATTTTGCTGCTCAAACGCCGTCTGTTTAACCCACGTGTGCGTGCGACCACTACCGGCGCCGACATTCTGGTGCTGTCAGTGCTGGTTATCCAGTGCGCGCTGGGCCTGCTGACCATTCCGTTCTCTGCGCAGCATATGGACGGCAGCGAAATGATGAAGCTGGTTGGCTGGGCGCAGTCGGTGGTGACCTTCCACGGTGGTGCCTCTGCATACCTGGACGGTGTCGCGTTTATTTTCCGTGTGCACCTGGTGCTCGGTATGACGCTGTTCCTGCTGTTCCCGTTCTCGCGTCTGGTACATATCTGGAGCGTGCCGGTGGAATACCTGACACGCAAATACCAGATTGTTCGCGCGCGTCGCTAACTACCGCGCTTTCTGTTCAAGGCCCTGCTGATGCGGGGCTTTTTCTTTTGTGCCCCAGCCCAGATTATTCCCCGCCGCCGAAAACAGTATCAGTATCCCGCCGAGCCACTGTATCGCGCTTAGCGTATGACCAAACGCCAGACTATCGACCACAATCGCCACCAGCGGATAAATAAATGAGAGTGAGCCGATAATGGGCGTTGGCAATTTCTGAATCGCACTGTAGAGCAGCTGGTACATTACCCCGGTGTGAACAATGCCGAGCGTGAGTAATATTCCCCACGGGAAAGTGGCAGATATTGAGGTGAAATGCGCCAGCGGGAGCAGCATCACCACCCCGGTTAACACCTGGATAAAGGCGATATGCTGCGGAGGGAGCGGGCGTAATTTCCGGGCGATGATGGCCGTCAGAGCATAGAAAAAGGCTGCACTTAATGCCAGCGTAATTCCGCTCAATAAATCGGTGTGATGCCCGCCGCTGAGTTCGCTTGATAACAACACCACGACGCCGCTAAACGCCAGCAGCAGCCAGGCCCATTTCACCCGCGATACCCGCTCGCCGGTCAGCATTCCCATTAACACCAGCATAAACGGCTGAGTGTTGTAGACCACCGTCGACATCCCAATCGAAATCTTGTCGTAGGCCGCAAATAGAAGCAGCCAGTTGATGACCAGTGCGATACCGCCAGCCACCGCCAGCAGCCACGTTGCACGCGTCAGGCGGCTGAACGGTTGTCGACTCAGAAGAATAAATGCGCCTAATGTGAGAGCACCAATGACACACCGCCAGAAAACGACGTCGATAACGGGTAAACCCGAGAGCAGGACAAACGCGCCGATAGAGCCGGAAATCAACATCGCCAGGCTCATGTGCCAGACGCCAATATTACGATCACGCATACACACCTCCACAATCAGATGACCATATTGTGGGGGAGAGGCTGAATGTGTTACATACTTTTTATAAGGTGAAAGGTGGTTTTTTCTTTTTTAAATAAGGTGAATATGATGGATGTCCTTATTGATGATATCGATCGGGCGATTGTAGCGGCGCTGGCAGAGGATGCGCGGCTTTCATTAAAGGTATTGAGTGCGCGAGTGGGGCTGACGTCGCCCAGTACAGCCGAACGCTTAAAACGTCTGGAGGAGCGTGGAGTGATTCAGGGCTATGGCGCCAGAGTGAATCTGTCCGCGCTCGGTTATACCCTGCAAGCGCTGGTGCGTGTCAGACCGCTGCCGGGGTTACTACAAAAAGTCGATAAATATATTCAGGCGATGCCGGAATGTATTGAATGCGACAAGGTGACCGGGGAAGACTGTTTTGTGATGCGATTAGTCGTGAAGGATATTACTCAGTTGGATACGCTGCTCGATGGGTTGGCCGAATTTGCGCAGTGCAATACATCGATCGTGAAAAGTTCACCCGTGAAACGGCGTTTGCCTGTGATTTGAGTGATCAAAAACTGGCGAAAATGAGGGGCGTGCAGCTTCTCATCCTTCCCCATATGGAAAACAATGTGGCATCTAAGGTATTTGGGATGGCGGTGCAAAATGAGGTGATGGTGGCGGGGGAAGGATGACTCGACGCCAACGCGTCTCGCCCTTCGGGTCGTTGCCTGCGGCAACGCTTTCTCGCTTCGCTCGAATCGAACCTTGGTCGAAGCTTCTTATCCTTCCCCATACGGAAAACAATGCGGCATCTAAGGTATTTGGGATGGTGGTGCAAAATGAGGTGATGGTGGCGGGGGAAGGATTCGAACCTTCGAAGTCGATGACGACAGATTTACAGTCTGCTCCCTTTGGCCGCTCGGGAACCCCGCCAGGGGTATGATGTGATGCTGGTACTGACCGGAATTTGTGGTGGCGGGGGAAGGATTCGAACCTTCGAAGTCGATGACGACAGATTTACAGTCTGCTCCCTTTGGCCGCTCGGGAACCCCGCCAGGGGTAATGCTTTTACTAGCCTGCTCCCTTTTGGGAAGCGGGGCGCATCATATCAAATGACGCGCCGCTGTAAAGACTTCCTTTCAGGAAAATGAACCGTTTGCGTGCTTTTTACCCATAACGTTTAAAAGCCCTGCAACGGTCGCCCACCTTACAGAATAATTGTCCGATTACCATACACAAACACGCGCTGGGCGAGAACCTGATACAACGCGCGGCTGAGAACGTTTTTCTCAACGTCTCGACCCGCGCGCATCATGTCTTCTGCGGTGTAGGTGTGATCGACGTGAATCACGTCCTGCATGATGATCGGGCCTTCATCCAGATTGTCGTTCACGTAGTGCGCGGTGGCGCCGATGATTTTCACGCCGCGATCGTAAGCCTGCTGATAGGGACGTGCGCCGATAAACGCGGGCAGGAACGAATGGTGAATATTGATGATTTTATTCGGGAAGCGTGACACGAAGGCCGGAGTCAGGACGCGCATGTATTTCGCCAAAACCACGTAATCCGGCGCGTGCTTGTCGATGGCATCCGCCATCAGGGCGTCATGCTCTTCGCGGGTATGGCCTTCGTGGCTAACCAGCTCAAACGGGATATCGAATTTCTCAACAAGCGTTCGCAATGTGTCGTGGTTGCCAATAACAGCAGCGATGTCGACATCCAGGCCGCCATAATTGGCTTTCATTAACAAGTCGCCCAGACAGTGTGCTTCTTTGGTGACCAGAATCACAACGCGACGACGGCCCGCTGGAGTCAGTTCGCGAATCGAACCTTCCGGCAATGCGCCATCGAGATCGGCCAGCAACGTGGCGTCGTTGAAGATGCCTTCCAGCTCGGTGCGCATGAAGAAACGCCCGGTGCGATGATCGACAAATTCATTGTTCTGCACGATGTTCAGTTCGTGCTTGTAGCAAATATTAGTAATACGTGCGATCAGCCCTTTTTGGTCGGGGCAGATTGTACGCAACACTTTTCGTTGTAATGAGTGCATTGCGGGGGAAATCCTGTTGAGGTGTTTGCTGTTTCTGTGTGGCGGTCTTATTGGCCGCAGCACTTTTTAAATTTTTTACCCGATCCGCATGGGCATGGATCGTTGCGGCCGATTAACGGACGTGTACCATCAATATAATACCATTGTCCATTTTCTTTTAAGAATCTTGAACGCTCAATCAGGGCACTCGTCTTGCTATCTTCACGAAAGCGGGCAACAAAGCTGACAAAGCTTTCGTCGGCGTGTTTCCCGTTATCGGCGGCAAAAAGTGTCAGGCCGAGCCATTCCGTTCCAGCGAAACTCTTTTCGAGGTCAGTACGGAATGCGTCTGGTTCACAGGACGGATGCCAGGTTTTCACCAGATAATCTGCGTCCTTCATCACAAAGGCGCTATAGCGCGAACGCATAAGCTGTGACGGCGTTAGCGCAAGCTCGCTGCCTGACAGATATCGCTGGCAACATAGGCTATACTCCAGAGCGCTGCCGCAGGGGCAAAGTGAATGCATAAATGCCTTCCCGTTGAGTCAATAAAGAAAAGCGCAGATGCGCCGGCGGCAAATATGTTAACCGAGCAGTGGCAATGTTGCTACGTTGGGAATAGGGTTCAGTACAGTCAGGAATGAGAAAGCTTAAAGTAGGATTAGCCCTGGGTTCGGGCGCGGCGCGAGGATGGTCACACATCGGCGTCATTAAAGCGCTGCAGAAAATGGGCATTGAGATTGATATCGTTGCAGGGTGTTCCATCGGTTCGCTGGTGGGGGCGGCCTTTGCCTGCGATCGTCTTCCGGTTCTGGAAAAGTGGGTTTGCTCTTTCAGTTCATGGGACGTTTTACGTCTGATGGATCTCTCCTGGCGGCGCGGCGGTCTGCTGCGCGGCGAACGCGTATTCAGTCATTTCCGCCAGCTTCTCCCTGTCGATACTATCGAATCCTGCGAACGTCGTTTTGCGACCGTCGCCACCAACCTCAGCACTGGGCGTGAAATCTGGTTTACCGAAGGTGACCTTCATATGGCCGTCCGCGCTTCGTGCAGTATCCCCGGGCTGATGTCCCCCGTGATGCATAACGGTTACTGGTTGGTCGATGGCGCAGTGGTGAACCCTGTCCCGGTTTCGCTCACTCGTGCGTTGGGTGCAGACATCGTGATTGCTGTCGATTTACAGCACGATGCGCATTTAATGCAACAGGATCTGCTGTCGGTGAACCTTCAGCCCGATCCACAGTCTTTAGATAATGATGAATCGCTCACCTGGCACGAACGTTTTCGCGCAAGGTTAGGACGCATGACATCACGCCGGACGGCGATCACACCCACGGCCATGGAGATCATGACGACCTCTATTCAGGTGCTGGAAAACCGATTAAAGCGCAACCGTATGGCAGGCGATCCGCCGGACATCCTGTTGCAACCTTTTTGCCCACAGATATCTACGCTTGATTTCCACCGAGCGCCCGCGGCCATCGCCGCAGGTCAATTGTCGGTTGAGAAAAAGATGGACGAGCTTTTACCGTTAGTCCGCAGCATGGGTTAGGGTATTTTTCGATTACTTCAGCAAAATCTGACAGGCGATAGCACGAATAGCGTGCCACTATTTACTTATCGTCTGCCAGGGGAGATATCATGACGCAGCCATTGGCGGGAAAACAGATTCTTATCGTCGAGGACGAACCCGTTTTCCGCTCACTGTTAGATTCGTGGCTTTCATCGCTGGGTGCAGATACGGCCCTGGCTGAAGACGGTGTGGATGCTCTCGAAAAAATGGCCAGGCTCAACCCTGATCTGATGATTTGCGATATTGCGATGCCGAGAATGAACGGCCTTAAGTTGGTCGAGTTCTTACGTAACAACGGTCATCAGCTTCCGATTCTGGTCATTTCCGCAACTGAAAATATGGCAGACATCGCTAAAGCGCTGCGTCTCGGCGTGCAGGATGTACTGCTCAAACCGGTCAAAGATCTAAACCGCCTGCGTGAAACGGTGTTCGCCTGCCTTTATCCCAATATGTTCAATTCCCGCGTTGAGGAAGAAGAGCGTTTATTCGAGGACTGGGATGCGCTGGTGATGAATCCATCCGCTGCGGCGAAATTACTTCAGGAACTTCAACCGCCAGTGCAACAGGTTATATCTCACTGCCGAATAAATTATCGTCAGCTGGTGTCAGCCGATAATCACGGTCTGGTGCTCGATATTGCACCACTCTCAGATAAAGATCTGGCGTTTTATTGTCTCGACGTTACGCGAGCGGGTGATAATGGCGTTTTGGCCGCACTTTTGCTGCGTGCTTTATTTAACGGTTTGTTACAAGAACAACTTTCGCACGAAGGGCAGCGTCTGCCTGAATTAGGCAGTTTGCTAAAACAGGTCAATCAATTGCTACATCAGGCCAATTTGCCAGGACAATTCCCGTTACTGGTTGGGTATTACCACAGTGGAATTAAAAATCTGATCCTCGTTTCTGCCGGACTCAACGGATCGCTTAACACCGGTGAGCACCAAATACAGATCAGCAATGGGGTTCCGTTGGGCACATTAGGTAATACTTATTTAAATCAAATCAGCCAGCGCTGCGAATCCTGGCAGTGCCAAATTTGGGGAGCAGGGGGGCGCCTGCGCCTGATGTTGTCTGCGGAATGAACAATTAGTCTGAATCTCGGGATATTGCTGTCTCCGCTTTCAGACGGTAGTGGTACTATCAGCAGGATTTATACGTAAAAATCCTAATTCAAGGTTAACGTGTCCTTTTCAGACCAGATTGAGCAATCGGTACTGATATACTCAACGCGTTATTAATTAACGAGCACGTTCAAAAGTTGAACAGTTCAGGAGATTTCAATGGCTGCATTAAATTCGAAAGTCACTAAGGCCGTAATCCCGGTAGCGGGATTGGGTACCAGGATGTTGCCCGCCACTAAAGCGATTCCTAAGGAAATGCTGCCGCTGGTCGACAAGCCATTAATTCAGTATGTAGTCAATGAATGTATTGCTGCAGGCATTACTGAAATTGTTCTGGTTACGCATTCTTCTAAAAACTCTATCGAAAACCATTTCGATACCAGTTTTGAACTCGAAGCCATGCTGGAAAAACGCGTTAAGCGCCAGCTGCTGGAAGAAGTGCAGTCTATTTGTCCGCCACACGTGACCATTATGCAGGTCCGTCAGGGTCTGGCAAAAGGTCTGGGTCACGCAGTTCTGTGTGCGCATCCGGTTGTTGGTGATGAGCCTGTCGCGGTTATTCTGCCAGACGTGATTCTGGATGAATATGAATCCGATCTGTCCCGTGACAACCTCGCCGATATGATTAAGCGTTTTGATGAAACAGGTGCCAGCCAGATCATGGTTGAACCGGTTGAAGACGTAACCGCATACGGTGTTGTGGATTGCAAAGGCGAAGCCCTGAATCCAGGTGATAGCGTGCCAATGGTAGGTGTGGTTGAGAAACCTAAAGCCGACGTGGCACCGTCTAACCTCGCCGTTGTAGGCCGCTATGTGCTGAGCGCAGAGATTTGGCCGCTGCTGGCGAAGACGCCTCCAGGTGCCGGTGACGAGATCCAGCTGACCGATGCAATCGACATGCTGATCGAAAAAGAAACCGTTGAAGCCTATCATATGAAAGGCAAAAGCCACGACTGCGGTAATAAACTGGGTTATATGCGTGCGTTTGTTGAATATGGCATTCGCCACAATTCACTGGGCGCGGATTTTAAAGCCTGGCTGGAAGAAACAGTGGAAGCTGGCAAGTAATTTGCTCACCTGCTGTACCGACCGGGGTTCTGAAAAGACCCCGGTTTTTTATTACCTGTCATCGGGATTGTGTTAAAACCAGGCACTATTGAGAATGCCTGAGGCGATTTCAGGATAAAAAAAATCCCGCAGAGCGGGATTTTCAAACAAACAAGAAAGATTAAATCAGGAAGTCGTCCAGAGATTTACCTTGCTCATCCATTGCTTTTTTGATGATTGCCGGGGTACGACCCTGGCCGGTCCAGGTTTTAGTTTCGCCGTTTTCATCAACGTAGCTATATTTAGCCGGGCGAGCTGCACGTTTAGCTTTAGCACCAGATTTGCTTGCTGCAGCAATGCTGTTCAGCAGTTCATTTGGGTCAATGCCATCAGCAATCAGCATTTCACGGTATTGTTGCAGTTTACGAGTACGCTCTTCAACTTCAGCAGCGGCCGCATTATCTTCTTCGCGACGTTCGTTCACAACAACTTCTAATTTTTCCAGCATTTCTTCGAGAGTTTCGAGAGTGCATTCTCTTGCCTGCGCACGAAGAGTACGGATGTTGTTCAAAATTTTAAGTGCTTCGCTCATTGTCGTATTCTCAAACTTATATTGTGGGGTGGTTTGTTGAGGTAATAATAGAGCGTTAATTTCAGATGTGCAATAGGGTGGTTTGTAAGGAAGTCAAAATAACGTGTTATTTATCGCGATTAATAATTAGATAAAGTTAAATTTTACGCGGCAGTTCACATCATGAGTGCTTATTGCCTGGCACCAATCATAAGAACACCCTTACAAAGTATGCCTTTTTCTCTGTTGCAGCGCGGCATATATAAGATGAACGCTAATATCAGCCTTTCGTATTACTCGGGGACCAAGGGAGAATTTCCAGGAACCAATAGAATCTGAATCATAACGTCACGAAAGCCCTGGGCCGCCAGGTAAGGGATTAGCTGGCTGATAACTCGGGATAATCTTAAGGCGTCATGTGAATAGCTGGCTGTTTCTGATTGTTATTATAGATAAGAAGAACTTAATATTTTACGTGAAGTAGCAATGGATTATGCGCTGCGTGAACGCTGAAATTTGCAGGGGATATGGTACAATTCGTGCCGTTAAATCACGATGATTGAGGTGATGCTGCGAATGGCACAACTTTATTTTTACTACTCTGCAATGAATGCAGGGAAGTCTACGGCTTTGTTACAATCCTCCTATAATTACCAGGAACGCGGAATGCGAACGCTGGTTTATACCGCAGAAATTGACGACAGATTCGGTGCAGGAAAAGTCAGTTCCCGCATCGGATTGTCCTCACCGGCAAAGCTCTACAACCAACAGACATCGCTGTACGACGATATCGCAGCTGAGCACGCGCAGGAGCCGATTCACTGTGTGCTGGTGGATGAGAGCCAGTTCCTGACTCGCGAGCAGGTCTACGCGCTGTCAGAGGTTGTGGATGAGCTGGATATCCCGGTGCTGTGCTACGGCCTGCGTACAGATTTTCGCGGCGAGCTGTTTATTGGCAGCCAATATCTGCTGTGCTGGTCCGATAAACTGGTGGAATTAAAAACCATCTGCTTCTGTGGTCGTAAGGCGAGTATGGTACTGCGACTGGATCAGGAAGGGCGTCCGTATAACGAAGGGGAACAGGTGGTTATCGGCGGGAATGAGCGTTATGTCTCCGTGTGTCGTAAACATTACAAAGAAGCGCTTCTGGAAGGCTCTCTGAGCGCTATTCAGCAGCGAGTGCGAGGGAAGGTGGAAAGAGTAATCTCACCACGCTTTAGCGCGCAACAGACATAAAAAAACCCGCCATCTGGCGGGTTTTTATTAGGCTTTCAAATTAAGCGGTTTTCTTCGCTTTTTTGTCAGCTTTAGCCGGAGCAGCTGCTTTCTTCTCAGCTACGTCGCCTTCGCTAAACTCGCGGCCGTAGTAGGTGTCCAGCAGAATTTGCTTCAGTTCAGCAATCAGTGGGTAACGTGGGTTAGCACCGGTACACTGGTCATCAAACGCGTCTTCAGACAGTTTGTCGACGTGTGCCAGGAAGTCAGCTTCCTGAACACCCGCTTCACGGATAGACTTAGGAATACCCAGTTCAGCTTTGATGCTGTCCAGCCATGCCAGCAGTTTCTCGATTTTCGCAGCAGTACGGTCGCTGGAAGAGGTCAGACCCAGGTGGTCTGCGATTTCTGCGTAACGACGACGAGCCTGCGGACGGTCGTACTGGCTGAATGCAGTCTGCTTGGTCGGGTTGTCGTTCGCGTTGTAGCGAATAACGTTGCTGATCAGCAGGGCGTTCGCCAAACCGTGAGGAATGTGGAACTGGGAACCCAGTTTATGCGCCATGGAGTGACACACACCGAGGAAGGCGTTAGCAAACGCGATACCGGCGATAGTCGCTGCGTTGTGAACGCGTTCACGTGCAACTGGGTTCTTAGAACCTTCGTGGTAAGACGCTGGCAGGTTTTCTTTCAGCAGTTTCAGAGCCTGCAGAGCCTGACCATCAGAGAACTCAGATGCCAGTACAGACACATAAGCTTCCAGGGCGTGGGTTACCGCATCCAGACCACCGAATGCACACAGTGATTTCGGCATATCCATCACGAGGTTGGCATCAACGATAGCCATGTCCGGAGTCAGCGCGTAGTCAGCCAGTGGATATTTCTGACCCGTTGCATCATCGGTAACCACTGCAAACGGGGTCACTTCAGAACCGGTACCGGACGTGGTGGTGACCGCAATCATCTTCGCTTTCACACCCATTTTCGGGAACTTGTAGATACGTTTACGGATGTCCATAAAGCGCAGTGCCAGTTCTTCGAAGTGAGTTTCTGGGTGTTCGTACATGACCCACATGATTTTCGCAGCATCCATCGGGGAACCGCCGCCCAGCGCGATAATCACGTCTGGTTTGAAGGAATTCGCCAGTTCTGCACCTTTACGTACTACGGTCAGAGTTGGGTCAGCTTCAACTTCAAAGAACACTTCAGTTTCAACGCCAGCTGCTTTCAGAACAGACGTGATCTGGTCTGCATAGCCGTTGTTGAACAGGAAACGGTCAGTCACGATCATCGCACGTTTGTGACCATCGGTAATCACTTCATCCAGCGCGATTGGCAGTGAGCCACGACGGAAGTAGATGGATTTCGGAAGTTTGTGCCACAACATGTTTTCAGCTCGCTTAGCAACGGTTTTCTTGTTGATCAGGTGCTTAGGACCCACGTTCTCAGAGATGGAGTTACCACCCCAGGAACCACAACCCAGAGTCAGGGAAGGCGCGAGTTTGAAGTTGTAAAGGTCACCGATACCACCCTGAGATGCCGGGGTGTTAATCAGAATACGAGCAGTCTTCATTTTGTCGCCGAAGTGCTTAACGCGTTCTGGCTGGTTGTCCTGGTCGGTGTACAGGCAAGAAGTGTGGCCGATGCCGCCCATCTCAACCAGTTTTTCCGCTTTAACAACGGCGTCTTCGAAGTTCTTGGCACGGTACATTGCCAGAGTCGGAGACAGTTTTTCGTGAGCGAACGGCTCGGATTCGTCAACAACGGTCACTTCGCCAATCAGAATTTTGGTATCTGCTGGTACGGTGAAACCTGCCAGTTCAGCAATTTTGGTTGCTGGCTGACCAACGATAGCGGCGTTCAGACCGCCATTTTTCAGGATGATGTCCTGAACGGCTTTCAGCTCTTTGCCCTGCAGCATGTAGCCGCCGTGGGAAGCGAAACGCTCACGTACTGCAGCGTACGCAGAGTCAACCACGATAACGGACTGCTCAGATGCACAGATTACACCGTTGTCGAAGGTTTTAGACATCAGGATGGACGCCACAACGCGTTTCACATCAGCCGTTTCATCAACAACAACAGGGGTGTTACCCGCACCTACGCCGATGGCAGGTTTACCGGAGCTGTATGCTGCTTTAACCATGCCCGGGCCACCAGTGGCGAGGATCATGTTGATGTCTGGGTGATGCATCAGAGCGTTGGACAGCTCTACGGAAGGCTGATCAATCCAACCAATCAGATCTTTCGGCGCACCTGCTGCGATTGCAGCCTGGAGAACGATATCAGCGGCTTTGTTAGTCGCGTCTTTCGCACGTGGGTGTGGAGAGAAGATGATCGCGTTACGCGTCTTCAGGCTGATAAGAGACTTGAAGATAGCGGTAGACGTTGGGTTGGTGGTCGGTACGATACCGCAGATGATGCCGATAGGTTCAGCGATGGTGATAGTACCGAAAGTGTCATCTTCAGACAGGACACCACAGGTTTTCTCATCTTTATAGGCGTTGTAGATATACTCAGAAGCAAAGTGGTTTTTAATCACTTTATCTTCCACGATACCCATGCCAGATTCGGCAACGGCCAGTTTCGCGAGAGGGATTCGAGCATCTGCAGCAGCCAGTGCGGCCGCGCGGAAAATTTTATCAACCTGTTCTTGGGTGAAGTTGGCATATTCACGCTGAGCTTTTTTTACGCGCTCGACGAGTGCGTTCAGTTCAGCGACATTAGTAACAGCCATAAATGCTCTCCTGGATAATGTTAAACTTTTTTAGTAAATCAGCTGCGCGATACGTCAGTATAGACAGACCACAAGCAGCTTGCGTAAGAGTCATAAAAACAACAGGTTACTTTGCGACCTTCATCCACTGATTTACTAAAAGAGCCTTCCATTACACCCGGTAGAGGTACCGGGCTACTCCCTGGTGCGACATTAAGATTACCCACTTCTGAGTACGAATTGCGTGATCTAAATCAAGATTACACCAAGCTGACTCCATTCAGCAGGCCGATTTTAGCGGTTTGTATCAAGTGTTAAAAGATCGTAATTTCGGGCTGGGGTAACATTAGCATAATTTAAACAGATACATAACAACGTGTATTGGTAGCGTTTTACAGCAGATTTGTGGTGAAGAATGCCGTCAAACAGCGTATCTTCAGCGCGTTTTTCGTGATTACTGTACGTCAACTACCACAATTGATGAGGGCGCGGGGTTACCGTGATTCAATCGCTGTTCGATTTTCCAACTTATATCAAGTTTTTCATTGGCTTATTTGCGCTGGTAAACCCGGTGGGTATCATCCCGGTGTTCATCAGTATGACCAGCTACCAGTCGGCGCCTGCGCGCAATAAAACCAACCTGACGGCAAACCTCTCGGTGGCCATCATTTTGTGGACCTCGCTGTTTCTGGGCGACGGCATTCTGCAACTCTTCGGGATTTCTATCGACTCGTTCCGTATTGCGGGCGGTATTCTGGTGGTAACGATTGCGATGTCGATGATCAGCGGAAAGCTCGGTGAGGACAAACAGAACAAGCAGGAAAAATCAGAGACGGCCATTCGCGAAAGCGTCGGCGTTGTCCCTCTGGCATTACCCTTAATGGCCGGGCCGGGGGCAATCAGCTCCACGATTGTCTGGGGCACGCGCTACCATAATATTGCGCATCTGATTGGCTTCTCCGTCGCTATCGCGATTTTTGCCGGTTGCTGTTGGGGGCTGTTCCGCATCGCACCCTGGCTGGTGCGGTTACTGGGACAAACGGGTATCAACGTTATCACCCGTATCATGGGTCTGCTGCTGATGGCACTTGGCATTGAATTTATCGTGGCCGGTATCAAATCTATCTTCCCCGGCTTGCTTGCCTGACACCGTTCTGAAACGGGGCGAACACGCCTCGTTTTTTCTTTCATTTATTAGCAAAACATATCAATAAATGTGAATTAACCCGCCGTAATAACCTTCTGCTATTTCTCCCTAATTCTATTGTTATCAGGTGATTAGCCTTTGGAGTCCTGTGTAGTACCCCGGGCAATAATGTTATTTCACTAACATGATACTCTTACGCTTGCCGTGAGATAATTGAAATGTTATTAGTAATTTCAACGTTCACGCAGAGTAATGTGCTAAATAATAATCAATTGTTAAATTATTGTGCAAAAGGCCGCTGTCGGCGTTGTGCGAGCCGTGCGCTGAGCTGGTTTTTGGTTAACCAATTGATTAATAAAGATTAAATTTCAATCGATGCTGCGAAAATTGACCGGCTTCATTCGAAATGGGTTCAACAAAAGAGAATTGGTTAACAAATTTGCAAATTGTATTGGCGGGGGAGAAATGCTTTTGGTACTTTCCGCTCAGACATTTCACGATACAAAAAGTGGAGATGAGAATAATTTTCAAATAAATCTCCTGACGCAAATAAGAACATCGGTTATCCCGACAGGGGGGATGACCTAAAGAATCGACGAAAGGTTGCCGAATAAAGAGTGACCGTAATAAAAGAAGTCGGTGATAGCAGCAGTAAAGCCTGACAGACGCATTCACTCCTGCGCTGTATGGGAAACCCTTAGGGGATTAAACAAAACAGGCTGGCACAGCCAGTAATTATAATGAGCGGAGTATCAACACAATGTCCATCATCACAAAAAAAAGCCTCATCGCAGCCGGTGTTTTAGCTGCACTTATCGCAGGAAGTGCAATGGCTGCAGACGTTCCTGCAGGTGTTAAGCTGGCAGATAAGCAGACCATGATCCGTAACAACGGCGCTGAGCCGCAGTCACTGGATCCGAACAAAATTGAAGGTGTTCCAGAAGCAAACGTGAGCCGTGACCTGTTCGAAGGCCTGCTCATCACCTCCACCAAAGACGGTCACCCGATCCCGGGCGTAGCAGAAAGCTGGGATAACAAAGATTTCAAAGTGTGGACCTTCCATCTGCGTAAAGATGCAAAATGGTCCAACGGCGAGCCGGTAACGGCACAAGATTTCGTCTATAGCTGGCAGCGTCTGGTGGACCCGAAAACTGCGTCCCCGTATGCGAGCTATCCGCAATACGGTCACATCCTGAACGTTGATGAAATTATCGACGGCAAAAAACCGACCTCCGATCTCGGCGTGAAAGCCATCGACGATCACACTCTGGAAGTCACTCTGAGCGAGCCGGTTCCTTATTTCTATAAACTGCTGGTGAACCCGGCGATGTCCCCGGTAAATAAAACCGCCATCGAAAAATTCGGTGAAAAGTGGACTCAGCCTGCCAATATCGTCACCAATGGCGCTTACAAACTGAAAGACTGGGTGGTGAACGAGCGCATCGTAATGGAGCGCAACACCAACTACTGGGATAACAAAGACACTGTTGTTGACCAGATTACCTATCTGCCAATCTCTTCTGAAGTCACCGACGTAAACCGCTACCGCAGCGGCGAAATCGACATGACCTATAACAACCTGCCGATTGAACTGTTCCAGAAGCTGAAGAAAGAGATCCCAACCGAAGTTCACGTTGACCCGTACCTGTGCACCTATTACTACGAAATCAACAACCAGAAAGCCCCGTTCACCGATGAGCGTGTACGTACCGCACTGAAACTGGGCCTGGACCGTGACATCATCGTCAACAAAGTGAAAGCGCAGGGCGACCTGCCAGCTTACGGTTACACTCCTCCGTACACCGATGGCGCGAAGTTGACCAAACCAGAATGGTTTACCTGGACGCAGGAAAAACGTAACGAAGAAGCGAAGAAACTGCTGGCCGAAGCAGGCTACACCGCCGATAAGCCGCTGACCTTCGAACTGCTGTACAACACCTCCGATCTGCACAAGAAACTGGCCATCGCTGCCGCGTCTATCTGGAAGAAAAACCTGGGCGTGAATGTGAAGCTGGTTAACCAGGAGTGGAAAACCTTCCTTGATACCCGTCATCAGGGTACTTATGACGTTGCGCGTGCCGGCTGGTGTGCGGACTACAACGAACCGACGTCCTTCCTGAACACCATGCTGTCTGATAGCTCAATGAACACCGCGCACTATAAGAGCCCGGCGTTTGATGCGATCATGAAGCAGACTCTGCAGGTGACCGACGAAGCACAGCGTGTTGCGCTGTATGACAAAGCTGAACAGCAGCTGGGCAAAGACTCCGCTATCGTTCCGGTCTATTACTATGTGAATGCCCGTCTGGTGAAACCATGGATTGGCGGTTACACCGGTAAAGATCCGATGGACAACATCTATACCAAAGACTTGTACATCATTAAGCATTAATGGCAATACGTGGGGCAACACGGGGTTGCCCCACTGTGTCTTATTTCACGCACTATCACATGACTGCATCAGCCACGCTGAATTGCGACATGTAAAGGCACACGCCAGAAGGTACGGGCAATGTTGAAATTTATTTTACGCCGCTGTCTGGAAGCAATTCCGACACTCTTTATCCTGATTACCATTTCCTTCTTTATGATGCGTCTGGCGCCGGGGAGTCCATTTACCGGCGAACGCACGCTGCCGCCTGAAGTCATGGCGAACATTGAAGCCAAATATCACCTGAACGATCCTATCGGGGTCCAGTACTTCAATTATTTGAAGCAGCTGGCACACGGCGATTTTGGACCGTCATTCAAATATAAAGATTATTCCGTGAACGACCTGGTGGCCGCGAGCTTCCCGGTGTCGGCCAAATTAGGTTTTGCTGCATTCTTCCTCGCCGTAATCCTGGGTGTCAGCGCCGGGGTGATAGCCGCGCTGAATCAAAATACCAAATGGGATTACGCCGTCATGGGGGTGGCGATGACCGGGGTGGTTATCCCGAGCTTCGTGGTCGCGCCATTGCTGGTGATGATATTTGCCATCACGCTGCATTGGTTGCCGGGCGGTGGCTGGAACGGCGGGGCGTTGCAATACATGATCCTGCCGATGGTGGCGCTCTCTCTGGCCTATATAGCCAGCATCGCGCGTATCACCCGTGGTTCGATGATTGAAGTCCTGCACTCCAACTTCATTCGTACCGCAAAGGCGAAAGGGTTGCCGATGCGCCGCATTATTCTGCGTCACGCGTTGAAACCAGCGCTGCTGCCAGTGCTCTCGTACATGGGGCCAGCGTTCGTGGGCATCATCACAGGTTCAATGGTCATCGAAACCATTTACGGCCTGCCGGGTATTGGTCAGCTGTTCGTGAATGGCGCGCTGAACCGCGATTATTCCCTGGTTCTGAGCCTGACCATTCTGGTCGGTGCGCTGACCATTCTGTTTAACGCGATCGTCGATGTGCTGTATGCCGTTATCGATCCGAAAATCCGTTACTGACACTGGAGTTCGCCATGATGTTGAGTAAGAAAAACAGCGAGGCGCTGGAACACTTCAGTGAAAAACTGGAAGTCGAAGGCCGTAGCCTTTGGCAGGACGCCCGCCGTCGTTTTATGCATAACCGTGCGGCAGTTGCCAGCCTGATTGTGCTGGTGGTTATCGCCCTGTTCGTAACGCTGGCCCCGATGCTGTCGCAGTTCAGCTACTTCGATACCGACTGGAACATGATGTCCAGCGCCCCTGATATGCCTTCCGGGCACTATTTCGGGACCGATTCATCCGGCCGTGATTTATTAGTGCGTGTCGCGATTGGTGGTCGAATTTCGCTGATGGTCGGGATCGCCGCAGCGCTGGTGGCAGTAGTCCTTGGGACGCTGTACGGTTCACTCTCCGGCTACCTCGGCGGAAAAGTGGACTCCGTGATGATGCGCCTGCTGGAGATCCTGAACTCCTTCCCGTTCATGTTCTTCGTTATTTTGCTGGTAACGTTCTTCGGCCAAAACATCCTGCTTATCTTCGTGGCAATCGGGATGGTCTCCTGGCTGGATATGGCGCGTATCGTGCGCGGTCAGACCTTAAGCCTGAAGCGCAAAGAGTTTATCGAAGCGGCGCAGGTGGGTGGTGTCTCAACCGCAAATATTGTTGTGCGCCATATCGTGCCAAACGTGCTGGGCGTGGTGGTGGTTTACGCTTCACTGCTGGTGCCAAGCATGATCCTGTTTGAATCGTTCCTGAGCTTCCTCGGTCTGGGTACCCAGGAGCCGCTCAGCAGCTGGGGCGCATTACTGAGTGATGGCGCCAACTCCATGGAAGTCTCTCCATGGCTGCTGCTGTATCCGGCAGGTTTCCTGGTGGTAACCCTGTTCTGTTTCAACTTTATCGGCGATGGCCTGCGTGATGCCCTCGACCCGAAAGACCGCTAAGGAGTGATGCCATGAGCACGATTGAAATGGTTAACGCCCCGCAGCAGCAACAATCTGGCCTGCTGCTGGACGTAAAAGATTTACGCGTAACGTTTGCCACTGCAGACGGCGACGTGACGGCGGTAAATGATCTGAATTTCAGCCTGAAAGCGGGCGAAACGCTGGGGATCGTCGGCGAATCCGGTTCCGGTAAATCTCAGACCGCGTTTGCACTGATGGGTCTGCTGGCGAAGAACGGCCGCATTGGCGGCGTCGCTTCTTTTAACGGTCGTCAGATCCTGAATCTGCCGGAGAAAGAGCTTAACCGTCTGCGCGCCGAACAGATTTCGATGATTTTCCAGGATCCGATGACGTCCCTGAACCCGTACATGCGGGTGGGGGAGCAGCTGATGGAAGTGCTGATGCTGCACAAAGGCATGGGCAAAGCCGAAGCGTTTGAAGAGTCTGTGCGGATGCTGGATGCGGTTAAAATGCCGGAAGCGCGTAAGCGTATGCGCATGTATCCGCACGAGTTTTCTGGTGGTATGCGCCAGCGTGTGATGATCGCCATGGCGCTGCTGTGTCGGCCAAAACTGCTGATCGCGGATGAACCGACGACTGCACTGGACGTGACCGTTCAGGCGCAAATCATGACCCTGCTGAATGAGCTGAAAAGCGAATTCAACACCGCCATCATTATGATCACGCACGATCTCGGCGTTGTGGCCGGGATCTGCGACAAAGTGCTGGTGATGTACGCCGGGCGCACCATGGAATATGGCAACGCGCGCGACGTGTTTTATCACCCGGCACACCCATATTCGATGGGGCTGCTTAACGCGGTGCCGCGTCTGGATGCGGAAGGCGAAGCGCTGTTGACCATTCCAGGCAACCCGCCAAACCTGATGCGTCTGCCGAAAGGCTGCCCGTTCCAGCCGCGTTGCCCGCATGCGATGGAAATCTGCAACACGGCTCCGCCTCTGGAGGCGTTCGCGCCTGGCCGTTTACGCGCCTGCTTTAAACCGGTGGGGGATCTAGTATGAACGCCGTGACTGAAGATAAAAAAGTTCTGCTCGAAATTGCCGATCTGAAAGTGCACTTTGACATCAAAGACGGCAAACAGTGGTTCTGGCAGCCCTCGAAAACCCTGAAGGCGGTCGATGGTGTAACGCTGCGACTGTATGAAGGTGAAACGCTGGGCGTGGTCGGAGAATCAGGCTGTGGTAAATCGACCTTTGCCCGCGCCATTATCGGTCTGGTGAAAGCCACAGAGGGGCGTGTCGCCTGGCTGGGTAAAGATTTACTGGGCATGAAGCCGGACGAATGGCGTGCTGTGCGCAGCGACATTCAGATGATTTTCCAGGATCCGCTGGCTTCCCTGAATCCGCGTATGAATATCGGCGATATCATCGCCGAGCCACTGCGCACCTATCATCCGAAAATGCCGCGTCAGGAAGTCCGTGACCGCGTGAAGGCAATGATGATGAAAGTAGGCCTGCTGCCGAACCTCATCAACCGTTACCCGCATGAATTTTCCGGCGGTCAGTGTCAGCGTATCGGTATCGCCCGCGCGCTGATTCTTGAACCAAAACTGATTATCTGTGATGAACCGGTTTCGGCGCTGGACGTGTCGATTCAGGCACAGGTGGTAAACCTGCTCCAGCAGCTGCAACGTGAAATGGGTCTGTCACTGATTTTCATCGCCCACGATCTGGCGGTGGTAAAACACATCTCCGATCGTGTGCTGGTGATGTATCTGGGCCATGCGGTAGAACTTGGAACCTACGATCAGGTTTACCACAATCCGCTGCACCCTTACACCAAAGCGCTGATGTCCGCGGTACCCATTCCCGACCCGGATCTGGAAAAGAACAAAAAGATACAATTATTGGAAGGTGAGTTACCGTCGCCTATCAACCCGCCGTCAGGCTGCGTATTCCGCACCCGCTGCCCGATTGCCGGGCCGGAATGCGCGAAAACGCGACCGGTTCTGGAGGGTAGCTTCCGACACGCCGTTTCCTGTCTGAAGGTGGACCCGCTATAATCTCCCGGGCTGACAAATGTCAGCCCTTTTTATTGTGAGGTTATTGTGCCCGTCGCCCCATCTTCACTCCGCCAGCGTCTTTACCGCATTCTGTTTGATCAAAGTACCCGCAGCGGACGTCGCGTTGAGGCGTTGTGCGGTTTTTTTGCGCTATTCAGCGTCGTGATTATTTTTGTCGAATCGGCATTAGATTCTCATTACCATCTGACTTTCGATCAGTGGCACACCTTTGTCTATCTGGAACTGCTCATCACGGTGGTATTTACCGCTGAGTATTTTCTTCGAGTGTTGTGCTGGTCGCAACCCGCGAAATATGTATTCAGCTTTTGGGGAATAATCGATTTAATCACCGTGTTGCCGATGTATGTTCTTTGGCTATGGCCGGAAATAAGCGTGAATTATGTTTTCGCCTGGCGGGCATTAAGAACCATTCGGATTCTGCGCGTGCTAAAGCTGCTGCGCTATATGTCATCGCTGCGGATCTTCTGGCTGGCGATTGTCAGCGCCCGTCATCAATTAATGGTGTTCTATTTCTTAATCGCGATTGTGATGGTGGTCTTTGGCTCGCTGATGTACGGCATCGAAGGCCCTGAAAATGGCTTTGTGACCTTAGGGGCGTCAGTGTACTGGGCGGTGGTAACCGCCACTACCGTGGGCTACGGCGATATCGCCCCACATACTGGTGTCGGACGGTTTGTCGCCTCGCTGCTCATTTTGATTGGTTACTCGGTCATCGCCATTCCAACCGGGTTAATTACTACCCATATGAGTAATGAATATCAGAACCGTCGTAGTACGCGTATATGCCCGAAATGTCGGCATACCGGGCATGAAAAAAATGCCAATTACTGCAGCACCTGTGGCACGTCATTACCGGAAGGGAAATAAAAAAGGCTGCGTAAGCAGTAATGCCGATCAGTTAAGGATCGGTTGATCGATCCAGTGGCTGTGTAAGAATCCGGAAATGCTCACCCGTTTCCGGATTTTTTTATGCACATTGGACAGGCACTTGATCTCGTTTCACGCTACGAC
>NZ_JALIGC010000034.1:0-275682 GCF_024764775.1 Scandinavium manionii | reverse complement strand
GGAACGCTGGAACGCTGGAACGCTGGAACGCTGGAACGCTGGAACGCTGGAACGCTGGAACGCTGGAACGCTGGAACGCTGGAACGCTGGAACGCTGGAACGCTGGAACGCTGGAACGCTGGAACGCAGGTTGTTGTTGACTTGGGGTCGGTCTATGCATCTGATTTAAAAGTACAAGGGCAGGCGCCTACTAATTATACACCGAAAGAAATAAAGATCCCAATTCAATGTAACGATATTAGTGCAACGGCCAATCTGACAATGCGAATTGAAGGGACTCCTTCCGCCGATGTTCCTGACGCTATTCAGTCTGATAATAAAGATGTAGGCGTTATTGTTACTGATGAACACAATGTCCCATTAACGCCGAATAATAGCAGCCGTGTTGTTCCATTTAAGCTGGATGATAGCTATCGCTCAAATGTAATATTATATGCCTATCCTGTTGGCACCACAGGGAATCCTCCTCAGGAAGGACTGTTTACAACGCTTGCTTACCTTCGGGTTGATTTTTCCTGAGACAGTTGTGCCGGATAAGCTGCGTTGTGAGTTACGTTGCTATTGATACAGGTAAGTAGGGTAATCAACGATCGTTCATGTAGAAAATCCTTCTGGGCCTTTATACCATTCACCGGCTTTGTTGAATAAATCGAACTTTTGGCCATAGTCAGGATCAGATCACCACACCCCTGATCCTGCAGCGATATCCCGTGGTCGTCCTCAACCTTATTCTGGGCTCGCTATTTCTACCATACTGATGCTCAAACGCGTTTTTCGCCTGACGCTGCGTGACTACGATGGACAGGTTGGTGAGGCTAAGGCCATGATCCGTGCCTTAAACAAAATGACGCGTACAGGGATGCCGGAAAGTGTGCGGATTGCCTGAGGAGGTCAGTGACGGGAGGCGCTTTTATCTAAATCCGATTTATTCAACAACGCCCTTGAATCAATTAGGATTTATCGCCTTGTCGTTATCGTTCCTGAAAAATAGAGTAATAGCCGGACTCTGATAAAAGGAATAGTTAAAATGAAAAAGACAGCAATCGCTTTGTCCCTTCTGTTTGTCGCTACCGGTGCAATGGCCCAGGGCGAAATGCAGCATGCAACAGATGAGACCGTTCAGGCCGCCCATACTGGCGCCGACACAGCTAAAGAAAAACTGCATCAGACCGAACATCGTACTCAGGAACAAATGAGCAAAGCGGAAAGCGACGGCTCAACCACTGACAAGATGAAGCAGGATGGTCAGAAAGCCTGGAACAATACCAAAGAAGGCAGCGAGAAGGCCTGGGATAAAACCAAACAGGGTTCTGAAAAAGCCTGGAATGGCACCAAAGAAGGTAGTCAGAAAGCCTGGGATAAAACCAAAGACGGCAGCCAAAAAGCATGGGATGCCACAAAAGAAGGCAGCACTAAGGCATGGGATAAAACCAAAGCCGGTGCCCAGGATGTGAAGAAAAGCGTCTCTGAATAATACGGTTCAACCGTTATAAATAATAAAGCCCGCGTTTATCGCGGGCTTTTGCTTTTGGTTTACTCAGTTTTATCACGCACGTCGGTGCTGGCACCGTTTTTCTGCACTGACGCAATGCCTTTTTGCGCCGCCGCCTTGCTGGAATACATTTCGCTGCGGGCGATCACCTCATGGTTGCCGGCCTTCAGCACAAAGTAATACGGTTCCTTCGTATCCTTATCGGATTTTTTGATTTCGAAATAGCCCATCACCTTCTCCTCAGTTGAGTGCACAAATGATTTTATAATCATAGGTCTTCGTGCCAGCGATGCCAGTCAGGTATTAATGTCCGTCCTGGAAGAGTAAATCCATCAGGTTATCGGTATCCATATTTTCGCCGCTCAGTTTGCGCAGCAGCATTTCACTGGCGAGAGTTTGCAGGGAAAAAACGATATCCGTCTGGACGCGTTTTATCTTACTCAGGTTTTTATCAGAATTGACCAGCGCGAGGATTTTGGTGTCGCCAGTGACCACTTCTTTCGCCGCCAGCACGATAAAAGCGTTATCTGAATCGTCGTTGCGCAGCACAAGAATATAGCGGGCCTTTTCCGCGCCCGCTAATATCGGGACCGGCTGATTTCATCGGGCATTTCGGACTCAGCTTTTGAAAACGTAGCAAGCCAGGTAACAATCGGCAAATGGAATTTACAGTAAGCCGCAAAGCAGGATGTTAAGGTTCACCAGAATGAGCCAAGTTCGGAGAGAAAGATGAAATCGGCAGTTACCCTAACGTTACTGATGCTGGCGGGGGCCGTGCAAGCCGCGCCAACCAGCCAACAACAGATGCGTCAGCATTTTACCGACACAATGGTAAAACCGTGTGAAGGTAAAAAAGCCGGAGACACGGTGACGATTACTGACCGACGTGGCGGGAAACATATGGCAATTTGCACGCTGACCGCCTTGCCTGTTGCGGAATAACGGTGGAATACCAGCAGGGTGGCGAAAGACCACCCTGTTTTTATTCAACGCTTCTGATAGCGCGGGGCAGGCACACCCGTTCTGGAGGTGGTGAACAGCGCCAGACGAGCGTGTTCGTAAGTATCCCACAAGGTAAGGTCATGCACCGGTGGCAGTGTGACCTGTTCGGCGTTATCCAGCCCGGCAAGTGCTGCATCGACCAAATCCTCCGCACTCATAACCGAATCTTCCGGTAACGTGTCGGGTGCAACACCTGACAAATCCCAGATTTCCGTCGCCGTGGCCGCAGGCAAAACCGCCTGAATGCGTACGGCACTATCGGCAAATTCTTGCTGTAGTCCACGTGTGAAGTTGACGACCCAGGCTTTGGTCGCGCTGTAGACCGCACTGCTACCGAGGGCGTGGAAGGCGAGGACCGACGCGATGTTGATCAAAGTACCGCTGTTTTGCGCGGAAAAGCGCGCCAATGCCGCGTAGCTCAGACGCATCAACGCCGTGGTGTTCAATGTATGAATAGTTTCATGCTCATCGATATCAACCGACAGAAATGCTCCCATCCGCGCCGATCCGGCATTATTCACCAGTAGCGCAACGCGGGCGTCGCTTCGCAGACGCTGCTCTACTTCGCGGATCCCGTCGTCATGGCTGAGATCGGCTTTTAAGGTCGAGACCTCAATGGCGAATTGTTGCTGCAGACGCAGCGCGAGTGACTGGAGTCGATCTTCCCGACGGGCTACCAGCAGTAAATCGTAACCGCGAGCGGCAAGGCGATCGGCATAAATGGCGCCGATCCCGGAAGAAGCGCCGGTAACGACGGCGACAGGGCGTTGTGCGTTCATGGAAGTTCCTCAGCGTAATAATATGGTTGCAAAATGAAACCAAATTCAGCATGGTTTAAATGGTTTTAATATGCAACCAATTGGCGAGGATTATTTTAGTTTTGAGGAAACTCGTGTTCGACCGGCAGCCAGGCATTACCCCATTCGGCTAACGAATCCAGCACGGGCTGGAGCGCCCGACCTTTGTCTGACAGTACGTACTCCTGCCAGGCGCTGCCATCTGAGGCGGGCCGTAATTCGAGAATACCTTCTTGCACCAGCAGCTTAAGGCGAGCAGTGAGCATGTTCCTGGCGATCCCCAGACTGCGCTGAAATTCACTAAAGCGGCGTTTGCCGTGAAAGGCATCGCGAACGATAAGCAACGACCACCAGTCGCCGATAATGTCCAGCGAGCGGGCGACAGGGCAGCAGTTTTCTTCGAGGCGGGTACGTTTCACGTGAACTCCAGATAGGGCGATAAGTTTTATTATAAAACCATTTAGCCACAAGAGAAGAGAAAATCACCAGTTTGCGGCCCACTTCCCGGTAAAGTGTCATAAATCTGTCACACTTGATTCAGTTCATTAACGCATGAGGACAAAGGGATGAGAAAAAGCGTACTGGCCGTGGCGGTTATCGGCTCAATGATGGCGGGCTTTGCGGCCCAGGCAGAAACGACGCCGGAGGGGTATCAGCTCCAGCAGGTGTTGATCATGAGCCGGCACAACCTGCGTGCGCCGCTCGCCAATAATGGCAGCGTTCTTGAACAATCCACGCCGAATAAATGGCCGGAGTGGGATGTACCCGGCGGACAGCTCACGACTAAAGGCGGCGTGCTCGAAGTGTATATGGGCCATTACATGCGGGAATGGTTGGCGGAAAAGGGGATGGTGACCACCGGTGAATGCCCGTCGCCGGATACGGTGTATGCCTACGCCAACAGCCTGCAACGCACCGTCGCCACCGCGCAGTTCTTCATTACCGGTGCGTTCCCTGGCTGTGATGTGCCGATCCATCATCAGGACAAAATGGGCACCATGGACCCGACATTCAACCCGGTGATTACCGACTCGTCAGCGGCCTTCAGCCAACAGGCAGTGAAGGCGATGGACGAAGAGCGGCAGAAAATGAACCTCGGCGAAAGCTACAAGCTGCTGGAAACGCTCGTTGATTACAAAAACTCTCCGTCCTGCAAAGAGAAGAAAGTGTGCTCCCTGACCGATGGCAAAGACACCTTCAGCGCGCCATTTGAAAAAGAACCTGGTGTCGACGGACCGCTGAAAGTGGGTAACTCACTGGTTGATGCTTTCACCCTTCAGTATTACGAAGGTTTCCCGGCCGATCAGGTGGCGTGGGGACAAATCAAAACCGACAAGCAGTGGCGCGTGCTGTCAGAGCTGAAAAATGGCTATCAGGACAGCCTGTTTACCTCGCCAGAAGTGGCCCGCAATGTGGCTGCGCCGCTGGTGAAATACATCGATAAAACACTGGTCACCAACGCCGGAAAAGGTCCAAAAGTGACGCTGCTGGTGGGGCATGACTCGAATATCGCATCGCTGTTAATGGCGCTGGATTTCAAACCGTATACGCTCCACGATCAGTACGAACGCACGCCGATTGGCGGCAAAATTGTGTTTGAACGCTGGCGTGACGCGGCCGGTAACCGCGAACTCATGAAAATCGAATATCTGTATCAGAGTACGCAGCAGTTGCGTAATGCGGATGTGCTGACGCTGCAAGCGCCGCCACAGCGTGTCACGCTGGAGCTGAAAGGTTGCCCGGTAGATGCAGACGGATACTGCCCGGTAGATAAGTTCAATGAAGTGCTGAATAACGCGGCGAAGTAAAACGCATTCTCCCCCGCCTGGCGGGGGAGTCTGTTTCAGACGTTTTTACGCTCGATGGTTTGTTCGCCCCAGAACAGCGAATCCTTATCGGTTTTCTTAAAGGCCAGCGCCAGCACTTCATCGCTGCCTTCTTCCCAGACTTTTTCAGCCAGTTTTTCGTCGTACTTAACCAGTTCGAAAATGGCCTCGGCGATTTCCGGTGAGGTGTTTCGCAAGCTCGCCCATTCACCTACGTGATGCGCTTTGGATTCCTGTGTTGGCATAGTATTCCTCCTGACAGACGTTTAGCTTTTCAGTTTGCGCGCCAGATTGGCAACGTGTTGTCCCTGATAGCGGGCAATCGCCAGTTCTTCCTGGCTGGGCTGACGCGAACCATCCCCGCCTGCAATGGTCGTCGCGCCATACGGCGTACCGCCGCGTACCTGAGAGACATCAAATAATTCCTGCGCGCCATAGCCGATCGGCACAATGACCATGCCGTGGTGGGCGAGGGTAGTCCATGTCGAGGTAATGGTTTGCTCCTGACCGCCGCCGGTGCCAGTGGAGCTAAAGACGCTGGCAAGTTTGCCGTACAATGCGCCAGATGCCCACAGGCCACCGGTTTGATCGAGGAAAGTGCGCATTTGTCCGGCCATGTTGCCGAAGCGGGTAGGCGTTCCGAAAATGATAGCGTCGTAATCCGCCAGTTCCTGCGGTGTTGCCACCGGGGCGGTATGTGTTTTGCCGCCCGATTTCGCGAAAACTTCCGCCGACATCGTTTCAGGCACGCGTTTTACCGTTACATCAACGCCATCCACCTGGTTCGCACCGTCCGCAATAGCCTGCGCCATTGTTTCGATGTGTCCATACATGGAATAAAAAAGAACCAGAATTTTTGCGTTTCCACTCATAGCCTTATTCTCCGTAATGACACTGTGTATACCCGCCATACTTCAAGCTGCATCTTTGTTGGCTGCGTTCACTCGCCCGAATCACTTAGCTTACTAAGCTCATCGGGACTCATTCTCTTGCCGCCGTGATGCGACTCGAATTATTTTGGGTATAAGGAAGATTCTCCTGAAAGTGTTGGTCACATACCGGGTCTGGTCAACTGTTGGCCGGGATTAAAGCGGCAGAGAACAAGGCGGTGGGGATTTTTTCAAATGAAACCCTGTTTCACATCTTTCCTACAAATCCTACTGTCTAAGCTATTTGTGCTGTAACAATAGTAAACAGTTACCCTCCTGAATTGTTTACAACTCAAATTTTTCTCATGTGAAACATTTTGAAAAATTATTTTAAATCAATTTTTACACTTTCCTGTGCCTCTAAAATCACTCCCACTTCACCGGATATCACCAGGGTAAAAGGATTTTTATTTGTAAGGTGTCATTCCAGGTTTCAGCTCAGGGATATTTGTACTGATATTTCCTCGACCTTTAAATATTGATCTGATGGTAATTTAATGAAATTCTCAATATCCGCGTGCTTAATTTTCTCTGCTCTGGTTCCTTCTGCCTATGCGTTAACGGGTGCCGATCTTGATGCGGCCAATGCCTATTTTACGTTGCATCCTGAAATTCAAAAGTCCGTCCCTGATGTTTACAATTTAGTCATGAGCGCGAATACGCTTGAGCAAGCCAATGATTTTCTGTCGAACAATAAGCCGTGGAATCCCGTGACAAACGATTATTGGATATTCGATCCGATCCCACGCAGCACAATCCAGAGCGTGCCAATGGTCAATCTTACCCCGGCAATCGCGCCGCCTGTCCACGTCTCAGATACTGATTCCCATAGCTATATGGATAACCAGATTGCGCCGTTAAAAACCACGCTTGATCAAGATAACCAACAAATTGCGCAGAACGTTGCAGGTATTACGCAGAACCATAATGATATTGCAGAGAACCATCACGATATCGTGAAAACGCAAGGTGAAGTTGCCGAGAATCAGGATGCTATTCACCGCACCCGTGAAGTGGTGACAGAGAACAGCGAGCATATCGCACAGAACAACGATGCTATTCACCGCACCCGTGAAGTCGTGACGGCAAATAGCAAAGCGATTATTAAGGACGAACACGATATCGAAAAGAATCAGGAAGGTCTTAAGCAGACTCATGAGCAAATCCAGCGCACCCGCGAAGTGGTTGCAGAGAACAGCGGCCATATTGCTGATAACAGCCATGAGATTGACCGCAACCATAAAGGTATCGAGCAGAATCAGGATGCGATCGTAAAAAATAGCGACACAATAAAGCAGGATGAGAAATTCATCGGCAATAACCAAAAGGCCATTACTGAAAACCGTCGTGATATTGATGCCAACGGAAATAACATCAATACCGTTCATTCCGAAGTACGTGCCACGCAAGCGCAGACGGAAAGTAATACCGGGCAAATTAATAAACTGAACAGGAATTTCAGCAACCTCAAATCTGAAGTCAATGAAAATAAAAAAGAGGCTTCAGCGGGGATTTCCGGGGCAATGGCGCAGGCCAATATTCCGCAGGTGATTCAGGGACAAACTTTTGCCATTGGCGCAGGCGTGGGTGGCTACGAAGGCGAAAACGCCGTCGCGGTAGGGATGTCGGCACGCGTATCGCAAAGCGTCATCGTCAAAGCCACCATGTCAGACGACACCCAACAAAATGTCGGCTACGGCGCAGGCGTGTCAATCGGTTGGTAATCCATTTCTATCGGGGCTAAACCCCCACAAAAATAAAATTCCGTCCTGAACGGAAATAAAGAGAGTGAATGATGATGAGCATGAAGTCTGTTGTGTCAGGTCTGCTGCTGGCTGGAACCTCGTTGTTCTGCCAGGCGGCAACACATACGCCGCACAGTTACACTGGGTATGGCGTCAGTTTCCGCATGGATAATGGCTATTTCGCCTATCTGGATGACAAGCCGTGTGCGCTGGATGAGAAAACGTCCAGCGCCACCGTTTACAGCGCCGGTTTGTACCAGGTGATTGTTTATAAAACGGGAAAAGTGGCGCTGATGAAGCAAGGGGTTTACGTCGGTAATTTACACGGCTGATGCGGGGCCAGTTAAATCGGGAAAACATTCATTAATTCAGTCGGTTGAATGTGATGGCATGCGGCAATGATTCTGTAGCAAAATGACACACTTTCCTGTGCGTTTTTTTCATAAGCCATAAGAGTCGCTTATGCGTCGCGGAGCGGCAAACTCATACTTTCCGCTGAGCGCATGTTGCAAGATATTACCGTTTACTGGAGGAATGAGAGGCTTCCACTAAGCTTAGTTCCACGCGGCGATAAACAGGCCTCTGGCCCGTCACCGCGTAGTGGAATATTCCACATCACGTAATGCAATATGATGTCTGAACAATTGATTGGAGGTCCGTAATGGCAAACCATCGTGGCGGTTCGGGTAATTTCGCCGAAGACCGTGATAGAGCATCAGAAGCAGGTCGTAAAGGTGGCCAGCACAGCGGGGGTAACTTCAAGAATGATCCTCAGCGTGCCTCTGAAGCTGGCAAAAAAGGGGGGAAAAACAGCCACGGCAGCAATCGCAATAGCTAGTGGACTGACGCCGTACGATGTGGCGACCTGAGCCCCATCAAATCCCCACCGCCGGGCTTTCCCGGCGGTTTTTTTATGCCTGCTGGTTGCAGCAGTCCGCGGTAATCTGCACACTGTTGGGCTGAATGTTATCCCGGCGGTACTATGTCCTTTCTTTCTCGCTATCAATTTTCCGTAAAGCCTCAGGAAGCGCTCCTGATTGTCATCACCATGTTCTGGGGTGGCACGTTTCTGGCGGTGCAATACGCCGTCACCATGAGCGACCCGTTCTTTTTTGTCGGACTGCGCTTCGCCACCGCGGCTATCGCCGTGGGTCTGCTCTCACTACGCTCCCTGCGTGGGTTAACGCGGCTTGAATTGAAAGCGGGCGTGATGATTGGAATCGCTATCGCGTTTGGCTACAGCCTGCAAACCTGGGGCTTACAGTCTATTTCCAGCAGTAAATCCGCCTTTATTACCGCGATGTACGTGCCGCTGGTGCCATTATTGCAATGGTTGTGCCTCGGGCGTATGCCGGGGCTGATGTCCTGCGTCGGGATTATGCTGGCGTTCATCGGCCTGATTTTACTCGCCGGGCCGGACGGAAACTTACTGGCGCTTGGTGCCGGGGAAATCATTACCCTCGCGGGGGCGCTGGCTATCGCCGCAGAAATTATTCTGATCAGCGCGTGGGCCGGGAAGGTCGATGTGCGCCGGGTCACCGTCGTGCAGCTGGCCACCGCGTCGCTGGTAGCATTTACCATGATGATCCCCGCCGGAGAATCCGTTCCGTCATTTTCACCGGGTCTGCTGGTGGTTGCCCTGGGTTTAGGGATTTTCAGCGCCATTATTCAGGTGGTGATGAACTGGGCCCAGCGCAGCGTTTCCCCGACGCGTGCGACGGTGATTTATACCGGTGAACCCGTGTGGGCGGGCATCTTTGGCCGCATGGCGGGTGAACGCTTACCGATGCTGGCCCTGCTTGGCGCGGCGTTTATCATCGCGGGCGTGTTGGTCAGCGAATTGAAATTCAAAAAGAAAAAGGCGTTACCACAGGTGGTGGAAAACGCAGAAAACAAATGTACCGCGCAGGAATAAGGAGAGCGTCATGGCTCAGGCAGCCGTAAAAAAAACCGGGAAACGTAGTCTGGCGGTGAGCGCTAAAAAAGAGGCCATTCTGACGGCAGCGCTGAACACCTTTTCTCAGTTCGGCATTCACGGCACGCGTCTTGAACAGGTGGCGGAACAGGCGGGCGTCTCGAAAACGAATCTGCTTTATTACTATCCGTCGAAAGAAGCGCTGTACGTGGCAGTCATGCGCAATATCCTCGATATCTGGCTGGCGCCGCTGCGCGCCTTTCGCGAAGAATTCACGCCGCTGGTGGCGATTGGTGAGTATATTCGCCTCAAGCTGGAAGTTTCGCGAGATTACCCGGAAGCCTCGCGCCTGTTTTGTCTTGAGATGTTGCAGGGCGCACCGCTGCTGATGGCGGAATTGACCGGGGATTTAAAATCCCTTGTGGCAGAAAAATCGGCGATCATTTCAGGCTGGGTCGCGGAGGGCAAGCTGGCGCCCATCGATCCGAACCATCTGATCTTCATGATTTGGGCCGCCACGCAGCACTATGCGGACTTCTCCACTCAGGTCGAGGCGGTCACCGGTAAAACGCTGCGTGATGAGGCGTTCTTCCAGCAAACTGTGGAAAATGTGCAGCGCATGATTATTGAAGGGATCCGTCTGCGTTAACGCGGCGGGAAAACGCAGCTCACATCGCCTTCTTCACAGGTGAGAGTGCTTTTCAGCAGTTCGATACGTTCGCGGGTTTTGTCGGTCATGCACTGGGCGTGAACCATCGGGGCGACGGAGGCGCCGTCAGCGCCGGAGGTCAAAAATGCGCAGTCGGCGTCGCGAAAGGCGAGCCACGCTTTTTGCGCGGTTACGAGCTGAGTTTTCTGTGTCGAGGTGGCGAGTTTCATCGCCTCTTTATAGGTCTGATTGAGCAAGTCATCCTGCTTTTTATATTCATTGCTGGCACACTCGTTAAGTCCCGCCTGGGACGTGGCGGATTCACAGCTGTCCGCCAGAGCGGAAGTGCTCATCAGCAGGGCGGCAGCGGCGATAATAGTCAGTTTCATCGTGTGATCTCCAAAAAAGCCCGGTGGCGTTGTCGCTTACCGGGCTTACAGGGTGATGGGGCGCATTGCCACTAATTAATCACAAGCTTAGCCGATTGTCATCAGGCTGGCGTTGCCGCCCGCCGCAGCGGTATTGACGCTCAGGGAGCGTTCAACGTACAGGCGTTCCAGCAGCAGATTAGTTTCCCCACGAGCAAAGCCCTGTACCGAGATAATCGCCCCATCGCGAGCCGCCACCTGCTGGCACAGTTCACGCAGCTGATCTGAATCACCGTGATAAATCACCGCATCAAAATCTTCGTTCACAATCTGCTCGCGTTTGGCGAAGCGAATGCGCTCGTTGACCGCTTTCGGCAACTGTTTTGCCAGCCCACGATGCAGACTTTCATCCGGCCACAGGATTTCACTGCCGACGGAGGTAACGGCGGCGAGCTGCACCAGCGCATCTTCTTCATTATCCGCAAGACACAGTACGCGTTCACGCGGCATCAAAGTCCAGGTATTGCGCTCGCCGGTTGGGCCTGGCAATAAACGCTGGGTCCCGGCCTGCGCCAGTTCGCCGTAACGATGACAAAGTGTGCTCAGTTCAGGACGACCGTTGGCCCATTCGCGCAGGGCGACCAGCGGTTGTTCCAACAGTGTTTTCAGCTGTGCATCCACCGGACGCCCGGCATCCTGACGGTTCAGCGTGGTTAATAGCGCGTTTTCCGGGCGGCTGGAGAGCAGGCGATAGAGGTACATCGGGCCGCCGGCTTTCGGACCTGTACCGGACAAACCTTCGCCGCCGAACGGCTGCACGCCGACGACCGCGCCCACCATATTACGGTTCACGTACAGGTTGCCGACGTTGGCGCTGCCGGTGACCTGGGCGATGGTTTCGTCGATGCGGGTATGCACCCCGAGGGTCAAACCGTAGCCGGAGGCATTAATCTGGGAGACCAGTGCATTAAGGTAATTGCGGTTGTAGCGCACCACGTGCAGCACCGGGCCGAACACTTCTTTTTGCAGCTCATCGAAGCTTTCCAGCTCAATCAGCGTCGGCGGCACGAAGGTGCCGGTGGCCCATTCGTGGCGGTCTTCACCGTTATCACGTGCGGCCTGGAACACCGGTCGACCTTTGCTGCGCAGGGTCTGAATGTGACGCTCGATATTGCCTTTGGCTTCGGCATCAATCACCGGGCCAATATCCGTGGTCATCCGTCCTGGGTTGCCCATTCTGCATTCCGCCATCGCACCCTTCAGCATCGTCAGGGTGTGGTCGGCGATATCGTCCTGCAAACACAGCACGCGCAGGGCAGAGCAGCGCTGCCCGGCGCTGTCGAACGCGGAGGCCAGAACGTCAATCACCACCTGTTCGGTCAGCGCAGAGGAATCAACGATCATCGCGTTCATCCCGCCGGTTTCGGCGATAAGCGGTGTCGGACGACCCTGCGGATCGAGGCGGCTGGCGATATTACGTTGCAGCAGGGTTGCCACTTCGGTGGAACCGGTAAACATCACCCCGCGCACGCGGTTGTCGGACGTGAGCTGCGCGCCGACGGTTTCACCGCGACCCGGCAGAAGCTGCACCACGCCCGGCGGTACGCCCGCTTCCAGAAGAATATTGATGCCCTGAGCGGCTATCAGCGGCGTCTGCTCGGCAGGTTTCGCCAGCACGCTGTTTCCGGCGGCGAGTGCTGCGGCGATTTGTCCGGTGAAGATGGCCAGCGGGAAGTTCCAAGGACTGATACAGACCACAGGACCAAGCGGGCGATGGGTTTCGTTGGCGAAATCATCCCGGACCTGTCCCGCGTAGTAATGCAGGAAATCCACCGCTTCACGCACTTCGGCGATAGCGTTACTGAAGGTTTTACCCGCTTCGCGCACCAGAATGCCCATTAGCTGCTGCATCTGGCCTTCCATTAATACGGCGGCACGTTCAAGAATGGCGGCACGTTCGTGCGGCGGCGTGGCGAACCAGATAGGCGCGTTATTGACCGCGTTGGTCAGTGCCTGTTCCACTTCGCGTTCGGACGCATCACGCGTATAGCCGACGATATCTTTCGGCTCAGCCGGGTTGACCACGGGCTGCATGTCGCCGTCGTCAACCGCCTGTTCCAGCATCGGCAGGGCACGCCATTTTTGCAGCGCGCTGTTAAGCAACGAAGAGGAGAGGGACGCCAGACGGTGTTCGTTAGCCAAATCCAGCCCGGCGGAGTTATCGCGGCCTTCGCCGTACAGCTCGCGTGGCAGTGGGATCTTCGGATGCGGCAGACCGGCCTGGCCTTCCTGCTGCGCCAGTTTCTCGACGGCGGAAACCGGATCAGCCACCAGTTCATCCAGCGGCAGGGTGGTATCGGCGATTCGGTTCACAAAGGAGGTGTTCGCGCCGTTTTCCAGCAGGCGACGCACCAGATACGCCAGCAGCGTTTCGTGCGTGCCCACCGGCGCATAAATACGGCATGGACGGTTCAGTTTTCCATCGGCCACTTTACCCACCACCTGCTCGTACAGCGGTTCGCCCATCCCGTGCAGGCACTGGAATTCATACTGGCCCGGATAATAGTTCTGGCCCGCCAGCTGGTAAATCGCCGCCAGGGTGTGAGCGTTGTGGGTGGCGAATTGCGGATAAATCAGGTTCGGCACCGCCAGCAATTTTTTTGCGCACGCAAGGTAGGACACGTCGGTATACACCTTGCGGGTATACACCGGATACCCTTCGAGGCCGTCCATCTGCGCACGTTTAATTTCGCTGTCCCAGTACGCGCCTTTCACCAGACGGATCATCAGGCGACGGCGGCTACGGGTAGCGAGGTCGGTCAGGTAATCAATCACCGCCGGGCAGCGTTTCTGATACGCCTGAATAACAAAGCCGATGCCGTTCCAGCCTGCCAGTTCCGGTTCGAAACAAAGTTTTTCCAGCAGATCGAGGGAGATCTCCAGGCGGTCGGCTTCTTCGGCGTCAATGTTGATGCCGATATCATACTGGCGCGCCAGCAGGGTCAGGGATTTCAGGCGTGGATACAACTCGTCCATCACACGGTCGAACTGCGCGCGGCTGTAGCGCGGGTGCAACGCCGACAGTTTAATTGAGATGCCTGGGCCTTCATAAATGCCGCGCCCGTTAGAGGCTTTACCAATCGAGTGGATTGCCTGCTGATAGGAGACCATGTACGCCTGCGCGTCGGCGGCGGTCAGCGCTGCTTCGCCGAGCATATCGTAGGAGTAGCGGAAGCCTTTATCTTCCAGCTTGCGGGCATTGGCCAGCGCTTCGGAAATGGTTTCGCCGGTAACGAACTGTTCGCCCATCAGGCGCATCGCCATGTCCACGCCTTTGCGGATCAACGGCTCGCCGCTCTTACCGATAATGCGGTTCAGCGAGCGCGACAGGCTGGCTTCGTTGTGCGTCGATACCAGTTTACCGGTGAACAGCAGGCCCCAGGTGGCGGCGTTGACGAACAGTGACGGGCTGCGGCCAATGTGCGAATGCCAGTTGCCGTTGCTGATTTTGTCGCGGATCAGCGCATCGCGGGTGGCTTTGTCCGGAATACGCAGCAGCGCTTCCGCCAGACACATCAGTGCTACGCCTTCCTGCGAGGAGAGCGAAAATTCCTGCAACAGGCTTTGCACCATACCGGCGCGACCGCTGGCGGTTTTCTGGTTACGCAATTTTTCGGCCAGCTGGTAAGCGAGGGAATGCGCTTGTTCTGCGATGCTGTGTGGCAGACGGGCCTGCTCCAGCAGCATGGGTACCGCGTCGGTTTCAGCCCGACGCCAGGCGGCCGTAATCGCAGAACGGGTCACCGATTGCGGCAGGATCTGCTCGGCAAAGTCGAGGAACGGCTGAGGCGACTCTTCGGTCTGCACCAGGCCTTCGTCGCTTTCATTCGCCGCACCTGACAGCAGGGCAGGCAATTCCGGCAACGCTTCGTCATTTTCCAGTTTTTCCAGATAATTAAAAATGGCCTGTTTAATCAGCCAATGTGGGGTGCGATCAATGCGCGTTGCCGCGCTTTTAATTCGTTCGCGCGTGGCGTCATCCAGTTTTACGCCCATGGTGGTGCTGGCCATAAAAAACTCCCTCAATATTAATTGCTGCTCTAGTTGCACAGAAATATCCATCATGTTGCAACTTTGTGCAACCGTGTTAAGTGTGACGTCGCCAGCAATCAGGAAAAGCAATGACTTGTTAAATCGTTTTAACACTGATTAAAACGTGGGGTTGATGTGATGAGTCCAGGTTTTATGCGGCGCTTAACACTTTTGCGCGGTGCAACCGTGAAAAGCGTGAGCGAGTGCAACCTATAAGAAATTGATCCTGTTGACGGGGTGTTTTATCTGTAAATGCAGTGTTAAATCGTTTGTGAATAAATTCACTATACGGCAGGATACGCTCCGCCCGTAACAAAGAGCCCATTACTTCGTTCCGGTAATAGGGATAAAAAGAGTTATTCTGGAGATTTTTTGATGGCTACTAGCACACCGATGGTGGTGACGTTTCTAATTTATATATTTGGCATGATCCTGATTGGGTTTATCGCCTGGCGTAATACCAAAAACTTTGATGACTATATTCTGGGCGGGCGTAGCCTGGGCCCATTTGTCACCGCATTATCTGCGGGTGCCTCTGACATGAGCGGCTGGCTGCTGATGGGCCTGCCGGGCGCCATTTTCATTTCTGGTATCTCTGAAAGCTGGATTGCCATTGGTCTGTGCCTTGGCGCATGGATTAACTGGAAACTGGTGGCCGGACGCCTGCGCGTTCACACCGAAGTGAACAATAACGCACTGACGCTGCCGGACTATTTCACCGGTCGTTTTGAAGATAAAAGCCGCGTGCTGCGTATTATCTCCGCGTTGGTCATTCTTCTGTTTTTCACCATCTACTGTGCGTCCGGCATTGTGGCGGGGGCACGTCTGTTCGAAAGCACCTTCGGTATGAGCTATGAAACTGCGCTGTGGGCCGGTGCGGCGGCGACCATCCTTTACACCTTCATCGGCGGCTTCCTGGCCGTGAGCTGGACCGACACCGTGCAGGCGAGCCTGATGATTTTCGCGCTGATCCTGACGCCGGTGATTGTCATTATCACCGTTGGCGGTTTCGGTGACTCGCTGGAAGTGATTAAGCAAAAGAGCATTGAAAACATCGATATGCTCAAAGGGTTGAACTTCGTGGCCATCATTTCCCTGCTGGGCTGGGGTCTGGGCTACTTCGGTCAGCCGCACATTCTGGCGCGTTTCATGGCGGCGGATTCCCACCACAGTATCGTTCATGCGCGTCGCATCAGTATGACGTGGATGATCCTGTGCCTGATGGGGGCGGTGGGCGTAGGCTTCTTTGGTATTGCCTTCTTTAATACCCATGCTGATCTGGCGGGTGCGGTAAATCAGAACGCCGAGCGCGTGTTCATCGAACTGGCGCAAATCCTGTTCAACCCGTGGGTTGCCGGTATTCTGCTTTCTGCCATTCTGGCGGCGGTGATGTCGACCCTGAGCTGTCAGCTGCTGGTGTGCTCAAGCGCGATTACCGAAGATTTGTACAAAGCGTTCCTGCGTAAAGGCGCGAGCCAGAAAGAGCTGGTGTGGGTCGGTCGCTTTATGGTTCTGGCCGTGGCGCTGGTGGCGATTGCGCTGGCCGCAAACCCTGAAAACCGCGTGCTGGGTCTGGTGAGCTACGCCTGGGCCGGTTTCGGTGCAGCGTTTGGCCCGGTGGTGCTGTTCTCCGTGCTGTGGTCCCGCATGACGCGTAACGGCGCGCTGGCCGGAATGGTCATCGGTGCGGTCACGGTTATCGTCTGGAAACAGTTCGGCTGGCTGGGCCTGTATGAAATTATCCCAGGCTTCGTGTTTGGCAGTATCGGGATTGTGGTCTTTAGCCTGCTGGGCAAAGCGCCATCTGCTTCTATGCAGAAACGCTTCGCTGAAGCGGACGCGCACTATCACTCTGCGCCGCCGTCCCGGTTACATGCCGAATAATCATTCCTGCTCTGCTAAGGCCCGCGAAAGCGGGCTTTTTTCTTGCTAATTGCCTGAAAATGCGCTGATATCTTCCGGCTAAAAAAAACAATGAGGATAGCAGGCAATGACACTAAAAATGGGGTATGCCGCCATCGCTTTGGCGTTCGCGCTCAGCGGTTGTACGGCTCCATCGCAAAAATCCGTCGCAGACACGCAAAGTTGCAAAGCGGATAACCAGATGCAGCAAACCACGCTTTATTTCGGCTTGAGCCGTCCGGCGGGGAAAGATATTACGCCTCAGGAATGGCAGCAGTTCGTGGACAATGACGTCACGCCGCGCTTTCGCGATGGGCTGACGGTGCTTGATGCACGCGGGCAATGGCTCGGTAATGACGGCAAAGTGGCCCGTGAGCAGAGCAAAGCGTTGATGCTAATCCACGGTAAAGATGCGCAGAGTGAAAGCAACATTGAAGCGCTGCGTAACGTGTATAAATCACGCTTCACGCAGGAATCGGTGATGCGGGTTGATAACCCGGTGTGCGTCCAGTTCTGATAAAAAAACGGCGGGATTATTATCCCGCCGTTTTTATTTTCGTAGGCCCGAGCAAGCGCAGCGCCGTCGGGCGTTTATACGCTTACAGGAACAACCCCGCAAAGCTCGCCGACAGCAAGCTCACCAGCGTCGCGCCGTACACCAGGCGCAGACCAAAGCGCGAAACCGCATTTCCCTGCTTCTCGTTCAGTCCTTTAATCGCGCCCGCCACAATGCCGATAGAAGCAAAGTTAGCAAACGACACCAGGAACACAGACAGAATGCCTAAGCCCCGCGGTGTCATCTGTGCGGCAATCTTTTGCAGCTCAATCATCGCCACAAATTCATTCGCCACCAGTTTGGTCGCCATGATGCTGCCCGCGTTCAGCGCATCGCTCAGTGGAATGCCAATCAGCCATGCCAGGGGATAGAAAACGTAACCGAGGATCTGCTGGAAGCTCAGGCCAAACACCGTCGAGAACAGGGCGTTCACCGCGCTTATCAACGCAATAAAACCAATCAGCATCGCCAGAATAATCATCGCCACTTTAAAACCGGCGAGAATGTATTCCCCGAGCATCTCAAAGAAACTCTGCGACTCATGCATTTTCTCGAGTTTAATCTCCGCTTCGGTATCCGGACGCGTCGGGTTAATCACCGACAGGATAATGAAGGTGCTGAACATATTGAGGATGAGCGCCGCCACGACATATTTCGCGTCGAGCATGGTCATGTATGCGCCGACAATCGACAGCGACACCGTCGACATCGCCGTGGCGGCCATGGTGAAAAGCCGACGAGAGGAAAGGTCTGACAGCACGCCTTTGTAAGCAATGAAGTTTTCCGATTGACCGAGGATAATCGAGCTTACGGCGTTAAATGATTCCAGCTTGCCCATGCCATTCACTTTCGACAGCAGGGTGCCTATCACGCGAATGAAAATCGGCAGAATACGCCAGTGTTGCAGAATGCCGATCAGCGCGGAAATAAAGATAATCGGGCACAGCACGCCTAAGAAGATAAACGCGAGGCCTTTATCGCTCATGCCGCCGAAGACGAAATTGCTGCCCTCTGCGGAGAATTTAAGCAGCGATTCAAATACCCCTGAAACCGATTTAATCAGAACTAAACCGCTTTCGGCGTGCAGGAAAAAGAACGCCAGCGCGATTTCAATAATAATGAGCTGCGTAATATAACGAATACGGATGGTTTTGCGGTCAAAACTGACCAGCCAGGCGAGCGCGAGGATGACCACCAGCGCCAGCAGGAAGTGAAGAATATTAGCCATTTCATTTTTGTTTGCAGGTAAACGGGGCGCATATTTAGCCACAGCGAAGCGGCGGCGTAAACGATTACCTGTTAATAGCCTCAGACTAAATTGCTTTGCCTGATAACGATATCGACTGCAAGTTTTTACAACCTGACATCATTATCCGCACATTTCGCTTGTGTTTCTCTGTGCCGTAATGATAATCACTATCACTCATATTTACGAAACTTTGCATCGATTGACTGCGTTTCACACTGAAGGGTTTCAGGCATGTTTGTTCCATTTCTCATTATGTTACGCGAAGGGCTGGAAGCAGCGCTGATTGTCAGCCTGATAGCGAGCTACCTTAAACGCACGCAACGAGGACGCTGGATTGGCGTCATGTGGATTGGCGTGTTTCTCGCCGCCGCGCTGTGCCTGGGACTCGGCATTTTCATCAACGAAACCACCGGTGAATTTCCGCAGAAAGAGCAGGAAATGTTCGAGGGTATCGTGGCGGTTATCGCGGTGTTTATCCTGACCTGGATGGTGTTCTGGATGCGCAAAGTGTCGCGCAATGTGAAGAAACAACTGGAAGACGCGGTGGATAATGCGCTGCAAAAGGGCAATAACCACGGTTGGGCGCTGATCCTGATGGTCTTTTTCGCCGTGGCGCGTGAAGGGCTGGAATCGGTATTCTTCCTGCTGGCCGCATTCCAGCAGGATCTCGGCATCTGGCCGCCGCTCGGTGCAATGCTCGGGCTGGCGACCGCGGTGGTCCTTGGATTCCTGATTTACTGGGGCGGCATTCGCCTGAATCTTGGCGCGTTCTTCAAATGGACCAGCCTGTTTATTTTGCTGGTGGCTGCAGGGCTTGCCGCCGGGGCGATTCGGGCCTTCCATGAGGCAGGGCTGTGGAATCACTTCCAGGACGTCGCGTTTGATCTCAGTAACACACTTTCTACCCACACGCTGTTTGGCACCCTGCTGGAAGGTATTTTCGGCTATCAGGAAGCGCCAAGCGTCAGCGAAGTGGCGGTGTACTTTATCTATCTGATCCCGGTGCTGGTGCTGTTTTCCATGCCGCCGCGGGCCTCGACGAGTCCTTCTCGTACGGCGTAATCAGCGACAGCAATGATTGACTATTAGTTACAACATACTTATTGAAAGGGATGGGTCATGACGATTAATTTCCGCCGTAGTGCGCTGCAGCTGGGCATCGCTGCGCTGTTCTCTTCTGCGTTCGCTGCGCAGGCCTCCGATATTCCGCAGGTAAAGGTCACGGTCACCGACAAACAGTGTGAACCGATGAACATCACCGTTAACGCTGGCAAAACCCAGTTCAACATCCAGAACCACAGCCAGAAAGCGCTGGAGTGGGAAATCCTCAAAGGGGTGATGGTGGTGGAAGAGCGTGAAAACATTGCGCCGGGCTTCACCCAGAAAATGACCGCCAATCTACAGCCGGGTCGTTATGAAATGACCTGTGGCCTGCTGACTAACCCGAAAGGCACGCTGATTGTTAAAGGTGAAGCCACCGCGGATGCGGCGAAAGCCAACGCCGTGCTGAGCCTGGGTGACGCGATTGCCGACTATAAAACCTACGTGACGGCACAAACCGCAGAGCTGGTGAAAGGCACTCAGGCTTTCACCGACGCGGTGAAAGCGGGCGATATCGAGAAAGCCAAAGCGCTGTACGCCCCGACTCGTCAGTACTACGAACGCATCGAACCGATTGCTGAACTGTTCTCTGACCTCGACGGCAGCATCGATGCCCGTGAAGACGATTACGAGAAGAAAGCGGAAGACCCGAAATTCACCGGCTTCCACCGCCTGGAGAAAGCGCTGTTTGCTGACAACTCCACCAAAGGCATGGAGCACTACGCTACTCAGCTGAACAGCGACGTGCAGGAACTGCAAAAACGCATCAGCGAACTGGCCTTCCCACCGTCAAAAGTGGTGGGCGGTGCTGCCGATCTGATTGAAGAAGTCGCGGCCAGCAAAATAAGCGGTGAAGAAGACCGTTACAGCCATACCGATCTGTGGGATTTCCAGGCTAACGTCGACGGCGCCCAGAAAATTGTCGACCTGTTGCGTCCTCAGCTGCAGAAAGAAAACAGCGCGCTGCTGGCCAAAGTGGATGCCAACTTCAAGAAAGTCGACACCATACTGGCGAAGTACAAAACCAAAGACGGCTACGAGACTTACGATAAGTTGACTGACGCTGACCGCAATGCGCTGAAAGGGCCGGTAACGACACTGGCAGAAGATTTAGCGCAGCTGCGTGGGATCCTCGGACTGGACTAAAGCGTTATGACACAGAGCAAATCGCACGACGTGACCGAGCCATCACGTCGTCGCTTACTGAAAAATATCGGCGCGCTGGGAGGCGCGCTGGCGTTGACCGGGGGTTGCCCGGTCGCCCATGCGGCGAAACCGCAAAGTGCACCGGGGACGCTATCTCCGGATGCGCGAATGGAAACCCAACCGTTCCACGGACTGCATCAGGCGGGCGTGCTGACCCCTCAGCAGGCATCGATGATGCTGGTGGCGTTTGACGTGCTGGCGAGTGATAAAGCTGACCTGACGCGCCTGTTCAAACTGCTGACCGACAGGATAACTTTCCTCACCACCGGTGGGCCCGCGCCCGATACGCCGAACCCGCGACTGCCGCCGATGGATTCCGGGATCCTCGGGGCGTATATCGCGCCGGATAACCTGACCATTACCGTTTCCGTTGGCCAGTCGCTGTTTGACGAGCGCTACGGGCTAGCGGCACACGCGCCGAAAAAACTGCAGCGCATGACGCGTTTCCCCAACGATTCGCTGGATGCGGCCCTGTGTCATGGGGACCTGCTGCTGCAAATCTGCGCTAACACCCAGGACACGGTTATTCACGCTCTGCGTGACATCATCAAGCATTCGCCGGATTTGCTGAGCGTGCGCTGGAAGCGGGAGGGGTTTATCTCTGACCACGCCGCGCGCAGCAAAGGCAAAGAGACGCCGGTGAATCTGCTGGGCTTCAAAGATGGTACTGCCAACCCGGATAGCCATGACGCGAAGCTGATGGATAACATCGTCTGGGTGACGGACGGGCAGGGTGAACCGGCGTGGACTACGGGTGGTTCTTACCAGGCAGTGCGCATTATCCAGTTCCACGTGGAGTTCTGGGACCGTACGCCGCTGAAAGAACAACAGACCATTTTTGGGCGCGATAAGCATTCAGGCGCGCCGTTGGGAATGCAGCACGAGCACGATGTGCCGGACTACGCTAAAGATCCTGATGGTGATGTCATTGCGCTCGACAGCCATATTCGTCTGGCCAACCCGCGCACGCCGGCAACCGATTCAAACCTGATGATGCGCCGCGGCTACAGCTATTCGCTCGGCGTAACTAACTCCGGCCAGCTGGAGATGGGCCTGCTGTTCGTTTGCTACCAGCATGACCTCGAGAAAGGGTTCCTGACCGTGCAGAAGCGGCTCAATGGCGAAGCGCTGGAAGAGTACATCAAGCCTATCGGCGGCGGATATTTCTTTGTTCTGCCGGGCGTAAAAGAACGCACGGGCTACCTCGCACAACCGTTGCTGGAAGCCTGATTATTGTCCTGCCCGTGAGGGCAGGATGGTTACTCTGCTAACAATTTTATCCCTTCCTGTTTTCACACTTTCCCAAAGCATCATTTTTTTGTATTGGCAGGTCATTGATATATTTCTGTAATATTTTTGTCAGATGATGATGACGTTCGGGCAGAACGTAGCTTGGTTGCTCGAAAGTAAAAAATATGTTGCATTTATGATAATTCATGATGTACTTATTACAACAGCGGTAGTTCCCGGCAGTGAGTGAAAGTAGCCACTTAGGAGATCGCGAATGGTAGGGTCCTGTTCTGGACATAAAAGTAAAAATAACCGCACCAAACAGCGCGGAGGCCTCACCTCCGGCAGCGATTTCTTCACCACTGAATTTCCCTCTTCGACAGCAACTCATGACTCCACTGATGTGATGCGCGGTGCGCGTAGTCGTGTCATCACGCCCGATCAACCGGCAAGCAATGGCTTGAAAGGAAGCCAAACCTCAGACGTTAGTGCGCATAATCGTGCCGAAACGGGCACGTGTAATGTTGACCAACAACTCAAGGTGCTATCCATGGGAAGACAAAAAGCAGTGATCAAAGCTCGTCGCGAAGCAAAACGTGTGCTGAGACGGGATTCACGCAGTCATAAACAACGTGAAGAAGAATCGGTCACCTCGCTTGTGCAGATGAGTGGCGTAGAAGCAATTGGCATGGCAAGAGACAGCCGTGATCATTCTCCAATTGAAGCTCGCAATGAAGCTCAGGCGCACTACCTGAATGCTATCGAGAGTAAACAGCTGATTTTCGCCACCGGCGAGGCAGGGTGTGGGAAGACCTGGATCAGCGCAGCAAAAGCAGCAGAGGCCCTGGTTCATAAGGATGTGGACAGGATAATCGTCACCCGTCCGGTTCTGCAGGCCGATGAAGATCTTGGCTTCTTACCCGGGGATATTTCCGAGAAGTTCGCCCCGTATTTCCGCCCGGTCTATGACGTTTTGGTCAGAAGGCTGGGGGCGTCCTTTATGCAATACTGCCTGCGCCCGGAAATCGGCAAGGTAGAGATCGCGCCGTTCGCCTATATGCGCGGACGTACATTTGAAAACGCGGTGGTTATTCTGGACGAGGCCCAGAACGTGACCGCGGCGCAAATGAAGATGTTCCTGACACGCCTCGGGGAAAACGTGACGGTTATCGTTAACGGCGACATCACCCAGTGTGACCTCCCGCGGGGTGTGGTGTCCGGTTTGAGCGATGCGCTGGCACGTTTTGAAGAGGACGATATGGTCGGTATCGTTCGCTTTAACAAAGACGACTGCGTGCGGTCCGCGCTCTGCCAACGTACATTACACGCCTACAACTGAGTCTGGTTTGCCGAAAATAAAGCCCGCGAAATGCGGGCTTTGCTGTTTCTGAGGCGGGGTATTGTTGCCTGATGGCGCTACACTTTTCAGACCTACGGCCCCTGTCGCCAGCCGAGACGCATCTCAATCGTTTTGGCGCTGGATTGTGCCAGTTTGCGTAGGTCCGGCTGAGTCTGATCGACTTTACTAGCCGGGACGACAATCGATACGGTAGCCCGGCAGACGCCACTGGTGTCACAAATCGGTGACGCGATACACGCCACAGAGAAGTCTGATTCGTTAGCCTGAATCGACAGACGCTGTTGCAGCGCGACGGCGGCACTTTGCGCCAGCAGGTGCGGATCGGTTTCTGCCCGACCTGTTGGTGAGGGTGGGGCGGAAGTGGTGAACAATTCGATACGCTCATGTTCACTGAGATGGCCGACCAGCAGGCGTCCGGAAGCCGACCAGTTCAGTGGGATTCGAGTGCCGACTTTCGATGACACATAAAAATGGTCACGCCCTTCGGCCATCGCCAGCACCACCATTTTATCGTTGTCTCTACCGCAAATCTGGATCACTTCACCGCATGTCTCGCTCAAGTTTTCCATCTCCTGGGCGGCGACGGTGAGCAGATCCAACTGACGACTATAGGAAAGCCCGTAATAGTACAGCCGTGGCCCCAACCAGATCAGTCCATTTTTCTGGCGTTCGAGCATGGATTTACTGACCAGATCATCCACTACTGAATAAATAGTAGAGAGCGGAGCGCCTGCCTCTTTAGCCATTTCATAACAGGTGAGTGGGTGTTGATGCTGTTGTAATAAATCCAGAATCTGTAATGCCCGATCGATACCGCTGGTACGCGCACGTTTTTGTGGGGGCGAAAGTCCGTCTGTTTCAGTGCTCATGATCTCTTCCTTCTGCGCATTGACGGGTTAATCTGGCCAGCGTAGTGCGGCCTGCTGACGCTGCAATATGTGTTGCTCAAAGGGGGTAATTATCGCTTCCTTTGATTGCTGTGCAAGATTGAGTTCATCCAGGATTCGCTCCAACACGGTATATTCTTGTTCATGATGCAGGTTACAGGGGTCGAGATAGATATAGCCTTTTTCTGCCTCGTGATCACGCACAATGATGGCGGGGTGGCCCGCTGACAGAAGGTGGCTTAAATCCCATGCGCTTATCTTTGCTTTCTGCGGATCAATAACGATTTTACATCGCTCCAGCGGATTACCTGTTGGATCGGCAACTAACGACACCTTAATCCCTGGTTTTTCCTGCAGGCCGTCGCGCCATATCTGCAAGGCCTGCGTTTCACGCTGACGAACCGCTTGATGGTCGCGCTTTTTCCAGGCCTGAAGTGCGGCCACTACGCCATAAATACTCTCTTTGCCGACTTTCATGCCCCGGCCAATGCCGCGGTTTTGCAGCCAGGCGTTGCGTATCAGTGATTTTCTTCCGGCAATAATGCCGGATGTTGGGCCCCCCAGAAATTTATGCCCGGAGTATATGACCACGTCGGCACCGTCACGCAAGAAACGCTGTAAATCATATTCTGATGCGGCATCGACGATCACCGGGATGTCACGCGCGTGGCAGATTTTACAGAACAGGGACAGTGGTAATTGCCCGTGATCAACCACGTGGTGCGAAACAACATACATAGCGGCAACGGTGCGCTCGGTGATGCTGTTTTCCAGATGATACGGTGAACATTGTGTCGCCTGGCCAATAGCCACGCACTTCGCCCCGGTCAATTTGACTGCCTGGTCGACGGAAGCGCCGTAGTTCACCAGATGCCCGGCCTGCACCAGCACTTCGTTTTGCGGAGTGTGGATATCCGGTAATTGCTCGATCGCCAGCAGATTGTCTTTGGTGATACAGCCCGCAATCACCATCGAAATCGCCGCTGCGCTGGAAGAGGTAATAAAGCCGGCTTCGGCGCCCGTTATTTCAGCGATGACTCCGTTGGCGTAGCGCTGCAACTCTTCCATTTTAACGAACTCGGGCAAAATCTTCTGCATCGCGGCGATAGCTTCAGGGACGACGATGGAGGCACCAAGATAGGTCATAGTGCCCGCCACATTGATAAGCGGGGTGAGGTGGAGTTCGCGACTCAATTCATTGTTTCTCATCTTTTACAGTTTCCTGGTGTTACTCAAAGGCGACGATGGCTTCAATTTCGACAGTAATTTGCGCGGGCAAAGAGGAAAAACCGACTGCCGAACGGGCGTGAATACCCTGTTGACCAAAAACACTGACCAGGAGATCGGAACAGCCGTTGATCACTTTCGGGTGCTCGGCGAATTCACTGTCCGCATTGACCATCCCGAGCAATTTCACCACTTGCTTCACGCGTCCTAAATCCCCCAGCGCTTCATGCATGACCGCCAGCAGGTTGATGCCCGTAAGCCTGGCGTGCTGGTAGGCTTCTTCTACTGAAACATCTCTGCCGACTTTTCCTTGATGCTTTCTATTGTCCGCTTCCACGGGACCCTGTCCGGAGAGAAACAGTAAATTGCCCACAATCACGTGGGAGCTAAAATTCGCTATCGGCGCAGGTGACGCGGGCAGCACGATGCCTTGCTCTGCCAGACGTTGATAAGTAATTCCCTGCAAAGTATCCGTGGTCATGATCAGTTCCTACCCCTGGTGATTGAGTTCATGCAGGCGGACGCAGCTTACCCAGTGCTCGTCGTTCACCTGTTGTTCTTGCGGAATGTTCTGGGCACATGCGTCAGTGGCACTTGGGCAGCGGGTACGAAATACGCAGCCAGATGGCGGAGATATAGGGCTTGGAATATCGCCTTTGAGCACGATGCGCTGTTTCTTTTTCGTTGGGTCCGGTATCGGGGCGGCGGAAAGCAGCGCTTGGGTGTAGGGGTGGCGTGGGCGGGAATACACCTCTCGACAGGGGCCTCGCTCCATAACGCGACCTAAATACATGACGATGACCTCGTCACACAAATACTCGACGACGCTGAGATCATGGGCAATAAAAAGCAGCGTTAGCCCGAGGGATTCCTGCAATTCACCGAGTAAATTCAGTACCTGCGCCTGCACTGACACATCCAGCGCAGAAACGGATTCATCCGCCACAATAAAATCTGGCTCCACGGCAATGGCCCGGGCGATGCCGATGCGCTGACGTTGACCCCCTGAAAATTCATGAGGGTAACGATCCGCATGTTCCGGCTGTAGCCCGACTTGAATCAGCAACGCCTCGATGCGCTTTTTACGTGCTTCACCTGTCGGAAAGCCGCAGGTATTCAGCGCTTCGGCGATGATTTGCGCCACTTTCATTCGTGGATTGAGGCTGGAAAACGGATCCTGAAAGATTATCTGCATTTTTTGGCGATAACGTTTCATCGCTTTTGGCGGGAGCGCCAGCACATCGGTATCGTCAAAAAACACTTTGCCGGAGGTGGGTTCCAGCAGACGTAAAATTGCTCGTCCGGCGGTGGTTTTCCCTGAACCCGATTCGCCGACCAGCCCCACGGTGCTGCCACGTTTTATATCGAAGGTGAGCGATTCAACCGCGTGAACTGTGCGCCCATCCGGCGTTTTAAAATACTGGCACAACCCTTCGACGCGTAATAACGGCAGGGATGGGGTGGTTAATATTTCACTCATGATGGTCACTCCAGATACAACGCGACAATGCGCCATTGCGTGTGGGCAGGAGTTTTGGGCGCTCCGTCAAACAGGCATTGCTGACATGTTCACAGCGGGGAGAGAACGCACATCCTGCGGGCAAGTTGCTTAACGGCGGGACTGAGCCCGGGATAGCATAAAGTTGTCCGCGAGAGGTTTCTGAGGCAGCCACATGATTATTGGGCGTGCAGGCCAGTAGCCCGCGGGTGTAGGGGTGCTGCGGATGAGCGAATAGCGTATCGACCGGAGCGTGTTCCACAACGCGTCCGGCATACATAACCACCACATCCTGGGCGATTTCCGCCACCACACCAAGATTATGCGTGATGAAAATCATGCTCATTCCCATCTCACGCTGCAGGTTTTTGAGCAAATCGAGTATTTGTGCCTGAATAGTGACATCCAGCGCTGTTGTGGGTTCATCGGCAATCAGTAGCGAAGGATTGCAGGAGAGGGCCAGGGCTATCATCACGCGCTGACGCATCCCGCCTGACATGCTGTGGGGATAATCATCAATACGCGTCGCGGCGGCGGGGATCTCGACTTTTTCCAACATTTGAATAGCCCGGCGGCGCGCGTCCTGTTTGGACATGGGCTGATGCAGGGTGATCATTTCCATGATTTGTTCGCCGACCGTGAACAGTGGGTTCAGGCTGGTCATCGGTTCCTGAAAAATCATGGCAATCTCTTTGCCGCGGAGGGTCTGATACTGCGCAGGCGTAAAATTATCCAGGCGCAAATTCTCCTGTTTACGGTTGCGGTAAAGAATTTCGCCTCCGGCTATCCGCCCATTTTTTGCCAGCAACCCCATGATCGATAAGCTGGTAACCGATTTTCCCGAACCGGATTCGCCGACGACGGCCAGCGTTTGTCCACGCTTCAGGTCAAAGGTGACACCATCAACCGGCATCACACTTTGACGCTTCTGGTCAAAACAAATTTGCAGTTCGTTGACCGACAAAATGACATCGTCATGATGGGCTGACGTCATACATGCCCCCCGCAGGTGCAGTGCGTGGTGGTCTCAGTGGGCTGATAGCGTGAGGCTTCCCAGAATTGAGCCCCAAGTACGGTAAAGCGGGGATCAAATACCTGCTTCAGCGCACTTGGCACGCCTTTAGAATCACGTACCACCAAATCAGAATCGTTCAAATCGAATAGGGTGAAGTTGGCGCGATCCCCTGATTGCAGACCGTTCGGGTAAGGGCGATTGATAACCTGGCGCGGACGGGTGCTGGAAGCATGGATAACATCCACAAGCGGCATACCGAGCGACAGCAACTTCGACATGGTGGTGGACATATCCCATACGGAGCCTGCCATCGAGCGCTTATGAATATCAGTGGAAATGGTGTCAGGTAGCAGCTTATTACCCAAGGCCGCTTTGGCCACATCGAAGGAGAAGGAGGCCCCGCCGTGGCCGACATCCATCACCACACCCCGTGCCTGGGAGGTTTCCACCAGGCGATAGAGTTCTTCGTCTTCGAGAATTGAGCCGCCGATTTTGCCATTAAAGCAGTGGGTAATAATGTCACCTTCGCCCAACTCTTTCAGCACATCGTCGTACAATGGCAGCGGTTCACCGACGTGAACCATAATGGGTAATTTGAGGATTCGACCCAGTTTTTTGGCGAGTTTGACCGGGGCGATATCCCAGCCTCCCGTGATGGTCCCACTGGCACGGACTTTTAAACCGACGATTAAATCGCGGTTGGCTTCGACCGTGGCGGCAATGCGGTCAACATCGACCGAGGCCAGTCCGGTTAATTCGCTAACGCGGTTACAAGCGACCAGGCCAATGGATCCCAGATTCAAAAACGCAAAAATGTCTTCACTGGCCGATTCTATTATCAGCTCGCGTAAGCCATGGAAGTTCGCCTCCCCTGCGGAACCGGCATCGACCAGCGTGGTGACGCCACGCGACAGGCCGCATACTTCGGGCTTAATAGAGATATCGGTGCCGCCATACCAGATGTGGGTGTGTAAATCTGTCCAACCCGGCGACAGCCAGCTGCGGTTGCCGTTGATTATCTTAACGTCACGGGTTGGACGGATATTTGCCGCAGCGTGCATCACGCGTCCGTCGCTACCAATCAAAATATCTACACAGCCGTTTTCGGTTTGTGGCATCGCCGCCGCAAAGCCAATTGGCTTCACTGCCTTGATCAATAACGCTTCTTGAATTTGTGTATTGTCAGTATTCATCAGGCACCTTTTGCAAGTCGAGGATCGAGTAAGTCGCGCAACCCATCGCCCAGTAACTGGAGCGACAGAACGGTAATCACAATGGCAAGACCGGGGAACAGCATGATCCAGCTGGCCTGATCCATATATTGACGGCCCTGGCTTATCATCGTGCCCCAAGTTGGAATATCCGGCGAAACGCCGACGCCCAGGAAGGACAGACCGGCCTCCGCCAGAATGGCGTTGGCAAAAATAAACGTACACTGCACTAACAGTGGCGACGTCAGGTTGCGCAGAATATGACGATATAAAATCACCGGTGTTGGTACGGCCAGAGCTTTGGCGGCTTCAACGTACGGCAGTTCACGGATGACCAGAGTCGATGCGCGAATCACCCTTGCCATTCGCGGCGTGTAAACAATCCCCAACGCGATAACTACGTTCGTAGAGGAGGGGCCAAGTGCGGCGACCAGTGCAATTGCCAGCAGGATGTCCGGGAACGCCATCATGGCGTCAATCAGTCGTGAAAGAGGGGCATCTAATGCGCGGAAATATCCTGCAAGTAAGCCGAGTAATACGCCGGTGATAGAGGTGAAAACCACCACGGAAATGCCCACGCTTAACGACGTTTGTCCGGCGAACAGGATTCTGGAAAAGACATCCCGCCCTAGTTCATCGGTACCCATAATATGGAGCAGGTCCGGGGCCTTAAGACGATGGATAATGGCCAGTTGGCCAGGATTGAAAGGCGCAAGCCAGGGTGCCAGCGCGGCGCTGACGACAATCAGGCCGAGTAAAACCGCGGCAATGGCAGTCGTCGGTCGCGACATTAACTGCCAGAAAAAGGAATCCTGGCGTGCGCTTGTGTTTACAACGAGTGAAATAGACATCAGTAACGTACCCTCGGATCAATCCACAGATACAACATATCGACCGCGAAATTCATCAGCACATACAGGCCAGAAATGACCAGCAACGTACCCTGAATAACGGGATAATCCCTGCGTAATACCGCCGAAACGGTGAGGCTACCGACGCCTGGGATACCAAATACTGTTTCGGTGACGATCGCGCCCGAAATAAGCAGTGCGGCGGTCAGTCCGATAACGGTTACTACGGGGATGAGCGCATTTTTAAATGCGTGTTTTACCACCACGCGATACTCGGACATCCCTTTAGCCCGCGCGGTACGTACGTAATCATCATTCAGTACATCGAGCATACTGGCGCGGGTAAAACGCATAATCAGGGCTGAACACACCGCACCCAATGAAAGTGCAGGTAGCAACAGATGATTCATTCGTTCGCCAAAGGTGGCCGTGGGGCCGCCATAGCCTGAGGTATCGAACCAGCCGAGTTTGACGGCAAAGAACTGAATAAAGAGCAGGCCCAGCCAGAAAGAGGGAATACTGGCTGAAAGCATGGCCACGGATGTGGCGATTTGGTCGAACCATGATCCGCGGTAGTAAGCGGATAAAATCCCGACAGGTAGAGCGATAAGCGTCGCTACCAGCAACGCCATCAGCGTCAGGAAAAAGGTCGGTTCAGCCCGCTGCCACAGAGCTTCTGTCACCGGGATATTCAGGAATATAGAGCGACCTAAGTCTCCATGCAGCACCCCGATTATGTAGTGAAAAAACTGCTGCCACAGTGGGGCATTTAACCCCATCTGATCGCGCAGGGCGGCAATATCAGCGCCGGTTGCATCAGGTCCTAACATAACCGCAGCAGGATCGCCGGGCGTAATATGGACAATCAGAAACACGAGGCTAATGACAATAGCCATCACGACGGCCATGCCAAATAAACGATGTAACGTTGAACGTATCATCCAGAACCTCTGCGTGTTATTGGGTGAGATAGGCATTCCAGAAATACGGCCATGGCGCAGGCGTGACGCCCTGTAAACGCGGGGACTGCGCGGCCAGGGCATTAAAGTTTCCGACTTTAAACATCGGCACGTCTTCATAAATGGCTTTCTGCACATTGGCCCATAACGCTATGCGCTTTTGCGGATCTGTCTCGCTATTAAAAGCCTGTAAGGCAGCATGTTTTTTATCGGTGCTCCACCAACCTGGTGAGGTGTCAGACATGATGCCGGTCAGTGAAGGTTCTGGCAGGAAAGGGCTGTGGCTGATGTACATATCCCAGCGCGCAGGGTTCGCGCGGTTTTGAGTCAACGATGCCCATTCCTGAACATCAAGCTGGACTTTAAATCCTGCGGCTTCCAGGTAGGCCTGAGCCACCTGCGCAAGCTTGTAGTGGAACTCATACTGGCGGCTGGTCAGAATGCGCAGCGGCTGACCCTGATAATTTGCCTGCTTCAACAGTTGCTGTGCTTTGGCGGTATCGCCCATTGACCGATAAAGCGACGTATCCTCTTCGGTATGCCAGATATTTCCTTTGGGGTACATCGCGCCATCAAGGGTGAAAAACTCAGGGGAACCGAACGCTGCAGTCATCATATCTTGCGGTGCCAGTGCGGCCTGAATAGCTTTCCTTATCAGAATATTCGACGCCACCCCTTGTTTGGTGTTCATGACAAATACTGGCCAACCGTAGGGTTTCAGCAGGACAGGTTTATCTTTTCCACCCTGTATCTTGTTAAAGGATTCCACCGGCAGCGAGTCGACATACTCAAACTGACCGGAAATCGCACCTTCAACACGCGTATTGGGATCGGTGACCGGCACAAAACGGATCTCATCCAGATACTGCTTACGTGCGCCGCCGTAGCCATCGGGAGCACCCTCCAGGTTGTGATAACCCACAAATCGAACCAGTTGAATAAAGCGATCGGGTTGATGGGATTTTAATTGGTAAGGCCCAGTACCTATGAACGTGGTCAATGGAGATTCTGTGGTTTGCGCCTCCGGCATGATGACAGCCGCTGAATTGTTAAGCGACAGCAGTGCCAGCATCGGCGCATAGGGCTGGTTCAGAACAATTTTGATGGTGTAATCGTCGGGCGCGGAGAGTTCGGTAATTTTTTCTGCGGTCTGACGTCCACGACTGGAAATTTTCTCCCAGCGTTGTAATGACGCGAGTACATCTTTTGCCGTCATCGGCTGGCCATTATGGAATGTAACGCCATGACGCAGTGGGATCACATACGTTTTGCCGTCGTCAGAAAGGGTTGGCATTGCGTTGGCGAGCAGCGGAATCACTTGGCTTTTGCCGTTAAAGGTATATAGCGTTTCGAAAATGTGTTGGGTAATGGTTCCCACCAGGTCAGCGGTCGAGACCATCGGGTCAAGGGTGGGAGGCTCGCCAATCATGGCGACATTGATAATGCCGCCTTTCGCAGGCTCACTTTGTGCGGAAACACTTACACAGCTTAACGTCAGTAAGGCGACAAGGGTGTACCGTAATATTTTGCGCATGTATTGTTACCCTGTTTCACAATTATGGAATATATGTTTTATTTGTGTAACCGGGATGTAAAATTGCAGTTTCCGAAAAGGGGGTCAAATACTTTTGGTCCCGTATTGTATTTTCTGAATCTGATTCACATTTTGGGGTGGTTTTTGAGCGAAAAGCGAAGGAAGGGTAGGCAAACCGTGTAAGGCAGCGCGAAGCTGGACTCCGTGGCCTGTTCTACAGACGAAAAAAAAGCCCGTACTTTCGTACGAGCTCTTCTTCAAATATGGCGGTGAGGGGGGGATTCGAACCCCCGATACGTTGCCGTATACACACTTTCCAGGCGTGCTCCTTCAGCCACTCGGACACCTCACCATATTGTATCGCTGCCTTTCCTCTCGGGGGCAACGGGGCGCTACTATAGGGAGTTGGATGAAAACGGTCAAGAATATTTTCCTGTTTTTGGCGTGTTCGGTTAAGCAATGAACACCCCTTCGCGGTTCCGCTTTTATTTACCTCCCATTGCGATGATTTCCTCCGCTTTCCAGCAACGCGTGGCATGGTTGTCTGTCAACCTGCGCAACGGTTGAGGCACTGCGCAGCCACTTTCAGCCCACGGACAGCGCTCGCGAAAATAGCAGCCTGTCGGGAGATGGCGGTTACCGGGCAGCTCGGTGTTTTGCGGCGCTTCGCCCAGCGGGGTGTCGAGGCGGGGCACGGATTCCATCAGCAGCCGGGTATAAGGATGGGCCGGTGCTTCGAGCACGCTTTGAGTCTCGCCCATTTCCACCACCTGGCCGAGATACATCACCGCCACGCGGTCGCTCATATGACGCACTACCGAGACGTTATGCGAAATGAGAATGTAGGTCAGATTTTGCTGTCGCTGCAACGTCACCAGCAGATTCAGGATTTGCGCCTGTACTGAAATATCCAGTGCCGAGGTGGGTTCGTCGAGCACCATAATATCGGGCTGGGCAGATAACGCGCGGGCGATAGCGATACGCTGTCGCTGCCCGCCGGAAAAGGCGTGCGGTGGGCGGTCAAGATACTCTGGCCGTACCCCGACCTGTTGCGCCAGTTTTTCTGCCAGCGCCCGGCGCACTTTTTCACTGGAGCGTGATGCAATCCATACCGGCTCCGTGATAATGCGCCAGACCGGCAGCCGTGGATCAAGGGAGGAGAGCGGATCCTGAAACACCATCTGCATTCCGCCTCCAGGTCTGTCTGCCGGTAAGCGGGAACGATCGAGCTGGCCTGTGCCCGGCGTCAGCATTCCCATCAACAGTTTTGCCAGGGTGCTTTTGCCGCAGCCAGATTCTCCCACAATGCCCAGCGTTTCGCCGCGTCGTACCGTTAAATCCAGGCCATTGAGCGCATGAACATATTCGGTCACCTTACCGAGCCAGTTTCTCCGGGACGGGAAGGCAAGGTGAACATCGGTCAGTTCGAGCAGGCAATCAGACATGCGCGTTCTCCTGTTGTGGATACCAGCAGGCGATGGCCCGACTGCCGTCATCCAGCGGACGTAAAGGGGGCACGTTGCCACAGGCTTCACCCGCGGCGAAGCAGCGCTCGCGGAAGACACAGCCTGTCGGTAAATTTGCCAGGTTGGGCACCGTTCCAGGAATAGAAGGCAGCGTTGAACGAGGCTCGCGGAATTCTGGCGCGCTGTTCAGCAAACCGAGGGTGTAAGGATGTTGTGGATGGTTCAACAAGCTGTGCGTATCCCCGCTTTCGATTACCGATCCGGCGTACATCACATACAAACGGTCACAAAGCTGGGCGATGATCGCCATATCATGGCTAATAAACAGGACGGCGGTACCCGTGGCTTTTGCTTTTTGTTTCAGCAGCCGCAGCACCTGGCGCTGGACTGTCACATCCAGCGCGGTAGTCGGTTCATCGGCAATCAGCAGGTCCGGATCGCACGAGAAGGCGAGGGCAATCATCACCCGCTGACGCATCCCGCCGGAAAGTTCAAAAGGGTAGCGGTCCATCACCTGTAACGGATCGGCTATTTGCATATCGGTTAACAGCGAGGCGGCATGCGTGCGGGCATCGCGGACTGATAACCTGCGGTGCTGCCGAATCACATCGACCATCTGTTTGCCAATGCGGCGTGTAGGATTGAGGGCGGTCATCGGCTCCTGGAAGATCATCGCCACCCGACGGCCACGTAGCGTTCGTAAGGTTTTCTCCGGCGCTGTCAGCATATCAGTACCGAGCAGGTTCACGCTGCCGCTATTGATATGGTAGCTATCGGACGGGATCAGGCGCATCGCGACCATTGCCGTCACTGATTTACCGGATCCTGACTCACCCACCACACCGACGATTTCCCCACGGTTAACGTGCAGGGAAACCGCGTTCAGTACATGCGCCTCGCTTTGATAGAGCGGGAAGCTTAAACGCAGGTCCTGAATGCTTAATACCTGTTCGCTCATCACTGACGCTCTCCCGATTTCGGATCCAGCAGGTCCTGAATTCCGTCGCCAAACAGATTAAACCCCACTGCGGTAATCAGTATGGCAGCCCCAGGAAAGGCGCAATACCACCACTGATCAAGCACATAATTGCGCCCATTAGCGACCATCGCTCCCCATTCTGCCGTCGGTTGTTGCGCTCCCAGACCGATAAACCCCAGTGTTGCGGCCATCAGAATGGCGCTGCCGATATCCAGCGATGCCTGAACGACCAGCGGCGGCAGGGCATTACGCAAAATATGCCAACTGATCAAATGCCAACGGGAGGCGCCAAAGGTGACGGATGCCTCAACAAAGGTGTGCTGACGCACCACCAGCGTCTGGCCGCGCGCCAGGCGTACATAAAACGGAATGCGCACAATGGCGATGGCCAGCATAGCGTTGAACAGGCTGGGGCCGAGTGCCGCCGCCAGCGCCATGGTCAGCACCAGTGAGGGAATCGACAACATGATGTCCATCAGCCGCATAATAAGGGCGTCGCTGCGCCCGCCGAGCACACCGGAAAGGCAGCCCAGCAGCGAACCACTGATCCCGGCGATAAGCACCACCGCCAGCCCGGCGGCCACCGACTGCTGGCTGCCAATCAACACCCGGCTAAAGAGATCCCGTCCGACTTCATCGGTCCCGAACCAGTGGGCAAGAGACGGCGCCTGCAAACGGGCGGAGAGATCGATAGCATTCGGATCGTGTGGCACCAGCCACGGGGAGAAGACCATTAGCAGTAGCACCAGCACCATGATCCCACCGCCGATAAGGGTTAACGGGCTTTTACGTAACAGCCACAGTCGGCGTTTCCAGATTAGTGCGGGGTTCCTTTTCACCACCGCCAGCGGTTGTTGCTGGGTCATTATCATTGTTTTTCTCCCCTTCCAACGCGCGGATCAATCCACAAATACAATAAATCAACGGCCAGATTCACCAGCACGTAAGCAAACGACACCACGATGGCGAAGCCCATCACCGCCGGGAAATCGAGGGACTGAATAGAGGTCACAACGTAAGCCCCCATCCCGGGCCAGGAGAACACCGTTTCGGTGAGTACCGCGCCGTACAACAGGTCTCCGAGTGCCAGCCCCAGTACCGTGACGGAAGGGATCAGCGCATTCGGCAGGGCGTAGCGCACCACGATGGTGAACTTGCTCAGACCGCTTGCCAGCGCGGTGCGGACATAATCTTCGCTCAGTTGTTCCAGCATCGCGGAGCGGATCTGGCGGGCGACAATCCCGACGTGCACAAACGCCAGCGTTAAAGCAGGCAATATCAGGTGCTGTAGCGCGTTGAAGAACACCTCCATATCTCCGGCCAGCAGCGAATCAATGAGATAGAAACCGGTGATACGGGCCGGCGGGTCAAGCCAGTCATCAAGCCGTCCGCTACCCGGTAGCAGATTGAGCTTGCCGTAAAACAGCACGATAACCCCGAGTCCCAACCAGAATGCTGGAGTGGAGATTCCGGTCAGCGCCATCAGTCGCACCAGATGATCGGTCCAGCGATTGCGGTAAACTGCCGACAGCACCCCCAGGGGGACACCGACAATCAGCGCAATAAACAAGGCACAGATTGCCAGCTCAAGGGTCGCAGGGAAAAAGGCCCGCAAATCTTCCAGCACCGGGCGGCCGGTACGGATGGAGGTGCCCAAATCGCCGTGGGCCAGGGCGTTGACATAATGGGCGAATTGCTGCCACAGCGGCAGATCCAGCCCCAGTTGATGACGAATGTGCTGCACAATTTCATCGCTGGCTCGCTCACCAGCCAACAGCCGCGCCGGGTCGCCGGGGATCAGGTGTGAAATAATAAAGGTGATCACACAAACCCCGATGACGACCAGAACCAGTCCCCAGCAGCGCTGGCGTAGTAAACTCCAGAAACTCATATTGACGCCCTCTGCCAGGCCCGAAGGCCTGGCATCGTGTGGTAATGATGCTGAGGGTTATTTGTGCATCTCCGCGATGTTGAAGATCTGCTCCAGCATGGGGTTAAACACATAGCCTTTGACCTCTTTATTGACGGCGACCTGATAGTTTTTCTGGAACAGATAGACATAAGCCGCCTCATCGATGACCCTTTTTTGCGCCGCCTGGTAATCCTGGGTACGCGCGGTCTGGTCGGTGGTTGAGACGGCTTTTTTCAGCAGCGCATCTACCTGCGGATTGCTATAGAACGAGCGGTTCCCCGGCAGCCCTTTTTTGTCGGATTCGAACCAGTAGTTCATGAACATATACGGATCGGCAAAATCGGGGCTCCAGTTACCGATGGCGATGTCGTAATCCCCTTTACCAATGCGCTCGCGCATGGTGGCGTTCGCCAGTTTCTCCAGCTTGACGCCTATCCCCAGTTTTTGCAGGTTTGCCTGCGTCGAGAGGGCAATAGGTTCCCAGTTAGGGTCGCTATCGGAATAGAGGAAGGTCAGCGATGACGGCTTGCTGGCAACTTTCTCTAATGCCGATTTGGCTTTGTCGAGGTCGAAACTGTACTGCATGGCGTTGGCGTCGTAACCCCACATCCCTTCCGGAATAGGCCCGCGCATCTGCTTGCCATTACCGCCGAGGATCCCTTTCACCATCCCCTGATAATCGGTCGCCCAGGATACCGCACGCCGCAGGTCAACCTGGTTCATCGGCGGTTTGCTGTTGTTCAGATACAGATAAGTAACCCGTAGCGCAGGGTAGTCATTGACCGCCACTTTGCCTTCTTTTTTCAGTGCCGCGAACTGATCCACCGGCAGGGCGTCGGCAATGTCCACATCACCTTTTGTGACCTGAAGGCGACGGGCTGCGCTTTCACCGATAATTTTTACGCTGACGCGTTTAAAGGCCGGGGCCGGGCCGCTGAAATGGGGGTTAGGGACGAGGATTAACTGCTGGCCTTTTTGCCAGCGTTGCAGTTTAAAAGCACCTGATCCGGCGGTATGCTCCGCCAGGTAACCCCTGGCGTCATCGGCAGCGTGTGCTTTCAATACCGTTGGGTTAATGATGGAAGCCCCGTCATTGGCGAGGGTGTGTAGGAACGGAGCGAACGGTTCACTGAGGGTAAAGCGCACCGTTGTCGGGTCGACCGCATCAATTTTCAGGCTCGCAGGAAAGGCTTCCGACGGGCCTTGCTTGATGCGTAACAGGCGTTCGAAGGAGAGTTTCACGGCTTCAGCGGTAACCGGTGTGCCGTCGTCAAATTGTGCGTTGTTGTGCAGGGTAAAGGTCCAGGTTTTACCGTCGTCAGAGGCCTGCCATTTTTCCGCCAGATCACCTTCGACATCGGTTGACCCTTTGCCGTCTTCGGTTTTGTATTTCACCAGACGCTGATAAGCCGGGTAAGTGACGGTCCAGTCGTTGTTATCAATGGTCACTGCCGGATCCAGGGTTTGCGGATCGGCGGCTTTGCCAATCACCAGCATATCTTTTGGAACGGCCGCTAAAGCCGGATGAGCAAAGGCTGCCAGGGCCGCAGCAAGCAGCAGAGGGCGAAAACGTAAAGAGGCTGTGTGGGTCTTGTTCATGGCTAAACTCCGTCGCGTTGGTCTGGAGAAATACAGGTGAATACATCATCAAGCAGCGGATAACCGGCCGCACCCGGCACTTCAAAATGCCACCATTCGCTGGTGATCCCGACAAAGCCGCCACCGAACATAATGGCGTTGAGCAACAGACGATTGCGCTGGGCAGTCAGGGGAACGTCCGGATGGTAAGGATGTGAAAGGACATCCATCTCATCAAAATCGGTGCCCATATCCAGCGGTTCACCTTGACCGTCCAGCAATGTGACGTCGATGGCGGTGCCACGACTGTGGTTCGAGCCGCGTGACAGCGGGACGACATATTCCTGATTAGGACAGGCCTCCCACAGATACGCCTGCGCCTGTTGCGGGCGATAGGCGTCCAGCACCAGTAGCGTCAATCCGGCTGCATCGGCAATCGCCAGACTTTTCTCCAGTGCCCTTGCGGCCTCTGGATGCAGCAGACAACGTGCTTCACTGTAAATCGCCCGACCGGTGATGTTATCGGTGGTGGCGTATTTCAGGTCTATCTTCAACCCGGGAAAGCGGGCGGCGATATCGACCAGTTGTTGTTCCTCACTCATCTCAACTTTCCTGTCTGATTAACGTTCAAACTGCCCAAATTCCTGCTGGAGCTGGCGATTGTGCGCAAGCCGTTCCGGGAGTGCCGGACCCAACTGTTCTACTACCGCCGACAGCAACAGATTGAAAAGACAACTCACCGGTGCGAGGGAATCCCAGAAATGACCGGTATCGGTTTTGACCTGTAATAAATCCAGTGGGTAATCGCGCGCCCACGGACACCAGATATCGGTGACCAGCGCCATTGGGATGTTGCGGGCCGCCGCCGCCTGACAAAACTGGCGTGCGGTGATGGAGTAGGCGCGCGTATCCGTCAGCACAATATAGGGATCGCGGTACTCAGAATTCAGCGCTTCCAGCCAGCTGCCGGAACTGCCGTCGGCGTAGATAACCCGCGGGCGCAGATATTCGAGATGGCTGAAGAAGGTATTGGCGATTCCGCGGGTCGACTGGATGCCGACCACGATAATGGCGTCAGCATGCGCAATTCGCTGGCTGATGCGAGTGAAGGTTTCCTGTGAAGCGAGATGGTAAACGTAGCGTATGGCATCCAGCTCCATCTGCAGCGAGAGGCTTTCCCGGTCAGGCTGGTGTTGCTGCTGCGCCCAGCTATCCAGCCTGTCGGTCACGCCCCAGTGGCGATACGGCGAGCTTGAATGCACTTTCAGGCTGTTTTTAACATCCTCGAGATTGCGGTAACCAAGCTTGCGTAAATAGCGCCCCACGGTGATGCCGCTGGTGCCGGTCGCCAGCGCAATGCTGTCGGCAGTCTCAAAGGGAATATGTTCCCGATGGCTCAGCAGCCAGGCGCCAATTCGTTTTTCACTTGGCGTAAGAAGGCTGAAAGCGGATTCAATTTTTCTGAACAGGTCTGCGTTATCGCTCATGGTCGCCTCGATGACAGCGTGCTCTCATACTTTCATGGCGTGTTACCTGAATAACAAAGCACGATGTATGCCATGTTGCCGGGGGCGCAGGAAAACGCGGTCTACAGCGAATGCGGTGTACTCAGGTGAAAGATAATCGTAGGCGGGGGCCAAAAAATGCACAAAAGCAGTGCAATGAAAGCGGATGGTGCATCACAAAAATAAAACATTAAATTAACATTTATGACACTCACATCTGATTATTGACCCTTAACACAGGACCAAAATATTCCGGCTCAGCACCCCGACAGCCGTCATCGGGGGCAGAGGCGTTGTGGTCCGTCGCAAGAAGCGCGACTGCCGTGATTTACTCTCTGGCGGCGCTCAGTGCGGCAGTACCGGCGCTGGTTTTAGGCAGTTGTCTGTGTTGCACACTGCGTGCGGCAAGCGGGGTGATGATCAGCGACAGTATCGACAGCGCGCCAATCACTAAATATCCAGAGGTCAGGTTCACGTGTTGCAACATGATGCCCATTAACACCGGACCGACAAACATGCCGCAGGAATAGATAGTCTGAAACAGCCCCATTCGTGTCGACTGTTCATCTTCGGCGGTGTTCACCACACTCAATGACATGGTGACGGCAAAGGCGGCCCCAAACGAAAAGCCAGCCATCGCCTGCCAGAGATAAATGATATACAGATTACTGGTATAGGGAATGGCGACGCTGGAGACTATCTGCATCACGACAGCAATCAGCGCGGTATTCAGCAGTCCGAGGCGGGAATAAAACACCGAACTACACAGCGCGATAGCCAGCGCATAAAACAGCAAATGAACATTGCTTAACAGGGTCAGGATGCCGGCTTTGCCGCCAAGCTGTTGAGCATAGATTGGCGTTAAGGTATCGCGGGTGGCATAGGGTACCAGTATTACGAGGGTCGCAAGTAAGCCAATCAACCAGACCGAGGGATCGGCCAGTTGTCGACGGGCACTTAAGATACAGGCACTCAATGTCGGTGCCCGCGTTGCATCATGCACATCCTTGATACGTATCGTCAGGATCAGTGCCATAAATGCGGAGATGCTTGAAACAAAATACCCTGCGCCATGGCCAAAAAAGTGGATCAGCGTGCCCCCGATACAGTTACCGAGAAAAACGCCCAGCGGCCCGGCAAGCGCCAGTAGCGCCACAGCCGCTGGCGCATCTTTGCGATCAAAGTAACGAATAAATAAGACGTTGTACAAAACCCATGTGGCCGCCGTCATCCCGTCAGCTGCTTTCGCGATATACAGGGTGACATAATTAGGTTCCAGCCACGCAATCGGCCAGGTGACCAGCGGTAACAGCAAGCTGAGCTGGATGAAAATCTTACGGCTCTTTACCACATCAGAGAGGATGCCGATCGGGAAGCGGACAAACAGCGTCGCCAGACCGCTGGCCCCCATAATTAATCCCACAACTTCGGGTTGCATACCGTCACTGATCAGCATCGGGGCCAGAAACGCATCAATGCTGTGAATACAGATGTAAAACAGAACGCTGATGCAGAAAAAAAGTCTGACGTCTGAACGACGAAGGAGTGCACGAAACATGGTGGTGAACCTCTTTTAATGAAGGGGGGATTACCCATCAAGTACGGCATTAACCGGGACCATCCGCTGTCGCAGACCGCATCTTACCGGTATCACTGACGGCATTTTTTAGTTCATTGCATACGAATGCAAGCAATGAAGTTATGAAAAGGTTTCCAAGTTGTAAAGGTTAAGTTTGTAAATGTGAAAAAAATAATTTTGTTTGTTGCATACGCATGCAAAGATGGTGTAAGTATAAAAAAAGACATTCCGCTGAGGACCAAAGACGCCAGTCTGGCGTTGCCCGGTGAGTCCGTTACACTGATATAACAAGAGGTTAGGGGACTTAAGCGTGATGGCTGAAATGTTAAAAAGGAACCGCGGCAATGAAACGTAAGACTTTTGGTCCGGTGACGTCGCAACAGGTTGCACAGATAGCGGGCGTGTCACAATCCGCTGTTTCAAGGACCTTTACCCCAGGGGCGAGTATCTCACCGGCGACGCGTGAAAAAGTGCTGAAAGCAGCACGCGAACTGGGGTATCGGCCTAACGCTATTGCCCGTTCGCTCAATACTGCACGTTCGCGGATTGTTGGGGTGGTGATGTCCTACTTCGACAACCAATTTTATCCGCAGGTGCTTGAGACGCTGGCGCAAAAACTGGATGAGCTTAATTACCATTTACTGCTGTTTGTCGGCGATCGTGACGGCAACGTCGACCGGATTTTTGACCAAATCATGCAGTATCGCGTCGACGGTATCGTGCTGGCGTCAGTCTCGCTGTCGATGGAATTATCGCAGGAGTGCGTGGCCGCAGGGATCCCGGTGGTGCTGTTTAATCGCAGCGAGGAGAGCGGCATGGTCTCCAGCGTGAATAGCGATAACGAAACGGCTGCCCGACAAATAGCCCACTTTTTGTTGGCCGGGGGGCATCATCGTTTTGCTTATGTCGCGGGGATTGCCGATTCGTCGGTGAACCAGGCGCGGCAGAAGGGTTTTACGGAAACCCTTCACCGCCAGGGCATTGCCTCTGTCCATGTGGTTCAGGGAAATTACGATGCAGAGCAAACCCGACGGGCAGCCAGCGAACTCTTCTCGGTATCACCCACGCCTGATGCCGTGTTCGCCGCAAACGATCATATGGCCCTGACGGTAATGGATGTTGCGCGCTACGAATTTGGTCTGCGCATCCCGGAAGATGTCTCGGTGATTGGCTATGACGATACCGGGCCTTCTGGCTGGCCTTCTTATGCGCTGACTTCAGCCTCGCAGCCCGTAGAAGCCATGGTTCAGGCAACGGTGGCGTTACTGATGAAACAGATTGATAGCGGAACGATTGAACCTGAGCAGGTGGTGGTGCCCGGACTGCTGGTGGTCCGTCACTCTGCCCGGCGCCCACAGGCGGGCGTGGTGGAAAAAGATGGCGTCTCGCTGTTCCAGTTGCAGGAGGTTGAATGAGCAGGTTACCGGGCTTCAGCCCACAGTTTGATTCTATCCAACAATTTATTTTGACTCTGACGCACGTGGTATGGGAGCAAAAGGATATTGGTCAGTTGGCCGACTTCTACGCCACCCCCGTCGTGTTTCAGACGCCGGAAAAGCGGCTCACCGACCTGTCGCAGTTTATGCGTTTAACGCTGGAAGCGATGCACAGTTTTCCGCAGCGTAAAGTCCTGACCGAAGACATTCTGTGTAGTCACTCTGCGCATAACGAATATTATGCAGCGCAGAGATCGCTGGCCTGTATTCAGCATTCGGGCGAAGGTTTTTATGGGTTACCCAGCGGTAACACCCTGTGGGTGCGTACATTTACCGACCGTATTTGTGCCGAAGGCGCGGTTCGCCAGGAATGGTTGTTACAGGACAGAGCGGCGATCATTAACCAGATTGGGCTCAATGTCCGGGAGTTCGCGTGCGAACTGGTGCGGACGCGTCAGGAAGCAGGCATCGAGATGCTGTCGGCAGAAGAACTGGATGCTCTCTGGGCTGGTGGCCCGGAAGGTGATGACGTTGAAGGCGCGCTGGCGGGGCTTGTGGAGCGCTATCTGTCGATGTGGGCGGGCGGCAACAGCGGTGTGGTGCCTGGGCTGTACCATCCGGCGGCGACGCTGCATGGGCCCGGACATGTGTTACGCACTGGCGAGCAGGATATCGGTGCCTTCCTGTCAGGCTATCGTGCTTCATTTGCCGATAGCGAAACGCAGCTTCATCATTTGATTGTTCGTCGTGATGCAAATGAACCCGTGAGACTCTCTTTACGCTGGTCGTTATTAACCTGGCATGATGGATATGGTCAATTTGGCGCACCGTCTCGTCGCCCAATATCGATTACCGGTATTAGCCAACTTGAATTACGCGACGGGTTAATCATACGTGAATATCTGGGGATCGATGAATTAGCTATCTGGTCGCAGATCTACAGTTAATCCAGGGGGAGAAACACTCCCCTTAAAATAAAGAATTTCGAAGCGATAAACCGTCTGTTTATTGCGGGAAGCATTTGTCTACATTTTTTTAATCAGCATTATCACCGCAATTAGGTGAGGCGTCACTGTAGCCGTAGTCTGTGTATATAAAACGATATTTCTGCTGCAACGGGGTGGGCATAAATAACGTGTACAGAATGCGACATAATATAAATGCAATGCAGGAGGTTATATGTCTTCAACTGAAACTACCCAAAAAGCACCGGCAGTCGCAGAAAAAAGTAATGTAAAATCCAGCCGTGATGAACCTGTATTACAGGTTGAGCGTCATGACTTTGTCGATCTGGTACCAGAAAAACGGCCACGTGCGCAATCACTTCGGGGCTTTGATGATTGCTATACCGATATTGTCGATTATATCGTGCGCTGTACCCATAAAATTTGGGACGAACGTGATGTCGGTTTAATTTATACCCACTATACCCACAACTGCGTGTTATATAACGCACTGGGGACAATGTATAACCGCGAGCAGGTTGTGCAAGATACTATTCAGCGCCTGGTTGCATTCCCGGACCGCCGTGGGATGGCGACCCAGGTTATCTGGAACGGGGATGATATTAACGGTTTTTATACCTCGCATCTGGTCACCGGTACCGGCCGCCATACCCAATACAGTCATCTGGGTAAACCGACCAATCGCACGTTTGTGACCCGGACAGTCGCCGACTGTATGATCTTCGAAAATAAAATCTATCGTGAGTGGCTGGTCAGCGACAATATGTCGATGATGCGCCAGTTAGGGCTTGATACCGATGCCGTGGCTTACGGGATGGCGAAGGAGCAATTTGATAAAGGCTTCCGCGTCACCGATATTGGCGAGAATCGCCGCCTGGTCGGCCAGTATCCTCCGGAAATGGCATGTGATGACTCTATCGCCCATACCGATATCGAAGCGCAATGTCTGCAATGGTTCCATGAAATTTATAACCGTCGCATGCTGGGTAAAATCAAGGACGTCTATGCCCCGAATGTGCAATGGCATGGTCCATTGATGAAGGAACTTTACGGCCAGGCCGCTGTGATTCATCAAACGCTGGCGCTGATTGGGATGATCCCGGATGGCGCATGGATCCCGCAGCACGTGTGCTCGAACCCTTGCGATGAAGGCGGCACCAAAGTGGCGATTCGCTGGATAATGGAAGGGCACCATCTTGGCTATGGCGAACTGGGTAAACCAACCGGCGAGCGACTGTTCGTGATGGGGATGTCCCATTACCACATTGTGAATGGCAAGATTGTGGATGAGTGGGTGATTTACGATCATCTGGCTCTGCTGGCGCAAATTAAACTGGGTCAGATGGAGGCCTGAACAATGAGTCGGATCAGTGATAACGAGGTCCAGTTTGTCAAGCGACCACAGGGACAGGATCTGCAAGCCGATCTTACGTTGAGTACAACCGTGCAGCAGATTATTGCGCAGGTTCGTGCCCGGGGCAATGAGGCGCTACGTGATTTCTCTGCAAAATTCGACCGTACCGTGCCGGAGGCGTTCGAGGTTTCCGCGCAGGAAATAGAGGAGGCGCTTGCCGGGATTGACCCGCAGACCCGTAAGGACAGCGAATTCGCTATTGCTCAGGTCAAACGGTTTGCGCAGGCACAACTGGCGACGATGCAGCCGCTTGAGATTGAAACGCTACCCGGTGTACACCTCGGTCATCGCATTATTCCCATTGAAACGGTAGGTTGCTATGTGCCGGGTGGACGCTACCCGATTCTGTCTGCGCCGATTATGTCAATCGTGCCTGCGGTGGTTGCCGGATGCGACAATATCATCGCCTGCTTACCGCCAGGCGCTCACTCTGCGATGATCGCCATTTGCCATCTGGCGGGTGCGCACCGTATTTTCAAAGTTGGGGGCGCTCAGGCTATTGCCGCGATGGCCTGGGGTACAGCGTCGATCCCGGCTGTCGATAAAATCGTGGGGCCTGGCAATGCGTTTGTGAATGAAGCGAAACGCCAGGTGTTTGGCAAAGTGGGTATCGATGCGCTTGCCGGGCCGAGCGAAATCTATATCGTCTCTGATGACAGTGCCGATCCGCGTATCCTGGCGGCCGATTTGCTGGCACAGGCAGAACATGATGTTCACACCCGTGTCGGCCTGGCCACTACCAGTGAGCGCGTTGCGCAGCAAACCCTGGCTGAAATTGAACGGCAGTTGCTGAACCTGCCAACGGCAGTCACTGCGGGTGAGGCCTGGAAACGGCAGGGCGAAATCGTGATTTGCAAAGATGAAGAGCAGCTGATTACCTGGGCCGATCATATCGCGACAGAGCACCTGCAGGTCCACACTCGCGACCCGCATGGCACCGCCAGTAAGATCCGTAATTATGGTTCGCTGTTCATTGGACAAAACGCCAGCGTGGTGTTTTCGGACAAATGCTGTGGCACCAATCATACGCTGCCAACCATGGCGGCAGCGCGTTACACCGGCGGACTTTGGGTCGGTGCTTATGTGAAGATTTGCACCCATCAATGGATAGATGACCACGGAGTTGCTGCCATTGCAGCACCTGCGGTGCGTCAGAGTCGAACCGAGGGGATGCAGGCGCATCGTCGCGCCGCTGAAATCCGCCTGGATCCTCAGGCAATAGATGAAATTACGGCGGGGCAAAAGGATTGACCTGAGCGACGGAAATGTGTTTTCCGCACAGGCATGCAAGGCCGCAATGACGTTATTGCGGCCTTGCAAACTGCAGACGAAAAAAAAGCTCGTACTTTCGTACGAGCTCTTCTTCAAATATGGCGGTGAGGGGGGGATTCGAACCCCCGATACGTTGCCGTATACACACTTTCCAGGCGTGCTCCTTCAGCCACTCGGACACCTCACCATATTGTCGTCCCAACGCTGCTGGGACGGGCGCTAATGTAGGGAAAAGCGTAACTTACGTCAATCAACTTTTTCAAAAAAACGTCCAATAAGACAAACTTCGTCCAACCTGCTTTCGTAATAACCGCGATTCGCTTTTTTTCTCAGCATTCGCCTTTCCGCCGACAGGCTGCAAAAATTTGCTATGCTGACAAACCAATATAAAACAACACGAAATCGACGCGCCGCAGACCTGCATAAGAAAGGCGCAGTATATAAAGGAGAGCAGTATGGAGATTATTTTTTACCATCCCACCTTCGACACCCAGTGGTGGATCGCCGCGCTGGAAAAACAACTGCCGGGCGCCCGCGTCCGTGAGTGGAAAAGCGGTGACAATGAGCCCGCCGATTACGCGCTGGTGTGGCACCCGCCGGTTGAAATGCTGCAAGGTCGTGAGCTGAAAGCCGTCTTTGCGCTGGGCGCAGGCGTCGATTCCATTCTCAGTAAGTTGCGAGAACACCCGGAGATGCTACCACTTTCCATTCCGCTGTTCCGCCTCGAAGACACCGGCATGGGCTTGCAGATGCAGGAGTACGCCGTCAGCCAGGTGCTGCACTGGTTCCGTCGCTTTGATGATTATCAGGCGCTCAAGCAGGAGACGCGCTGGGAGCCGCTGCCAGAATTTACCCGTGAAGAGTTCACTATTGGCATTATGGGCGCGGGTGTGCTCGGCAGTAAAGTGGCGGAAAGCCTTCTGGCCTGGGGATTCCCGGTGCGCGTCTGGAGCCGCAGCCATAAAGACTGGCCGAATGTGCAGAGCTTCGCGGGTGAAAGTGAAATGGGTGATTTCCTGCGTGAAACGCGCGTGCTGATTAACCTGCTGCCGAACACGGCGGAAACGGTCGGCATCATCAATCATGCGCTGCTCAATCAATTGCAGGATAAGAGCTATCTGCTGAACCTCGCACGCGGTGTACATGTCAATGAAGATGAACTGTTGCGCGCGCTGGAAAATGGCAAGTTAAAGGGTGCGATGCTCGACGTGTTCAGCCGTGAACCATTGCCGGTGGAAAGCCCGCTGTGGCGCCATCCTCGCGTGGCCATGACGCCGCACATTGCGGCGGTTACCCGACCGCAGGAAGCCATTGCCTATATCGGTAAAACCATCACCGGCCTGGAGCGCGGAGAGACGGTCACTAGGCAGGTCGACAGGGCCCGCGGATACTGAGTTCAACCCGGCAATGCCGGGTTTTTCGCTAATAAAGGCCGCCCATTCCTGCTATGCTTGGACATATAAAGAAAGAGGAGAATGTGATGTATCCTGTTGACCTGCATATGCACACCGTCGCCAGCACCCACGCTTACAGCACCCTTCATGACTATATCGCCGAAGCGAAACGTAAAGGGATCAAACTGTTTGCCATTACCGATCACGGTCCAGATATGGCCGATGCCCCGCACTATTGGCATTTCGTGAATATGCGTATCTGGCCGCGAATGGTTGATGGCGTGGGTATTCTGCGTGGGATCGAATCCAACATTAAAAACACGCTCGGCGAAATTGACTGCACCGGCCCAATGCTGACGTCGCTGGATTTCATCATTGCCGGTTTCCATGAGCCGGTTTTCCCGCCGCAGGATAAAGCCACGCACACCGAAGCGATGATTGCCGCTATCGCCAGCGGCAATGTCCACATGATTAGTCATCCGGGGAACCCGAAGTTTCCGATTGATATCAACGCCGTGGCGGAAGCGGCGGCGAAGCACCATGTCGCGCTGGAAATTAACAACTCCTCGTTTGTTTCATCTCGTCCGGGCAGCGAAGATAACTGTCGGGCCGTAGCCGCGGCGGTGCGTGACGCTGGGGGCTGGGTGGCGTTAGGTTCTGACTCCCACACCGCGTTTACGCTGGGCAATTTTACCGAATGCCGTAAGATTCTCGACGCTGTCGAGTTCCCGGAAGACCGTATTCTTAACGTTACGCCGCGCCGTTTCCTGGATTTCCTCGAATCGCGCGGCGTGCCGCCGATAGCCGAATTTGCTGAACTGTAATTCTCTGAATGGAATAATTGAATGAACGAGTTTTCAATCCTCTGCCGCGTTCTGGGCTCATTGTACTATCGCCAGCCGCAGGACCCGCTGCTGGTCCCGCTGTTTAACCTCATTCGTGATGGCAAACTGGCGGCGAGCTGGCCGCTGGAACAGGATGAGCTGCTGGAGCGCCTGCAAAAGAGCTGCGATATGCAACAAATCTCCGCAGACTACAATGCACTGTTTGTTGGCGACGAGTGCAGCGTTTCTCCGTACCGCAGCGCATGGGTTGAAGGCGCGACCGAGGCTGAAGTGCGCAGCTTCCTGTCCTCACGCGGCATGCCGCTGAGCGACACGCCTGCCGACCATATCGGCACGTTGTTGTTGGCGGCGTCCTGGCTGGAAGACAATTCCGCGGATGATGAAAGTGAAGCGGTCGATACGCTGTTCACGGACTATCTGCTGCCGTGGGTCGGGACATTCCTCGGGAAAGTTGAAGCGCACGCCACGACGCCATTCTGGCGCACGCAGTCGACTATCACTCGCGAGGCAATCTCAGCGATGTGGGATGAGATCGAAGAAAGTAGCGAACAGTGATATGTGATCTTAATCACATATAAAATGTAACGATACATCATCCGTTGCAAATTTTGTGCTCGTGATCTCATCTGGAAACCGCGTATCTGCTATGATGCGCGGCATGAACATACTTCTCTCTCTCGCACTGACAACAGGCATTCTCTCCGGACTCTGGGGATGGGTAGCCGTGTCTCTCGGCCTGCTCAGCTGGGCGGGTTTCCTCGGCTGTACCGCTTACTTTGCCTGTCCGCAAGGTGGGCTGAAAGGTCTCGCCATCGCAACCGCCACCGTCTTGAGCGGTGTGGTATGGGCGCTGGTGATTATCCATGGCAGCGCGCTGGCGCCGCATCTGGAAATCTTCGGCTATGTCATGACCGGTGTGGTGGCGTTCCTGATGTGCCTGCAGGCCAAACAGCTGTTGCTGTCTTTTGTGCCGGGCACGTTCATCGGGGCTTGTGCCACGTTTGCAGGGCAGGGCGACTGGAAGCTGGTGGTGCCGTCGCTGCTGGTAGGGCTGATATTTGGCTACGCGATGAAAAATAGCGGGTTATGGCTGGCAGCAAGAAGTGCCAGACGGCAGGCACCGGATAACGCCGTGAAGCAATAATCGTCGAACAAGAAACAAAAAAAGCGTAGCCTCGGGGCTACGCTTTTTTTGTCTGAACCAGAATCAGGATTCCGGCGGTGAAGCCATATCACGGTATTTTGCGAGAATCGGGTTATTGGTTTCTGAAGAACTTTGCAGGTTCCACAGGCCACGATCGATCCCATCGTTAATCAGATAAATAACGCCGGTTTCAATCGCTGACATCAGACACAACATGACCGGTTCATTCGAGGTATACCCAATTTCGCCTTCCAGCAGACGCTGGTAGTCAATAAAGCGGAACACCCCGGCCTGAACTTCATAAGACAATATGGTCTTGCTGGTATTCACAGAGGAAAGGACTTCACCGGTACTGACGTTAATCACGCGCAGGTTAACGGCAATCTGGTCAAGTTGATATTGTGTGTCGCCACCGATACCAAAATAACGCGCGCCAACACCGCCGGATTTCACGTTACTTTCATAACCGATAATCGATCCTTCAATAATGACGTTCGCAGAACTTAACGATTGTAATGGTGCCTGGTTATTTACGCCGACGGTGCCATTTTCCTGCGCTGCCCGAATGATTTTTCGTTCATTAAGCAGGTTTTGTAATCCCTGACGTTCCAGCGGAATGAACCATTTGGAATCTTTCAATGCCGTCACCAGCATCGCCGTCGCACTTTGCGGTACCGCCGTTGAGAAGTTACTCGCCGGATAAGGTTTAAATTGCCCGGTTTCATCCTGAATGTTGTAGACAGAAACGTACAGCTTGCCCTGCGGAGAAGGCAGGTGCGTCAGGTCACGATAGCTTTGCGCCCGTGGCATTAACGTCGGTTTTGCCGCCTCTTTCGGCGGGGCGGTCAGACAGCCACTGAGTAGGACGACCACCAGAAGTATAAATAAACGCTTCATGATTATTTTCCTGTACGGGTCTGTGACTATTGGTCACTCGTAGACGTCTGTTGCACTCCGGAGACCTGGATAGTCGAGGTTTTCCCCGTACTTCTGTCGGTCACGTTAAGCGTGAGCAGGCCATTGCTGTTTTGTATATCGACAATAAAGTCATTAGTGACGAGGCGACCCGGTTTCCCGGTAGCAACGTTACCCAACAGGCCACTTAATAATTGTGACTGGATAGCTGACGTGAAGTTATCTAACGCCGACGGCGCGGTATAACCAAAATCGTCACTCCCACCAGGTGCTTTATACGAGTTCTGCGCCTGGGCTTCATTTAGCAAAAAAGCGCCGTTATTCGGGTTTCCACCGAAGTTAGGGTTTACGAACTGGAAAACCATATTACCGGCCCAACTTGCTGGTGTAATAAAAGCGAGCAAAGCGACAGTACAGGCGATACGCATGATTGCCTCCACCCTCTATGTTTAAAATTCGTCGTGTGCTAAATCGTCCGTTTTTAATAAGGCCTGGTCGATTTGGCGTTTATTGATACCTTCTTGAGTAATTTGTACAGCTGCGTCTACGGTCTTATCAAACTCCCGTCTTATCGGGAATAAAAAGGTCTGAAATAAAATATCCTGATTAACAGTTATTGTTATCCAACTCCCCCAGCGTGCACTGGGCCTTTCATTAATGGATATATTCTCTCGGGTAGTACTGGCCCATTTATCGGTAAAGGAACGATAAAAATCGTGCCCTACCGACGATACGGTGTGATCGGCCACGATACCCGGTATCTCCACCTCTCCGGCATGCAGAGAGGGCGCAAGCAGCAGCAGGTTTGCAGCTGCAAGCCAGCACAGGGAACGTTTCATGGTGTCTGCCTGTTAACTTAACGCCTGAGATTATCATTGGCCCAGGAGACGGCCTGAGTCCGGTTTTTTACGGCTAACTTCTTGAAAAGATTATAGAGATGTGTTTTTACGGTGTTTTCGCTAATGAACAACGAGCGGGCAATTTCCACGTTGGAAGAGCCGACCCGCAGTTTATTCAGAATCTCCCGTTCACGCTGCGTCAGCATTGCACTTTCTGCATTGTTGTAACGGTAGTTACCTGAGTGCGTAATCAAATAGCTGGCGAGCTTATGCGAAAAGTAACAATCGCCATGCATGATCATGTTTAATCCTTCGATCAAACGTGATTCAGTTTCATTGTTATAAAAGACACCGTTGATGTGCGGCCAGTTTTCTATGTCCTTGAAAGGGTATTCCTCGGGTGTGTTGAGTAATACCAGTTTCATCCCGTTGTTTTTCCGGCCTAAATTTTCCTGCCAGTGAGTGATCAGCCTTTTATCCGCTTCCATCATATCGAAGATCATGATGCTGTCAGGCAACGTTTCTTCCATAATACGATGAATATTTTGTACTTTTCCTGAGATATCCAGAGTCGATTTTAAATATTGTAAAAGCGCGCTTGCTTGTAAGGACGGCTTTGTTACAAGTACAAGCGTACTGCCTAAACTATGGACTTCATTTAACATGATGAAACTCCAACGTTTTATAGCAGCTATCAGTTTTCCCCGTAAAAATACGGGGTTCCAGAAGTACTGATTGAGGCTGCATTGCTGTGTATACGTATTGTCGAAAACCCTAAGGAGGGTAAAAAGTCAATAAAACAATATTAGGTAGTTCAGTGTTCAATCTAGTCATTGCTAAATTTTAAGCAAGATCAAACACTGTAACAAAATGTAAGTCAGAATATTAAAATGTAAATATCTGGTTCGTTAATCATTTAGAAGTGATGATAAAGTTGTACACGTAAATAAAATGTAAGCAACTTAATAAGTCACACAAATGACATAACTCATTAATATATAACTGATATATTATTGTGGTCGTTTGGACTATTCTCATCCAAATAATACATAAGTTTGTAACGCTTTTATCTTTAGAAAATTTTGGTCAAATGAGATCGCGATCCTGATCTTCGCGGTTGGTTTTTTCCTGACGCGCTAAACACCTTGATTTATAAGATTATCCGTTTTTTTAGATATGTTCTGATAATAGAAACACAAATAATCATATTTAAAGACGGGGACATAGCGTAATTCTAATGCTTAGGAATGATCCGAAAAATTTAAAATCAACCTTGCGGGTGACACCATTTAATTTTGGTCAGTAACATACTGTTCATCGTAACGTCGCATTAACAACAACGTCGGCGTTATTTAACAGCAACAGAAATAGCCAGGATTCAAGCGGGTGGAACATGAACAAGAAAGTGTATTTTCTGTCGTTAACACTGCTGGCGATACCTGGATTAGTAGCTGCATCGGGTTATGATCTGGCAAGTCCAGAATATAATCTGGTCGCCAATGGCCTTAACTCTAATCTTGCTAATGAAACAGCAGTTGTTGCTCAGCGAGGTAATGGGAATGGCGCGAATGCTCAACAGGATGGAAATCATCAAATAGCCGTTGTTTCTCAACGAGGTAATGGCAATCAGGCTGATGTTTCTCAATCCGGTGGGTACAATCTGGCCTATGTAGATCAGGCCGGAAGTAGTAATGATGCAGATATTAGCCAATCAGGCTATGGGAATACAGGCATTATTATTCAGAGAGGTTCGGGTAATCAGGCCAGTATTTCACAGCAGCAGTCCGTAGGTACTAAAACAGTTATTGTGCAAAACTCGTCGCAAATGGCCGTTCGTGTATTAACACGTTAATGGTTATAAGACGAAACCTAATCAAGCCAATGGGGGTTTTATGAATATTAAAATGTCTATGATTGCAATGGTTCTTGTTTCTGGTACAGCATTTGCTGGTGGCCCTGGTGGTGGTGGTCCTGGTGGTGGTGGTGGTCTGCCACAAGTTAATTCCAGTAATGAAACTGTGAATATTTATCAGGAAGGCGGTAATAACGGCGCCAGCGTGGATCAAAGTGGGTCCAAATACGCAGATGTGAACATCTCACAGAAAGGTCTGAACAACCTGGCAACTGCAACACAAAGCAGTGCCTACAACAGTGATATCAACGTGTCACAGGTTGGCTTTAGCAACAGCTCAAGCAACCTGCAAACCGGTGATAACTCCACCATTAACGTTAGCCAGAACAACCTTTACGGCTGGGGGGCGGGTAACTCTGCCAACGTGAATCAGACCGCTGACAGTTCCATTGTTAACGTGACTCAGAACGGCTCTGCTAACTGGGCAAACGTTTACCAGCATTAATCTGGTTTTCGCACTATATAAAAAACAGGGCCTGTGCCCTGTTTTTTTATTGGAGGATGTCATGAACAGTTTGCTTATTGCGGTCGCTCTCACCAATAGCATCGCTTTTAATGTGACCCATCAAGGGGAAATGTACACCATTACGCCGCAGGTCACTGTGACAGAGCCGTGCCAGTGCCGGGTGAGTATCCAGACGATGCGTGAGGGACAAGGCGGGACCAGCAACATTCAGCAGAGTAAAACGGTAAGTTTGCCCGCTAATCAGCCGATTGATCTCTCGAGGATGCAGTTAAATATTACCCAGAACGACACGGTAAAAGTCGTTGTCACGCTAACGGATGGGCAGGCTTTGCATCTTTCGGCGCAATGGCCCAATGGGGAAAGGACCTAGCAGCGCCCTATTTTTAACAGATTGATTGGCGTTAATTCACAGTGATGATTACTTTTACGTTAAGGGTTTGCAGTGTCGTGTTGTTGAAGTACGCACGGTGCGGGGCAGCGTGTGCATAACTCACTCTCAGGGATGATTACATTCCACGGAGCTACGCGATGAAAACCTTAACTCAACAGCTGTGTGCTGTTGCCTGTCTGTCGTCGGCATTGTTCTCTGGCGTCGCAATGTCCACGACCTCTCAGGCCCAGGGTGGCGTCATTCATTTTGTCGGGTCGATTGTCGAAGATCCTTGCAACATTTCTACCGGTTCTCAGCATATTTCCATGAGCTGCCATCGTGCAGGGCAGGTGCAAACTTCTGCTATTTCTTTCCAGCAGGCCGCTACGGGGCACGTCGTGAATAACGAGGCGGCAACCGTTAGCATGCGCTATATTAATCCTCAGAAAACACTCGGTGTCGTCACCATCGCTTACCGTTAACCTCTTTACGGATAAACGCTTTCTCCTGCTTTTGACTAAACTTGAACTTAAGTGAACGTTCGGCAGGAGAAATTTATGAACGCGCGGATCCAAATCCTTCAGGCCGATATCACTACCCTCGATGTCGATGTTATCGTCAACGCCGCCAATCCGTCGTTACTGGGGGGTGGGGGTGTGGACGGGGCCATTCATCGGGCTGCAGGCCCGGCATTACTGGAAGCCTGCAAAAAAGTGCGCCAGCAGCAAGGGGAGTGTCCCGCTGGTCACGCGGTGATAACCGAGGCCGGTAATCTAAATGCTAAAGCGGTTATCCACGCCGTCGGGCCGGTGTGGCACGGTGGGGAACAGCACGAAGCTGCGTTGCTGGAAGACGCTTACCGTAACAGCCTACAGTTGGCGGAAGCCAACGGTTATCGCACCCTGGCTTTTCCCGCTATCAGTACCGGCGTTTACGGTTATCCTAAAGCTGCTGCGGCGGCGATTGCGTTTACGACCGTCGATCGCTGGCTTGCCAGCCACGCGTTACCTGAACAGGTAACTTTCGTTTGCTTTGATGAGGACAGTGCACATCTATATGCACGATTACTTAGCCAGCAGGGAAACTGACACCCGCCTGCACCAGGCGCTGGCTTCTTCAGAGAACGCCTCGGCAACAGTTTGTGGGATCCACACGCTCGAAGACAGTCTTGAAGCTTTTGCGGCGCGCTATCAACTTGCTGCCCTGGCAGAGCGCACCCTCGATGTGCAGTACTATATCTGGGAAGACGACGTCTCCGGCCGATTGTTGTTTCAGGCACTGATGGACGCCGCAGACCGGGGCGTGAAGGTACGATTATTATTGGATGACAATAACACCAGCGGGCTGGACGACACGCTCAAAATACTGGATGCGCACCCCAATATTGACGTGCGGCTGTTCAACCCCTTTTCATTTCGTACTCTGCGGATGCTGGGTTATCTGACCGATTTTGCGCGTCTCAACCGCCGGATGCATAACAAAAGTTTTAGTGCGGACTGTCTGGCGACCATCATCGGTGGGCGCAACGTGGGCGATGCCTATTTCGGTATCGGTGAAGAACCCTTGTTTACCGATCTTGACGTGCTGGCGACAGGGCACGTTGTCGCAGAAGTGGAACGGGATTTCGAGCGCTACTGGCAGTGTGAATCAGTGGCAACCCTACAACAGGTGCTTCCATCGGACAATACGCCAAGGGTAAAGCCGTCTTTGCCGGCATTTTCCGATGAACAGCAGATTGCCGCTGATCGCTATCTGGAAAAACTGGCGACAACCGAAATTGCCCGGCGCATGTCGCAGGGGGATTTATCTTTTATCCACGCGCAAACCAAACTGCTCAGCGACGATCCGCGCAAAGGGGAGGGGAGAGCTGCCCCGCGCAGTTTGCTGCCTGAACGATTACGCCGCGCGATGGGTACGCCCGAATCGAATATCGATATTATCTCTTCTTATTTTGTGCCGGGCCGCGCGGGTGTGGCGCAAATTCTGCAGCTGGTGCGCAAAGGGGTGAAAGTCGCGATTCTGACTAACTCCCTGGCGGCGAATGATGTGGCGGTGGTTCACGCGGGTTATGCGCGCTGGCGTAAGAAGTTGCTTCGTCACGGCGTCGAACTTTACGAGCTGAAACCGACGCAACATCCACGGCCAGGCATCCGCGACCGCGGTTTGACCGGTAACTCCGGCTCCAGTCTGCACGCCAAAACCTTCAGTATTGATGGAAAAAAAGTGTTTATCGGCTCGTTTAATTTCGACCCGCGTTCGGCGCTGCTCAATACCGAAATGGGGCTGGTTATCGACAGCGAGCATCTCGCCCAGCGCATTCACCATCGTTTTCTGAAAAGTCAGCGCGACGCCGCCTGGAAACTCAAGCTAACGCGATGGGGAAAAATTCACTGGATAGACAGGGAAGACGGGCAGGAAACCGAGTTACGCAAAGAGCCTCAGGCCAAAATCTGGCAGCGTATTTTAGTGCTGATAGCGTATGTGTTGCCGGTGGAGTGGTTGTTGTAATCGGGCCGCCTCTGTGCGGCCCGTTTCTATTACTGTGCGGAAGGCTGAGTTTTGTTCGGCGACGTCTGCGGTTTGCCTGAGAACAGGAAACGCAGCAGCGGAATGCGAAGATGAATTTCGTACAGGATAATTGCAATCCCGATAACGAACACCAGACCAGTGATAAAGCCGACCAGGTTGGAGTGGATGTACGGGGTGATCCACGCGCCGTACAGCAGGGTCAGCGGATGGTGTACCAGATAAATAAACAGCGAGGCGTTGACAAAATAGGTCACGCGGCTGGATTTGAAATTCAACATCCGGTGGCCAAACGCAAACACCACGTTCACCATCCACAGGCCCAATACCATCGTAATCACGTATTCGGTTTCATACATCCAGGCGTCGCCAGAGCCGTATTGCTGGTTCAGGCGATAGGCGATAAAGCCGAGCGCCGCTCCGGCCATGCACCACGGTGACGGGGTGGTGAACAAATCTTTCAGACGTGGATTCACGAACGCCTGCGCGCCAAGAATAAAGAACGGCAGATAGAACAGGGTCTGCATCACCACGAAATTAAAGATACCGTCGCTGAGTATCGGGGGATACACGATGAACAGCGTCCGGCGAATAATGGCGTACACAATGCCCAGTGCAAGGAACAGCCCGGTCAACTGGCCCATGGAAACGTTATTGAAAAACGCGATAATCGAGGCCTGCTGGCGTTTTTTGATCCAATGGAACAGCGCCAGCCCGAGTGTGGTCAGCACCACCAGAACCAACAGGAACCACAGGTGAGACACCAGTTCCCACGCCAGAGTGTTGAATTTTTGATAGCCGGTCAGCGTATGCCAGGTCGCCGATTTTCCCTCAACGTGCTGAAGCATTAAAAATTGCGGCAGCGTCAACAGGGGAATGGCAGTCAACATCGGGATGCCGACGCGCTCCACGCGCACCGTCCACCATTTCTTCATTGGATAGCGCAAAAAAAGCATGTACGAGAAATAGCCGGAAATGACGAAAAAGACCTGCATACGGAATGAGTGAACAAAATCGTTGAACAGCGTCAGCCACCACGAAGGTTCAGCACTGTTGACGTGCCAGGTGTGGCTGGAATAAATCAGGGAGATATGGAAAGGGATACCCAACAGCATCAGCCAGGCGCGGATGGAGTCGAGGAAATATTCGCGTTGCGGTGGTGTATTATTCATAAAATCAATGAAATCTCAGACTAATCGTCTTATCGGCCAGTACGATAACAGTTAAATTCGAGCAACCCTACACGAAGTCCGGGAACCTGTCTTTAGGAGTAGCACGCAAAGTGCATACCGGTGTGGAACGTTGTTTATTCCATAGGCCACCGAGCCGAACAAAATGGGGATTATGTTGTCGGATTGCTTGAGTTTCCATTAAAATGGATCGGATCGATTTAAGCACACAAAGGGGGAAGTGCTTACTACTTATGAAAAATAAACCACAGATGATGAAACTGCGTTGGATAGGCGCAGCCATAATGTTGTCCCTGTGTACTTCATCTGCATGGGCGTTCAGTATTGATGATGTAGCGAAGGAAGCGAAATCGCTCGCCGGCAAGGGCTACGAAGCGCCAAAAAGTAACCTGCCCTCCGTTTTCCGCGACATGAAATACGCGGATTATCAGCAAATTCAGTTTAACCACGACAAAGCTTACTGGAGCAAGGTCAAGACTCCGTTCAAGCTTGAGTTCTACCATCAGGGGATGTATTTCGACACGCCAGTCGCCATTAATGAAGTGACGGCCACGTCGGTGAAGAAAATCAAATACAGCCCGGATTACTTCAATTTTGGCAATGTCCAGCATGATAAAGACACCGTCAAGGATCTGGGTTTTGCCGGGTTTAAAGTGCTGTATCCGATCAACAGCAAAGATAAAAACGACGAAATCGTCAGCATGCTCGGAGCCAGCTATTTCCGCGTTCTCGGTCAGGGCCAAACCTATGGCTTGTCTGCCCGCGGCCTCGCCATTGATACTGCTTTGCCATCCGGCGAAGAGTTCCCGCGTTTTCGTGAGTTCTGGATTGAGCGTCCAAAAGCGACCGACAAACGTCTGACTATTTATGCACTGCTGGATTCCCCGCGTGCGACCGGCGCCTATCGCTTTGTCGTGATGCCTGGCCGCGATACCGTGGTTGATGTGCAGTCTAAAGTTTACCTGCGCGATAAAGTGGGCAAACTGGGCGTGGCACCACTGACCAGCATGTTCCTGTTTGGGCCGAATCAGCCATCTCCGACCACCAATTTCCGTCCTGAACTGCATGACTCTAACGGTCTGTCTATTCTGGCCGGTAACGGTGAATGGATTTGGCGTCCGCTGAATAACCCGAAACACCTCGCAGTGAGCAGCTACGCGACCGAAAATCCGCAAGGCTTTGGTCTGTTGCAGCGTGGTCGTCAGTTCTCGCGTTATGAGGATTTGGACGATCGTTATGACCTGCGCCCAAGCGCGTGGATTACCCCGAAAGGTGACTGGGGTAAAGGGAAAGTCGAGCTGGTGGAAATTCCAACCAACGACGAAACCAACGATAACATCGTCGCTTACTGGACCCCGGATCAGCTGCCGGACCCAGGCAAAGAGATGAACTTCAAATACACCATCACTTTCAGCCGTGACGAAGACAAACTGCACGCACCGGATAGCGCGTATGTGATGCAGACACGTCGTTCAACAGGTGATGTGAAGCAGTCGAACCTCATTCGTCAGCCCGATGGCACTATCGCGTTTGTCGTCGACTACACCGGTGCGGACATGAAAAAGATGCCGCAGGATACGCCGGTTACCGCCCAGACCAGTATTGGTGACAACGGAGAAATCGTGGACAGCAATGTTCGCTATAACCCGATGACAAAAGGCTGGCGTCTGACGATGCGTGTGAAAGTCAAAGATGTGAAGAAAACGACCGACATGCGTGCGGCCCTGGTCAATGGCGATCAGACGCTGAGTGAAACCTGGAGCTATCAGCTACCTGCTAATGAATAAGATAAACGAATACATCGATGCAATGCCTCTCTCTGATATTGAGAAGACCGCATTGCCGACCACTGATTTTCGTGCTCTGCATCAGGCGCTGGATACCGAACAGACCCCTATTACGCGTGAAGATGATTCACCGCTCGGTTCGGTAAAAGCGCGTCTGGAGCAGGCGTGGCCGGATTCGCTGGCTGAAGGGCAGTTAATCAAAGACGCGGAAGGGCGCACACAGCTCGAGGCTATGCCAAAAGCGACGCGTTCTTCAATGTTCCCGGACCCATGGCGCACCAACCCGATTGGTCGCTTCTGGGACAGAATGCTGGGCCGTGAGGTTCAGCCGCGTTATTTGTCACGCCTGACTCAGGAAGAGCGTGAGCATGAGACCAAGTGGCGTACCGTCGGGACTATCCGTCGTTACATTCTGCTGTTGCTGACGCTGGCGCAAACCGTCGTCGCAACCTGGTATATGAAAACTATTCTGCCGTATCAGGGCTGGGCGCTGGTTAACCCAATGGACATGCGCGGCCAGGATCTGCTGGTTTCCTTTATGCAGCTGCTGCCATACGTGCTGCAAACGGGGATCCTCATCCTTTTCGCCATCCTGTTCTGTTGGGTTTCCGCCGGTTTCTGGACCGCCTTAATGGGCTTCCTGCAACTGCTGATTGGCCGCGATAAATACAGTATTTCAGCGTCAACCGTCGGTGACGAAGCGCTGAATCCTGAACATCGCACCGCGCTTATCATGCCTATCTGTAACGAAGACGTAGACCGCGTATTTGCAGGCCTGCGAGCGACCTGGGAATCGGTGAAAGCCACCGGTAACCACAAGCATTTCGACGTGTACGTGCTCAGTGACAGTTATGACCCTGATATCTGTATGCGTGAGCAGAAAGCGTGGATGGAGCTGATTGCAGAAGTGCAGGGCGAAGGGCAGATTTTCTACCGTCGTCGTCGTCGTCGTGTGAAGCGTAAAAGCGGCAACATCGATGACTTCTGCCGTCGTTGGGGCAATCAGTACAGCTACATGGTGGTGCTGGACGCTGACTCCGTCATGACCGGTGACTGTCTGTGTGGCCTGGTGCGTCTGATGGAAGCGAACCCGAACGCCGGGATCATCCAGTCTTCGCCAAAAGCTTCTGGCATGGACACGCTGTATGCGCGTTGCCAACAGTTTGCGACCCGCGTTTACGGCCCGCTGTTTACCGCTGGTCTGCACTTCTGGCAGTTGGGTGAATCCCACTACTGGGGTCATAATGCCATTATCCGCGTGAAGCCGTTCATTGAGCACTGTGCGCTGGCACCATTGCCGGGCGAAGGTTCGTTTGCCGGTTCTATCCTCTCCCACGACTTCGTGGAAGCGGCGCTGATGCGTCGTGCAGGATGGGGCGTGTGGATTGCCTATGACTTGCCAGGTTCGTATGAAGAGCTGCCGCCAAACCTGCTGGACGAACTGAAACGTGACCGTCGCTGGTGTCACGGGAACCTAATGAACTTCCGTCTGTTCCTCGTAAAAGGCATGCACCCGGTACACCGTGCGGTGTTCCTGACGGGGGTAATGTCATACCTGTCTGCGCCGCTGTGGTTTATGTTCCTGGCGTTGTCGACGGCGCTCCAGGTGGTTCATGCGCTCACCGAGCCGCAGTACTTCCTGCAGCCGCGTCAGCTGTTCCCGGTGTGGCCACAGTGGCGTCCGGAACTCGCTATCGCGCTGTTTGCGTCCACTATGGTGCTGCTGTTCCTGCCTAAGCTGCTGAGTATCATCCTCATCTGGTGCAAAGGATCGAAAGAGTTTGGCGGTTTCTGCCGCGTGACCCTTTCCCTGCTGCTGGAAGTATTGTTCTCAGTGTTGCTGGCCCCGGTACGTATGCTGTTCCACACCGTGTTTGTGGTCAGTGCGTTCCTTGGCTGGGAAGTGGTATGGAATTCACCACAGCGTGATGATGACTCAACCCCATGGGGTGAAGCCTTCATGCGCCACGGTTCTCAGCTGCTGCTGGGTCTGGTGTGGGCCGCCGGTATGGCGTGGCTGGACTTGCGTTTCCTGTTCTGGCTGGCACCGATTGTCTTCTCGCTGATCCTGTCGCCGTTCGTGTCGGTGATTTCCAGCCGTGCGACCGTCGGTCTGCGTACCAAACGCTGGAAGCTGTTCCTGATCCCGGAAGAGTATTCCCCGCCGCAGGTTCTGAAAGATACCGACAAGTACGTGGTGCTGAACCGTACCCGTTCGCTGGACAATGGCTTTATGCACGCGGTATTTAACCCGTCGTTTAACGCCCTGGCAATAGCGATGGCGACCGCGCGTCACCGTGACAGTAAAGTGCAAGAAATTGCCCGCGACCGTCACGTTGAGCAGGCGCTGAACGAAACGCCGGACAAACTGAATCGCGACCGCCGCCTGGTGCTGCTGAGCGATCCGGTGACCATGGCGCGCATGCACTATCGCGTGTGGTCTTCGCCGGAGAGATACTCTTCGTGGGTGAACAATTACGCGGAAATAACGCTGAATCCTACGGCGATTAAAGCGAAGTAACTTCCGCGGTAACGCGTTTGAAAATAAAATACCGGTCGATTGACCGGTATTTTTTTAATGAGGTTTTGATGAACAGAAACGCGGTGAGGATCCTGGCAGTGTGCCTGATGGCGCTCGCGCTGAGCGGCTGCGGCAGCATTATCAGTCGGACCATTCCGGGCCAGGGGCACGGAAATCAGTACTATCCCGGCGTGCAGTGGGACGTCAGAGATTCCGCATGGCGTTACATCACCATCCTCGATCTGCCGTTCTCGCTGGTCTTCGATACATTGCTGTTACCCATCGACGCGAACCATGGCCCTTACGAGTAACTAGCGTTCATCCCACTCGTCGGCTGCCGTCTGGCCCTCTTCGGTGTCCAGAGGCGGTTCGAGCTGAAATTCGCCCTCATCCCACTCGTGGAGCGTATTTTCTTCAATCCACTCCTGAGTCAGCTCAATCTCGTCGAAATCGCCGTCAAAGACGCTTTGCGCACCTTCTCCGCTCACCATCGGCAGGCATTCGCCTTCTTCGCCTTCAGTGGCAAAGAATTCGGCCTGCCACATAATATCGCCATCCTGCAGGATGTATTTCTGTAAGTTGAGCTGCTGAACACTGAGTTCTTCCTCTCCCGGATTGGGGCTGCTGGCAACGAACTCTTCACGAGCCGCATCAATAGCTTCGTCGAGCGTGGCGTACATAGTCATCTCATTCTCCCTGCGGTTTGACGTGGTTTTCAGGAAAAGAATAGACGAAGTTTAGATTAAGCAAGAACGTCAGACGAAAAATCATCCTGATGGATTAATTCACCGCAGACGAGTCTTCACTTTCATTCTGCACTGAGGCGAGGGCAGCCTGTCGTGTACGGCGCATACTCAGGCCAGTGTAAATGGCGTTGAACATGACCACACTCGCGGTCACCAGGAACACTGTGCGAAAACCGTAGCTCGCCGAAACCGAGGCGCCAATCAGTGGCCCGGTGACGTTACCGATATCGCGGAATGACTGGTTATAGCTGAAAATGCGTCCGGCAATTTGGTTGGTGGAATTGTACACCAGCAGTGTCTGAACCGCGGGCAGCAGCGCCCCGTCGGCAGCACCGAGCAGAAAGCGCAGCAGGCCAAGCTGCCAGGGGGTTTGCACAAATGACATCGGGATTAACAGCAGAACGGAGATGATCAGCGCCGCAATCAGGATTTTTTCTGGCCCGATTCTATCGCCCAGCTTGCCCAGGCGAGGGGCGCTGATCAGCGCGGCAACGCCGGGTACCGAGGCAATCATCCCGCTGATAAACGCGATATTGCTGACGTTACCCGCCAGCTCTCGTACATACAGCGTCAAAATGGGGGCGATGGAACCGGTCGCCACCTGGATAATCATGGTGGTGATAAACAGGCTTAGCACCAGCTTCGGACTTTTCAGCGAGGAAAGAACGTCTCTGGCGTGCAGCATCTCTTTTTTCGGCACCGGCTCGAACTGCTCGCGGATAAGTAAAAGTGTCAGCAGGAAGCACAAAAACAGTACGCTGGCAGTCATAAAGAACACCGGACGCAGGCCGTAGGTGTCTGCCATCAGGCCGCCCGCTAAAGGGCCAAGTAGCGCGCCGCTCACCGCCCCGGTGGAAAGCGTCCCCAGCGCCCAGCCGCTTTTATTGCGAGGGATTTGAGTGGCGATCAGCGCATTGGCGTTCGGCACAAAACCGCCGAGCAGACCCAACAGCGCGCGCAGAACCAGAAACTGCCAGATATTCTGCGCGAAGCCCATCAGCACCATCACAATCGCCATGCCGAGCGCAGAGCGTAGCAGCATGATTTTTCGACCTTTACGGTCTGCCAGTCCTCCCCAAAACGGTGAGGCGATAGCGGAAAACAGAAAGGTGATGCTGAATACCAGTCCGGACCACATATTTAGCGCGCTGTGTCCGGTGACGCCGAGTTGTTCGACGTATAGCGGCAGGAAAGGCATGACCAGGCTGAAGGCCGCGCCGGTAAGAAAGCAGCCGATCCAGGCGATGGTGAGATTCCGTTTCCAGCTTATGGGGGCATCTGAGGAAAGCATAGGGTTCCGCGTAGTGACGCTAGGGTCGTTCAAAATGAAGTGATAAGCAGGCTAATTATGCGCTCGCTAAATCACGACTGCAATCAACGACGACGAAACCAGGAAAGAAAAAACAGGCCGGGTAACCGCAGCGCTCCCGGCGGGTAAGGGTCAATAGCGGGAAGGGGTGCCTTCCGGACGCGTTTTGAAACGGCGATGCAGCCACATGTACTGCTCGGGCGCCATCAAAATGCATTGTTCAATCACTTTGTTCATCCACGCGGCGGTGGTTTCGGCATCGTCCAACGGCGGGGCGCACTCAGGCTCGAGAATCACCAATTCATAACCTTTGCCACCCGGCTTACGACGCGGCACGAAAGGTACAATGCAGGCTTTCGACATGCGCGTCAGAGTGTAAGTCCCGGAAGTGGTTGCCGCTTTGTCGACGCCGAACAGCGGCACAAACACGCTGCCCTGAGGGCCGTAATCGTGATCGGGCGCATACCAGATGACTTCACCGTTTTTCAAAGCGCGGATCATGCCCTTTAAATCTTTGCGATCGAGCATGTCTTTGTTGGAGCGCATGCGTCCCCAGGTCTGCACCAGGTCGATAACCGGATTATCATTCGGGCGATACACGCCAATCCCCGGAGACGCGTGCAGGCCAAACATGCGGGCGCCGATTTCTAGCGTCAGGAAGTGAATACCGATCAGCAGAATGCCTTTTTTCTCGGCTTCCAGTGCACGGATATGTTCCACGCCGGTGGAATCACTCCAGCGAGCCATCCGTTTGTCGGACCAGAACCACGCCATGCCGGTTTCCATCAAACCCATGCCAACAGACTCAAAGTTTTTGACTACCCAGTCATGACGCGTTTTTTCGTCCATATTGGGAAAGCACAGTTCGAGATTACGGTAGGCAATCTGTGAACGCCGTTTCATCAGACGCAACGAAAGACGGCCAAGGGACGTACCGAGTCGGTAGAGGATCGGATAAGGAAGTTGAACCAGTAGCCACAACAGGCCGACGCCCAGCCAGGTTAACCAGTAACGCGGGTGGAGGAGCGCGGCGGAAAATTTAGGTAAATGCGTCATCTCAGTCCTGTTCTTTCGAGCAATTGATTTTATTATCGCACTTTTTCGGGCTTCGCCCAAATGACCCCAGGCGGAACGTCTGTTATTGCAGCAAATGTAGTGAGTGTATCTGTTTGAGGTGAGAAAAATGTAGCGCAAAATGTGGGGATGTAAATTTGCAGCACATGCTATATGATGCGGGCCGCGAATTTTCTCATAAACGAATGCAGGAACCACACCATGCCAGTGTTTTAGTGGTGTTTCTTGCGAATATTTTTCTTTTAAATCATATGCATACCACCTTACTTGTTGGTGGCTTTGTGCTATCTCATGAAAATAAATTATCCCGCCTTTTCAGGGGCATAGAATATATTTTGGGGAATGGTTTTTTCCATTTTAGAACGTCCAGAATTACATAAAAATACCCGCCAGTTAGAAAAATCCCCGCCCAACCAATGTTGACAAAAGTGATGAATATCGTTTTATCCTAAAAGGGAGCGCAAGAGATTGCGCTTGCTGCACGGGCTAGCAGTTCCACCTTGTGGGCTGTGCTTGCTGTAGAGCCTACATCCGCGTTGAGGCTGTCACGGTCAGGTTGCAGAGGTGTGGGCAAGGGAAATGGGGTATCTGGATCGCCACACCCCATCGGTGACTCGTTATCTGGCTGGAGAGCCTCGCGCATTGAGTTGCGGGAATAGGCTCCGCGATAGGCGCACACCGGGCAGGGCTGACAGGATAAGCCTGAACGTTGCGTTACCCAACTGGCACGCCTGGTCGCTGTTTTGGGCTGGAAACCTCGCTGAACGGAACCTCCCTAAGGCATGTTTTCAGAGAGTTAAGTGGCATTGGTTTACCTCGTTATGAGCTAAACCTTTGTCACTGCTGTTTGCCTACTCCCATTTCTCCAGGCATGTGAATTGGGATTTGCGCAGTTCTGCTGCGTTGGCTGAAATATTTTTTATGTAGGTCGCTACAGACCTCCGCTGGCTTAGTCCGGCGTCAATCTCGGCAAAGTGCCACACTAGCGGAAGCTGGTGATGAGTAGTAAACCTGCACATGCTCGCAAAGAGCAGCAGATCCAAAAAGCCAAAGCCCGCAAAGCTGAAGCAAAGCAATCCGCAACCGATGAGCAGAAAGAGCGCATTCGGGAAATGCGGAAGCTGGGATTTGCACCCCGCAAAGGCAACGTAACCCAAAAGCACTTTGAGCGTTACGCGGCTTATCTTGAAACGCAGGCAATGGCTAACCGCGCCGCCGTTCTTAACGGCGAGGTCGCTGTCTTTGCTGCCCGTGGTGGCTTAATGACCCGACTCTTCGACAAGATGGAAGAGGACGGCATTAAAAGCACTGCGTTTGCCAACCTAGCCACAACCGCAACCCGCCTGATTTCTCTCGCCCCAACACTGGCAGAAAAATCCCGTTCTGAGCTGGGATCGCATGTTGACGCGCACCTCACCGATTCGGAGCTTGATGCTCTTGAGCGCGAAGTGATGAAGGGCGTGAGCAATGACTGAGCGCCCGGAGTTCACAACCCGCGAATATCGTGACCGCGTTCGCCGCATTGCCTCGATGATTGTCTCTCAGGGCAAGGCGAAGATGCGCGAACACGTCCACATCCTGCGACAGGCTGCGCACTTCAACCGATTCTATAAGCTGGATTTCTTCGAGCCCTATCCGTACCAGATGAAATGGTATCGCTCCGGCTCGCAGTACCTGCTGCGCTATCTGTCTGCCGCCAATCAGATTGGCAAAACATATTGCGAGGCTGTGGAGTTCGCTTATCAGGCAACAGCCATGTATCCGGCATGGTGGCCCGGCTTCCGCTGTGGGCGTGCTGATGATGACACCCGCATCATGTGGGCTATCGGGATATCAACCGACGCAACGCGCAAGGTGCTGCAAAAGGAGTTGCTGGGAACATCTAACGCCCGTCGCCGCAATGAAATTGGATCGGGTTCCATACCTCGCGAACTAATCGACCTTGATAGTTTTATCTGTGATGGCGAGACGGTTAAGTCTTTCCGCTTGTGGGATATGGCAGGGGGGCAAACAGAGGTTCATTTCTACAGCTCCACGCAAGACGAAAAAGTCTTCATGGGCCAACGCGTTATGTTTATTTGGGTAGATGAGCAAAGCGAGAAAGAGGCGGAGCTTATCGCTCAGTGTACAACCCGAACCACCAACACTGGCGGCTGCGTGGCCTGTACTGCAACGCCGGAAGTTGGTGCGACTGACTTCTACAACCAGTGCAGGCACGACAAGACAAACCCCTGACCGCGCCGAACGTCACGCCGAGGTTATGCGCACGGGGCGCTGGATGCCAACGTATTCAGGGGCACTGCGATGAATCCAATAAAGCAGGCCGTAGAGCTGGAAAAGAAAGGGATGTTTCGCCGCGCCGCAAACCTGTGGTTTAGCCTCTCACGCTGTCATGGCGAATTTAAGAGTGAATTTTCCAAGCGGGGCGACAAGTGCATGGTGGCCGCAAACAGGCTCAGGATTAAAAACCCGGCATACACCCATAAGGGTGAAGTAAAAGCCAGTTACCTATCAATCTAACGGAGAGGCCCCGCAAGGGGCTTAAACAGAACATGACAACACCAATTATTAAGTATTTCGCATACGAACACCTACCAGAGCCGCTCCAGAAGGTAAGCAAACCAATAGGCGATTTAGCCCGTCAAATGGATGACGCAATCCCCGAAGGGCCTGAAAAGTCGGCGGGGTTGCGCAAGCTGCTTGAAGCAAAAGATGCACTGGTTCGCGCTGCATTATCGGGAGGCCGATTAAATGACCAATAACAAACTAACACCCGAATGCGTAGATCGCCTGATTAAATCTATTTCCCTGAATGAGCGTGATTTAGATAGAGCGCTGATGCGATGCGCATTGGCAGAGCTTCAGGAATACCGGAAAGCGCGCGTCGTTCCTGGTGGTTGGGTGGCGGTTCCGGCAAACCCCACAGGCGATATGCTGGCGCGTATTAAGCTTTCCGACACTTGGACAATTGAGGCGCTAACAGCCAGATACAAGGACATGCTCCGGGCGGCTCCAGAAGCACCACGGGACTAGAAAAACACTAATCACTAAAGTAACCTGGCAAAGGACTGCCAGAGCAAAGAGATAACGTTATGCTTGTTTCCCTTACCGATTGGGCAAAGACCCAGTTTAAAGAACCACCTTCAGCCGCCACGCTGCGCGTTATTGCTAAGACGCGTCAGACTTACCCGCCAGCCATAAGGCTGGGTACTCGCTGGGTTATCGATGAGAACGCGGAATTCATTGGCATGGCTGCGCCTACGGCGATTACTCCCGGATTGAGTGACGGAGCGCATGAGCTGGTTAAGAGGGCTTTGCATGGCAGCTAGGCCGCGTACATTCAACGTCACAACGCCAAATCTCTATTGCAAGCTGGATAAGCGCACTAACAAGGTTTATTGGCAGTACAAAGACCCTGTATCGGGGCGATTTACGGGGTTCGGCACGGATGCCGACGCCGCCAGAACCGCTGCAATTGAGCTTAATCGCATCTATGCAGAGCGTGAGGCGAATCAGGCGTTTGAATTGCTGAAAATTCGCGCCCAAAAGCAAGGCATGGGTAAGGCGGTGCTGCTACCGGACTGGGTGAAAACCTATGTCGATATCACCGAGCGCCGCCATGAGAAGGGCGAGATATCAAAGGCTACCGTAGACGTTAGAAAGACTCATGCCATCCGATTGGCCAGCCGCTTTCCCCGCACCCCCTTAGACGCCGTTTCAGCGCGTGACTTATCGGCAATCATCACGGAATACACCGACAGGGATAAAAACCGCATGGCTCAGGCTGTGCGCTCTGTATGGTCGGATATGTTCAAAGAGGCGCAATACGCCGGAGCAGTAGACCCCGGCTTCAATCCAGCCGAAGCAACCAGAAAGCCAAAAGCAAAAGTAACCCGGCAGCGCCTGACGCTTGAGGACTGGAACAAGGTATTCAATGCGGCGACAGCCTCACACCTGCGCAACGCAATGCTATTGGCAATGGTAACGGGCCAGCGCGTTGGCGATATCGCCAAAATGAAGTTCACAGACGTCAAAAACGGCATGTTGTATGTGGAACAAGGCAAGGGCGGCGCAAGAGTAGCTATTCCTCTCAATATCCGCAGTGAGGCCCTAGGAATGACGCTGGGGGATGTGATTGCCGGTTGTCGTGACAGGGCTGTTAGTCGCTATCTTGTCCACCACTCGCGCCGTATTGGTGCTGCAAATGTTGGCGACGCGCTCCCGGCAAAAGCCCTGACAAATTTGTTTAGTGCGGTACGTGATCGCGTTGTGATTGAACTGGACGAAGGGAAAACCCCGCCAACTTTTCACGAGCAGCGATCCCTTTCTGGTCGGTTGTATGAGAAGCAGGGGATAAATGTGCAGGCGCTTTGGGGCCACAAAAGCAAAAAAATGTCTGAGCTGTATTTGGATGAAAGGAATACAGAATGGATAGTCGTTGCTGTATGATTTTGGGGAAAGATTTTGGAGATCTTTTGGAGAAGAATAAAACCACCTGCAAAACAAAGAGTTACGGAGACTATACCTTGCCAGTGTTGCATAACCGCATCTCGAATGAGCAATTGAAGGCGCAGATGATGGCTGAAACCGAGCCGCGCACGACAATCTCATTCTATAAATATTTCACTATTACCGATCCAAAAGCGACCCGCGATGCGCTGTATCAGGCGTTCACCGGGCTCAGCGTGTTTGGCCGCGTCTATCTCGCCCATGAAGGGATTAACGCGCAAATCAGCGTACCAGAGAGCAAAGTCGACGCTTTCCGTGAGCTACTGTACGGTTTTGATCCGGCGTTCAACAATCTGCGCCTGAATATTGCGCTGGATGATGACGGGAAATCATTCTGGGTGCTGCGCATGAAAGTGCGTGACCGCATCGTGGCTGACGGCATTGATGACCCGACGTTTGACGCCAGCGACGTGGGTGAATATCTGAAAGCAGCCGAAGTGAATGCCATGCTCGACGATCCCGATGCGGTGTTTATCGACATGCGTAACCACTACGAATACGAAGTGGGTCATTTCGAAAACGCGCTGGAAATCCCGGCTGACACTTTCCGCGACCAGCTGCCAAAAGCCGTTGAAATGATGGAAGAGTACCGCGATAAGAAAATTGTCATGTACTGCACCGGCGGGATCCGCTGCGAAAAAGCCAGTGCGTTTATGAAGCACAAAGGCTTCAATAAGGTCTGGCATATTGAGGGTGGGATTATCGAATACGCCCGTCGCGCACGTGAGCAGGGTCTGCCAGTGCGTTTTATCGGTAAGAACTTTGTGTTCGACGAACGCATGGGCGAACGCATTTCAGACGACGTGATCGCACATTGTCACCAGTGCGGTACGCCGTGCGACAGTCACACCAACTGTCTGAACGACGGTTGCCATCTGCTGTTCATTCAGTGTCCGGCGTGCGCGGAGAAATTCCGTGGCTGCTGTAGCGAACTGTGCAAAGAAGAGAGCGTGCTGCCGGAAGAAGAGCAGCGTCGGCTGCGGGCAGGGCGTGAAAACGGTAACAAGATCTTCAATAAATCGCGCGGTCAATTGAATACGCGTTTGGGGATCCCTGACCCGGAATAAAGGTCGAGGAAAAAATCAGGCCCGGTAAGCGGTAGCGCTACCGGGCTTTTTTACGCCCTCAGTGAGCGAAACGCGCTAGCCTGAACGGCGACAGATCAAACGCTGGCGTCTTGCCCTGCGCAAAATCAGCGGCAATTTCGCCCAGCACCGAAGTGAACTTAAAGCCATGTCCGCTCAGACCGGAAATCACCAACGTGTTGTCATGACCGGGAAGGGTGTCGATGATGAAGTCTTCGTCCGGCGAATTGTCGTAGGTGCAGGCCGCGCCGTGCAGGCAGCAGCCAATGCCGGGCAGCACGTTACGCAGGAAGTTAAAGGCTTCAGAGCCGTCCGTTGCCACCGCGCCAAATGGTTTGCGCTGTTCTGGAGAATCAATCACTTGCCCTCCGTTGTGCTTGCCGATTTTCAGCTCATTGTCTTCCGCCGGGAAACCGTAATACTGGTCACCGTTTGGCAGCTCACCGGTAAACGCCGGAAAGTTGTTTTTGCTACTGTATCGGCCATCGGCCTGGTACCAGGCAAATACTTTACGCACCGGCTGAATTGGCAGTTCCGGCAGAAGCCTGGTAGCCCAGGTTCCGGCGCTCACCAACAGACGTTTCGCGGTGTAACTGCCATCGGCGGTTTCAACGGTGGTGCCATCCGCGTGATGCGAAACGGCGGTAACAGGGCAATTGAACAGCTGAGCACAGCCGGCTTCGCGGGCCAGTTCGACCCAGGCTTTTACCGCCAGCTCACTGCGCAGCACGCCGGAAGCCGGTTCAAACAGCCCGACGTAATCCTCCGGCACACGGATCTCCGGCCAGCGGGCCATCAGCGCCTGGCTGTCAAGCCGCTCAACGTCCAGACCGAATTGACGGGCGCTCTGCTCGACGTTGGCGAGGAACGGTGAATGCGCCGGGCCCAGGTTGATGACGCCGGTTTTCTCAAAAATCTCTTCGCCGCTCAGCGTGGCGAGTTCATCCCACAGGGTTTGTGCGCGAAGCACCAGCGGCACATATTTTTCACCCTCGCCGTAGGCATGGCGAATCAGGCGTGTATCGCCGTGGTGGCTGCCTTCGTTATGCGGCGGCAGATGGGCATCGGTCATCAAGACCGACAGCCCTGCGCGGGAAGCGTAATAACCGGCGGCGGCACCGACAGAGCCACTGCCGATAATTATTAAGTCGTAGTTCATGCGTGTCTCATCTCTGTTCGTTATTAGCAGGGTAATTAATCTGATAATGCATGACAAGCCAGAAATAATTAAGGCACCCGATGGGTGCCTGTTACGTGAATTTTGGCATCAAGCGCTAATGCCTTCGATACTCGTTTTCCTGGAAATCGCCGGATTCAATTTTGGCGATGCCCGCTTCTAAAATAGAAATAAACTGGCGGGCTACATCGGTCGTTAACCATAGCGTTTGACCGATTTCTGCTTCGTTGTGACTCGATAGTGTGGGGTTCTGGTAGTGCAGGCGCAGCATCAGCGCGTCATAGCTGTCTACGGTGCTGATGTCCCATCCGACGAGGGGATGGGTCTGGATGACTTCATTATTCTTTTCCATCATAACCCCTTATTAACGTGTTTAAAGACAACGGTTCGAGGTTCAATGCGTGTTTTCTGAAGCATACTAATTATATCAACAACTATGAAAATATTCGAACTTTCGGGTTAAGAGCAACATTTTTTTCTGGGTCAATCGTTTTTTTGAACAATAAAGCGGCAATTAGTTCGTTATTTTCTAAAAGAAAAGTGATGCAATAAGAAAAAGGTTAAAAAAAGCACAAAATGAAATTAAAAAAGCCGGGGCGACCCGGCAAAAATTACATAATGATGGAGCGTTTTTTTAATCGAATCAGGCAGGGTTAAACCAGTCATCCGCGCTTTCCCAGGTTTCCTGGAGAATTTCGCTGATGCGGTCTTTGTCTTCTTTAGCGCCACCGAGAACGGAAAGATTATTGCCCGCGGCATAGCGCACGCTGACTTGTCCGTTCTGGTCGGGGAATTGATCGAGAATACGGCGGGAAAGCTCGCTGGTGAGCGCATCAATAGCGCCTGCGGGCAGGACAGTGGTTCTGGCGATAGTCACTTCAATACGCATAATGTGCCCCCTGTTGAATATACTGGATATTTATACAGTTAGTTTGCGAAACTTACAACAGGAGGCAATCATTTTTTTAGCGTTTAACGCTCCAGTTCACGGTTTCACCGGCAAGGAACGGGATCAGCGTGTCGTCGGTCAGGGCGATACTGTCGACAACCTGGCTCTCTTTGCGCTCCAGTTCGATGAAGCTCTCATTCACCGGCAGGCCATAGAAACGCGGGCCATTCAGTGAGCAGAAGCCCTCGAAGTGTTGTAAGGCATTCATTTCTTCGAACACCGTGGCATAGCTGCCGAGCGCCGTTGGGGCGTTGAAGCAGCCCGCACAGCCGCAGCTGGCTTCTTTGCGATGACGCGCATGCGGGGCAGAGTCGGTACCGAGGAAGGCGCGCTCAAAGCCGCTGGCAACCAGTTCACGCAGCGCCTGCTGGTGAATGTTGCGTTTGAGGATAGGCAGGCAGTACAGGTGAGGGCGCACGCCGCCAACCAGCATGTGGTTGCGGTTAAACATCAGATGCTGCGGGGTAATGGTGGCGGCCAGCAGTTCGTTGCCGTCGCGCACGTATTCAGCGGCATCTTTGGTGGTGATATGTTCAAACACCACTTTCAGGCCCGGCAGACGCTGGCGCATCGGCTCCATCACCGTTTCGATAAAACGTGCTTCACGGTCAAAAATGTCTATCTCAGCGTGGGTAACTTCGCCGTGGACCAGCAGCGGCATGCCGAGTTTTTGCATGCGCTCAAGCACCGGCATGATCGCATCAATGCTGGTGACGCCGTGGCTGGAGTTGGTGGTCGCGTTAGCTGGATACAGTTTGGCGGCGGTAAATACGCCTTCGTGGAATCCGCGTTCCAGCTCGTTTGGATCCAGAGTGTCGGTCAAATAGCAGGTCATCAGCGGGGTAAAGTCATGGCCCGCAGGAACGGCATCAAGAATGCGTTGGCGGTAGCTGATGGCGGCATCAACGGTGGTCACCGGTGGCACCAGGTTTGGCATCACAATCGCCCGGCCATACACTTCACTGGTGTAAGGCACGACGGTTTTCAGCATATCACCATCGCGCAGATGGATATGCCAGTCGTCGGGACGGCGGATTTTCAGTAGCTGGGATTGTGCTGTCATGGAAGGCTCCGGCTTGTTGAGAAGGGCTATTTTTGCCGGGCACTAAGATTAAACGTAAACGTTTTCCTTTGCACTCCTTTCCGTAAAAAAAACGGGCGCGATTTGCGCCCGTTTCGAGATCAGTCCCCGATTCGATTAGTCAGTCAGTGGAATGACAATCTCGCCCGGTTTCACTTCAATGCCTTTGGCGTATTTCTTCGCCAGCGCCTCGCCTTCGCTTGCGTCTTCACGCAGAACGTAGGCCGGCTGCTTGTTGAAGTAGCTCCGCAGTGACTGGTTCAGGTACGGCATCATGGTTTGCACCACCGACTGCATCTTCTCAGGCTCCACTTTTGCATCGACCACTTCCATTTCCTGCAGGAAGATAGCGCCTTTTTCTTTATTAAAGACCGGCAGCGCTTTCAGCTTCAGGTTAATCGTTGCTTTCTGATTACCAAACAGCGAGCTCATATCGAGGTTCGCGACGCCGGTCAGCGTGATTTTATTCGGTTCTTCGCGGCCAATGGCGCTGGAAAGGTTAGTCAGCACAATGTGTGCATCAGCCACACCCGGCAGGCCAATATCTTTCGAGAAATTGTTTCGCTTTTGCAGTGCCTGATTAATTTCTTGCTCACTCACGGTGTACTGCGTGAGCTGGTTACAGCCTACCAGCAGGACGCTCACAGTCAGTGCGGCGACCATCAACAACTTTTTCATGGGTTTCCTTAACATGTTGCTTTTGACTCATCCTGACACAAAGCAGCATGCCCTGTCAGCCTAATGCGTGCCAGCAGAATCCGCTGAATTGTTACTACAATTAACATCAGGCACCGGGTTCGACCATCCCGGTTGTCGCGCGTTTAGTACTGAACTGCCACCACAGCGCCAGAAAAGTCATGAAGCCAATCGCACCGAACATCACCCAAGGCAGCTCCGGCTGGTGGAGCGCTTTGCCCGCATCGAACAGCCAGCCGCCACCCGCATAACCGAGCGCGCCGCCGAACGCGAGCCCGAGACGGCTGAAGCCCATATAGCTGCCACGTGCGCGCGGATTGGCCAGCTGGGCGCTCAGGGTTTCGCGAGCCGGTTCGGCAATAATGGAGCCGATATAAAACACGCAAATCAGGGTGAACAGCTGCTGTAAATTGGCGGAAAGGCCAATCGGCAACATCGCCAGGGTCATAATAAGCAATCCGGCCATCAGACGGTGTTCGAGGCGGAAACGCTTTTCGCTCCAGCGCGCAATCGGGTAGAGCAGCGTCAGCGACAGCGCGGCTTCAATGGCATACATCCATTTCACCGCCGCAGGGGAACCGGCGATATCGTTGACCATGATCGGCAGCATCAGCATCACCTGTACCGCCAACATGTAATAGCCGGTCAGCGTCAGAACATATGTGACAAACCGCTTGTCACTTAGCACCCGCGACAGACCTTCCCGCACTGGCGTTTTCACCGTCGACAGTTTCCAGGCCGGAAGGTACCAGGCGTTAAACGCGGCACAGAGGATGAACAGCACCGCACCGACGCTGCATACCAGACGGAAATCGTATTGCAGCAGCCAGCTGCCAAGCAGCGCGCCAATTACCGCCCCGGCACTGTCCTGCATCATCAGCAGCGAGAAAAAGCGCCCGCGTTGATGCGGACGCACCAGTTTGACCACCAGCGCCGCTCGCGGTGGGTCGAACAACGTGCCGCCGAGGCCGGAAAGGATGCAGGAGAGCCACAGCATCCATGGTTCATGCGCGATGGCCATGGTGATGAATCCAGCGGCACGCATCAGCATACCGGTGACGATCATCGGTTTAGCGCCGAAGCGGTCGGCTATCGCGCCGCCAAAAATACCTAAACCTTGCTGAACGAGCTGACGCAGCCCAAGGGCAATGCCGACCATCAGCGCTGCCCAGCCCATCTGGTCGACAAAGCGAATGGAAATTAATGGGAAAACGACAAAAAAGCCGAGAACAACCAGCATGTTATCGACAAGCAGGAAATATTTTCCCAGGCTGCGAGCCTGTGAGATGCGCGATGACATTTCCCCTCCAGGGGAATGAAACGGTGAGAGGCTACCATTCTACCGTTTGAAGGCTGATTTTTAGGGGCTGCGGGCAACAATATTTTTTTATCAAAAGACTATTTTGATAGAGTTTATTTATCGAAAAGCGGAAGTGCCTCAGAAAAACGTATGTCGCTGTTTTCACAAGGTGGCGACAGGCAGGTATAGTGAAGGTAATGGCGGTTTGAAGGAGTGGGGGAAGATGTTTGGCTATCGCAGTAACGTGCCGAAAGTGCGCTTAACAACAGACCGTCTGGTGGTGCGTCTGGTCCATGACCGCGACGCCTGGCGGCTCGCCGATTATTACGCGGAAAATAAAACGTTCCTGAAACCCTGGGAACCGGTCCGGGATGACAGTCATTGCTATCCCTCTGGCTGGCAGGCGCGCTTGTCGATGATCAGCGAGTTTCACAAACAGGGATCCGCGTTTTACTTTGTGTTGCTTGACCCGGAAGAAAAAGAAATTGTCGGCGTGGCCAACTTCTCAAACGTGGTACGTGGCTCGTTTCATGCCTGTTATCTGGGGTATTCCATCGGTGAAAAATGGCAGGGGCAGGGGTTGATGTACGAAGCGCTGACCTCCGCCATTCGCTACATGCAGCGCACCCAGCATATACACCGCATTATGGCCAACTATATGCCGCACAATCAGCGCAGCGGCGCGCTTTTGGCCAAACTCGGATTTGAAAAAGAAGGATTCGCCAAAGACTATCTGCTGATTGACGGACAGTGGCGGGACCACGTTCTGACGGCGCTCACCACACGCGAGTGGACGGCGGGTCGATAAGGAGAAATCATGAAGTATCAATTAACGGCGCTTGAAGCGCGTGTGATTGGCTGCCTGCTGGAAAAGCAGGTCACCACGCCGGAGCAGTATCCGTTGTCGGTCAACGCCGTCACCCTGGCCTGTAATCAGAAAAGTAACCGCGAGCCGGTGATGACGCTCAGCGAAAACGAGGTGCAGGACTTACTCGATCAGCTGGTGAAACGCCATTATCTGCGCACCGTCAGCGGGTTTGGCAACCGGGTGACCAAATACGAACAGCGATTCTGCAATTCCGAATTTGGCGATTTGAAGCTCAGTACCGCGGAAGTGGCGCTGGTGACCACGCTGCTGCTGCGCGGCGCGCAGACGCCGGGCGAACTGCGCAGTCGCGGCCAGCGGATGCATGAATTTGCGGACATGGCCGAAGTCGAAAACGCGCTGGAAAATCTGAGCAATCGTGAAGACGGGCCGTTTGTAGCGCGTTTACCGCGCGAACCGGGCAAGCGCGAACAGCGGTTTATGCATCTGTTTAGCGGTGATGTTGAAAACGCCGCTGTCAGCGTAGAGGCTGAAACGCCGGAGACACACAGCCTGGTGGCGCGCGTCGACGCGCTGGAGAACGAAGTTGAAGAACTTAAGCAGCGCCTCGATTCCTTACTGGCACATCTGGGAGATTAAGCGTGACCGCGAAACTTCGAATTGGCGTGGTGGGCCTCGGTGGCATCGCGCAAAAAGCGTGGCTGCCGGTGCTGAGCGCCGCAACAGACTGGACGCTGCAGGCGGCCTGGTCGCCGGGGCGTGAAAAAGCGCAGCGCGTGTGTGAAACCTACCGCATTCCGCTGGCGGATTCGCTGGCGCATCTGGCGTCCCAGTGCGATGCGGTGTTCGTGCATAGCTCAACCGCCACGCATTATACGGTGGTCAGCGAACTACTGAACGCCGGCGTTCACGTCTGCGTTGATAAACCGCTGGCGGAAAAACTTAGCGATGCGATGCGCCTGATTGAACTGGCCGAGAAGAAAAAGCTCACGCTGATGGTCGGCTTCAACCGACGATTTGCGCCGTTGTATCAGGAGTTGAAAACCAATCTGGCCGATGGCGCATCGCTGCGGATGGACAAACACCGGAGCAACAGCGTCGGGCCAAACGATCTGCGATTCACCCTGCTGGATGATTATCTGCACGTGGTGGATACCGCGTTATGGCTGGCAGGCGGAAATCCGCAGCTGAGCGGCGGTTTACTGCAAACCACCGACCAGGGCGAAATGCTGTACGCCGAGCACCATTTCAGCCTGCCGCAGATGCAAATTACCACCAGTATGCATCGCCGCGCGGGCAGCCAGCGTGAGTGGGTCCAGGCGGTGACCGACGGCGGGCTTATCGACATTACCGATATGCGCGACTGGCGGGAAGAGCGGGGCGCTGGCGTGATTGTACGTCCGGCATCCGGCTGGCAAACCACCCTCGAACAGCGTGGTTTTGCGGGCTGCGCGCGTCACTTTATCGAATGCGTGCAAAATCAGACGGTTCCGCAAACCGCCGGTGAGCAGGCAATTGCCGCCCAGTGCATCGTCGAAAAGCTGTGGCAGGAAGCAATAAGTGAGTAAGAGGCTGTAACAACTGCCAGTAGTAATTACCGCTAATCCAGGTAGACTATCGCCACTTTCCAACGCCTGTTTCGCTTACAGGCGTTTTTGATCCGGGGTTGTGGAATAACACGTTAATGAACCTATTAAAATCGCTGGCGGCCGTCAGCTCAATGACCATGTTTTCTCGCGTGCTGGGCTTTGCGCGCGATGCCATAGTGGCAAGGGTTTTTGGGGCGGGAGTCGCGACGGATGCCTTTTTTGTGGCGTTCAAACTGCCAAACCTGCTGCGCCGCATTTTTGCAGAAGGCGCGTTTTCACAGGCGTTTGTGCCGATTCTGGCGGAATACAAAAGTAAGCAGGGAGAAGATGCAACCCGCGTTTTCGTCTCGTATGTCTCCGGGTTATTAACTCTCGCGCTGGCGGTGGTGACCGTCGTCGGGATGCTCGCCGCCCCGTGGGTTATCACCCTGACCGCGCCCGGTTTTGCCAATACGCCGGATAAGTTCGCCTTAACCAGCCAGCTGCTGCGTATTACCTTCCCGTATATTCTGCTTATCTCGCTGGCATCGCTGGTGGGGGCTATTCTGAATACCTGGAACCGCTTCTCGGTTCCGGCCTTTGCGCCGACGTTACTGAACGTCAGCATGATCGGTTTTGCGCTGTTTGCCGCACCGTATTTCAATCCACCTGTGCTGGCGCTGGCATGGGCGGTCACCGTTGGTGGCGTACTGCAGTTGTTCTATCAGCTGCCGCACCTGAAAAAAATCGGCATGTTAGTGCTGCCGCGCATTAACCTGAAAGATACCGGCTCGATGCGGGTGGTGAAGCAAATGGGGCCGGCGATCCTCGGGGTTTCCGTCAGCCAGATTTCACTGATCATCAATACCATTTTCGCCTCGTTCCTGGCTTCAGGATCGGTATCGTGGATGTACTACGCTGACCGTCTGATGGAGTTCCCGTCCGGCGTGCTGGGCGTGGCGCTCGGCACGATCCTGCTGCCGTCGCTCTCCAAAAGTTTTGCCAGCGGCAACCACCAGGAATACAACCGCCTGATGGATTGGGGCCTGCGCCTCTGTTTCCTGCTGGCGGTCCCGAGTGCGGTAGCGCTGGGCATTCTGGCCAAACCGCTCACCGTGGCGCTGTTCCAGTACGGTAAATTCACCGCCTTTGATGCGGCAATGACCCAGCGCGCGCTGGTGGCGTATTCTGTGGGGCTGGTGGGGCTGATTGTGCTGAAAGTACTGGCACCAGGCTTCTATTCCCGTCAGAACATCAAAACGCCGGTCAAGATTGCGATCGTCACCCTCATCATGACGCAGCTGATGAACCTGGCGTTTATCGGCCCGCTGAAACACGCCGGTCTTTCGTTGTCGATTGGTCTGGCGGCGTGCCTGAATGCCAGCCTGCTGTACTGGCAGCTGCGTAAGCAAAAAATCTTCACCCCTGAACCGGGCTGGGGCCGTTTCCTGAGCCGTCTGATTGTCGCCGTCGTGGTGATGGCTGCCGCGCTGCTGGGGATGATGTATATCATGCCAGAGTGGTCCCAGGGCACCATGCCGTTCCGCATTATGCGTCTGATGGTTGTGGTCGTGGCGGGTATCGCGGCGTACTTCGCCACGCTGCTGGTGCTGGGTTTCAGAGTGAAAGAGTTTGCGCGCCGTACGACGTAAACGGGAAATCAGTGGGAAGAGTGACAACAAAGCGCAGGGCATTGGCCGGGATTCACGGCAATGCCACCTGCTGTTTAAGACGGGAAGTTTAAACGGAGAACTTCTTGCCACCGCGTGGGGTAGACGAGGTTTGACCATCTTTGCCGTACAGCGTCGGTTCCTGATGCGGTTTTAGCACCTGCAACGCCTGCTGGTTACGCTCAATCTGGCCTTCCAGCAGCCAGCCGTTGTGCTGATTAAGGTCGCGCAAATGCTGGGTCTTTTCGGTAATGGTCTGCCAGCGTTCCGCGACGTCATCATTGGCACAGCGCTGCGCTTCCTGCTCCAGGCGGCGCTGTTTTTCCAGGTAATCCAGCGTTGCCAGCAACGAGCTTTTCTCTTCGGTAATACGCTGCAGGGCGCTGCTGTTTACGCTGCCCGCAGAGAGCTGTTGCTGCTCGGCATCCATCACCTCTTTCAGCGAGTTCAGGATGACTGTCATATGATCCAGTATTTCTGACAGACGACTCATTCTGTTATTTACTCTGCTGCAGCCAGCTCTGGGTATCCGAAATCAACGAATCGGCAATTTTGCCGGTATCCATTTTCAGCTCACCGTTACGGATAGCGGTTTTCATGGCCTCGACGCGTTCCATATTGATATCGCTGTTGCGCGGTTGCATCAGGCTTGATTGCGCTTCGCTTAGCGTCACGTTAGTGCTGTTCGCGGTCGACGATTTGTCCAGACGGGCTTTCTGCGCCTGGGCTTCATTCGGCTCACGCGACTGGACGGCGTTAACGGGCTTCAGGGGCGATGTACGATCAATACTCATTGTCCTGTCCTCATCGAGGTTTCGTGGCGTTACTGCCTGCCATCATCACTTGTTTATTATTTATCGGCAGGCTCTGCAGAATCTTTATATGCATTATAGATTAATCAGAATATTCCCATCCGAATCCACCTGACCGCTCACCACCTGGCCTGACGGCATTCTAACGCGAGCATTTTGGGCGACGGCGGCATTGTTTAACGCCTGGCCTTCGCCATTGACGCTAAAGCCATCGCCACTGGCAATGACCTGGACTTTTTGCCCGGCTTTTACGCGCCAGGACTGGCGTAACATCGACAGCTGAATGGCCTGTCCGGGTGCCAGGTCACGCATAGTCACCGCATCCTGCGCCTGGTTTATATCAAGCATGGTGCGTGGCGGCAACTGGTCGAGACGTCCACGTTTCAGCGCTACGCTGCCGGGTTGTAGGACCGCACCGCGTGGCACAGACTGCGCAGCCACCACATAATTCCCTGTCGCTTCAACCATCACCTGAATGTATTTTTTTTCCGCTTCGCACTGCGCTACGACGGTCTGATTTCCCCACAGACGGGTATTGCCCATCACGGTTAACGCAGGCTGTTCACACTGCGGTAGCTGCGTGTCAGGGCTGCGCACGTTAACCACCACCGAATCACTGAAGCCTGCAAGGCGGTGGCTGAAAAAATCCGTCAGCTGCTGGGTGAGATCCTGCGCCATGGCCGCCGGGCTCAGGAGTGCAAACGTCAGCGTGAGGGTGCTCTTCAGGTTTCGCATTGCTATCTCCGGTTTGTCAGGGAATAGCCGAATTTTACCTGTTAACGAAGAGCATCAACGCAACAAATAGCGATGCATTTTGCTTTTATTCCGACGATGGCGGCCAAAAATTGGGATTAATCTGAACGCTGAATGAACTATTGCCATCAGCGGAGGAGACATGCTCGATAAACTCGACGCCGCGCTACGTTTTCAACAGGAAGCGTTGAACCTGCGCGCCCAGCGTCAGGAAATCCTGGCCTCAAACATTGCTAACGCCGATACCCCGGGGTATCAGGCGCGCGATGTCGATTTTGCGTCAGAACTGAAAAAAGTGATGGAAAGCGGGCGCGCGGAAACCAGCAGCGTGTCACTCACGCTGACCTCCGAACGCCATATTCCAGCCCAGGCGATGTCCGCCCCTTCTGTAGACCTGATGTATCGGGTACCTGACCAGCCATCAATGGACGGCAACACCGTCGATATGGACCGGGAGCGCACGCAATTCGCCGATAACAGCCTGCAATACCAGACCGGCTTGACCGTGTTGGGTGGGCAAATCCGCAGCATGATGACCGTGCTACAGGGGAACTAATTCATGGCTCTACTGAATATTTTTGACGTTGCCGGTTCGGCGCTGACGGCGCAGTCCAAGCGCCTGAACGTCGCCGCCAGTAACCTCGCCAACGCCGACAGCGTCACCGGCCCGGACGGTCAACCGTACCGCGCCAAACAGGTGGTGTTCCAGGTTGATGCGCCAACAGGGGCAGCGACCGGCGGCGTAAAAGTGGCCGATGTGGTGGAGAGTCAGGACCCGTTCAAGCTGGTATACCAGCCGGGCAATCCGCTGGCGGATGCTAAAGGATACGTGAAGATGCCGAACGTCGATGTGGTCGAGGAAATGGTCAACACCATGTCCGCTTCCCGCAGCTACCAGGCCAACGTTGAAGTACTCAACACCGTCAAGAGCATGATGCTCAAAACGCTGACCCTCGGTCAGTAACGGAGATAACGATGTCTATTGCCGTGAATGTGAATGACCCGACCAGCACGGGCGCAACCACCACAGCGACCAGTGGCAGTCTGACGACCAGTAATGCGTCGGACCTGCAAAGCAGCTTCCTGACGCTGCTGGTGGCTCAGCTGAAAAACCAGGACCCGACCAATCCAATGGACAACAGTCAGCTGACTTCTCAGCTGGCGCAGATCAGCACCGTCAGCGGGATTGAGAAGCTCAACACCACGCTCGGGTCTATTTCCGGACAGATTGATAACAGCCAGTCTTTACAGGCCACCTCGCTGATTGGTCACGGGGTGATGATCCCTGGCTCCGTGGTGCTTGCAGGCTCGGATACCGACGGCAATGCCAGCACTACACCGTTTGGCGTTGAGCTGACCCAGGCCGCCGACAAAGCCACCGCGACCGTCACCGACGCCAGCGGCAAAGTGATCCGCACCATGGATCTCGGCAGCCTCACCGCAGGCGTTCACAGCTTTACCTGGGACGGTACCGCCGCTGATGGCTCTACTGTCCCGGACGGCGCATATAACGTCTCGATTGCCGCCAGCACCAACGGCACGCAGCTGGTGGCTCAACCGCTCCAGTTCGCACTGGTGCAAGGGGTGACGAAGGGAAGCAGCGGTAATCTGCTGGATCTCGGAACGTATGGCACCACCACGCTCGACGAAGTTCGTCAGATTATTTAAGCCTTCAACCTTATCAGGAGTTAAGACATGGCCTTCTCTCAAGCGGTCAGCGGCCTGAACGCCGCGTCCACCAACCTCGACGTGATTGGCAACAACATCGCCAACTCCGCGACCTACGGCTTTAAAGCCGGTACCGCCTCGTTCGCCGATATGTTTGCCGGTTCTAAAGTCGGCCTTGGCGTAAAAGTCGCGGGTATCACCCAGGACTTTAACGACGGCACCACCACCAGTACGGGTCGTGCGCTCGACGTGGCTATCAGCCAGAGCGGCTTCTTCCGTATGACCGACGCCAACGGCTCCGTGTATTACAGCCGTAACGGTCAGTTCAAATTGGACGAAAACCGTAATCTGGTGAACATGCAGGGTCTGCAGTTGACCGGCTATCCGGCGACCGGCACGCCGCCGACCATCCAGCAGGGCGCGAACCCGGTTGGCTTAAGCATTCCGAACACCCTGATGGCGGCGAAAGCGACCTCTACGGCGGCAATGCAAATCAACCTGAACTCCACCGATGCGGTACCGACGAAAACGCCGTTCGATGCCACCAACGCGGATACCTATAACAAGAAAGGCACCGTGACGGTGTTCGACAGTCTGGGTAACTCCCACGACATGAACATCTATTACGTCAAAACCGACGCTAACACCTGGGATGTGTATACCCAGGATTCGAGCGTGGCCGCTGCGGCTGGGGGGCAGAAGCCGCAGGCGCAGATGCAATTCAATGATAATGGGACGCTGGAAGGCGTTGCGAAATACAACGCGGCTGGTGAGTTGCAGCCATTGGTTCCGGGCGCACAACCGGAGATTACCCTCAACCTGGCTTCCCTGAACGGCTCCGCTGACAGCACCTTCCAGCTGAGTTTCCAGAACTCCATGCAGCAGAACACCGGCTCAAACGATATCGTCGCTACCAACCAGAACGGCTACAAGCCGGGCAACCTGGTGAGCTATCAGATTAACGACGACGGTACCGTGGTCGGGAACTATTCCAACGAGCAAAACCAGCTGCTGGGCCAAATCACGCTGGCGAACTTCGCCAACAACGAAGGTCTGCAATCTGAAGGCGATAACGTCTGGTCAGCGACGCAGTCTTCCGGCGTGGCGTTGCTTGGCACCGCAGGCACCGGCAATTTCGGCACCCTGACTAACGGCGCGCTGGAAGCATCCAATGTCGATCTGAGTAAAGAACTGGTGAACATGATTGTCGCGCAGCGTAACTATCAGTCGAACGCGCAGACCATCAAAACCCAGGATCAGATCCTCAATACCCTGGTTAACCTGCGCTAAGCGCCTGACGGGACGGCTTCATGGATCACGCAATATATACCGCGATGGGCGCGGCCAGCCAGACGATGGAAATGCAGGGTGTTACCGCGAGCAACCTCGCCAACACCTCCACGCCGGGCTTTCGCGCACAACTGACCGCACTGCGCGCCGTGCCAGTCAATGGCGAAACGTATCAGACCCGAACCCTGGTGACCGGCTCCACGCCAGGTGCCGACATGACGCCTGGTCAGCTTGACTACACCGCCCGTCCACTGGACGTGGCGTTACAGCAGGATGGCTGGCTAGCGGTGCAGGGCGCGGACGGTACGGAAGGCTACACCCGCAACGGTAACATTCAGGTGACACCTGGCGGTCAGTTGACCATTCAGGGCAATCCGGTGATTGGCGACGGCGGCGGTCCGGTGATGGTGCCGGAAGGCTCGCAGGTCACCATCGCAACCGACGGCACCATTTCGGCGCTGAACCCGGGCGACCCGGCGAACACCATTTCGCCCGTCGGCAAGCTGAAGCTGGTGAAAGCCGCCAATACCGAAGTCATTCGTGGTGACGACGGCATGTTCCGCTTAACGGCGGCCGCCCAGGCCACCCGCGGGCCGGTCCTGCAATCTGACCCGACAATCACTCTGCAATCCGGCGTGCTGGAAGGCAGTAACGTCAAACCGGTGGCGGCGATGGCTGACATGATTGCCAGCTCCCGACGTTTTGAAATGCAGATGAAGGTGATTAGCAGCGTCGATGACAACGCCTCTAAAGCCAATCAGCTGTTATCGATGAGCTAATAAAGGATACCTATGATCAGTTCATTATGGATTGCCAAAACCGGCCTCGACGCCCAGCAAACCAACATGGACGTTATCGCCAACAACCTGGCGAACGTCAGCACCAACGGTTTCAAGCGTCAGCGTGCGGTCTTTGAAGACCTGCTTTACCAGACCGTCCGTCAGCCGGGGGCGCAATCGTCCGAGCAGACCACGCTGCCTTCTGGCCTGCAAATCGGTACCGGTGTTCGTCCGGTAGCGACCGAACGTATTCACACTCAGGGCAACCTGTCTCAGACCGACAACAGCAAAGACGTTGCCATCAAAGGTGAAGGCTTCTTCCAGGTGCTGCTGCCGGACGGCACGTCGGCGTACACCCGTGACGGTTCGTTCCAGGTTGACCAGAACGGCCAGCTGGTGACTGCGGGCGGTTTCCCGGTGCAGCCGGCGATCACCATCCCGGCCAACACCCTGAGCATTACCATAGGGCGTGACGGCGTGGTGAGCGTGACCCAGCAAGGGCAAACCAACCCGGTGCAGGTTGGCCAGCTGAATCTGACCACCTTCATGAACGATGCAGGTCTGGAAAGTATGGGTGAAAACCTCTACACCGAAACCCAGGCGTCTGGCGCGCCGAACGACAGCACGCCGGGCCTGAACGGTGCGGGCCTGCTGTATCAGGGTTATGTCGAAACCTCCAACGTCAACGTGGCGGAAGAGCTGGTCAACATGATTCAGGTGCAGCGCGCGTATGAGATCAACAGCAAAGCGGTGTCGACCACCGACCAGATGCTGCAAAAACTCACCCAGCTGTAAGACGTCACCGGTGCAGATTTCCTGCACCGGATTTTTGATTCAGAAGATAAAAAGCAATGCAAAAAACCTCAGCGTTTCGTTATCCGCTTTTCGTGGTCCTGGCCCTGACACAGTCCGGATGCGCATTGATTCCCTCCAAACCGCTGGTGGAAGGGGCGACAACCGCACAGCCTGTTCCTGGCCCGGTGCCGGTGGTCAATGGCTCGATTTTCCAGAGCGCGCAGCCGATTAACTACGGCTATCAGCCGCTGTTCGAAGACCGACGCCCGCGCAATATTGGCGACACGCTGACCATCCAGCTGCAAGAAAACGTCAGCGCATCCAAGAGCTCGTCGGCGAATGCCAGCCGCGATGGCAAAACCAATTTCGGCTTCGACACCGTGCCGCGTTATCTGCAGGGCCTGTTTGGCAATGCGCGCGCCGATGTGGACGCCTCTGGCGGCAACTCCTTTAACGGTAAAGGCGGCGCCAACGCCAGCAACACCTTCAGCGGAACGCTGACGGTCACCGTCGATCAGGTGCTCGCCAACGGCAACCTGCACGTGGTGGGCGAGAAACAAATCGCCATTAACCAGGGCACCGAATTCATTCGTTTCTCTGGCGTCGTGAACCCGCGCACCATCAGCGGCAGCAACACCGTGCCGTCGACCCAGGTGGCTGACGCCCGTATTGAGTACGTCGGTAACGGCTACATCAATGAAGCGCAGAACATGGGCTGGCTGCAGCGCTTCTTCCTTAACTTATCGCCGATGTAACGAGGTGAATTATGTTTAAAACTCTGGTTGGCATTGCTCTGGTCCTGCTGGCAGGTTTCGCCCAGGCCGATCGCATTCGCGACCTCACCAGCGTACAGGGCGTGCGGCAAAACTCATTAATTGGCTACGGGCTGGTTGTCGGTCTGGACGGGACGGGTGACCAGACCACGCAGACGCCATTTACCACCCAAACCCTGAACAACATGTTGTCGCAGCTCGGGATAACCGTCCCGGCGGGCACCAACATGCAGCTGAAAAACGTGGCGGCGGTGATGGTCACCGCACAGCTGCCGGCCTTTGGTCGTCAGGGGCAGAACATTGACGTCGTCGTGTCGTCGATGGGTAACGCCAAAAGTCTGCGCGGCGGTACGCTGCTGATGACGCCGTTAAAAGGTGTCGACAGCCAGGTTTATGCCTTAGCTCAGGGTAATATTCTGGTCGGCGGGGCGGGTGCCTCGGCGGGGGGCAGCAGCGTGCAGGTGAATCAGCTTAACGGCGGGCGTATCACCAACGGTGCAACCATCGAGCGTGAATTGCCGAGCCAGTTCGGCGCGGGTAACACCATTAACCTGCAGCTGAATGAAGACGATTTCGGCATGGCGCAGCAGATTGCTGACACCATCAACCGTCGCGGCGGCTTCGGTAATGCGACGGCACTGGATGCGCGTACCGTACAGATTCAGGCTTCCAGCGGCGGCAGCAATCAGGTGCGGATGCTGGCAGATATTCAAAACCTCGACGTGAACGTCACGCCGCAGGATGCGAAAGTGATCATCAACTCCCGTACCGGTTCGGTGGTGATGAATCGCGAAGTGACCCTCGACAACTGTGCTGTGGCACAGGGCAATCTGTCGGTGACGGTGAACCGTTCCGCGCAGGTCAGCCAGCCGGATACGGCGTTTGCAGGTGGTTCGACGGTGGTGACGCCGCAGACGCAAATCGATCTGCGTCAGAGCGGGGGGGCGATGCAGAGCATTCGCTCCAGCGCCAACCTGAACAACGTCGTTCGCGCGCTGAACACGCTGGGGGCCTCGCCGCTGGAGCTGATGTCGATTCTTCAGTCGATGCAAACCGCAGGCTGCCTGCGTGCCAAAGTGGAAATTATCTGATGCTCGGCGACAGCAAACTGATGAGCAGCGCGGCCTGGGACGCGCAATCGCTGAATGAGCTGAAAATCAGTGCCGGGAAAGACCCACAGGCGAACGTAAAGCCTGTGGCCCGGCAGGTCGAAGGTATGTTTGTGCAGATGATGCTGAAAAGTATGCGTGACGCGCTGCCCAAAGACGGTTTATTCAGCAGCGACCAGTCGCGTCTTTACACCAGTATGTACGATCAGCAGATTGCCCAGCAAATGACGGCGGGCAAAGGGTTAGGGCTGGCAGATGAGATGGTCAAACAGATGACCGCGAATCAGGACGGGCCGAAAGAGTTGCCTGCCCAGGTGCCGCTCAAGTTTGATCTCGAAACCGTCACCCGCTATCAGAATTCGGCGCTGACGCAGATGGTACACAAGGCCTTGCCGAAAACGCCAAGTGCCTCTGATGCCGCCGATGTGCCCGGCGACAGCCACGACTTCCTGGCCCAGCTTTCCCTTCCGGCGAAGCTTGCCAGTGAGCAGAGCGGCATTCCGCATCACCTGATCCTCGCCCAGGCGGCGCTGGAATCAGGCTGGGGCCAGCGGCAGATCCGCCGTGAAAACGGTGAGCCGAGCTTTAACCTGTTCGGCGTGAAGGCCTCTGCTGACTGGAAAGGCAAAGTTACGGAAATCACCACCAGCGAATATGAAAACGGTGAGATGAAGAAGGTGAAAGCCCGTTTCCGCGTCTATGCCTCGTATCTTGAAGCGTTGTCCGACTACGTTGGCCTGTTGACGCGTAACCCGCGCTATGCCGCCGTGACCTCAGCTTCGACGCCGGAGCAGGGCGCACAGGCACTACAGAAGGCCGGTTATGCCACTGACCCGAACTATGCTCGCAAGCTGACCGGGATGATCCAACAGCTGAAATCGATGAGCGAAAAGGTGGGCAAGGCTTACGGCAACGATATCGAAAATCTGTTCTGAAACGCCTCAAGTTCAGCTGATCGGTGCCGATAATTCAGGTCAGGACTCGTGTCTAAAAGAATAAAGGAACCTCCATGTCCAGTTTAATGAATAGCGCAATGAGTGGGCTCGGTGCGGCTCAGGCGGCACTGAACACCGTCAGTAATAACATTGCCAGTTATAACGTGTCCGGCTATACCCGCCAGACGACGGTCCTCTCTGCGGCGAACAGCACGCTGGGCGCGGGCGGTTGGGTGGGCAATGGAGTCACGGTCTCGGGCGTACAGCGCGAGTACAACGCTTTTATCACCAATCAGCTGAATGCGGCGCAAAACCAGAGCAGTGGCCTGACCACACGCTACCAGCAGATGTCGAAAATCGACGATTTGATGTCCGATACCACGAACTCGATTTCCGCCACACTGCAGGATTTCTTCACCAGCCTGCAAACCCTGGTGAGCAACGCCGAAGATCCGGCGGCGCGTCAGGCGGTGTTAGGCAAAGCCCAGGGACTGGTCAATCAGTTTAAGACTACCGATCAGTATCTGCGTGACCAGGATAAACAGGTCAACGGCGCGATTGCATCAACCGTTTCGCAGATCAATAACTACTCGCAGCAGATTGCGACGCTGAACGATAAAATTTCCAAACTGACCGGCGTCGGCGCGGGAGCTTCACCGAATGACCTACTCGACCAGCGCGATCAGCTCGTCAGCCAACTGAACCAGCTGGTGGGCGTGGAAGTGAACGTGCAGGACGGTGGCACGTACAACATCACCATGGCCAACGGTTACAACCTGGTGCAGGGCAGCAACGCCCGTCAGCTGGCCGCAGTGCCAAGCAGCGCCGATCCTTCGCGGACCACCGTCGCTTACGTGGATAACGTGGCGGGTAATGTTGAAATCCCGGAAAAATTGCTGACCAGCGCTTCACTCGGTGGCCTGCTGACGTTCCGTTCTCAGGATCTGGACCAGACGCGTAACAGCCTGAACCAGATGGCACTAGCGTTTGCCGATGCGTTCAACCAGCAAAATGCGAAAGGCATCTATACCGATGCCCAGGGCAACACCCATGATGGCGAAAAATTCTTCAATATTGGCGACCCAACGGCGTTGAGTAATACCAAAAACACCGGGTCTGCGAGCCTCGGTGTGACCATGACCGACAGCACACAGGTGCAGGCCAGCGACTATAAGGTGAGCTACGACGGCACAAAGTGGAATGTCACCCGCTTGTCAGACAACACCAACGTAACCACCACGACCGGAAGCGATGGCAGCCTGCAATTCGACGGTTTAAGTGTGAAGATAAGCAGTGGCACCGTTCAGGCTAATGACAGTTTTACCGTTAAACCAGTCGCCAATGCCATCGTTAACATGAGCATGGCACTGACCGATGCCAGCCAGATAGCGATGGGTGTCAATGATGACGAGACCGGTGAGAGCGATAACCGCAACGGGCAGGCGCTGCTGGACTTGCAAAATAGCAAACTGGTCGGCGGCAATAAAACCGTCAACGACGCTTACGCCTCTCTGGTCAGTGACGTGGGGAACAAAACCTCGACGCTCGAAACCAGCAGCACGACGCAGGGTAACGTTGTGACCCAACTGACCAAGCAGCAGCAATCTATTTCCGGCGTAAACCTCGATGAAGAGTACGGCAACCTGCAACTGTATCAACAGTACTATCTGGCTAACGCCCAGGTAATGCAGACCGCCAGCACGCTTTTCGACGCGCTGATCAATATTCGCTAAGGAGCCCTGACCGATGCGTATTAGTACCTTAATGATGTATCAGCAGACGATGGGCGGCATTACCAACTCCCAGTCTTCCTGGCTGAAATATGGCGAACAGATGTCCACCGGCCTGCGCGTTAACCGTCCGTCGGATGACCCGATTGCCGCGTCACAGGCGGTTGTGCTGTCTCAGGCGCAGTCCCAGACCAGCCAGTATGCGTCCGCGCGTAGCTTCGCCACTCAGCGTATTTCACAGGAAGAAAACACGCTGTCGTCGGTGACGTCATCGATTCAGGCGGCGCAGGAAAAAATCGTTTATGCCGGGAACGGCACGCTGAGTGACGATGACCGCGCCTCGCTGGCTACCGATTTACAGGGTATCCGCGACCAGTTGATGAACCTCGCCAACAGCCAGGACGGTAACGGGCGCTACATGTTTGCCGGTTATAAGACGGATACCGCGCCGTTCGATGACACAGGGAAGTACATCGGTGGTAAAACCAACGTCGAACAGCAGGTGGACTCGTCCCGTACGATGGTCATCGGCCACACCGGCGACAAGATTTTTGAATCGGTGACCTCGAATGCGGTGAAAAACCCCGACGGCAGTGTTCCTGGCCCGAACCTGTTCAAGGTTCTGGATGATGCGATTGCTGCGTTGAAAATACCGGTCGCGGATGACGATGCGGCGCAAGCCACGGCCCAGGCTACTATCGACGTCGCCAACCGGGGTCTGCGTAACGCCCTGAACAACGTCCTTAGCGTGCGTGCAGAAGTGGGCACTCAGCTCAATGAACTGGACAAACTGGACGCGCTGGGCGATGACCGTACGCTGAGCCAGACTCAGCAGATGAGCGACCTGGTAAACGTGGACTGGAACTCGACGATTTCCAACTACACCATGCAGCAGGCGGCCCTGACGGCGTCGTATAAAGCGTTCACCGATATGCAAGGCATGTCCTTGTTCCAGTTGAATAAATAAGATTTAACGGTTTAGAACATGTCTTGAAACTGGCCATGTTCTCTGTGCCCGCACCACTCACCCCGGTGCGGGCTTTTTTTTGTTTTGCGGACCGGGGCTTTTAACAGCCCGTTGTTTATTTACGGCCCAGCAAAAAGCCGAATACCACACCGACGGCGGCGGCTACCGCAAGTCCGGCAATCGGGTTAGTCGACACCTGGTCACGTACGTTATCGGTAGCGTCCCGCACAGCGTAACTGGCCTGCGAAGCATATTTGCGCGCAGCACCTTTGAGTTCATTGTCGGGGCTGTTGGTGTGTTTGCCATATAATTCACGTGCCGTACCTGCCGCTTCGTTCAGTTTATCTTCGGTTTTGTCAAACATACTGAGCTCCTGAAATGTCATTGAACTATTAAGTATAGCGCTGAGAAGCGGCACCCTATTTTTCCAGGAGTAAACCTAAAAAGGCGTCTTTGCTGCACTCAGCACCCGTCACCGTTCGGGCACAGCACGTTGCCGCGGCAGTTCGTCTGGCTTTCACCCATTACAACGGGATAGAAGTGTTTGAATGCCAGATATTGTCTTCTGATTAACTGTCGCAGCTTAGCTGGCGGAGCTTGCGATAGTTTTGTGGTGACATGCCGACATATTTGTTAAAGGTGCTATAGAAACTGCTGCTGGAGTGGAAACCTGCGGTCAGCGCGATATCAAGAATCGACTTGTCGGTATCACTTAACAGTGCCCGCACCTGGTTTACCCGCATTGCCGTGATGTATTGCTTCATGGTGAGTTGCATCACGCGCTGAAATATACCCATCGCATAATTAGGGTTAAGTTTGGCATGTTCTGCCACCTTTTCGATGGTCAGTGCCTGGTCGTAATTCGCCCCAATAAATTCCAGCATCTGGCTGACATAAAACTGTGCATGGCGCGACACATTGTTGCTACTGCGGCGAGTGCTTGCGGTTTTATTCACCAGAATCGGTTGCCAGCCGGACAGGCTAAAACGCTTGAGCATCAGGCAAATTTCATCAATGGCTAACTGGCGGATTTGCTCGTTAGGGCTGTTGATCTCTTGTTGCCAACGCCGGACTTCGAAGGGGCTGAGTTGCTGCGCGGTGAGCGACTTAAGCACTGTCCCGTGGGTGATGTGGTTGACAAGCTGCCGGTCCAGCGGCCATGAAAGAAAAAGGTGCATTGGCAGATTAAATATCGCCATATTCAGGCAGTCACCTGGGCGCGTCAGTTGATGTGGGGTACAGGCCCAAAAAATCGTGATATGCCCTTGTTTAATCTGTACCTTTTCATTATTAATTACATATTCTACGTCGCCATCAAACGGCACATTAACCTCAACCTGCCCATGCCAGTGGCAGGACTCCATGGGGCGTGGCCGACGCAACTCAATATCCATACGTTGATATTCGGAGTAGAGCGACAACGGGCTGCGCGTTTTGCTGTCGGTGCTGCTGCACATATGCGGGTCGGGTGGCAGATGGTCTGGGATGATAGGCATCATTCTCTCCGGTTCCTGAATTATCAGAATTCTGGCACAAAGGCAGTAGTAAGACTGTGAAATGGGTAAGGCTTCAGCAAGCGGATGACGAATTTGTTACCTCACAGGCCGCTATTCTCTTCTTTCCTGACTAAAAACTCCGGAAAACTCAGATTTATAGGCCCGATAGTAGCATTCTGAGTTTTCAGGAATGCTCTGCAGGGAAGAGGGAGGAGAAGCGAGAAACGGCGTGCCACTCTGAATGGGTTCATTAATGCCACGGAGAGAGAAAATGTCAGCACCCAAAATAACCTTTATCGGCGCAGGTTCGACGATTTTTGTGAAAAACATTCTCGGCGATGTGTTTCATCGTCCGGCGCTGAAATCCGCCCATATCGCGCTGATGGATATTGACGAAACCCGACTGGAAGAGTCGCACATTGTGGTGCGCAAGCTGATGGATTCGGCAGGCGCTTGCGGAAAAATCACCTGTCATACCGATCAGAAAACTGCGCTTCAGGGTGCGGATTTCGTGGTGGTGGCGTTTCAGATTGGTGGCTATGAACCCTGCACAGTGACTGACTTTGCAGTCTGCAAAAAGCACGGACTGGAACAGACTATTGCGGATACGTTAGGCCCTGGCGGCATTATGCGTGCACTGCGTACCATTCCGCATTTATGGCAGATTTGTGAAGACATGACGCAAGTCTGCCCGGATGCCACGATGCTGAACTACGTTAACCCGATGGCAATGAATACCTGGGCGATGTACGCCCGCTACCCGCAAATTAAGCAAGTCGGGTTGTGCCATTCGGTGCAAGGAACGGCGGAAGAGCTGGCGCGTGATTTGTCCATCGACCCGGCTTCCTTGCGTTATCAGAGTGCTGGTATCAACCACATGGCATTTTATCTCTCGCTGGAGAAAAAGAACGACCAGGGAGACTATGTCAGCATTTACCCGGATCTGCTGCGTGCTTATGAGAGCGGGCAAGCGCCGAAACCGAATCTGCATGGTAACGCGCGATGTGAAAATATTGTCCGCTACGAGATGTTTAAGAAGCTGGGCTATTTCGTCACCGAATCGTCTGAGCATTTCGCGGAATACACGCCCTGGTTTATTAAGCCGGGTCGTGAAGACCTGATTGCGCGTTATAAAGTGCCCCTGGATGAATATCCGAAACGTTGTGTTGAACAACTGGCCACCTGGCGCAAAGAGCTGGAGGAGTATAAAACCGCCGATCGGATCGACATCAAGCCCTCGCGCGAATATGCCAGTACCATTATGAACGCGCTGTGGACCGGCGAGCCAAGCGTTATCTATGGCAACGTACGCAACGACAATCTCATTGATAACCTGCCGCAGGGATGTTGTGTAGAGGTGGCGTGTCTTGTGGATGCCAATGGTATTCAGCCGACGCGCGTCGGCACGTTACCGTCGCACCTCGCGGCACTGATGCAAACTAACGTGAATGTTCAGACCCTGCTAACCGAAGCAATTTTGACTGAAAATCGTGACCGTGTTTATCATGCCACACTGCTTGACCCTCATACGTCAGCCGTCCTCGGTATCGAAGAAATATATGCCCTGGTTGATGACCTGATAGCGGCACATGGTGATTGGTTGCCCGCGTGGCTTCATCGCGCTTGACCCCGTACGCCGGGCATTCAGCCCGGCACCTGGCGTATCAAATGACAGAAGGAGGGCGCTGGTAACAGCGACCCTGTACCCTATATGAGCATATCAATTACAACAAAACTCAGTTATGGATTTGGGGCGTTTGGCAAAGACTTCGCTATCGGTATCGTCTACATGTACCTGATGTATTACTACACCGATGTGGTTGGGTTATCGGTGGGGGTGGTGGGCACACTGTTTTTGGTGGCGCGTATCTGGGATGCGATTAACGATCCGATCATGGGCTGGATAGTTAACAGCACCCGTTCGCGGTGGGGGAAGTTCAAGCCGTGGATACTGGTGGGGACGCTTGCCAACTCGATAGTGCTGTTTTTGCTGTTCAGCGCGCATCTGTTTGAAGGGACGACACAGGTGGTGTTCGTCTGCGTGACCTACATTTTATGGGGAATGACGTACACCATTATGGATATTCCCTTCTGGTCAATGGTGCCGACCATCACCTTAGATAAGCGCGAGCGCGAACAACTGGTGCCGTATCCGCGCTTCTTTGCCAGTTTGTCGGGGTTTATTACCGCAGGCATTACCTTGCCGTTCGTTAAGTTCGTGGGCGGTGATGACCGTGGTTTCGGTTTTCAGATGTTTACGCTGGTGCTGATCGCCTTTTTTATCGCTTCAACCATCATCACGTTGCGTAATGTTAAAGAAGTTTACTCATCAGACAGTGACGCTACCCCTGACAGTAGCCGGCTGACGTTAAAAGCCATTGTGGCGTTGATCTATAAAAACGATCAGCTTTCCTGCCTGCTGGGCATGGCGCTGGCTTACAACATTGCTTCAAACATTATTTCCGGTTTTGCGATTTATTACTTCACCTATGTGATCGGCGACGCCAGCCTGTTCCCGTATTACATGTCGTATGCCGGGGCGGCAAACTTGTTGACGTTGATTCTGTTTCCCCGGCTGGTTAAAGCTCTGTCCCGACGTATGCTGTGGGCAGGGGCTTCGGTGCTACCGATCATTGGCGGCGGGGTCCTGCTGTGGATTGCCATGGCGGGGTATCACAATGTGTGGCTGATTTCGCTGGCCGGGATTTTGCTCAACGTCGGGACCGCATTATTCTGGGTGTTGCAGGTGATTATGGTGGCAGACACCGTGGATTATGGCGAGTACAAACTTAACGTCCGCTGTGAAAGTATTGCTTATTCGGTCCAGACGCTGGTGGTGAAAGGGGGCTCGGCCTTTGCGGCGTTCTTTATCGCTCTGGTGCTGGGGATTATTGGTTACGTGCCCAACGTGGCGCAATCCGCTAGCACTGTCACCGGCATGCAGTTCATCATGATTGCGTTGCCTGCGCTCTTCTTCCTGGTGACGCTGGTGTTCTACTTCCGCCTATACAAACTGAACGGCGATATGCTGAGAAAAGTACAGATTCACCTGCTGGATAAGTATCGCAAATCAACCCCCCCGGTGGTGACCGAACCGGTTAGCATAAATCTGTCGAAAACCTCAGATGTGAAGGCGTAACTATGAAATAGGGATCCGTGATTGGCCATCAATATGTCGAATCTTCTGACATTGCGGTTTGCGTTGCCCATTCTGATTATAACGTTCCGGCTGCGTTAACAAACTCAGAACACGGATCCCTTTCAACGCTTACATAGAGCCCCGTTGCAGCCAGGGGCTGTTAACGCGTACGGTCTCGCGATGGGTATCGCCATTGATGATATGAAGTGCGCTCAGGCGGCCAATATCGTAATGGGGAAGTTGCACCGTCGAAAGCGGCGGGAGAAACAGGTCGCCAATCCCCACCATGTTGTCATAACCCAGCACTGCGACATCCTGCGGAATACGAATGCCCCGGGAAAGCAGTACCTGATAAACCAGAAATGCGATACGGTCATTACCGCACACCACGGAGTCAAAACACGGTTTGCCATCCGGCATATGGGCATCGACCATGGCCGGAATGTCGCGGTAATGCTCGTCGCCAAATTCCATGAAGTGGTGAATCAGCGTATCGGGGTCGGTGCCTGCCTCCCGGCAGGCGCGCTGCAACCCCTTAAGCCTGCGGATGGTTGCCAGCTGGGTCGATGGCAGATGCAGGCACAATGGGTGGCGATACCCAGCGGCGAGTAGCGCTTTGACCCCTTCATATTGCCCTTGTTCATCGTCAGGAATATAGCTGGCCACTGGATCATGCAGGCTTTCGCAGTTTGCCAGTACACAGGGAAGAGTGAGCAATTTGGGTGGGACAGGCACCTGGCGCAATCCCATGGTGGTATAGATAATGCCGCCAGGACGATGCGAAAGCAGTAAATCCACCATCGTTTCCGGGCTGTCATCCGAGAACATATTTACCACAAAACTGTTCCAGCCGTGAGCGCGGGCGGTTTCTTCAATAGATAATGTTATTTCAACGGAGAACGGGGTGGTGACAGTATCCAGCGCCAGTACGCCGATAGTTGCGGGCGTGGCGCGGGCGCCGCGGATTTTTTTAGCTGACAGGTCGGGGACATAATTCAACTGACTGATGGCGGCTTGAACGCGGGTCAGGGTGTCGGGCTTCAGCCTTTCAGGGTTATTTAATGCCCGCGAAACGGTCATCAACGACACATTGGCAAGTTTGGCCACATCTTTAAGCGATGCCATAAGTACTTATCCTGATAAGAGAAATTTCAACCCAAGTCCTGTGTGTATCAGGCTATACAACTCCGATTGTGATGTAAAAGGCTGGCGTCATATTTTGGTTGCCGGACCCCGGTAATTCATCTTGTGGATCGACATTAAAATTTGATCCGGATCTCAACCTCCAAATGTTAACGTTAACTTTCGTGATTAACATCATATATTGTCGTTAAGCCCGATGAGAAATTGAATATGTTAACGTTATCATTTCATCGTTAACCCTACATGAGATTGCTTTGATGAAAAAAAATCACTCCCGCAGTTACCCGTTACTAAGCGCGTTGCTGTTCTTCTTTTTCGTCAGTTGGTCCTCTTCCAGCTCGCTTTTGTCCATCTGGCTTCACCAGGACGTGGGACTAAAGGCCACGGACACGGGCGTTATTTTCTCGGTGCTCTCGGTTTCTGCGTTGTGTGCGCAAGTGTGCTACGGCTTTATTCAGGACCGGTTAGGGCTGAGAAAAAATCTGCTGTGGTATATCACCGCCTTGCTGATTTTATCCGGCCCGGCGTATCTGATTTTCGGTTATCTGCTGAGCGTGAATATCCTGCTGGGCAGCATTTTTGGCGGGTTGTTTGTGGGCTTAACCTTCAATGGTGGGATTGGTGTACTCGAGTCTTACACTGAACGCGTAGCGCGCCAGAGCACGTTCGAATTTGGTAAGGCGCGGATGTGGGGGTCTCTGGGGTGGGCGGTAGCCACCTTTTTTGCCGGGTTGCTGTTTAACATTGACCCGAAATTCAACTTCCTCGTCGCGTCGTGTTCCGGCTTTGTGTTCCTTTTCTTGCTGATGCAGTTGAAAGTGAATACCGCAGCGAGTCTTGAGAAAGTCGAAGTGGGAGCCAAACCGGTGACACTCGCTGACGCCGTGCGGCTGATCACGCTGCCACGCTTCCGGGCGCTGATCTTTTTTGTCATCGGCACCTGTATATATGGCGTCTATGACCAGCAGTTCCCGGTCTATTTCGCCTCGCAGTTTGCCACGTTGCGTGAAGGCAACACCATGTTCGGCTACCTCAATTCACTCCAGGTCTTTCTCGAGGCCGCGGGCATGTTCTGCGCGCCGTGGCTGGTGAATCGCATTGGCGCGAAGCACGGGCTGATTTTTGCTGGCATGGTTATGGCGTTGCGCATGGTGGCCTCCGGGCTCGTGGAAGGGCCGATACTGATCTCGGTGACCAAACTGCTGCACGCGGTGGAGCTGCCCATCCTGCTGGTGGCTATCTTCAAATACAACAGCCTGAATTTCGACAAACGCCTCTCTTCCACACTATATCTGGTGGGCTTTGCCTGCACCAGTTCCGTGATTTCCGCCGTCCTGTCACCGCTTGCGGGTTACAGCTATGAGAAATACGGCTTTGCCCAGTCCTACCTGATTATGGGACTGATGGTGTTCTGTACCTCCTTCATTTCAATTTTCCTTTTGCGTGGCAATCCTTCCTCAACAGATGGACTACTGTCGCAACCCTCTGCTGTTTGAATGAAAAAAGAGTGAATAGTTATGACGTTAACGATTGCTAATGCCGAGCAGGCGCTGATTGAGAAGCAGCACCAACTGAACTTGCGCTGGTATCCACATTACCATCTCGCACCACGGGCAGGCTGGATGAATGACCCTAACGGGCTGGTTTGGTTCGACGGCTGGTATCACGCGTTCTACCAACATCATCCGTATTCCACCTCTTGGGGGCCTATGCACTGGGGGCATGCACGTAGCCGCGACCTGTCGCACTGGGAACATTTGCCGACCGCATTGGCCCCTGAAGGGCCGGAAGACAAAGACGGCTGTTTCTCGGGTTCGGCGGTGGTGAATGGCGAGGAACTGGCGCTGATTTATACCGGGCACAAATTTGAAGGCGACCACACGAATGACGACAACCTCTATCAGGTGCAGTGCCTGGCGACCAGCGAGAATGGCATTACGTTTGCGCGACAAGGCCAGGTGATTGCTACCCCGGCAGGGCTGCATCACTTCCGCGACCCGAAAGTCTGGCGGCAAGGGGACGCGTGGTACATGGTTGTTGGCGCGCGTATGGGCAATACCGGGCAAGTCCGGCTGTATCGCTCAACATGTTTACGTGAGTGGCAAGAAGAGGGCGTGCTTGCCGAGGCACCAGCGGGCATGGGCTTTATGTGGGAGTGCCCGGACTTTTTCACCCTCAACGGCAAACAGGTACTGATGTTCTCTCCGCAGGGCATGCAGGCTCAAGGCTACAAAAATCGCAATTTATTCCAGAGTGGCTATCTGACGGGACAGTGGCAACCGGGCGACGCTTTCAGCCAGCAGAGCGCGTTTCAGGAGATGGACCACGGCCACGATTTCTATGCGCCGCAGAGTTTCCTCTCCCCTGATGGCCGCCGAATTGTAATGGGGTGGATGGCGATGTGGGAATCGCCGATGCCGGAACAGCAAGATGGTTGGGCAGGCATGTTGACGTTGCCGCGTGAAGTGACACTGGATGCGAATAATCGTCTGCAAATGCGCCCGGCCAGGGAGTTGGAAAACCTACGTCAAAGCTGGTTGAGCTGGCCTGTAAGCACACTGAGCAACACAATAATGCCAGTGATGGAACACTGTGAAACCGCAGAAGTTATGTTGCAATGGGATCTGGCGGCCAGTGATGCCGAGCAATACGGCATTGCGCTGGAAGACGGTATGCGGCTGTATGTCGATAATCAAGCGCAACGGCTGGTACTTGAGCGCAACTACCCGCAATTCAGCCTTTGCGGTCAGCGTAGCATTCCGCTGCCTGACACCGCCATCCTGAGTCTGCGGGTCTTCTTCGACAGCTCATCGGTAGAAGTTTTTGTCAATGACGGTGAGGCTACCTTGAGCAGCCGGATTTATCCGCATGCGCGTCAGTTGAGTGTTTTTGCCTGGTCGGGAAACGCAGCACTGAAAGCGTGTGGCGCCTGGCATTTAGAATAATTAAATAATACGACGCTTTGGGAAACATCCCAGGGCGTCGCACGACCTCATTATTATCGTTAGCAAGGATTTATTCGATGAAAATAATAATCGGATCGGTGCTGTGCGTCATTTTTTTCTCTAAATTGGGTATTGCTCAGTCATCATTAACCACTGAGCAGCGTTTTGCATTACTGGAGCAACGTCTGCATGCTGCAGAAAAACGAGCTGATAAAGCGGAAGCGGAAATTAGCGCATTAAAACAAACGCCAGGTGTAGAAAAGATAAATGCAACCATTGCTGCTGAGAGAAACGCCCCGCCGAAACTTGCGTTAAATAATCACCAGATGTTGAAATTCTATGGCGATGTTGAGTTTAATTTCGACGGCGCCAGTCGCACAGGCAGTTTAACCTCGGTTAAAACCAGTGCGAATAATAATTGGGCCCCGGGCGACAGAGAAAACTGGGATATTAATGGCCGAATATTACTCGGCATTGACGGGAAACAACAATCCACCAACGGGCAGTACGCCGGTTTCACCGTCCAACCGTTAGCAGACATGAACGGCAAGATGAATCTCGATGACGCCGTCTTCTTCTTTGGCCAACAGCAACAATGGCTGGTAAAAGTCGGGCGCTTTGAAGCTTATGACATGTTCCCGCTTAACCAGGATACCTTTATTGAATACTCCGGCAATACGGCCAATGACCTGTATAGCGACGGATACGGCTACATTTATATGATGAAGGAAGCACGTGGGCGCAGTAATAGTGGCGGCAATCTGTTGTTCAGTCAAACGCTGGATAACTGGTATCTGGAGCTGAACACGCTGGTGGAAGACGGCAGTTCGCTTTACGTTGACCAGCGTTATCATGGCACGAAACTGGATAATCAAAAAAATGTGGTGTACGTCCGCCCGGTTATTGCCTGGCATTCCGGTGACTATTCGGTTGCAGCGGGCATTGAAACTAATCTCGTTAACAATGCCTACGGATATAAAGATGCGACTGGCAACTGGCACGATCAATCCGGGCGCACGGGTTATGGTTTGACCATGAACTGGAATACACTAAAAAATAATCTGCAAGATGGTGTGGTTGTTAATCTGAATACTGCCTATATGAATGCAGAAGATGAAAAAGATTTCACTGCGGGGATTAATGCACTCTGGCATCGAGTCGAACTGGGTTATATTTATGCGCATAATAAAATATCAGAATTTAATACAAAAGGTATTGACAGTGAGTGTGAGATTGATTGTGCTATCCTCGCGCCGGGAAATTACGACATTCACACTATTCACACCTCCTGGCAACTGCCAAATATTATGGCGATGCCCAATTTTACTATTTATCTCGGGGCTTATGCTTCATGGCTGGATTCAATCGCGCAACCGAAGGCTGATGATCAACCGCGTTATGGAGCCCGCCTGCGTCTTAAATATTTATTTTAACGCGTGCGATTATTTTTGAGGAGAAGTAATGAATATCTGGACATTTGGCGACGCAGTAGTGGATCTGTTGCCGCTTGCGGGCATGAAATATCGCGCTTGTGCAGGCGGCGCGCCGTATAACGTGGCGGTAGGATGCGCACGGCTTGGCTGCCACAGTGGTTTTATCGGCAGGGTAGGGAAAGATGCGTTCGGCGACTTTTTAATGCGTACGCTGACGGATTATGGCGTGGTGACACTACATATGGAACAGGATCCTGAGCATCGAACCAGCACGGTGCTGGTTTCACTGGCTGAGGATGGCGAGCGTGAATTTTCCTTTTTGGTGAATCCATCTGCCGATCAGTTCATCACATCGGAGGCGCTGCCGGAATTTGGCGCGGATATTCTGCATTTTTGCTCACTGGCCCTGGTAGCAAAAGAGTGCCGCGCGACATTGACGCGCGCGATAGGGAACATCAAGCAACAAAGGGGGCTGCTGAGTTTTGATGTCAATTTGCGCGAGCAAATGTGGCCTGACCGGCAGCTCATGCTGACTACCGTACGCCATTTTGCTCTGCAAGCCGATATCCTTAAATTGTCGGAAGAGGAGTGGTACTGGCTGGTGGGCACCAGGTATTTTCCCGCCGCGATTGATGCCTTAAAGGCGCTGCCCGCCGCTATGAAGGTAATTACCTTCGGTGCGCAAGGCGCATGGGTCATCTGGCAGGATCAGGTTGTCCACTTTAACGGCTATACGGTCGATAGCGTTGACACCACCGGGGCCGGAGATGCTTTTGTTGCCGGTTTGTTGGCACACATCGCCAGTAGCAAGTTTCCGCAAAATCTGACTCAGCTCCAGCACGCTATCGCTCAGGCCTGTGCCTGTGGCGCATTGGCTACTACGCAAAAAGGGGCGCTGGAATCCACGCCAGACCGAGAAACGGTACAGCAGTTTATCGCACGCGCAGCGTTGCCAGCGTTTGAAGTGAAACAGGAGATCGCGCTGAACAAGTAAAGCAGTGAGGGACAACAGTGTGTGGTGATAGCCCTAATCTGGTGTTCATTAGGCAAGTCAGGAACAATCCTGACGAAGCGGTAAAAAAAACGGCCCTAAAAAGGGCCGTTCGTATATCAAAAAACCTATCTCCCGTTCACTCAAAATATCTTAAGTGAACGGTGTTAACCCTGAGACGGTTTTGCATGCTTTGCCGCTTAGTCCACAGATTGTGGACGAGTCGGACCGGCAGTTGCCGTGTGCGTAGCGCTGTGGCCACCGGCAGAACCTTTACCCTCGAAACCGAACGCTGGACGAACCCAGTCGCTCTGACGCGGTGCTTCTGGCACGTAGTCTGGGGCTGGAGCACGCGTCATTGGCGCGGTAGCGTTGGTGCGTTCAACCGGAGGCTTCGCAGCCACAACCGGTTTAACGACAGGTTCAACCACTGGAGCAACAGGCGCGGTTTCCACCACGACAGGTTGTTCAGTCACGATAGCCTGTTCCACTTCCTCAACCACGGCCGGAGTCGCTTCCTCTGCTGTGACTTCTGCAACAACTGCGTCGGCTGGCGCGATAACCTGAGGTTCTTCGCTCACCGGTGCGGCAATGACTTCCGGATGTGTGGTCTCAACCACTGGAACTTCCGGTTCAGCCAGTACTGGCTGCGGTTCTGCAACCACGACAGGCTCGACTGCGGTTTGTTCAACCACTGGCGCTGCAACCTGTTCTGCCACTGGAGCTTGCGCCACGGTTTCTACCGGTGCAACTTCAATGACGGAAGGAACAACGTTCTGCTCGCGGGTTTCTTCAACCTGCTGCTCTTGTGGACGTGTTACCGGGTAGCTTACCCACACTTTACCAGACGCCATTTCTGGAGATGCACAGGCAATCGCCAGCGGCATCGGGGACTGAGTTGGGTAACGCTCGTCACGGTAGCGGCGACGACGCTGACCACTCACGCGCAGGTGGCGTGGTGAACGACGGGAGCGACGCGGCATGCCGGAGTTATCACGGTTTTCTGCGTTTTCATCTTCAGCCGGAGCTTCGATGACGGCTGGCAGGTCAACTTTAGCCACTTCGGTACGCTTAGCCGGAGCGGCTGTTTCAGCCGGTTCGGTCACTGCGGTACGTTCTGCAGTTTCGGCCGCTGTTTCGATGCGCACTTTCTGTGACAGGTTGCGCGGCTTACGACGCGGCATGGACTGGACGCGTTCTTCCTGCTCGATTTCCTGAGCGGGTTGTTCTTCGCGAGCCTGAACTTTCACTTCCTGCGGCGCTGCCTGGCGTTTGTCATCGTTACGACGGCGGTTGCGCTCACGGCGTGGTTGCTGCTGTTCGTCACGAGATTTCGCTTTATCCGCGTCTTCTGCCACGTTCGGCTGACGTGCTTCACGGGTTTCTGCGTTCTGCTGCGGCTTTTCACGACGGTTACGGCGGTTATCTTCGCGGCCTTCTGCGTTTTCACCACGGTTATCGCGATCACCACGTTCGTTACGCTCACCGCGCTCACCACGATTATCGCGGTTGTCACGGCGATCGTTGCGGTCACCACGGTCATTGCGGTCACGACGGTTAGACTGACGAGAACGGCGACGATCCTGCTGGCGCTCTGGTTTCTCTTCTTTCTTAACCGGCTCAGGCTCAGCCACAACGGGAGCTTCGCTGCTGAACATGGATTTCAGCGCAGAGATAATGCGGGAAACCAGACCTGGTGCTGCTGCGTTGGCTGCCGCTGGAGCGGTTTTCTTCGTCTGTGCTGCTGCTGGAGTGGCTTCTTCAAGCGGTGCTGGCGGCGCATCAGGCATCACGAAGGTCGCCAGAGCAGGCTGCTCAGGACGCTTACGTTCAGCGGGTTCGTCTTCAGACGGCATTGCCATTTCTTCTTCGTGCAGTTTCGGCAGCAGGTAGCTCAGAATCTGAGTCTCTTCGCCTTTACGGACACGCAGTACGGAGTAGTGCGGAGTTTCCATCTGGTCATTCGGCACGACGATGCAGCGCACGCCACCCTGACGGGTTTCGATGTTGCTGATAGCCGCACGCTTTTCGTTCAGCAGATAAGAGGCCACTTGAACGGGAACAATCGCGTGAACTTCCTGAGTGTTTTCTTTCAGTGCTTCTTCTTCAATCAGACGAAGAATAGACAGTGCCAGTGATTCGTTATCACGGATGGTGCCGGTACCGCTACAGCGTGGGCACACGTGATGGCTGGATTCACCCAGTGATGGGCTCAGGCGCTGACGAGACATTTCCAGCAGGCCGAAGCGAGAGATATGGCTAATCTGGATACGTGCACGATCCTGACGCACCGCTTCACGCAGACGGTTTTCAACCGCACGCTGGTGGCGAACCGGGGTCATGTCGATGAAGTCGATAACGATCAGGCCGCCGAGGTCACGAAGACGCAGCTGGCGGGCAATTTCGTCGGCTGCTTCAAGGTTGGTGTTGAAGGCGGTTTCTTCGATGTCGCCGCCGCGGGTTGCACGCGCGGAGTTGATATCGATGGCGGTCAGGGCTTCGGTGCTATCGATAACGATAGAGCCGCCCGACGGCAAGCGCACTTCACGCTGGAATGCAGATTCAATCTGCGATTCGATTTGGTAGTGGCTGAACAGCGGGATTTCACCGGTGTAGAGCTTAATTTTGCTGCTGAAATCCGGACGGCCCAGCGCAGAGATATGCTGGCGAGCCAGCTCAAGCACTTTCGGGTTATCGATAAGGATTTCGCCGATGTCCTGACGCAGGTAATCACGGAACGCACGTACGATGACGTTGCTTTCCTGGTGGATCAGGAACGGGGCAGGGCGGCTTTCAGAGGCTTTCTGAATCGCTTCCCAGTGCTTCAGGCGGAAACTCAGATCCCACTGCAGCGCTTCAGCAGATTTGCCAACGCCAGCAGTACGCACGATCAAGCCCATGCCGTCAGGCAGTTGCAGGCTGGAAAGCGCTTCTTTCAGCTCGGTACGATCGTCACCTTCGATACGGCGAGAAATACCACCGGCACGCGGGTTGTTCGGCATCAGTACCAGATAGCTGCCTGCCAGGCTGATAAAGGTTGTGAGGGCTGCACCTTTGTTGCCGCGCTCTTCTTTATCGATCTGAACAATGACTTCCTGGCCTTCGCGTAGAACATCTTTAATGTTCGGGCGGCCATGCGCATTGTAATTAGCAGGGAAATATTCGCGGGCGATTTCTTTAAGAGGAAGGAAACCATGACGCTCAGCACCGTAATCAACGAATGCGGCTTCAAGGCTTGGTTCTATACGGGTAATTTTGCCTTTGTAGATGTTCGCTTTTTTCTGTTCGTGTCCTGGGCTTTCAATATCCAGATCGTACAGACGCTGCCCATCAACGAGGGCGACACGTAACTCTTCTTGCTGAGTTGCGTTGATTAACATTCTTTTCATCGTAACTTACTCATTATTCTTGCATTGACGACTAAGCTACGGGCAGAGTTTTCCTTGCCGGGGGTAAACCGATGGCCTCGTGTCTGTTCACGTCGCCAACCTCACGGTTGTCGCTCGCTTAAGAGGCGCAGAGTGTCGGTAGCCTGCGTTTCAAACGGAACCGCAGCGCAATTATTCAGGGGAACAGCCTGGGAATCATTCTCCAGGTACGGTTCCTTCTATACTCATTGTCTTTCAAGTCGCAGATGGTTGGCTTCACCTGCTTACCCCAGTCATCTACTGGAGTAGCGCCTGGAGATCCCAGGTTTGCCGCCTTTCTGCGGCTTGAAATAGAGAGTATCAACCGGTAAGGACTGCAACCCGCAGCCCGCTAACTGTCTGAAAGATAAATACGTCTTACGCCATTGCTGCATAAAAAATCGTTCAGACAAAATTGGTCATTCCGCTAACATGCTTGCTTGAACAAGATTCGACACGGAAAACTGCATCATTATTCCCTGCTAACCTTGTTATAGCAAGATGACTTTTACCATTTATCACCCGGTTACTCACAGTTTTTTCACTTTACCGAACTGATTGTTGTAATAACCACCAATCCGCAAAGTGAGATTAAAAATGAGCTCCGTTGCGAAGTTAATATAAGCACAGAAAAAGGAGTGGCGCGAATGCCACTGCATCTTTAGAATCGCCCCCCATGAAAACTGAGACACCGACCGTAAAAATGGTAGCCATTGCCGATGATGAGGCAGGGCAACGAATTGATAACTTTTTGCGCACCCAGCTGAAAGGCGTGCCGAAAAGCATGATTTACCGCATCCTGCGTAAAGGTGAAGTGCGCGTGAATAAAAAGCGCGTGAAGCCGGAATACAAACTGGAAGCGGGCGATGAAATTCGCATCCCGCCGGTGCGCGTCGCCGAGCGTGAAGAAGAGACTGTATCGCCGCACCTGAATAAAGTCGCGGCCCTGGCTGATGTTATCCTCTATGAAGACGACCATATTCTGGTGCTGAATAAGCCGTCGGGTACGGCGGTTCACGGCGGTAGCGGTTTGAGCTTTGGGGTTATCGAAGGGCTGCGCGCGCTGCGCCCGGAAGCCCGATTCCTCGAACTGGTCCATCGCCTCGACCGTGATACCTCCGGCGTGCTGCTGGTGGCGAAGAAGCGTTCCGCGCTGCGCTCCCTGCATGAACAGCTACGCGAAAAAGGGATGCAGAAAGATTATCTGGCCCTGGTTCGCGGCCAGTGGCAGTCGCACATGAAAGTGGTGCAGGCGCCATTGCTGAAGAATATTTTGCAGAGCGGCGAGCGTATTGTTCGCGTGAACAGCGAAGGCAAACCGTCGGAGACGCGCTTTAAAGTCGAAGAGCGTTTTACCCATGCGACGCTGGTGCGCTGTAGCCCGGTAACCGGTCGTACGCACCAGATTCGTGTGCACACGCTGCATGCGGGTCATCCGATTGCGTTTGACGATCGCTATGGCGATCGTGATTTCGACAAACAGCTGGCGGGTACCGGCCTGAATCGACTGTTCCTGCACGCCGCGGCGCTGAAATTTACCCATCCGGGTACCGGTGAGACGTTGCGCATTGAAGCGCCGTTAGACAACCAGCTCAAGCGTTGTCTGCAAGTGCTGCGCAGCCAGAAGTAATTAAAGACAGCATAACAAAACGCCCCGAAAGGGGCGTTTTGTGTTTTAGCGCAGCAGCGGGTTGAATTGCTCGTGCCTGAGCATTTTGCACAGCGCGATGAGCGGCAGGCCAATCAGCGTATTCGGGTCGCGTCCCTCGAGACGCTCGAACAACGTGATGCCCAGTCCTTCACTTTTAAAACTGCCCGCACAGTTCAGTGGCTGCTCTTTTTGGACGTATCGGTTGATCTCCGCGTCGGTCAGATGGCGGAAGTGCACATCGAAAGGTTCGCATTCGGTCTGCAAATGGCCCTTAGCGCTGTTATAGACCGCAAGACCGGTATAGAAGGTGACGACGTGGCCGCTCGCTTCACGCAGTTGCAGACGCGCATTTTCTTCGGTGTGCGGCTTGCCGGTGATTTTTCCGCCGAGCACGCAAACCTGATCGGAGCCGATAATCAGATGGTCAGAGAAGCGCGTCGCCAGGGCCTGTGCTTTGGCCTGAGCCAGACGAAGCACCAGCTGGCGCGGTGATTCGCCGGGTAACGGCAGTTCATCGACCTCAGGCGCGGCGCATTCAAAAGGCACATCGAGCTTTTGAAGCAGCTCGCGGCGATAGGGTGAAGTAGAGGCAAGAACAAGTCGCAGCATAATTTTTTAAATAGACTCTGGTGATTCGGATTGCGACATTTTAAACTACAGGCCGCAATGTGTGCGAATAATTGGCAAAAGGCGCCTGAGGGTGCCTTTTTCTTTGACTCTATGACGTTACAAAGTTAATATGCGCGCCCTATGCAAAAGGTAAAATTACCCCTGACTCTTGATCCGGTTCGTACCGCTCAAAAACGCCTCGATTACCAGGGTGTCTACACCCCGGACCAGGTGGAGCGTCTTGCCGAGTCTGTGGTCAGTGTGGACAGTGATGTGGAATGCGATATGACATTCGCCATCGACAATCAGCGTCTCGCCGTTATTAAAGGTGATGCAAAGGTTGCGGTGACTCTCGAATGCCAGCGCTGCGGGAAACCGTTCCCACATGCCGTTCACACAACGTATTGTTTCAGCCCGATCAAAAATGTTGAACAGGCTGAAGCACTCCCGGAAGCGTATGAGCCGATTGAGGTTAACGAATTCGGTGAAATCGACCTGCGGGCTTTGGTTGAGGATGAAATCATTCTCTCCTTACCTGTAGTTCCGGTGCATGATTCTGAACACTGTGAAGTGTCCGACGCGGACATGGTATTTGGTGAATTGCCTGAAGATGCGCAAAAGCCAAATCCATTTGCCGTATTAGCCAGCTTAAAGCGTAAGTAATTGAGGAGTAAGGTCCATGGCCGTACAACAGAATAAACCAACCCGTTCCAAACGTGGCATGCGTCGTTCCCATGACGCGCTGACTGCAGTTACCAGCCTGTCTGTAGATAAGACTTCTGGTGAGAAACACCTGCGTCACCACATCACTGCCGACGGTTTCTACCGCGGTCGCAAGGTTATCGCTAAGTAATCACGCGAAAGCGTGATGAAGCTTAGTGAGGATTTCCCCGCTTCTGCGGGGATTTACCAAACCGAGCGGCGACGATACCTTGACACGTCTGACCTTAGCGTTGGATGTCATGGGGGGGGATTTTGGCCCTTCCGTGACGGTGCCTGCAGCATTGCAGGCACTGCACGCTAACCCACAACTCTCGCTTCTTCTTGTCGGTGACACCGACGCCATTACGCCATTACTCGCCAAAGCTGACTTCGAACAACGTTCACGTCTGCAGATTATCCCTGCCCAGTCAGTTATTGCCAGTGATGCACGTCCGGCACATGCTATTCGCAACAGCCGGGGCAGTTCCATGCGCATTGCGCTGGAGCTTGTTAAAGAAGGACGCGCGCAGGCCTGCGTGAGCGCCGGAAATACCGGGGCGCTTATGGGGCTCGCCAAACTATTGCTCAAGCCGATTGAAGGGATTGAGCGTCCGGCGCTGATGACGGTTCTGCCGCATCAGCAGAAGGGCAAAACGGTGGTGCTTGATTTGGGCGCCAACGTCGATTGTGACAGCACGATGTTGGTACAGTTTGCAGTAATGGGCGCGGTGATGGCTGAAGAAGTCCTCGGCATTACGTCTCCGCGCGTCGCACTGCTCAACATCGGGGAAGAAGAAACCAAAGGCCACGACAGCATCCGTGATGCGTCGGCGATGCTAAAAAAGGTGTCTTCCATCAACTATATTGGATATCTCGAAGCCAACGAATTATTGACGGGCAAAACGGATGTGCTGGTTTGTGACGGTTTTACGGGCAACGTCACATTAAAAACCATGGAAGGCGTTGTCAGAATGTTTCTTTCTCTGCTGAAATCGCAGGGAGAAGGTAAAAAGCGGCCGTGGTGGCTGAAAATTTTGAAGCATTGGTTACAAAAAAACCTCTCGCGGCGATTCAGTCACCTCAACCCCGACCAGTATAATGGCGCCTGTCTGTTAGGATTGCGCGGCACGGTGATTAAGAGTCATGGTGCAGCCAATCAGCGCGCGTTTAGCGTGGCGATTGAACAGGCAGTGCAGGCGGTGCAGCGTGAGGTCCCACAGCGGATCGCCGCTCGCCTCGAATCTGTATTACCACCAAAAGACTGAGCGTACATGTATACGAAGATTATAGGTACCGGCAGCTATCTGCCTGAACAAGTGCGTACGAACGCCGACCTGGAAAAAATGGTAGATACGTCTGACGAGTGGATTGTCACACGCACAGGTATCCGTGAGCGTCGTATTGCCGCGCCAGATGAATCCGTAGCAACAATGGGCTTCGAAGCCGCTAAACGCGCGCTGGAAATGGCTAACATTGATGCTGAGCAAATCGGCCTGATCGTGGTAGCAACCACCTCGTCGACTCACGCTTTCCCAAGCGCGGCGTGCCAGATCCAGTCGATGCTGGGCATTAAAGGCTGTCCGGCGTTTGACGTGGCTGCGGCCTGTGCCGGTTTCACCTACGCACTGAGCGTGGCCGATATGTACGTTAAATCGGGTGCAGTGAAAAACGCACTGGTGATTGGCGCTGACGTTCTGGCCCGTACCTGCGATCCTACCGATCGCGGCACAATCATTATTTTTGGCGATGGCGCTGGTGCCGTCGTGTTAGGCGCATCCGAACAGCCGGGCATCATCTCCACGCATCTGCACGCGGATGGCAACTACGGTGAGCTGCTCACTCTGCCAAACGCCGATCGTGTTCACCCGGAAAACTCTATTCACCTGACAATGGCAGGGAATGAAGTGTTCAAAGTCGCGGTGAAGGAATTGGCTAACATCGTTGAAGAAACGCTGGCAGCTAATAATCTGGATCGTTCTGAGTTGGACTGGCTGGTACCACACCAGGCCAACCTGCGCATTATCAGCGCAACGGCGAAGAAGCTTGGCATGTCGATGGACAACGTCGTGGTAACTCTCGACCGCCATGGCAACACCTCTGCGGCCTCCGTGCCGTGCGCGCTGGATGAAGCCGTGCGTGACGGTCGCATCAAGGCCGGTCAGCTGGTGCTGCTTGAAGCCTTCGGTGGAGGTTTCACCTGGGGTTCCGCGCTGGTTCGTTTCTAATTAAGGATTATAAGATGACGCAATTTGCATTTGTGTTCCCGGGACAGGGCTCTCAGACCGTAGGCATGTTGGCTGAGCTGGCTGCAACCTATCCGATTATCGAAGAAACATTCGCGGAAGCTTCTGCGGTGCTGGGCTATGATCTGTGGGCATTGACCCAACAGGGTCCAGCAGAAGAACTGAACAAAACCTGGCAGACTCAGCCAGCTCTGTTGACCGCATCTGTTGCACTGTTCCGAGTTTGGCAGCAGCAGGGCGGCAAAACGCCAGCGCTGATGGCCGGTCATAGCCTTGGTGAATATTCTGCGCTGGTGTGTGCGGGCGTGATTAGCTTCGCTGATGCTGTACGTCTGGTTGAACTGCGTGGCAAATTCATGCAGGACGCGGTGCCAGCGGGCACTGGTGGCATGTCTGCCATTATCGGCCTGGACGATGCGTCTATCGCAAAAGCGTGTGAAGAGTCTGCTGAAGGGCAGGTTGTCTCCCCAGTGAACTTTAACTCACCGGGCCAAGTGGTTATCGCGGGCCATAAAGAAGCCGTTGAACGTGCCGGTGCCGCATGTAAAGCTGCGGGCGCAAAACGCGCACTGCCGTTGCCGGTCAGCGTCCCGTCTCACTGTGCGCTGATGAAGCCAGCAGCAGAGAAACTGGCTGCAGAACTGGCGAACATCACCTTCAATGCTCCTCAGATTCCCGTTATCAATAACGTGGATGTGAAGTACGAAACTAACGCAGACGCGATTCGCGATGCGCTGGTGCGCCAGCTTTATAGCCCAGTACAGTGGACCAAAACCGTTGAGTTTATGCCGTCCCAGGGCACAGAACACCTGTATGAAGTCGGCCCGGGTAAAGTCCTCACCGGCTTGACGAAACGTATTGTTGACACCCTGACTGCCTCGGCCATTAACGAGCCGACGGCGATGTCAGCGGCGCTTGAGCAATAAGAAGAGGAAGAGCAAAACCATGAGTTTTGAAGGAAAAGTTGCACTGGTTACCGGTGCAAGCCGCGGCATTGGCCGCGCTATCGCTGAAACACTCGTTGCCCGTGGCGCGAAAGTTATCGGTACTGCCACTAGCGAAAGCGGTGCTCAGGCCATCAGCGATTATTTAGGTGCAAACGGTAAAGGTCTGATGTTGAATGTGACCGACCCGGCATCTATCGAATCTGTTCTGGGAAATATTCGCGCAGAATTTGGCGAAGTGGATATTCTGGTTAATAATGCCGGGATCACTCGCGATAACCTGTTAATGCGAATGAAAGATGATGAGTGGAACGACATTCTCGAAACCAACCTGTCATCAGTTTTCCGTCTGTCAAAAGCGGTAATGCGCGCTATGATGAAAAAGCGTCATGGTCGTATTATCACTATCGGTTCTGTGGTTGGTACCATGGGAAATGCTGGTCAGGCCAACTACGCTGCGGCGAAAGCGGGTTTGATTGGTTTCAGTAAATCGCTGGCGCGTGAAGTTGCGTCTCGCGGTATTACTGTGAACGTTGTTGCTCCGGGCTTCATTGAAACGGACATGACGCGTGCGCTTTCTGATGATCAGCGTGCGGGTATTCTGGCGCAAGTTCCAGCGGGTCGCCTTGGCGATGCAAAAGAAATCGCGAGTGCGGTTGCGTTCTTAGCTTCTGACGAAGCGGGTTACATCTCTGGTGAAACCCTGCACGTCAACGGCGGAATGTACATGGTCTGACCGTAGTTTGCACAAAATGCTCAGGATCCGCGCAGTCTGTGCGCTTCTGAGTAATATTAGGTGCAAAATGATTTGCGTTATTAGGGCAAACACCCTCAAAATAGCGTAAAATCGTGGTATGACCTGCCGGGATTTAGTTGCAAATTTTTCAACATTTTATACACTACGAAAACCATCGCGAAAGCGAGTTTTGATAGGAAATTTAAGAGTATGAGCACTATCGAAGAACGCGTTAAGAAAATTATCGGCGAACAGCTGGGCGTTAAGCAGGAAGAAGTTACCAACAATGCTTCCTTCGTTGAAGACCTGGGCGCTGATTCTCTTGACACCGTTGAGCTGGTAATGGCTCTGGAAGAAGAGTTTGATACTGAGATTCCGGACGAAGAAGCTGAGAAAATCACCACCGTTCAGGCTGCCATTGATTACATCAACGGTCACCAGGCGTAAGTGAACATCTCCAGGCGGTCATTCGACCGCCTGAGTTTTATCTTTTTGTCCCACATCTCTCTTTTTTATCCCTCCCTGGAGGACAAGCGTGTCTAAGCGTCGTGTAGTTGTGACCGGACTTGGCATGTTGTCTCCTGTCGGCAATACCGTAGAGTCCACCTGGAAAGCTCTTCTTGCCGGTCAGAGCGGCATCAGCCTAATCGACCATTTCGATACTACCGCCTATGCAACGAAATTTGCTGGCTTAGTAAAGGATTTTAACTGTGAAGACATTATCTCGCGCAAAGAACAGCGCAAGATGGATGCCTTTATTCAATATGGAATTGTCGCTGGCGTACAGGCCATGCAGGATTCTGGCCTTGAAGTGACGGAAGAGAACGCCTCGCGTATCGGTGCTGCTATCGGCTCCGGCATCGGCGGACTCGGCTTAATCGAAGAAAACCACAGTTCATTGGTGAAAGGCGGCCCACGTAAAATCAGCCCCTTCTTCGTACCGTCCACAATTGTTAACATGGTGGCCGGTCATCTGACCATCATGTTCGGCCTCCGCGGTCCAAGCATTTCCATCGCCACGGCGTGCACCTCAGGTGTACACAACATCGGTCATGCGGCACGAATGATTGCCTATAACGATGCTGATGCCATGCTGGCTGGCGGTGCTGAAAAAGCGAGTACACCTCTGGGTGTTGGCGGTTTCGGTGCAGCGCGCGCGCTGTCGACCCGCAATGACAGCCCGCAGGCGGCAAGCCGTCCGTGGGATAAAGACCGTGATGGTTTCGTGCTCGGTGACGGCGCCGGTATCATCATGCTCGAAGAGTACGAACACGCAAAAAAACGCGGCGCGAAGATTTACGCAGAAATCGTCGGTTTTGGTATGAGCAGCGATGCCTACCACATGACGTCGCCGCCGGAAAACGGTGCAGGCGCAGCACTCGCAATGGTTAACGCTATCCGCGATGCAGGCCTCGAACCTGGCCAGATTGGTTACGTCAACGCACACGGGACTTCCACCCCAGCAGGCGATATCGCCGAAGCGCAGGCAGTGAAGTCCGTGTTTGGCGATGCAGCCAGCCGTATTATGGTGAGCTCGACCAAATCAATGACCGGTCACCTGCTTGGTGCAGCGGGCGCGGTTGAATCGATCTATTCGATTCTGGCCCTGCGCGATCAGGCTGTTCCGCCAACCATCAACCTGGATAACCCGGAAGACGGTTGTGACCTTGACTTCGTCCCGCACGAAGCGCGTCAGGTCAGCGGTATGGAGTACACCCTGTGTAACTCCTTCGGCTTTGGCGGCACCAACGGATCGCTTATCTTTAAAAAGGTTTGATTATCCGTTTGCACTGATAAAGGCCTGCATCGCAGGCCTTCAGACTGATGACAAACCTAAAACGTTTGAGAGACGAACAGATCGCACCAGGTAAATAACAAGGAAAATCAATTTATTGATTTTCGGCTGATGACCACAAAGAAGGAAAAACCACGCTTTTTCCTTCTTTGTCAGCAATCTAAAGGCCTGCATCGCAGGCCTTTTCTTTAAGGTTTCTCCTCTTGAGATCCCGCGTTCCCCCTGCCAGACTAACGGGCCACTGATAAGGAGCCGCTATGTTCTTGATTAATGGTGTGGAACAGGACTCACTCCCGGCCAACGATCGCAGCGTCCAGTTTGGTGACGGCTGCTTTACCACGGTCCGGATCCAGAACGGTATTCCCGCATTTTTTGACCAACACCTACAGCGATTGCAGGACACCTGCCGCGCGCTGATGATCCCGTTTTCCGACTGGGCAACGCTCGGCCAGGAAATGCTGTCTCTGGCGAAACCTCACATCGACGGTGTGCTGAAAGTCATCATTACCCGTGGGAGTGGCGGGCGAGGGTATAGCCCTGAGGCCTGTCAGGCTCCGACCCGCATTCTTTCCGTTTCCCCGGCACCTGCACATTATCCTGACTGGCAACAGCAGGGGATCACGCTATCGCTCAGCCCGGTGACTCTGGGGCGCAACGCCACGCTGGCTGGCCTCAAACACCTTAACCGTCTCGAGCAGGTACTGATCCGCACGCATCTTGAACAGACGAACGCTGACGAGGCGCTGGTTCTTGACAGCGAAGGGTGGGTTACGGAATGCTGTGCGGCTAATTTGTTCTGGCGAGCAGGTGACACCGTGTTTACGCCGCGTCTCGACCATGCCGGCGTCAACGGTATCATGCGCCAGCATTGTCTTTCCCGGTTGGCACAAAGTCGTTTTCGCGTTGTCGAAATCGCTGCAAGAGAAGACGCTGTGCGTAAGGCGGATGAAGTCCTTATTTGTAATGCGCTAATGCCCGTCGTTCCTGTGAATCAGTATGCTGACGCTCGCTATCTTTCGCGCGAGCTGTTCAAATTTTTGGCCCCACTTTGTGAGCAGTCGATTAAGTCATGAAGAAAATGTTTCGGTTTGTCCTCCTGCTGTTGATTGCGTTTGCGATTGCTGCAGGTGTCGGGATGTGGAAAGTCCGCCAGTTGGCGAACAGTAAAATACTCATTAAAGATGAGACGATCTTTACGCTGAAGGCCGGAACCGGACGCATGGCGCTGGGTGACACTCTTTATGCGGAAAAAGTCATTAATCGTCCGCGAGTGTTCCAGTGGTTGCTGCGCGTAGAGCCTGAGCTGTCGCACTTTAAAGCCGGGACGTATCGTCTGATGCCGGGTATGAACGTGCGCGAAATGCTGCAACTGCTGGCCAGCGGAAAAGAGGCACAGTTCCCGGTCCGCTTTATTGAAGGGATGCGCGTCAGCGATTACCTCAAAGTGCTGCGTGAAGCCCCATACGTGAAGCACACGCTAAAAGATGACAGCTACGCCACGCTTGCCGAATCGCTGAAGCTGGAGCATGCCGACTGGGTGGAAGGCTGGTTCTGGCCTGATACGTGGATGTACACCGCCAACACTACCGATCTGCAAATCCTCAAGCGTGCTCACCTCAAAATGGTGACAGCGGTAGAAAGCGCGTGGAAAGGGCGGGCGGATAATCTGCCGTACCAGAATGAAAATCAGCTGGTAACGATGGCCTCTATCATCGAGAAAGAGACTGCCGTCGCCGGGGAGCGCGACAAAGTTGCTTCGGTATTTATCAACCGTCTGCGTATCGGCATGCGCTTGCAAACTGACCCGACGGTTATCTACGGTATGGGCGAAAGCTATAATGGCAAGCTGAGTCGTAAAGATCTTGAGACGCCAACGGCGTACAATACTTACGTCATTGCCGGGATGCCGCCTGGGCCAATCGCCACGCCAGGTGAAGCGTCACTCAATGCCGCGGCGCATCCGGCCAAAACGCCTTATCTCTATTTTGTTGCCGACGGCAAAGGCGGGCACACCTTCAACACCAATCTTGCGAGTCATAACCGCTCAGTACAGGATTACCTGAAAGCACTTAAGGAAAAAAATGCGCAGTAAGTATATCGTCATCGAAGGCCTGGAAGGTGCGGGGAAAACCACCGCGCGCAATCTGGTCGTAGAAACCCTCGAGCAGATGGGCGTCCGCGATCTGGTGTTTACCCGTGAACCGGGCGGCACCGTGCTGGCGGAAAAGCTGCGCAGTCTGGTACTGGACATCAAATCCGTTGGCGATGAAGTGATCACCGATAAAGCCGAAGTGCTGATGTTTTACGCGGCGCGCGTACAGCTGGTCGATACGGTAATTAAGCCGGCGCTGGCGGAAGGCAAATGGGTGATTGGCGATCGCCATGACCTCTCCACGCAGGCCTATCAGGGCGGCGGTCGCGGTATCGATCAGCATCTGCTGGCCACGCTACGTGATGCGGTGCTCGGCGATTTCCGCCCGGACCTGACGCTGTATCTGGACGTTACTCCAGAAGTGGGCCTGAAACGTGCACGTGCGCGCGGCGATCTCGATCGAATCGAGCAGGAATCCTTCAATTTCTTCCACCGTACCCGTGACCGTTATCTGGAACTGGCTGCCGCCGATCCGACTATCTGCACTATCGACGCCACGCAGCCGCTGGAAACCGTGATGCAAAATATTCGCAGTACCCTGGCAGCCTGGGTTGAGGAGCAGGGCGCATGAAATGGTATCCGTGGTTGCGACCACCGTTTGAGGAACTGGTCAGTAGTTACCAGTCCGGACGCGGGCACCACGCGCTATTAGTGCAGGCATTACCGGGCATGGGTGCAGATGCGCTGGTCTATGCACTGGTGCGCTTCCAGATGTGCCACACGCCTGATGGTCAGAAAAGCTGCGGCAAATGTCACAGCTGCCAGCTGATGCAAGCGGGTACGCACCCGGATTATTATCAGCTCGCGCCGGAAAAAGGCAAAAGTACCCTCGGTGTTGACGCGGTCCGTGAAATCACGGAAAAGCTCTACGAGCACGCTCGCCTCGGTGGCGCGAAAGTGGTGTGGGTCAGCGATGCGGCTTTGCTGACTGAAGCTGCCGCCAACGCGTTGCTGAAAACTCTGGAAGAGCCGCCGGAAAACACCTGGTTCTTCCTGCAATGTGAAGAACCCGCGCGGTTACTGGCGACACTACGCAGCCGCTGCCGTCATTTCCATCTGTCGCCCCCTGCGGAAAATTACGGCATTGCATGGCTTGGTCGTGAAGTGACAACGTCACAAGAAAATTTATTGACCGCATTACGTCTGACGGCGGGCGCACCCGCTGCGGCACTGGAACTGCTCGGTGAATCGCGGTTTGCTCCTCGCCAGCAGCTTTGTGCGGCGTTGGATGCTGCGCTCCGAAGCGCAGACTGGCTGTCGTTGTTGCCTGCGCTCAATCATGACAGCGTGGCGGAACGGCTCTACTGGCTGTCATCACTACTGCTGGATGCGCAAAAAATGCAACAGGGCATTTCACTGTTGACCAACGTGGACGCCTGGGCACTGGTTCAGCGCGTGGCTAACGCGCTTTCTCCGACCCGGCTGCAGGCGATGATCCATGATGCCTGTACGTGTCGGGAACAGCTTCTCAACGTCACCGGCCTCAATCGTGAGCTGATGCTTAACGACCTGTTATTACGCTGGGAACACTGGCTGCAACCGACTAGCGTGTTGCCCATTCATCACCTATAAACCGTTCACCTGTAAAAATTCACCTGTAAAAGAACACCTCTAAGAGAGACATTATGTTTTTAGTCGACTCCCACTGCCACCTCGATGGCCTGGATTATCAAACGCTGCATAAGGATCTGGACGATGTGCTGGCGAAAGCCGCCGCGCGGGATGTGAAGTTCTGCCTGGCGGTAGCGACGACGCTGCCAGGATATCGCGGCATGCGTGAGCTGGTCGGTCAGCGCGACAACGTGGTATTTTCCTGCGGTGTTCACCCGCTGAATCAGGACGAAACGTACGACGTCGAAGAGCTACGTCGCCTGGCGGCAGAAGAGGGCGTAGTGGCGATGGGCGAGACCGGTCTCGACTATTATTACACGCCGGAAACTAAAGCCCGGCAGCAGGAGTCTTTCGCACACCACATCCGCATTGGGCGCGAGCTCAACAAGCCGGTGATTGTCCATACCCGCGATGCACGGGAAGACACGCTGACAATTCTGCGCGATGAAAAAGTGACGGATTGCGGAGGCGTACTACACTGTTTCACTGAGGATACGGAGACGGCAGGTAAACTGCTCGATCTGGGCTTCTACATCTCGTTTTCCGGGATCCTGACGTTCCGTAATGCAGAGCAGTTGCGTGAAGCGGCGCGCTATGTTCCGCTGGACCGGATCCTGGTTGAAACTGATTCACCGTATCTGGCACCGGTTCCGCACCGGGGGAAAGAGAATCAGCCGGCGATGACGCGTGATGTGGCAGAGTATATGGCCGTACTGAAAGGGGTGTCGCTTGAGCAACTGGCGCAGCAGACCACCGAAAACTTCGCCTCACTGTTCCATATTGACCCCTCACGCCTGCAATCTGCCTGATTCGTCAGCTTATTTTAAAGCTCGTAATTAATAATCAAAACGAGTAAAGTTCACCGCCGAAAAAAGGGGGTGAACCCCTCTTTCTGTAACGGGTAGAAACAACTTTTGTAAAATAGTGCAAGGTTTTCCTAGTTTGCTAGCCGAAACGTGATGGCTGTCAAACAAAAACAAATCGAATTATTTTACTCTGCGTAATAAATACAAAGGGCACTTAGATGTCCTGTTCACGGCGAGGTTCTCCCCGCTCGCCAATGCGTGAAAGCGTAAAAAAAGCATAAATACTCAGGAGCACTCTCAATTATGTTCAAGAATGCATTTGCTAACCTGCAGAAGGTCGGTAAATCGCTGATGCTGCCAGTATCCGTACTCCCAATCGCAGGTATCCTGCTGGGCGTCGGTTCTGCTAACTTCAGCTGGCTGCCAGCGGTCGTCTCTCATGTTATGGCAGAGGCAGGCGGTTCTGTTTTTGCAAACATGCCGCTTATCTTCGCAATCGGTGTTGCCCTCGGCTTCACCAATAACGATGGCGTTTCTGCTCTGGCATCCGTTGTTGCCTACGGCATCATGGTCAAGACCATGGCTGTGGTTGCACCGCTGGTACTGCACTTACCTGCTGACGAAATCGCGGCGAAACACCTGGCTGATACCGGTGTTCTCGGCGGTATCATCTCCGGCGCTATCGCTGCCTACATGTTCAACCGCTTCTATCGCATCAAGCTGCCAGAATACCTGGGCTTCTTTGCGGGCAAGCGTTTTGTGCCGATCATCTCCGGGATGGCAGCTATCATCCTCGGCGTCGTACTGTCCTTCGTATGGCCGCCAATTGGTACTGCGATTCAGGACTTCTCCCAGTGGGCTGCCTACCAGAACCCGGTAGTCGCGTTCGGTATCTACGGCTTCATTGAACGCTGCCTGGTACCGTTCGGTCTGCACCACATCTGGAACGTTCCTTTCCAGATGCAGATTGGTGAATACACCAACGCTGCTGGTCAGGTGTTCCACGGTGATATCCCACGTTACATGGCAGGCGACCCAACTGCAGGCAAACTGTCTGGTGGCTTCCTGTTCAAAATGTACGGCCTGCCGGCTGCAGCTATCGCAATCTGGCACTCAGCAAAACCTGAGAACCGTGCAAAAGTGGGCGGCATCATGATTTCCGCTGCGCTGACTGCGTTCCTGACCGGTATCACCGAACCGATTGAGTTCTCCTTCATGTTCGTTGCGCCGATCCTGTACATCATTCACGCCATTCTGGCGGGTCTGGCATTCCCAATCTGTATTCTGCTGGGTATGCGTGACGGGACGTCCTTCTCGCACGGTCTGATCGACTTCATCGTTCTGTCTGGTAACAGCAGCAAGCTGTGGTTGTTCCCGGTCATCGGTCTGTGCTACGCGGCGGTGTACTACACCATCTTCCGTGTGCTTATCAAAGCACTGGACCTGAAAACCCCAGGTCGTGAAGACGCTACCGAAGACGCTAAAGCTGGCGTTGCTAGCGGCGAAATGGCTCCGGCCCTGATCGCAGCCTTCGGCGGTAAAGAAAACATCACTAACCTCGACGCTTGTATCACTCGTCTGCGCGTCAGCGTTGCCGATGTGGCAAAAGTTGACCAGCCAGGCCTGAAGAAATTGGGTGCGGCAGGTGTGGTTGTTGCAGGTTCCGGCGTTCAGGCTATTTTCGGCACCAAGTCCGATAACCTGAAAACCGAAATGGATGAATACATCCGCAACAGCTAATCAGCGATTGGGGAGAGACTAAGGCAGCCGAATGGCTGCCTTTTTTTATGTCTAATCCACGGGGGCGTGGTTACAACGGGGTTATGCGTAGGTCCGACAAGCAACGCGCCGCCGGGCCATCTGGTTTAGAAATCGTAGCTGGCGGAAACTGAGAAGTTCAGCGGTGCACCATACACGAGGTAAGACCCAACGTAGTCGTAATACTCTTTGTCGAACAGGTTATTGACGTTTGCCTGCAGGGCAAAGTTCTTCGTCATCTGATAACGGCTGAAGAGATTTACGAGGCCATAGCTGCCCTGGTCAACGTAATCGCGACCGTCTGGACCGCCGCTGACGTGAGCCCAGGTTTTGTTCTGCCAGTTCATGCCACCGCCCACGGAGAGTTCTGGCAGCATCGGCAACTGGTAACGGGTAAACAGCTTCAGCGTAGTACGCGGTTGATCGGAGCTGATCGCATTCCCGTCTTTATCTTCTGCCACATAGCGCGTGGCCCCGAAGGTCAGTTGCCAGTTATCGGTCAACGCGCCGTTAAGTTCAAACTCGACGCCCTGACTGACCACGCCATCCAACGATTCGTAAATGGATTCCCCGCTCGGCAGGTACGTGTAGGTGTTATTCGCCACGTGGTCCTGTTCGATACGGAATACCGCCAGCGACGTGGTCAGACGGGTGTTAAACCAGTCGGCTTTGACGCCCGCTTCATAGCTTTTGCCGGTGGTCGGATCGAGATAACGGCCGTTGGCGTCGCGCTTGTCCTGCGGCTGGAAGATATTGGTGTAGCTGACATACGCGGACCAATCTTCATTGATGTCATAAACCAGTCCGGCGTAAGGCGTGACGTCATCTTTGGTGCTTTCAAGACGCGTATCCGGCGCGCCTGCCGGGTTGTATTTGATGTTGTAGTTGGTGTAACGCGCCCCGAGTATCAGGTGCAGCGGGTCGGCCAGCGAGAAGCGGGCAGAAGTGTAGGCTGACGACTGGTTAATGTCGTCTTTACTGTAAAGCTTCCAGGCGGTCCACTGCGGATCGGCAATATTGCTGCTCCAGTTTTTAAAATTGCCAATGTCGACCATCCCATACAGAGCGTCTGGCATTGAGTTATCGTAATGATTGCGCTGATGGCTCAGGCTACCGCCAACCATCATTTCATGCTGACGACCAAACAGTTCGAAATCGCCTCGCAGGAACGCATCCACCGCATCCTGTTTGCGCTCGCCACGGTTCCAGCCGCCGTAACCGACCATTCCGCCGCCGGTGTCTCTGTCCGGATAGCCGGACATGTACATCAGTTTGGTATCAAAATTAGTTTCCGCATGCATACCGTTGACGTGTGCTTCCCAGCCGTTGTCGAAGCGCTGCGTGAAGTTGGCGAAGACTTTGGTGCTGTCTTTATCGGAATATGCCCAGTCAGGTGCGACAGTATCGCTGCGGTCGTAATGTGTTTTACTGCCATCGGCGTACCAGGTCGGCAGGCCGCCCCAGGTTGGATCGGCGGTATTGCTTTCCTGATATTCATAGCCGAGTGAAAGGGTGGTGCTGTCGGTGATGTCTGCATCCACTACGCCGTAGAGGAATTTTTTACGGTAGTGGTAATTATCCATCCACGAGTCATTGTCCTGATAACCGGCAATGACGCGACCGCGAACGTTTCCGGATTCAATCAGCGGAGCCTGCAAGTCGAGGACATAGCGCTGCTTATCCCAGCTGCCGTAACTGACGCTGGCGTTGCCCTGGAATTCACGGCTATCGGCGTGTTTACGCACCATATTAACGTAGGCTGCTGGATTACCGGTGCCGCTCATCAGGCCCGTTGCGCCGCGAACCACTTCAATGCGGTCATAAATGGCGGTGTCGGTAGCGGTGTCGCCAAAGTTCCAAACTTCGCTAATAGAGGTGGGTAAATCGTCATAGGCATAATTGCTGACGAAGAAACCGCGGGAATAAAACACGGTGCGATCGCTGTCCTGCACTTGCGCCGTCACGCCGGTGGTATTGGTCAGAACCTGGCCTATGGTTTGCAGGTTCTGGTCCTTCATGCGCTGCTGGCTAATCACGCTGACGGACTGCGGAATATCGCGCGGAACCAGCAGCAGTCTGGTCCCGGTGGTGGTGGTTTTTACGCTGTAATCCTGGTCCGGTGCATTGCCCGTGGTGCTCTCGGCTGCACCTTCAACCACCACTGTTTCTTCATTGTTCGCATCAGCGGCATGAACGGTGTGAGGTAATAAGGCGAAGGCGATACACGCCGCGAGAAGTGAGGGCGAGGCGGGCAGTCTGTGCTGCTTATTCCTGGTGTCAAAAGTGAAAGACATCGTAACCCTTATGTTGTCTGTTGTTATAGGCGCAGTGGTATTGCATGGAAATGCAAATGCGAAATATACGCATTCATATTATCGCTGTAAACAAATGTAAGTGGGCATCTGAAACTTTGTTTTAAAATGCAATGTCGCGAGGGATTAAACGGCAGTGCTCAAGCATCCAGCGCTAAATCCAGGAATGAGTAAGAAAAACGAGGGATCGGGTTGAAAGAGGGGAACTAAGTCGCTCATACTCTTACGTTGTTATCCGCATCGCACTTCCGGATGCAGGGGTGAATAAACGATACCGCACGGTAATCAATAAAAAGGAACACGCCATGGCAGAAGAAACGATTTTCAGCAAAATTATTCGTCGCGAAATTCCGGCGGACATTGTTTTTCAGGATGATCTGGTGACTGCTTTTCGTGATATCTCTCCCCAGGCGCCGACCCATATTTTGATTATTCCCAACGTTCTGGTCCCCACTGTTAATGAGGTTTCTGCTGAGCATGAGCTGGCGTTAGGGCGCATGTTCACGGTCGCGGCGAAAATTGCCGAAGCGGAAGGGATTGCTGAAGACGGCTATCGCCTGATGGTCAACTGCAATCGCCACGGCGGGCAAGAGGTCTATCATATTCATATGCATCTGCTGGGTGGCCGTCCATTGGGTCCAATGCTTGCGCATAAAGGATAATGAAATGAAAGGTGGCCGAATTGCTGCTCTGCTGACGGCGATGCTATTGGCGGGCTGTGGGTCGCACCCGGAGATCCCGGTGGGCGAACAACAAACGCTGGTCATGGAGGCCAATGTTCTGGCCGCCGGTATTAGCGCCGACAAACCTGAACTCACCACCTCCGAAATCCAGGCGACCGCGTCGTCACAGCTCTATAACGAGCGGAGCACGCCTGTCACCGTTCACTATCGTTTTTACTGGTACGACGCCAGAGGACTGGAAATGCATCCGCTGGAAGCACCGCGTGAGGTGACCATTCCAGCACAGTCCTCGGTCAAACTTTACGGCAGCGCAAACAGTCTGGGTGCGCATAAAGTCCGGCTTTATCTTTATCTTTGAGGGGTAAAAAAGTAATGAATAAACTGAGTCGCTATGCGTTTATCGCAGCCGTGGCTATCTTCCTGTCCGGTTGTGTGGCGCAACGTGAAAAGCCCGCCCCGGTTGAAGAAGCCAAACCAACGCCAGAACAGCCACAGACACAACCACCGACTACCGTGCCGGTGGTTCCAACGATTCCGGTGCAGCCTGGCCCGATTGATAACAGCACTGCACAGCCAGAACAACCTGCGCCGCGCGTACGTCATTACGACTGGAACAGCGCCGCACAACCGCTGGTGGGCAAAATGCTACAGGCAGATGGCGTAACGGCAGGCAGCGTGCTGATGGTCGATAACGTCAACAACCGCACCAACGGTTCGCTGAATACCACCGAAGCCACCGCAGCGATTAGTAATGCGCTGAAAGGGAACAACAAATTTACTCTTGTTTCCTCGCAACAGCTTGCAGTGGCTAAACAGCAGCTGGGACTTTCCCCACAGGACAGCCTGGGTTCACGCAATAAAGCGATGGGCCTGGCACGTACCGTTGGGGCGGCCTACGTGCTGTATTCCAACGCGACCGGCAACGTCAACACGCCAACGCTTTCCATGCAGCTGATGATGGTCCAGTCGGGCGAGATCCTCTGGTCAGGTAAAGGTGCGGTTGCGCAACAGTAATCTTTCGCGTGACGACTGTCTGTCACGCTATTTTCCCGGCTATCAACCCCAGGCTCACTCCACTCCCGTGGGGCTGAGCGGGGGAAGCTGCATTATCGAACGTCAGGGGCATTGCATCGTTTTGCGCAAGCATCACGATCCGTCAGCCCCTGATTTTCACTTCCGGCGTCAATTTCGCGCGCTTCGCGCCCTGCCTGCGACGCTTGCGCCACAGCCACTCGGCTATTTTCCTGGCTGGATGGCGGTTGAATATCTCGAAGGTGCGAGCGTGCCCACACTCCCGAATTCCCACGTCACCGCGGCGCTGTTGTATCATTTGCACCAGCAAAAAAACTTCGGCTGGCGGGTTTCACTGTGGCCGTTGCTTGAACGCTACTGGCAGTTCAGCAGCCCGTTACGTCGCACGCCGCACTGGCTACGTACCCTGAAGCGCCTGCATCAGCAGGGCGAACCGCAGCCTCTGCGACTGGCACCGTTGCATATGGATGTCCATGCGGGCAACATCATCGACACGCCAGCGGGACTTCGGCTGATTGACTGGGAATATGCCGCTGACGGCGATGTCGCACTTGAACTGGCAGCGGTGTGGACACAAAACCAGGTGCAGCGTTCGGAACTTATCGCGGCCTACGCGCAGGCTGCGCATCTTGATGAAGCACGTCTGGCGCAGCAGGTTAACCGCTGGCAGTCGTGGATCCAGATGCTCATGATCACCTGGTATGAATATCGCTGGCAGCAGACCGGCGACCAACAATTTATTGCGCTTGCCGATGAAGGCTGGCGCCAGTTTTCGCATAAAGGATAAGAGAGGAAAATGTGGGCCCAGTGATGTTAGACGTTGAAGGGTATGAGCTGGATGCTGAAGAGCGGGACATTCTGGCGCATCCGCTGGTGGGGGGGCTTATCCTGTTCACCCGGAACTACCACGATCCGGCGCAGCTGCGTGAGCTGGTCCGCCAGATCCGCGGTGCGTCCAAAAATCACCTCGTCGTCGCGGTGGATCAGGAAGGTGGACGCGTGCAGCGCTTCCGCGAAGGGTTCACGCAATTGCCGGCCGCGCAGTCATTCGCAGAATTGCTAGGGCTGGAGCAGGGCGGTGAGCTGGCGAAAGCTGCAGGCTGGCTGATGGCCTCAGAAATGATTGCGATGGATATCGACATCAGCTTCGCCCCGGTGCTCGACGTCGGCCACATCAGCGCGGCGATTGGCGAACGTTCTTACCACGCCGACCCACATAAAGCGCTGGCGATGGCGCGCCAGTTCATTGACGGCATGCATGATGCTGGCATGAAAACCACCGGTAAACATTTCCCGGGGCACGGTGCGGTAACGGCTGATTCCCATAAAGAAACGCCACAGGACCCGCGCTCAGAAGCCGAAATTCGCGCTAAAGACATGGCGGTATTCCAGACGCTTATTACCGAAAATCGTCTCGATGCCATCATGCCTGCGCATGTAATTTACAGCGACGTCAACCCACGTCCGGCCAGCGGTTCACCGCATTGGCTGAAAACCGTGCTGCGTGGCGAACTCGGGTTTGATGGGGTGATTTTCTCCGACGATCTGTCGATGGAAGGCGCGGCTATCATGGGGAGCTATGCGGAACGCGGTCAGGCATCACTGGACGCAGGTTGCGATATGATCCTGGTCTGCAATAATCGTAAAGGCGCGGTCAGCGTGCTGGATAACCTGTCGCCGATCAAAGCAGAGCGTGTTACAAAATTGTATCATAAAGGTTCATTTACCCGTCAGGAGCTGAGGGATTCCGCTCGCTGGAAGACGGTTAGTGCGCAGCTAAATGAACTGCACGAGCGCTGGCAGGCCCATAAAGCCGCTCTTTAACCTCCCGAACGGGATTGGCAGTGTTGTGAGGATGTCATGATTATTTATTTGCACGGTTTCGACTCAAACAGCCCGGGAAATCACGAGAAGGTGCTGCAGCTGCAGTTCATTGACCCGGATGTTCGCCTGATTAGCTACAGCACGCTTCACCCGAAGCATGACATGCAGCATTTGCTGAAAGAGGTGGACAAAATGTTGCAGCTCAACGCTGACGACCGCCCGCTAATTTGCGGCGTAGGACTTGGTGGTTACTGGGCCGAACGCATCGGTTTCCTGTGCGATATGCGCCAGGTAATCTTCAACCCGAACCTGTTCCCGCATGAGAACATGGACGGCAAGATTGACCGCCCGGAAGAGTATGCGGACATTGGCACGAAATGCGTCAGCAACTTCCGCGAGAAGAACCGGGATCGCTGCCTGGTTATCCTCTCTCGTCAGGATGAGGCGCTGAACAGCCAGCGTACAGCCGAAGAGTTGCATCATTACTACGAAATAATCTGGGACGAAGTACAGACCCATAAATTCAAGAATATTTCCCCGCATCTGCAGCGCATCAAAGCGTTCAAAACCCTCGGCTAATCCCGCTCCGGGCCTGGTGGCATCGCGTTCGCCAGGCCTACAAACTCGCCCGCATCAACTACACTTGCTCAACTTTTGGGCGGGAAAACTTGATTAATATCAATTTTGGTATGACCAATGCACCTCGCGTGATATTCTTCACATTATTGTCAGATTTAATGCATCTAACTTGTTGTTAATTAAAGGCTATTTTCATAACTTTTAATTAACAATTGGTTAATAATTTAGGGGGTCACGTTGACTACGCCATTGAAAAAGATTGTGATTGTGGGTGGTGGTGCCGGCGGGCTGGAGCTGGCTACTCAACTGGGTAGAAAGCTTGGCCGTGGCAAAAAAGCGAAAATTACGCTGGTGGACAGAAACCACAGCCATTTGTGGAAACCGCTGCTGCACGAAGTAGCAACCGGTTCACTAGATGAAGGTGTCGATGCATTGAGCTATCTGGCCCATGCGCGGAACCATCATTTCCAGTTCCAGCTCGGTTCCGTGGTGGACATTAACCGTGAGACCAAAACGCTGACGCTGGCGGAGTTGCGCGACGAAAAGGGCGAGCTGCTGGTGCCTGAGCGCAAGCTGCCGTACGACACGCTGGTGATGGCGCTGGGCAGTACCTCCAATGATTTTAATACCCCGGGCGTGAAGGAAAACTGCATTTTCCTCGACAACCCGCATCAGGCGCGTCGTTTCCACCAGGAAATGCTGAACCTATTCCTGAAGCACTCCAGCAACCTGGGCGCGAACGGTAAAGTTAACATCGCTATTGTTGGCGGCGGAGCGACCGGCGTTGAGCTGTCTGCAGAGCTGCACAACGCGGTGAAACAGCTGCACAGCTACGGCTACAAAGGCCTGACTAACGACGCGCTGAACGTCACGCTGGTGGAAGCGGGCGAACGTATTCTGCCTGCGCTGCCGCCGCGCATTTCCAGCGCCGCGCACAGCGAGCTGACCAAAATGGGCGTGCGTGTTCTGACCCAGACGATGGTCACCAGCGCCGATGCAGGCGGTCTGCATACCAAAGACGGCGAATATATCAATGCAGACTTGATGGTGTGGGCGGCAGGCATCAAAGCGCCAGATTTCATGAAAGATATTGGCGGGCTTGAAACCAACCGTATCAATCAGCTGGTGGTAGAGCCAACGCTGCAGACTACTCGTGATGCAGATATCTATGCCATCGGTGACTGCGCGTCCTGCGCACGTCCGGAAGGCGGCTTTGTGCCTCCGCGTGCGCAGGCTGCGCATCAGATGGCAAGCCTGGCGCTGCACAACATTCTGGCGCAGACCAAAGACAAGCCGCTGAAGTCGTACATCTATAAAGATCACGGCTCACTGGTCTCTCTGTCGAACTACTCCACGGTCGGTAGCCTGATGGGTAACCTGATGCGTGGCTCGATGATGGTAGAAGGGCGTATCGCGCGCTTCGTTTACATCTCGCTGTACCGTATGCACCAGATTGCACTGCACGGTTATTTCAAAACCGGGCTGATGATGCTGGTCGGCAGTATTAACCGGGTGATCCGCCCGCGTCTGAAACTGCACTAAGTTTTAAAGCGCCCGGCGGCGCTACACTTGCAGGCCTACATCTGTAGGCCCGATAAGCGTAGCGCCATCGGGCTTGTTCAGACTTCTCCGAATCCCGCGCTTTCCCCCCGAAAAACCTCTTTTTTTGATCCCAATTCTTATATCCGCATTTACTTTCAGATAGCAAAATTGTTACCAACAGCAACAAAGGAGGAACTCCCGTGAATAAATCTATGTTGGCGGGTATAGGGATTGGCGTAGCTGCTGCGCTGGGCGTGGCGGCAGTCGCTAGTCTGAACGTATTCGACCGTGGCCCGCAGTATGCGCAGGTCATTTCTGCAACCCCGATCAAAGAGAGCGTGAAAACGCCGCGTCAGGAGTGCCGTAACGTTGCGGTCACGCATCGACGTCCGGTCCAGGATGAGAACCGCATAGCGGGTTCTGTGCTGGGTGCGGTAGCAGGTGGGGTAATTGGCCATCAGTTTGGTGGTGGTCGCGGGAAAGATGTCGCTACCGTGGCGGGTGCATTGGGTGGTGGTTACGCCGGGAACCAAATCCAGGGCTCAATGCAGAATAACGATACCTACACCTCGACGCAGCAACGCTGCAAAACGGTATATGACAAGTCTGACAAAATGTTGGGTTACGACGTGACCTACAAAATTGGCGATCAGCAGGGGAAAATCCGTATGGATAAAGATCCTGGCTCTCAGATCCCACTCGATAACAATGGTCAGCTGGTTCTGAATAACAAAACGTAAAAAAGCGTTTCGTTCGTTTTGATTAGCCCTTCAATCGCTCAGGCTGAAGGGCTTTTTTTATGACATTTGTCAGCTGCTTTTCAGCATCTGTGGCCACAGGCGCATAGTGGTGTCGGTAATCTGCAATAGCGTATCAAGGCTGGCGCCTTCACGGGCACTGATCGACATCCCTTGCAAAATACAGTTCAGGAATTGCGCCAGGTCGCTAATGGACTTATCGGCCGGGATTTCCCCGCGAGACTGACGTTGAGTCAGAAACTCACACAGCGTTTTTTCCTGCATCGCATGACGCGACTTAATGGTATGCGCTATCTCTTTTGAAGACGCAGCAAGCGTCGCGGACGTGTTTATCATAAAGCAGCCCGCAGGTGTGTCTTTACTGGTAAAGCAGGTCGCCACCGCGCGGAAATAATCGTACAGTGCAGCGTCTACAGATTTCTCTTCACAGAATAACTGGGCTTCGTGCTTATCGGCAAAGCGCGAGATATACCTGTCCAGAACGGCCCGGAACAAGCCTTCTTTATTTACAAACTCTGCATACAGCGTAGGCGCTTTTGCTCCCGTCGCTTCGACGAGATCCGAGAGCGATGTGGCTTCATAGCCGTGTTGCCAGAAGAGTGTCATGGCCTTATCAAGCGCCACTTCCCTGTTGAACACTTTTGGTCGGCCACGGCTTTTTTTTACGCAACTTGCGACTTCAGTTGTCATGGTGCCGTTGTACCTCTGTGGTTGTGTTAAGCCTTCATTATAAAAACAAACACGCTGCATAACCAGCGCCCAGTCGAACAAAATAAAATAATCATATCATTATGAAAAATAAGGCATATATTATTAATATAATCATCGTTATAAAAATAATTTGACGTGTGATAAAGATCACATTATTCTTTACCTATCGATCGTTAAGTTAATAATAACGACCTGCGACAATTCATCTGCATAGGTAAAAAAATCATGAAAAGCATCAAAACCCTGGCCGTAGCCGCTGTTCTGAGTTCTCTGTCATTCGCAAGCTTCGCTGCAGTAGAAGTGCAGTCCACCCCAGTTGATCAACAAAAAGTGGGTGTGATTTCGGCTGATGCCGGCACGAATCTGGGCTCTCTGGAAGACCAGCTGGCGCAGAAAGCCGACGCGATGGGTGCTAAATCATTCCGTATTACCTCAGTTACCGGTCCAAACACCCTCCACGGGACTGCGGTAATTTATAAATAAGGCCCTCCTTATTTAGCCCTCGGCAATGCCACTGCCAAAAAAAGACCGCGACGTTTGTCGCGGTCTTTTTTATTACAGATTCTGAACCGGCGGTTCGTCATGCCGGGTGACGTTCACCGGCATCCCGGAACGTACCTCCATCGCATGCTCCATCACCTGCGCATCGGTCTGCAGCGAATCTTTGAATGTCGTCATCGTACTGTTCAGGCTTATCGGCAACACCTTAGGATCGTCATCAATGTGCGTCGACAGCGGCTGATGAACTTCCACCAGATGCACGCCGCCAGGCTCCACGGATGCTTTAATTGGCGTATTGATAATGTTTACTTTCGTGCCCGGCGTAACCTGTTTGAACAGGGTTTCGATATCGCCATCGCGCAGTCGAATACAGCCAGAGCTCACGCGCATCCCAATGCCGAAGTCGGCATTCGTGCCGTGCAGCAGATACACACCGCCGTACGCCGCAAGGCGGATCGCATGGTGTCCCATCGGGTTCTCCGGCCCGGCAGGCACGACCGCAGGTAAACTTATCCCCATCGCTTTATAACGCGCACGAATATTGGCCGTCGGCGTCCAGGTTGGATTGGCTCGTTTATCGGACACCGTGGTGACCATTTCCGGGGTGAGCGTCGTGCCGCCCAGTTGGCCAATGCCAATCGGGTAAATGGTGACGCTGTTTTTACCCGGCGGGTAGTAGTAAAGACGCAGCTCGGCGAGGTTAATCACCATGCCCTGGCGCGGGGCATCCGGGAGCAGGGTTTGCAGTGGGATAGTCAACACGCTACTCGCACGCGGAACATACGGATCGACGCCAGGGTTCGCCTGTAACAGGGCCAAAAATCCGACGTTATATTTTTTGGCAATAGCCTCAAGTGAACCGCCGTTGTCTTCGACGACGTGATAGCGGTTTTCGCCCACCAGGCGGCTGCCAGACGGGGGAAGGGGCCAGGTGTTAGCGCGCGCGGGAAGGGCCGCGGCAAGAGTTACGACGACTGACAACAGGGCCAGTATGCGCAGGAAACGCGATTGAATCATCATCACAGCACATCCATAACGGTGATTGAGCAGGGAAAACCCTCATTATGGCGTTAATGCGTGTCTGGATGTTTCAGTGGTATGCAAAGAGTGTGTAAATTAATGCGCAGCGGAAAGCCCCGGCAACATGCGCTGCCGGGGGACGTCAGAGGTTATGCGACGGCGTTTTCTTCGAGTTGCTGCATGAAGTTGCGCACCCATTCCATACGGTTTTTCCGCTCGGCCAGTTCCTGGAAGAACTTCAGACGCGTCGGTCCATCAAGACGATAATGCTGCGGCTGTTTTTGCAACAGACCAATCAGCCAGGCCGGGTTGACGTGGTTTTTCTCGTTGAACTCAATCACGCCGCCTTTTTCGTTGCCTTCGAGTTTACGAATGCCGAGCTTCTGCGCCTGCTGACGCAAACGGGCGATATCCAGCAGGTTACGCGCGGCATCCGGCAACAGGCCAAAGCGGTCGATAAGTTCGACTTTTAGCTCGTCCAGCGCCTGCTCGCCTTTGGCGCTGGCGATCCGTTTGTAGAACGACAGTCGCGTGTTGACGTCAGGAATGAAATCCTCCGGCAGCAGTGACGGCATCCGCAACTCGACTTCCGTTTGCTGGCTGGTCAAATCTTCCAGTGACGGCTCACGGCCTTCTTTCAACGCGTCCACCGCATTTTCCAGCAGCTCCATATACAACGAGAAGCCGATGGTTTCCATCGATCCGCTCTGATCCTCGCCAAGCAGTTCGCCCGCACCGCGGATCTCCAGATCGTGCGTCGCCAGTGCAAAACCCGCGCCTAAATCTTCCAGCGAGGCGATGGCTTCAAGGCGTTTTTGTGCATCGGTCGTCATCGCTTTTGGATGCGGGGTCAGCAGCCAGGCATAGGCCTGATGGTGCGAACGGCCCACGCGACCACGCAGCTGGTGGAGCTGCGCCAGACCAAAGTGATCCGCACGTTCGATGATGATGGTGTTGGCAGTCGGAATGTCGATCCCGGTTTCGATTATCGTGGTACACACCAGCACGTTGAAACGCTGGTGGTGGAAATCGTTCATCACGCGTTCCAGTTCGCGTTCGCGCATCTGGCCGTGGCCAATGGCAATTCGCGCTTCCGGCACCAGTTCCGCCAGTTTATCCGCCGCTTTTTGAATGTTTTCGACGTCGTTGAAGAGGTAGTAAACTTGCCCGCCACGCAGCACTTCACGCAGAATGGCTTCGCGAACCACCAGCTTGTCGTATTCACGTACGAAGGTTTTAACCGCCAGGCGACGTGCCGGTGGTGTGGCGATAATCGACAAATCGCGCATGCCGCTCATCGCCATGTTCAGCGTTCGTGGAATAGGCGTAGCGGTGAGGGTCAGAATGTCGACGTCGGCACGCATCGCTTTGATACGTTCTTTGTGGCGCACGCCGAAACGGTGCTCTTCATCGACGATCAGCAGGCCGAGATCGCGCCACTTCACGTCGCTTTGCAGCAGTTTGTGCGTCCCAATCAGAATATCGATTTTCCCCTCGCTGGCCTGTTCCAGAATTTGCGTCTGCTCTTTGGCACTGCGGAAGCGGGAGAGCATTTCGATGCGCACCGGCCAGTTGGCGAAGCGGTCGCGGAAGTTGTCGAAGTGCTGTTGCGCCAGCAGGGTGGTGGGCACCAGCACCGCCACCTGCTTATTGTTTTCTACCGCCAGGAACGCGGCGCGCATAGCGACTTCCGTTTTACCGAAGCCTACGTCGCCGCACACCAGACGGTCCATCGCCAGCGGCTGGCACATATCACTTAGCACGGCGTTAATCGCCTGAGCCTGATCCGGCGTGGTTTCAAATGGGAATGTATCGCAGAACATCTGATACTGTTCCCGGTCGTGTTTAAACGCAAAGCCGGATTTCGCCGCACGTTGCGCGTAGATATCCAGTAGTTCTGCAGCGACATCACGCACTTTTTCAGCGGCTTTCTGACGCGCGCGCGCCCAAACGTCGCCGCCCAGTTTATGCAGTGGGGCGTTGTCTTCTGCACCTCCGGCGTATCGGCTGATCAAATGCAGCGACGACACCGGCACGTACAGTTTTGCGTCATTGGCGTAGGTGAGCATCAGATACTCACCGGTAATGCCACCGGCTTCGAGCGTGGTCATGCCCGCGTAGCGGCCGACGCCATGCTCCAGATGCACCACCGGCTGACCAGGATGCAGCTCGGCCAGGTTACGAATCAGCGTATCCGGGTTGATGGTCCGGCGCGAATCCTGACGACGGCGCGCCACGCGCTCACCCAGCAGATCGCTTTCGCAAATCAGCGCCCGGTTACGCAGCGTATCGATGTAGCCATGTTCCGCGGAGCCAATCATCAGATAGCGGCTGTTGCCGTCACACTCGTCCAGACGCTGAATGCGTTTTGGCGAGAGTTTAATGCGTGCCAGCAGTTCGCCCAGCGCTTCACGTCGGCCTTCACTTTCTACTGAGAAAATAACCGGCCCATCGAAGCCTTCGAGGAAACGACGCAGACTATCCAGCGGCGCTTTCTGCTGGGCTTGCACCGCGAGGTCCGGCAGCTTCTGATAGCCAAGATTCACGTTCGCGGCTTTATCGGTAAGCATGTCCGTTTTTAGCTGAACGCGAGGCCATTTTTTCAGCTCGCTGAACAGCTCATCGGTGCGCAGCCACAGGTTTTCGGGTTCCAGCAGGGGACGCATCGGGTCAACGCCACGGTTTTCAAACCGCGCGCGGGTGTCGGCTTCAAAACGCTGCGCGCTGGCTTCCGGGTCGCCGGTATTCACCAGCAACGTATTGGCCGGGAAATAGCTGAACAACGGCGGCAGCGGCTCGCTGAAGAACAGCGGCTGCCAGTATTCGATGCCCGTCGGTAACGTGCCTTTGCTCACCTGTTGATAGATGTGCTCCGCGTCGCGTTTGACCTCAAACTTATCGCGCCACTGGCTGCGGAACAGTTCAATGGCGGTTTTGTCGGTCGGGAATTCGTGCGCGGGCAGAAGGTTGATGGCATCGACTTCCTCCAGCGTGCGCTGGGTATCGGCATCAAAAAGCCGCAGGCTGTCAATTTCGTCATCGAAGAAATCCAGACGGTACGGTCGGTCGCTGCCCATCGGGAATAAATCCAACAGCGCGCCACGGGTGGCGTATTCACCGTGTTCCATTACCTGATCAACATGACGATAACCCGCGCTATCGAGCTGAGCTCGCAGCGCATCGCGTGAAAGGCGCTGGCCTTTTTGCATCACCAGCGCATGACCGTGCAAATAGCTGTGTGGGCACACGCGTTGCATAAGCGTATTCACCGGTACGATCAGCACGCCGCGCTGCATGGTTGGCAGCTGATAGAGCGTCGAAAGGCGCGAGGAGATAATTTCCTGATGCGGCGAGAAACTGTCGTAAGGCAGCGTTTCCCAGTCGGCAAGATTCATCACCAGTTCGTCGGTGAACTGGGCAATTTCATCCTGCAAACGCAGGGCGTTTTGCATGTCGGGGGCGATAAGCACCACCGGGCCACGGTGGCGTTCGATAATCTGAGCAACTTCTGTTGCGCAAGCGGCGCCGGTTAACTCACCGAGCAGACGCTGCTCGCCCGCCTTGGTCGGTAGGGCGTATCGTTGTTTTTCAGGCATAAATAATGTCGGGGTCCCGTAAAGGTTTACCCCCTGATTATGGGGGCAAACCGCCGCTCTTCAATGAAGATTATTATCCTCAATCGACCGACATTAGCAAATCAGGGCGCGATTACGGCCGACTGGATGCTATAGAGGGAGGGGAAAAGAAGATATCGCCCGCCAGGCGCTGGGACAGACTGCGCGCCAGCATCCCGGTGGCGACGCACAGCAGCAAACTGAAGAACGGATAGAATAGCAAAATCGCGAATTCCAGCGACGGCGAACGCGCCTGGGCGCTAAACCAGCCGATCAGTAGCAGGCTGAAAATTTCGACAAGGATACGATGGGTGGTATAGATAGCGATGGTATTTGAGCCCACCACGTTCAGCAGAGAACGGTCTGATGGCGGGAAGCGTCGGCCAACGGCGTAAAAGACTTTCATGATCACAAAAATCGACAGCAGCGACAGGAACAGCGGCGTGCGTGCAAACCACAGTCCAACGGCGAAGAAAGCCAGTACCCCCAGTGGCAGCCAGCGGCGACGTACGTCAAAGGCCATCATCCATGCCATTAATGCCGTGCCGTACCATGCGCCTAATGCGTAATAGATGACGTTACGCAGCACGCTGTTCATACCCCACCACGGCGTCGGCAGGAAATTAATCGCAATGCTGAGCAGCGCCAACCCGGTGATCATCAGCGTTTTACCGCGCGAGGTCAGCTTGCACAGCACGAAGTAGGCAATAAGCGCGTACAGGTACCACAGGCTGGTGCTGGCGGTGAGCATGGCCTGCGCAAATTCGCTGAAGCTGCCAGCATAGGCTGCGTTGGCGCTGGTGTTGACGACTCTGTCCGGTGCCAGCCACTGCGTGATATGGCTTAATGCCTGCCATTGTAAAATGCCCCACAGCACCAGTACCCACAGAATATTGCCGACGCGCTTGCCAAGGCTGTCACGCCATGAAACGCCGTCAATGTACCGCTGAATGAGGAAGCCGGAGATAAAAAAGAACACCGGCATACGGAAAGGCGCCAGATAGAGATTGAAGTACACCCAGCATTTCGCCAGCGTCCCAGACCATGGATGCTGGAAGCTGCTGAGGTGCGGATAGAAGGTGATAACCGAGTGGTAAAATACCACCAGGCAGATGCATAGCCCCTTGATTTGATTAAGCCATAGTGTTTTTTCTTTCATGACGATCCACGTTTTTCATTGCCATTAACAAGCGACTATCCTCAAGGGCTTTTGACGGGGAGTAATGGGTAACATTCTGTATTTGATTCATTTTCAGATAAAGATCAGGGTGCGGGTATCTGGTTTAGCGCATTTACGCTCAGGTCTTTCGCTTATATACTCGGGCTCTCGCTAACAGCAACCAGACGGATTACATGTACCAACCTGTCGCACTATTCATTGGCCTGCGTTACATGCGTGGGCGCGCAGCGGACCGCTTCGGTCGCTTTGTCTCCTGGCTGTCGACTATCGGCATTACGCTTGGCGTAATGGCGCTGGTGACCGTGTTGTCGGTCATGAACGGTTTTGAGCGCGAGCTGCAAAACAACATCCTCGGGCTGATGCCGCAGGCGGTTCTGAGCGCAGATCAGGGTTCAGTGAACCCGCAGAAAATTCCTGAAACCGAAGCCAGGTTGAAGGGCGTGACCCGCGTTGCGCCGCTGACCACCGGTGATGTGGTTATCCAGAGCCCGCGCAGTGTGGCGGTGGGCGTGATGCTCGGTATCGATCCGAGCCAAAACGATCCGCTGACGCCGTTCCTCGTTAACGTCAAACAAACCGCGCTACAAACCGGGCAGTACAACGTCATTCTTGGCGAACAGCTGGCCGGGCAACTGGGCGTGAAACGTGGCGATCAAATTCGCATCATGGTGCCGTCCGCCAGCCAGTTCACGCCGATGGGCCGCGTACCGAGCCAGCGTTTGTTTAACGTGATTGGCACGTTTGCCGCAAACAGCGAAGTCGACGGTTACCAGATGCTGGTCAATATTCAGGACGCTTCACGTCTGATGCGCTACCCGCTCGGCAACATTACCGGCTGGCGTTTGTGGCTCGATAAGCCGCTGGAAGTTGACACGCTGAGCACCCAAAAACTGCCTGAAGGCACCAAATGGCAGGACTGGCGCGAGCGCAAAGGCGAGCTGTTCCAGGCCGTGCGCATGGAAAAAAACATGATGGGCCTGCTGTTGAGCCTGATCGTCGCCGTTGCCGCGTTTAACATTATTACGTCGCTGGGCCTGATGGTGATGGAGAAGCAGGGCGAAGTCGCCATTCTGCAAACGCAAGGGCTGACGCCGCGCCAGATTATGGCGGTGTTTATGGTTCAGGGTGCCAGTGCAGGTGTGATTGGCGCGCTGCTCGGCGCACTGCTTGGCCTGCTGCTTGCCAGCCAGCTCAATAACTTGATGCCGATTATCGGCGCGTTCGTTGACGGCGGCGCGTTGCCGGTTGCCATTGAACCGCTGCAAGTGGTCGTCATTGCGCTAGTGGCGATGCTGCTGGCGCTGCTTTCTACGCTTTATCCTTCATGGCGCGCTGCCGCCACCCAACCCGCTGAGGCTTTACGTTATGAATAAGATCCTGTTGCAATGCGACGACCTGTGCAAACGCTATCAGGAAGGCACTGTGCAGACCGACGTGCTGCATAACGTCAGTTTCAGCATTGGGGAAGGCGAGATGATGGCGATTGTCGGCAGCTCTGGCTCCGGCAAAAGTACGCTGCTGCACCTGCTCGGCGGGCTGGACACGCCAACGTCCGGTGACGTGATTTTCAGCGGTCAGCCGCTGTCGAAAATGACGCTGGCGGCGAAAGCTGAACTGCGTAACCGCGAGCTCGGCTTTATCTATCAGTTCCACCATCTGCTGCCGGATTTCACTGCCGAAGAAAACGTGGCAATGCCGCTGCTGATTGGCAAGAAGAAACCGGCTGAAATTCAGGAACGCGCCCGCGCGATGCTGGCTGCGGTGGGCCTCGATCATCGTCGCAGTCACCGTCCGTCTGAACTCTCCGGCGGTGAGCGCCAGCGCGTGGCCATTGCCCGTGCGCTGGTCAATAACCCGCGTCTGGTGATGGCGGATGAACCGACCGGTAACCTCGATGCCCGTAACGCAGACAGTATTTTCCAGCTACTCGGCGACCTCAATAAACAGCAGGGCACCGCGTTCCTGGTAGTGACTCACGATCTGCAGCTGGCAAAACGCATGAGCCGCCAGCTGGAGATGCGCGACGGCCACCTGAACGATCAACTGACCCTGATGGGGGCGCAGTAAATGGCGTCTCCGTTATCCCTGCTTATTGGCTTACGTTTTAGCCGTGGCCGCCGTCGTGGCGGCATGGTGTCGCTGATTTCCGTCATTTCAACTGTCGGCATTGCGCTGGGCGTGGCGGTATTAATTGTCGGTCTGAGTGCGATGAACGGTTTTGAGCGTGAGCTCAACAACCGCGTACTGGCGGTGGTGCCGCACGGTGAAATCGAACCGGTTAACCAGCCGTGGAACAACTGGCATGATGCGCTGACCAACGTTGAAAAAGTCAAAGGTATCGCTGCGGCGGCACCGTATATCAACTTCACCGGCCTGATTGAAAGCGGCAGCAACATGCGCGCCATTCAGATCAAGGGCGTCGACCCGCAGCAGGAAAACCAGCTCAGCGCGCTGCCGAAATACGTGCAGAATAACGCCTGGGGCAATTTCAAAGCGGGCGACCAGCAGATTATTTTGGGCAAAGGCGTGGCCGATGCGCTGAAGGTTAAACAGGGCGACTGGGTATCTATTATGATCCCGAACGCTGACAAAGAGCACCAGTTGCTGCAGCCTAAGCGCGTGCGTCTGCACGTGAGCGGGATTTTGCAGCTTAGCGGCCAACTCGACCACAGCTTCGCGATGATCCCGATGCCGGATGCGCAACAGTATCTGGACATGGGCAGCAGCGTGACCGGAATTGCCATCAAGGTGAACGATGTCTTTAGCGCCAACAAACTGGTGCGCGACGCCGGCGAAGTGACCAACAGCTACGTCTACATCAAGAGCTGGATCGGCACCTACGGCTACATGTATCGCGACATCCAGATGATCCGTGCAATCATGTATCTGGCGATGATTCTGGTGATTGGCGTGGCCTGTTTCAATATCGTTTCTACGCTGGTGATGGCGGTAAAAGACAAGAGCAGCGATATCGCGGTGCTGCGTACGCTGGGCGCCAAAGACGGCTTAATTCGCGCAATTTTCGTCTGGTATGGTCTGCTGGCCGGCCTGTTAGGCAGCCTGTGCGGCGTGGTGATTGGCGTGCTGTGCGCACTGAATCTGACGGCTATCATCAATGGCATCGAAAAACTTATAGGCCATCAGTTCCTGTCTGGCGACATCTATTTTATCGACTTCCTGCCATCTGAACTTCACTGGCTGGATGTCTTTTATGTGCTGGTCACGGCACTGCTGCTGAGCCTGCTGGCGAGCTGGTATCCTGCCCGCCGCGCCAGCCGAATTGATCCTGCAAGAGTGTTAAGTGGCCAGTAATTTCGCGTCATGACCCGGCGGGGCGTTGCCGCCCGGGTCAGTTAAGAGGAATTGCTATGTTCTACGGATTTGACATTGGCGGCAGCAAAATTGCCCTTGGGGTATTCGACGCACAGCGGCGGTTACAGTGGGAAAAACGCACTCCGACGCCGCGCGACAGCTATGAATCCTTTCTGCAGGCCGTTTGCGAGCTGGTCGCTGAAGCCGATGAACGCTTTGGCGTAAAAGGCAGTGTCGGCATCGGTATTCCGGGAATGCCCGAAACCGCTGATGGCACGCTGTACGCGGCCAACGTTCCTGCCGCCAGCGGTCAAAAGCTGCGTCAGGATCTCTCTGTTCGTCTCGACCGCGATGTGCGTCTCGACAACGACGCCAACTGTTTTGCACTCTCTGAAGCCTGGGACGACGAATTCACGCAATATCCGCTGGTGATGGGGCTTATTCTCGGCACGGGCGTTGGCGGCGGTTTAGTTCTGAACGGGAAATCGATAACCGGTCACAGTTACATCACCGGCGAGTTCGGCCATATCCGTCTGCCTGTGGATGCGCTGGACGTCGTGGGGCGCGATTTTCCACTGACCCGCTGCGGCTGCGGCCAGTTGGGGTGTATCGAAAACTATCTCTCAGGCCGCGGCTTTGCCTGGCTGTATGAGCACTATAATCAGCAGGCGTTAAGCTCACCGGAGATCGTCGCGCAGTGGGAGCAGGGCGAAACCAAAGCCCGTGAACACGTCGAGCGTTACCTCGATTTGCTTGCCGTGTGTCTGGGAAATATTATGACTATTGTCGATCCTGATTTACTGGTGATCGGCGGTGGATTGTCTAACTTTGCTGCGATAACAGACGGGCTGGCAACACGCTTGCCACGCCATCTGTTGCCGGTGGCTCGCGTGCCTCGCATTGAGCGCGCCCGCCACGGCGATGCCGGAGGAATGCGCGGTGCCGCATTCCTGCATCTTACGGATTGATACAGGGGTTATTATGCAGTCGCGTCGCTTCCATCGACTCAGTCGTTTTCGCCTTACTAAACGCCGCCTGCACGATCGTCTGCGCCAGCGGGTTTTCTTCAGAGACAGAGCGGTGCCGGAAGAGATGGTTAAACCCAGAGTGGTGGTGCTGACCGGGGCGGGGATCTCTGCCGAATCCGGGATCCGCACGTTCCGTGCAGCAGATGGTCTATGGGAAGAACACCGTGTCGAAGACGTGGCGACGCCGGAAGGTTTTGCCCGTGACCCGGCGCTGGTGCAGGCGTTTTATAACGCCCGTCGCCAGCAGCTCCAGCAGTCCGAAATTCAGCCGAATGCGGCGCATCTGGCGCTGGCAAAGCTTGAAGAAGAATTGGGTGACCGCTTCCTGTTGGTGACGCAAAACATCGACAATTTGCATGAGCGGGCAGGGAACAAGCGCATTATTCATATGCACGGCGAATTGCTGAAAGTGCGCTGTAACTGGAGTGGACAAGTTTTCGAGTGGACGGGGGATGTTACCGTTGACGACAAATGCCACTGCTGCCAGTTCCCGCAGCCGCTGCGTCCTCACGTGGTATGGTTCGGCGAAATGCCGCTTGGCATGGACGAGATCTACGAAGCGCTGGCGATGGCCGATGAGTTTATCGCTATCGGCACTTCCGGACATGTCTACCCGGCTGCCGGTTTCGTGCATGAAGCGAAACTGCAGGGCGCGCACACCGTCGAACTCAATCTCGAACCGAGCCAGGTCGGCAGCGAGTTCGAAGAGAAACATTATGGGATGGCGAGTGATGTCGTTCCCGAGTATGTGGCGAAGCTACTGAAAGGGCTTTAAGTTATGGAAAAAAGGCGGAGCATTGCTCCGCCTTTTCGCATATTACCGGCCTGCTTTCAGCTTCTGGTAATAATCTTCGTAGATACGGCTGGCGTCACCGACGTCGTTCTGCCACTCACCTTTCTTAATGGTTTCCGCATCCGGATACAGTGATTTGTCGTTGGCGACGTTTGGATCCAGCAGTTTACGCGCCGCCAGGTTTGGCGTCGGGTAGCCGATGGTTTCTGCAACCTGTTTGGCGACATCCGGGCGTAGCAGGAAGTTAATCAACTTCAGCGCGCCGTCGACGTTTTTGGCATTTGCAGGAATGGCCAGGCTGTCCATCCAGAAAATACCGCCTTCTTTCGGCCATACCACGTCCAGCGGCGTTCCGGCCTGACGAGCCACGTACGCAGAACCGTTCCACACCATGCCCAGATTCACTTCGCCTTCCATATACGGGTTCGCCGGGTTATCGGAGTTAAACGCCGCGACGTTAGGCATCAATTTTTGCAGCTCTTTGTACGCCGCCTCAATCTCTTTCGGGTCGGTGGTGTTGCCGGAATAGCCCAGTTTACGCAGCGCAATCTGGAACACTTCGCGCGCGTCGTCGGTCAGCAGCAGGCTGCCTTTATATTCCGGTTTCCACAGGTCGGCCCAGCGGGTGACAGTTTTCGGGTCAATCGCGTCGCTGTTCACGCCAATCGCCGTGGCACCCCAGATGTACGGAATCGAATAGTCGTTGTTCGGATCAAATGGCTTGTTCAGCATTTCCGGGTCAAGATTGCTGAAGTTTGTCAGCTTGCTTTTGTCGATCTTCTGGATCATGCCTTCTTTGCGCATTTTGTCGACAAAGTAGGTAGAAGGCACCACCAGATCGTACGCGCCGTCTTTATAGGTTTTCAGCTTGGCGTACATGGTTTCATTCGATTCATAGGTCGAATAGATAACCTTGATCCCGGTTTCTTTGGTGAATTGCTCCAGCAGGCCCGGCGGTACGTATTCGGTCCAGTTATAGAAATAGAGCGTTTTGCTGTCATCGGCGTGCGCCGCACCCATTCCGAGCACCAGCGCGGCGGCGGCAAGCATTTTTTTCATTTCGATGTCCTCTGAGATTTCGTTTTATCACGAGCAACGATCTGGCTGGCAACCACCATAACCAGAGAAAGTATTAACAGAATGGTCGCCAGCGCATTCACTTCTGGTGAAACGCCGACTTTAACCATCGAGTAAATCTTGAGCGGCAAAATTTCATAGCCCGGACCGGTGACGAACGAGGAAACCACCACGTCATCCATCGACAGGGTAAAGCTAAGCAGCCATCCGGCAGCGACCGCAGGCATCGCCAGCGGCAGGATGATTTTACGCAGGATAGTCATTTCGCTGGCGCCCAGATCTTTCGCGGCCTCCAGCATTCGCACGTCAAAGCCTTTCAGGCGAGAGTAAACGGTGACCACCACAAACGGCAGGCAGAAAGTGATGTGCGAGAACAACAGCGACCAGAAGCCGAGCTGAATGCCAATCAGCATAAACAGCACCAGCAGCGAGATCGCCATCACGATATCCGGCGACATCATCACCACAAACAACATGCCGCTGACGAACGGTTTACCGCGAAAACGATAGCGAAACAGTGCCACCGCGGTGAGTGAGCCAATCAGCGTGGCAAACGTCGCGGAAAATACCGCCATCGTCAGCGAGTGCTGTGCCGCCTGCAACAGACTGTCGTTGTTCATCAGCAGGCTGTACCACTGGGTGGTAAAACCCCGCCAGTTAATGCCAAACCGCGAGCTGTTAAAGGAATTCACGATCAAAATAATGATCGGAATATAGAGGTAAGCGTAAATGGCGGTCATAAAGCCGCCGCGAAGCAGACGACCGATCATTCGAGTTCCACCGTTTTATTCAGCAACCGCGCAGCGCGCCAGTAAACCACCAGCATCAGGCCCATCACCAGCGTCAGCGTAATGCTGGTGGCCGCGCCGAAAGGCCAGTCGCGAATATTCAGGAATTGGCTTTTAATGACGTTGCCGATAAGCAGGTTCTTCGCGCCGCCCATCAGGTCGGAGACGTAAAACAGCCCCATTGCGGGCAGCATCACCAACAGACAGCCGGCAATAATGCCCGGCATGGTCAACGGCATGATGATGCGAATAAAGGTCTGGAACTTATTGGCACCTAAATCGCGGGCCGCTTCCAGCAGCGGTTTGTCGAGTTTCTCAATGCTGGAATAGAGCGGCATGACCATAAACGGCAGCAAAATGTAGACCAGGCCGATGATCACCGCGCTGGGCGTGTACATGATGCGAATCGGCGTATCAATCACCCCGGTCCACAGCAGGAACGCATTCAGATAGCCTTTGGTACTGAGGAAAATTTTCAGGCCGTAGATGCGAATCAGTGAGTTGGTCCAGAACGGCACAATCAGTAGAAACAGCAGCAGAGGGCGGACTTTTTCCGGCAGGCGCGCCAGGAACCAGGCGAACGGATAGCCGAGGATCAGACACGCCAGCGTGGCCAGCAGCGCCATATTCAGCGAGTGCAGTAAAACATCAAAATAGAGTGGGTCGAGTAGACGCGCGTAGTTATCCAGCGAAAAGACCATTTTGACGAAACTGGCATCGTCGCGGGTCAGGAAGCTGGTACCGATGATCATCAGGTTGGGCAGAAAGACAAATACCACCAGCCAACCGACGATGGTGGCGATAACCACCTTCTGGAATTTACTGGTGTTCTTCATCAGCCAGCACCACCTCCCAGCTTTCGACCCAATTGATGGCCATTTTTTGATCCAGAGAATGGTCGAAGTCCGGGTCATCTTCATTGAAGAATTCGCTGACCATGACCATTTTCCCGTTTTCCAGCTCAACCACGGATTCGAGGGTCATGCCCTTGTAGTTGCGCTCGCGTACGTAGCCAATCAAGCCTTCGATGTCGTTATCGTGATTAATTTCATCGACGCGCAAATCTTCCGGACGCAGCAGCACATTAAGCTTCTGGCCTTTTTCTACAGCGAAGTTGACGTAGATATTACACTCGCGGCCTTCAACGTTGGCGCGCACGCGTTGTTCATCCTGACGTGCAATCACCGTGGCGTTGAACATATTGATTTCACCAATGAATCCGGCGACGAACAGGTTCTTAGGCTCTTCATAAATTTCACGCGGCGTGCCGTCTTGCTCGATTTTGCCATCACGCATCACCACGATACGGTCAGACATGGTCAGGGCTTCTTCCTGATCGTGGGTGACGAACACAAAGGTGATGCCGAGCTTGCGCTGCAGAGCCTTCAGTTCGTTCTGCATCTGCTTACGCAGTTTGTAATCGAGCGCAGAAAGGGATTCGTCCAGTAATAATAGACGTGGTTTATTGACCACTGCGCGGGCGATAGCCACACGCTGCTGCTGTCCACCGGACAGCTGATGCGGTTTACGCTGAGCAAACTCTTCGAGCTGCACCATGCGCAGGGCATCGGTGACGCGGGGCGTTATCTCGTCGGCAGGCGTTTTTTGCATTCGCAGACCGAAGGCCACGTTCTCGAACACGGTCATATGTGGGAACAGTGCGTAGCTTTGAAAGACGGTATTAACGTGGCGGTTTTCCGCCGGGACATCGGTGATGTCGGTATCTTCAAGATGAATGCGGCCGTGGTCGACATTTTCGAGCCCGGCAATCAGGCGTAAAACCGTGGTTTTACCACAGCCGGAGGGGCCTAGCAGCGTAAGGAATTCACCATTATTGATGGTGAGATTGAGATCTGAAATGACTGTTTTACCATCAAAGCCTTTGCGAATCCCCGCCAGATGCACCAGCGGTGAAAGCGAACGCGATTGTGTATTCAATTTTTTACTCTGTCCCATGTAAACGCAGCGAATGATTCCCGCTACGGGGTGTGTGGTTAACCACCTTTAAAGGTCTGACACATAATTAAGGGCTGGCATTCTACGGCAATCCCCTGAAATCGCCAATCATTCTGCCTCCTTGTTGACTACCTTTATACAATTCGCACAGGTGATTGAAAAAAAATCTCAATTGCCGGGCCAAAAGTGACCTGACGCAATATTTAGGGATCGGTGCTTACTGATAATGTTGACACGAAAAATGAGGGCGACGACATGGATAAATTACTTGAGCGGTTTTTGCAGTACGTTTCGCTGGATACGCAGTCGAAGCCTGGTGTGCGACAGGTGCCGAGTACCGAAGGGCAGTGGAAATTGTTACGCCTGCTCAAAACGCAGCTCGAAGAACTGGGGCTGGTTGACGTCACGCTGAGTGAGAAGGGCACGGTGATGGCCACGCTGCCTGCTAACGTTGAGGGTGATATTCCGGTCATTGGTTTTATTTCTCACGTCGATACCTCACCCGATTTTAGCGGTAAAAACGTCAATGCGCAGATTGTCGAAAACTATCGCGGTGGCGATATCGCACTCGGTATCGGCGATGAAGTGCTGTCCCCGGTGATGTTCCCGGTGCTGCATCAACTGCTCGGCCAGACGTTAATCACCACCGACGGCAAAACACTGCTCGGCGCAGATGACAAAGCCGGCGTAGCGGAAATCATGACCGCGCTGGCGTTGATGAAGGCCAATAACGTGCCGCACGGCGAAATCCGCGTAGCCTTCACGCCGGATGAAGAAGTGGGCAAGGGCGCCAAACATTTTGACGTTGAGGCGTTCGGGGCGCAATGGGCGTATACCGTTGACGGCGGTGGCGTGGGTGAACTGGAGTACGAGAACTTCAACGCCGCGTCGGTGACCATCAAAATCGTGGGCAACAACGTCCATCCGGGCAGTGCCAAAGGCGTGATGGTCAATGCACTGTCGCTGGCTTCGCGCATTCATGCTGAAGTGCCCGCCGACGAAAGCCCTGAGCAGACGGAAGGCTATGAAGGTTTCTTCCACCTGACCAGTATCAAAGGCACCGTCGACAGCGCGCAGATGCACTACATCATTCGCGATTTCGACCGTAAACAGTTCGAAGCGCGGAAGCGCAAAATGATGGAAATAGCGAAAAAGGTCGGCAAAGGGTTGCACCCGGATTGCTACATCGAGCTCATCATCGAAGACAGTTATTACAACATGCGTGAAAAGGTGATGGAGCATCCGCACATTATCGAGGTCGCGCAGCAGGCGATGCGTGATTGCGATATCGAACCGCTGATGAAACCGATTCGCGGCGGCACCGATGGCTCGCAGCTTTCGTTTATGGGATTACCGTGTCCTAACATCTTTACCGGCGGCTATAACTACCACGGCAAGCACGAGTTCGCGACGCTGGAAGGAATGGAAAAAGCGGTAAGAGTGATTGTGCGGATTGCGGAGCTGACCGCTAAACGGTAGTCGGGATTTACCAGATAATTGCCCGGCGCCGCTGCGCCGCCGGGCGAATGGCTATCAGTCCTCGAAGAACCAATAACCGCAGTTAACCAACGCTGACAGCATCGCCAGGAAAGAGGGATCTTCCAGCGCATCGCCAAAGTGTTCCGCGTTCAGCTCAATATGACTCGCCAGCGCTTCCAGTGCCGGGCGGTGCGGCGAATCAATTTTCTCACCGTTCACATACACTTCACCGTCAATGCGCAGCACGCGCAGACCACCCAGACGAACCAGTTTGTCGCCCTGTTGCAGCGCGTCGTAGATTTCATCGGCCTGATACGGCGGCTCCGGCGGAGAAACGTCGAGTTCGTGACGCGTCTGGCTGATGAACTCGCCAAACCACTGGGTAAAGTGTTCCGGCTGGCTTATCATCTCGAGCATCATTGCACGCAGCTTATCGAGTTCCTGCGGAACGATATCCGCCGGATGTTCACGCGCAGGCACATCCGGGTCGGTATAACGGTGCGTCCCCAGTTCACGCTGTAACACGTAATCAGCGAAACCGCTGATCAGCTCCTTGCCGCTTGGCGCACGGAAACCGACCGAATAGTTCAGCGAGTTTTCCAGCGAATAGCCTTCGTGCGGGAAACCTGGCGGAATATAGAGAATGTCGCCCGGCTCCATTTCTTCATCGATAATCGCATCGAACGGGGAGACCTGTAGCAGGTCCAGGTGCGGGCAGTGCTGCTTCATCGGCACTTTGTCACCCACGCGCCAGCGACGGCGACCGGTGCCCTGAATGATAAAGACATCGTACTGATCCAGATGCGGGCCAACGCCGCCGCCGGGCACGGAGAACGAAATCATCAGGTCGTCAATGCGCCAGTCGGGCAGGGCGCGGAATGGGCGCATTAGCGCCGCGGTCGGTTCATGCCAGTGGTTTACCGCCTGCACCAGCAGCGACCAGTTGTTTTCACTCAGGTGATCGTAGCTCTGGAAGGGGCCGTGGCTGACCTGCCATTTGCCTTCATGGTGGCTGACGAGGCGGCTGTCCACTTCGTCTTCCATGGCGAGGCCCGCCAGTTCGTCAGGGGAAATTGGGTCGACAAAGTCGGTAAAGCCGCGCTTCAACACGACCGGGCGTTTTTGCCAGTAGCGTTCGATAAAGTCGGGCCAGTTGAGCGATAACTGATAATCCATAATATTTTATTCCACAGGCAGGCTTCTGTTGGGAGTTTGACTCTACTTCGTTCGAGTTGCATGAAGTATAACGGATGCCACTGCCCGACGATGCAGGCGGCGGTAAAAAAAAGACTCAGGCCTCTTTGCTTTCCGGATGCTGGCGGCCGAAAATCACTTCCATTTTTGCGCCACCGAGCGGGCTGTCACCGGGCAGAATTTTGCCTTCATACTGATCAACAATTTCACGTGCCACGGAAAGCCCGACGCCCTGGCCTGGACGCAGCGTATCCGCGCGTTGACCGCGGTCGAACACCAGATCGCGTTTGCTTTGCGGAATACCGGGCCCGTCATCTTCTACGAAAATATGCAGATAATCGTCCGTCTGGCGGGCCGACACCTCCACGAACTCCAGACAGTACTTACAGGCGTTATCCAGCACATTGCCTAAGACTTCCATAAAGTCGTTTTGCTCGCCGACGAAGCTGATTTCCGGCGAGATATCGAGAGTGATGTTCACGCCTTTACGCTGATACACCTTGTTTAGCGCTGACGTCAGATTATCCAGCAGCGGCGCCACCGCGTGCAGCTCACGGCTGAGTAACATGCTGCCCGTGCGCATACTGGCGCGATGCAGGTAATAGCCAATCTGCTGCGAGATACGGCTGATTTGTTCCAGCATCACTGGTTCGGCGTCTTCCACGCTGAGTTTGTTACCGCGCAGGGAACGCAGGGTACTTTGCAGCACCGCCAGCGGTGTTTTCAGGCTGTGCGTGAGGTCGGTCAGCGTGGTGCGGTATTTGTCGTAGCGGTCGCGCTCGCTTTTCAGCAGGCGGTTAAGGTTTTGCACCAGGCTTGTGAGTTCGCGGGTGGTTTCCGGGTTCAGCGTCTCGCGGTGGTGCTCTTCCAGTTCACGCACCTCTTTCGCCAGCGATTCTATCGGCCGCAAACTCCACCACGCAGCGACCCACAACAGCGGAATAACCAACAGCAAATTCGCCGCCAGCACATAGATAAACCAGCTCCACACCATATACGAGCGTTTCAGCTCAATGGGAATGGTGTCGACGACTACGATGGTCATCTGCGGTAAATGGGACGTTGCGGGATAGATATTGACGGCGACCGAGTGGGTCATTTCGGAATCGTCATCCTGCTGGCGAATCTCGTTGAGCTGCTGCATCACCGCATGATCGTTACGCAGCAGCATGCTTGATGAGCCAACGTCGGCTTCGATTTCATGGAAACCGTTGGTCTTCAGCCATTCCGGGCGAATCCGGTCCACCAGCCATGGGACGTCGCGCTGCATCCACATCAGCTTGCCGTGCTTGTCGTAAATCAACGCCATCGTCGGGCTTTGCAGGTTGAGGTTTTCGGGGATCTCAACGTTGACTCTATTATTTTCATAACGCGCCAGGGTGTAGAACAGGTTGCTTTCACCGCGTAGCAAACGGAAGGTGGTTTTATCGAAGCTGACGCTATAGCCGACCAGCGCGACCATGCCGTACGCCAGCGATAGCACCAGAACCACCCCTGCGGTTGCGAGCAAAAAGCGGACGCGCAGGGAGAGGGGTAAAATATGCCTGAGCACTTTTTTCATCCGCGCAGTTCGAACAGGTAACCCTGACCTCGTACGGTGGTGATCACGTCCTGCGGGTACTGTGCCTGGATTTTCTTGCGCAGACGGCCCATCAGCACGTCGATGGTGTGGCTCTCGCGCAACTCGGCGTCGGGGTAGAGTTGCAGCATCAGCGAATCTTTGCTGACCACTTTGCCGTTATTGCGGATAAGCGTTTCCATAATGGTGTATTCAAAGGCTGTCAGCTTGATGACCTCTTCATTCACCGAAAGCTCACGGCGTGACAAATCGACCTGGAACGGCGGAAGGGAAATCACCTGTGATGCCAGGCCGCTGTTCCGGCGCAGCAGCGCCTGCATCCGCGCCGCCACTTCTTCGATGTGGAACGGTTTAGTGACGTAGTCGTCCGCGCCGGCACTCAGCACTTCGACTTTGTCCTGCCAACCTTCGCGGGCGGTCAATACTAACACCGGGAGTGATATTTCATGGCTGCGCCAGCGGCGGATCATCGACAGCCCGTCTTCGTCCGGCAGGCCTAAATCGACAATCGCAATATCCGGCACATGTTCACCGAGATAGTAATCCGCTTCCTTTGCGTCTTCCGCAGCATCAACCTGGTGCCCCAGCTCCTGCAGCTGAACTTTGAGATGGTGACGCAACAGGGCGTTATCCTCCACGACGAGTACGCGCATGTCTCTACTCCCTTTCATTTACGATTTGAATAGTTTAACGCGATTACGCAAAACCAGTGCGTTCAAGTGAAACTTAATCTGACGCCTTAGCCGGTAATATAAACTGACTTCGCTTTTCGGACTTAAGCATTTCTGAGATAACGGCTATTTGTTTATTTACCGTTGAGGACCGGGAATCTTGCGGAAATTACCTGAGGATTATTAATATCATGAATCGTGAGTCCCTGATGGGACTTGTCCGAACGTTTTGCCGAGGTAATATCTTGCCTGCAGTGAATCCCCCTATGCTGTGGGGCGTTCAGTAGAACTTCGGTCTTAAGGTCACGCGGGTACTGTGCAGACTGACACAGGCTCACCAGGAGGCACCTGGCACTGCATCACACTTTCTCCTCGCCAGAGGAAAACCTCTCTCCCCGGGCGGGAAGAGAGGAGGGCAACTTACTTCAGTTCATCAACCATGGTAATGGCGCGACCAAGGTAGTTAGCCGGGGTCATGGCTTTCAGGCGCGTTTTCTCGTGCTCTGGCAGCGCCAGACCATCGATAAACTCTTTCATGCCTTCGGCGTCAACGCGCTTACCGCGGGTCAGCTCTTTCAGCTTCTCGTACGGTTTTTCGATGCCGTAACGACGCATAACGGTCTGGATTGGCTCTGCCAACACTTCCCAGTTGCTGTCCAGTTCTGCCAGCAGGCGATCGCGGTTCACTTCCAGTTTGCTCACGCCTTTCAGCGTGGACTGGTACGCAATCAGCGCATAGCCAAGACCGACGCCCAGGTTACGCAACACCGTGGAATCGGTGAGGTCACGCTGCCAACGGGAAACCGGCAGTTTGCTCGCCAGATGTTGCAGCACGGCGTTGGACAGGCCGAGGTTTCCTTCGGAGTTTTCGAAGTCAATCGGGTTCACTTTGTGCGGCATGGTGGATGAACCGATTTCGCCGGCAATGGTTTTTTGCTTGAAGTGGTTCAGCGCCACGTAGCCCCACACATCGCGATCGAAGTCGATAAGGATCGTGTTGAAGCGCGCCACGCAGTCGAATAGTTCTGCGATGTAATCGTGCGGTTCAATCTGAGTGGTATACGGGTTCCACTGGATGCCGAGCGACGTCACGAATTCTTCGCTGAATTCATGCCAGTCGACTTCCGGGTAGGCCGCGAGGTGAGCGTTATAGTTGCCGACTGCACCGTTGATTTTACCGAGAATTTCGACCTGGTTCAGCTGACGATACTGACGCTCCAGACGGTACGCGACGTTCGCCATCTCTTTACCCATGGTGGACGGGGTCGCAGGCTGGCCGTGGGTACGGGAAAGCAGGGGGATATCGCGATACTGTACCGCCAGGTCTTTCACCGCATCGATAAGCTTACGCCAGTATGGCAGGACCACTTCGTCGCGCGCGGTTTTCAGCATTAGCGCGTGGGACAGGTTGTTGATGTCCTCAGAGGTGCAGGCGAAGTGAATGAACTCAGACACCGCGTGCAGGGCAGGAACGTCAGCCACTTTCTCTTTCAGGAAATACTCAACCGCTTTCACATCGTGGTTGGTGGTGCGCTCGATGGTTTTAATGCGCGCGGCATCTTCTTCGTTAAAATCAGCGATGATTTTATCGAGGAAACCGTTTGCGTCAGCAGCAAAAGCTGGAACTTCCTTGACAGCTGTGTGCGCGGCTAATTTTTGCAGCCAGCGAACTTCAACCTGCACACGGAATTTCAGCAAACCGAATTCGCTGAAAATGCCGCGCAGCGCGCTGACTTTATCGCCGTAGCGTCCATCGACAGGGGAAACGGCGGTCAGTGAGGATAATTCCATAGATCACAACTCCGGAGTTATATGAGCAAGAATTTGTTTTGCCTGAGTGGTCAGGCGATTACGGGAAAACATGAGTTGCAGACGACCGCCGCCAACCTGGTGCCACAGCACTGCGGCGCGGATACCTGCCAACAGGCCAGCGCGAACTTTGGCCTGCACCTGCGGGCTTTGCAGCACGGCAGGGGAACCGGTGACCTGAATACGCGGCCCCAGCGGGCTTATCACGTCGACATAAATAGCCGCCATCGCGCTCATCAGGGTTTCAGACTGCAAATCGAAATGGTCTAACTGGCGCTGCAGCCCGGCAATGCGCTCGCCGAGGGTGTCCATGGCGCCTTTGGCGGCAAAGAGCTTACGTTCCAGCACCATCAGGCTTAAGGTGTAACGCGTCAGTTCGGCGTTGAGGCCCTGACGGCTGCTGGCGTTAAGTACCCCAAGCAGCGTTTCAAGGCCGAGGCGAAGATTAGCTTCACTGCCACCGAACACGCCCAGAGTAGAATCCGGGTTGAGATCGATAACGCTGTTCAGCGCCACGTGCAGGGCATCGTTGTCGCAGTGACCCTGATGCGCAAGTTGCTGAACCAGACGGGCCGACTGGCAAATCCCGGCCAGCGCGATAGTGATGTCGTAATAGTTCTTCGCCACTAAAACTCCTTTCTGTGTGCTGTCTGAGTCTTAAACCGGCAGCGGCAAACGCTGCTCGATAATGCCGCCACCGAGGCACACTTCACCGCTGTAGAACACGGCGGACTGACCTGGGGTTACGGCAGAAACGGGCTCGTCAAAGCGAACCTCAATGCGGTCTTCATCCAGTGCAGTCACGATGCAGGGGATGTCTGTCTGGCGATAGCGGGTTTTCACCGTGCAGCGAAGGGTGCCGTTGAGTGGCTGGCGATCGACCCAGTGTAGCTGTTGGGCAATCAGGCCAACCGACATCAAACGCGGGTGGTCATGACCCTGCGCCACCACCAGAATGTTATTTTCAACGTCTTTATCGACGGTGTACCACGGCTCTTCGCTACCGTCTTTAGTACCACCGATGCCTAAGCCTTTACGCTGGCCGAGGGTGTGATACATCAGGCCCTGGTGCTCGCCAATCACGTCGCCATCAACGGTAACGATTTTGCCCGGCTGAGCAGGCAGGTAGCGGCCAAGGAATTCGCGGAATTTGCGCTCGCCGATAAAACAGATACCGGTGGAGTCTTTTTTCTTCGCCGTTATCAAGTCCAGTTCTTCCGCGATACGACGGACTTCAGGCTTTTCTAATTCGCCAACCGGGAACAGGCTCTGGGCGATCTGTTCGTGGCCAAGCGTATACAGAAAATAGCTCTGGTCTTTGTTACCGTCGAGACCGCGCAACAGCTGGCTTTTGCCATTCACATCAGCGCGGCGCACGTAGTGACCGGTGGCGATGAAATCGGCACCTAAATCTTCGGCGGCGAACTCAAGGAAGGCTTTAAATTTGATTTCTTTGTTGCACAGAATATCCGGGTTCGGGGTGCGACCGGCTTTGTACTCTTCGAGGAACAGCTCAAACACGTTGTCCCAGTATTCTGCGGCAAAATTGACGGTGTGCAGCTCAATGCCGAGCTTGTCGCACACGGCCTGGGCATCGGCCAGGTCAGCTGCGGCTGTACAATATTCCTCGCCGTCGTCCTCTTCCCAGTTCTTCATGAACAGGCCTTCCACCTTATAACCTTGCTGTTGCAGCAGGTAGGCAGAAACGGAGGAATCGACACCGCCGGACATGCCGACGATCACTTTTTTTGGGCTTTCTGACATTGGAATACTCACGACATTGAACTTCAAGGCGGCATATTCTATCACGCAGCCCCAGGGTTGACACCCTTTGTGAAGGGCCAGTTAAATTCGCCGATAATTTCTAGCGGCAGACGCTGACCGCTCTGCCAGCAGCGGATGCTTTCGGCGACTAGCGGAGAGCGTAAATGACAGGCTGTGAGGATCTCTTCGGCGCTCAGCCACAGGCAGCGATCGATATCATCATCATGGGGTTGCGTCTCGCAGACGCCATCCAGTTCGATGGCAAACAGAAAGCGCAGGAACGGCGTGTTGTCCGGCGCAATCCATTGATGCAGACGGATCAGATGCTGCGGCGTGGCGTGAATACCGGTCTCTTCCCACAGCTCACGCTCGGCGGCCTGCACCAGCGTTTCGTCGGCTTCCAGATGCCCGGCGGGCTGGTTCCATGTGGCTTTGCCGTTAACGGTTTCTTCGACGATCAGAAATTTACCTTTGGCGTGAACCACGCAGGCAACGGTGACGTGCGGTTTAAACATGTACGGCTCCTTGTCAGGCATCGCGCCACTGACCATTAGCAAGATTGTCCAGCGTGTAAGTGCCCATCGCGTAGCGAATCAGTCGTAAAGTCGGGTAGCCAACATGGGCGGTCATGCGGCGAACCTGACGGTTTCGGCCTTCATACAACGTGACTTTTAGCCAGCTGGTAGGGATGGATTTACGTTCACGAATCGGCGGGTTGCGCGGCCACAGCCATTCAGGCGTATCGACCCGCTCAATGCCCGCCGGGAGGGTGGGACCGTCGTTGAGGGTAACACCGTTGCGCAGTGAATTCAGCGTTTCCTCGTCCGGTTCCCCTTCAACCTGCACGAAATAGATTTTCCCCGTGCGCTTACCTGGTTGAGTGAGTTGCGCCTGCAACGCGCCGTCATTGGTGAGAACCAGCAGGCCCTCGCTGTCGCGGTCTAGTCGCCCGGCGGCATATACGCCCTGGACGTCGATAAAATCTTTGAGGGTGCTGCGTCCGGCTTCGTCAGTAAACTGCGGCAAAACATCGTAGGGTTTATTGAACAAAATGACGCGTTTTGGCTGGCTTTCTTTTCGTTGTCTGGAAGCTTGTTGTGAGCTGAATCGCTTAAGGCGGTGATTTCTAAAAGAAGTTTTATTCATGGTATTTTCAGGCCGGGTCAATTGCCGCATTATAGCCTAATTACGAAGACCTTTCATGGAACCCAACATTCAGGTAGTATCAACTAGCTCATTACAAATCATTAACAAAAAATATTGCTCACACTTATTCGCGTTGCGGGCAGCAACGCTACCCAGGACACGAAAGGCACGAGCAGTCACCAGAAGCGCTCGAAGGAGAGGTTAATGGAAAGCAAAGTAGTTGTTCCGGCGGAAGGCCAAAAGATCACCCTGCAAAACGGCAAACTGAACGTCCCCCACAATCCGATTATCCCATTCATCGAAGGTGATGGTATCGGTGTGGACGTGACTCCGCCGATGATCAAAGTGGTGAATGCCGCCGTAGAGAAAGCCTACAAAGGCGAGCGTAAAATTTCCTGGATGGAAATTTACACCGGGGAAAAATCCACCAAACTGTACGGCCAGGACGTCTGGCTGCCAGCTGAAACTCTGGATCTGATTCGCGATTATCGCGTGGCCATCAAAGGCCCGCTGACCACTCCGGTCGGTGGCGGTATTCGTTCTCTGAACGTAGCCCTGCGCCAGGAACTGGATCTTTACGTCTGCCTGCGCCCGGTACGTTACTACCAGGGCACCCCAAGCCCGGTTAAACACCCAGAACTGACCGACATGGTCATCTTCCGTGAAAACTCAGAAGACATCTACGCAGGCATCGAGTGGAAAGCGGACTCTGCCGACGCGGAAAAAGTGATCAAGTTCCTGCGTGAAGAGATGGGCGTGAAGAAAATTCGCTTCCCTGAACACTGCGGTATCGGCATCAAGCCATGTTCAGAAGAAGGCACCAAGCGCCTGGTTCGTGCGGCGATTGAATACGCTATCACCAACGACCGTGACTCTGTGACCATCGTTCACAAAGGCAACATCATGAAGTTCACCGAAGGTGCTTTCAAAGACTGGGGTTACCAGCTGGCGAAAGAAGAATTCGGCGGTGAGCTGATCGACGGCGGCCCGTGGCAGAAAATCAAGAACCCGAATACCGGCAAAGAGATCATCGTTAAAGATGTGATCGCCGATGCGTTCCTGCAGCAGATCCTGCTGCGTCCAGCTGAATACGACGTTATCGCATGTATGAACCTGAACGGTGACTACATCTCTGATGCCCTGGCGGCACAGGTTGGCGGTATCGGTATCGCACCAGGCGCAAACATCGGTGACGAATGCGCACTGTTCGAAGCCACCCACGGGACTGCACCGAAGTACGCAGGCCAGGATAAAGTGAACCCAGGTTCCGTCATCCTGTCCGCAGAAATGATGCTCCGTCACATGGAATGGTTCGAAGCCGCAGACCTGATTGTTAAAGGCATGGAAGGCGCAATCGCTGCCAAGACCGTGACCTATGACTTCGAACGTCTGATGGAGGGCGCTAAGCTGCTGAAATGTTCAGAGTTTGGTGACGCGATCATCGACAATATGTAATTTCGATATTTGTTAAATCGATTAACGGGAGCTTAACGCTCCCGTTGTTTTTTGTTAGCGTTCTAACGGTTATCAAAGATTTATCAAAATAATTTATCAAAACCCCTTCAAGCAGCATCTGCATTCCCTGCCGCCAGTTCGCAAATGACTCGCGCATTTCCAACAAAAGCACGACAAAACTGCGCAGATTGGACAGACCGCGTTGAGCAAACAGTGGACAATCCATGTCTTATGTCAGCCAACCTGACGGGAATTCCACTCGGCACGGGTGATTTCCCAGCGTTCGGAATCTGACAGACCGAAAACGTATCATCAAAGCACTTTTAAAGTGTCATCTAACCAGGCGGGAAGATTTTCTCTGTATCCGTTGAGATAGAATTGAAAATCACTTTTCTGCCGTTAATTGAACAGTACGACTACCCCGGTAATAATCCATGCTTTAGCAATCGCTATTTCTTTAGCTAAATTATAATGATTCCCCTGAACGGAGGATGTGTCGACGAAAAAGTCACGATTCACCGAAGAGCCGATTGTTTTTGCCCTGAAGCAGGCTGAGCATGGTCTCAAGCCTCGTACAGCCTGGGCGAAGAGTGCGGCATTACCCGAGAGCCGTAAAAAAAGGCCACAACGTTATCCGTTGTGGCCTTCTTCAAGAGCTTAACTGACAAGCACTAAGCCAGTGGCTCCTTTTTTATTTCAGTTCAGTTTATGGCGTAACGATGTTAAACCAGAATTCGAACTTGTCCATATAACCCAGCAGCTCAGTCAGCTTGTTAGCGTCGCCGGTGATTTTCATATCACCTTTGTCTTTAGCCTGTTGCAGAGTTTCTTCTTTCAACACAATACGGTCTAGCGTATCGCGGGAAAGGGTAATGGTGGCATCGGCATTATCGGCCTGAGAGTTTGCGGTGTGGTTAAGCACACCGTTTTCCAGCTCAAGTTTGTATTTCCCGCCCTGGTCACCGAAGTCGACGTTAAGTGTCACATGCGCATTCGCCGCTTTTTCACCGTTAATATGAACAGCCAAATAATCGAAGAACATTTCTGGCGTCATGGCACGGACGGTATCCGGGCTCGCGGTGTTTGGCGTTGCGGCTTTAACTACTCCGTTACGCAACTCTTTGGCACCTGACAGGTAGAAGTTACGCCATGGGCCAGATTCGGCCTGATAACCCATCTGCTCAAGCGCATCGGCTTCCAGATTGAGCGCAGCTTTGTTCGTCGGATCGGCAAACACGACTTTACTCACAACCTGAGCTACCCAACGGTAATGACCCTGGTCGTAATCTGCTTTGGCTTTTTGCAGGATGTTATCCGCGCCGCCCATATACTCGACGTATTTCTTCGCCGCTTCTGCCGGTGGCAGTTCATCCAGGGTTGCCGGGTTGCCATCGAACCAGCCGAGATAGAACACGTAGGTTGCTTTCACATCGTGGCTGACGGAACCGTAGTAACCGCGGCTAGCCCAGGTCTTCTCGAGAGTCTCTGGCAGCTTAAAGTTAGCGGCGATTTCGTCACGGGTCAGGCCTTCATTCGCCATACGCAGCGTCTGGTCATTGATATAACGATACATATCACGCTGACCTTTCATCAGGTTGACGACGTTATCTTTGCCCCAGGTCGGCCAATGGTGCTGAGCGATAATGATTTCGGCATCATTGCCCCAGCGATCGATAGCGGCATTGATGTATTTAGACCATGCCAGCGGATCGCGGATTTTCGCACCACGCAGAGAATAAGTGTTGTGCAGGGTGTGAGTGACATCCTCTGCAGCTTCGATCATCTTCTTCTCTTTGACGTACCACAGCATTTCTGAAGGCGCTTCAGAACCCGGGGCCATCATGAAGTCGTAGGTCAGACCATCGATGACTTCTTCCTGACCTGTATGGGTGATGTAATCCGTTGGTGCCAGTAATGTCACTGTACCTGCGGAAGTGGTCGTCCCGAGACCCGCGCCCACCTGGCCTTTGGCATCAGCCGGCAGCAGGTTGCCATACATGTAGCTTGCTCGACGACTCATGGCATTACCCGCCATGATGTTTTCATCTACAGCAGCGCCCATGAAACCTTGCGGAGCATAGATTTTAACCTTGCCGGATTTGACATCAGCCTGGTCAACGACACCGCGAACGCCGCCATAGTGGTCAACGTGGCTGTGAGTGAAAATAACCGCGACAACAGGTTTTTTGCCGCGATTTTTGTAATACAGGTCCAAACCGACTTTAGCGGTTTCAGCAGAAACCAGTGGATCGATAACGGTAATCCCGGTCTTACCTTCAATGATCGTCATGTTTGAAAGGTCGAGATTACGAATCTGATAAACACCGTCGGTGACTTCAAACAGACCGCCGATGTTAATCAGCTGGGATTGACGCCACAGGCTAGGGTTTACTGTGTCTGGCGCTTTGGCGCCTTCTTTGATAAAGGCATAATGCTGAGGATCCCAGATTGTATTACCTTTCTCACCTTTGATGACTTCCTGCGGCAGCGGAGCGATAAAGCCCTTATGCGCATTCGTAAAGTCGGTGTTATCGGAAAAAGGCAGTTTGCTGTAAAGCGCTTCGTTTGCCTGTTTGGTTGCCGCAGTGGCATCGTTTGTCGGCGCCTCGGTTGCCGCAGTCACTGACAACGTCGTCAGTAACCCCGCGACAGCCAGACTCCTGGCAATCATATTCAATCTCATTCGTTCAACCTCCTGGTAGGATTTAGCGTGTTCAGTTTTACTGGATATTCGCGTGACTTTGCGTCAGCACCAACATCGCAGCACAATGATTTGATTTAAAGTGTAATTATAAAATGGCAAACGCAACGTACCACGTTGAAAGCACTAAGAAATCTGTACTCGCCGGTCGCCGGATTGATTCGGGATTTATTGAAGGTATTTTATGCGCCTTATATTATTTGAATAGTCCCAAATGGTACTGCTTATTTAATATGCGATGATGGCGCAGAGTAAATGGGAAAGGACGTTACAGTTTTCAGGTGCTATACTGCGTAATAAATTTAGAGTGTGTTCAGGTGTAACATGAAAGCCAATTTTGAGAATATCCACCATTATTATCAATCGCTGGAGTTGGGGCGCTATATAGATGATATTTGCATTGGCGGTGATGTTTTCACTCTTGCGCCTGCAGATTATATCAAAATCCTGCCCGGTTTTATTTATATTGTTCTTAATGGTTCAGTGGCAATTTCTCATAAAGCTAATGAGCTGACCGTGGGTAATACGATTGAGTATATGCCTATCGGGCTGATGGAGGAGTATTGTCCACTTTTAAATTTTGAATATAAATGCATGACACCTGTGACCGCTGTGAAGATACCGTGCGAGGCATTTACCGCGCTATTTTATCAGAGTCCAGAACACATGAGTGTGCTGTCGAAAATTCTGGTTTTTATGACGATATTTTCACTGGAATTGCTTGCGGAAAGAAAACAGTTAACCAGTTATCAAACCATAAAACCGATGCTGCATCGCTACCTTTATAGAACGCGGACGTTTGAGAATGAAAAGGAAGGGCTGGCGAATTTTATTATACGCCGCACGAAACTCTCCAGGACGCATGTCTTCCGTGTACTCGCGGATCTCAAAGAGGGCGGGTACATCACAATGGAAAAAGGAAAGTTGATTTCAATTGATAAAACGCTACCTGAAGATTATTGATTCAGCTTACGGTATATTCTTAAACTCAGCCAGGCTCTCGTTCCGCTCAAAAAAATCGCCTAACTCAGGATTTACTCAGAGTATTCTTGCTTTTACCGCACAGAATGTCAGGACCCAAACAATCGTTTGTGTCCTAATTGTATGCTCAATAAACATTAATTCCTGAAAATGAATCAAGCTAATTCCTGCTCCCTCTATCGTGCGTGCGTGTCGAGATGTTCTTGGTCATTTATTTTAGTGACAACGGCATGAAAAACACGATTTCCCACAGTAAATATCCCGTATCGCTGGCCTGTGCTTTAGCCGGGCTTGCCATCGTATCATTTTGTATCGCCGGTGCGATGCTGGCGATGTTTGTCAGCACCGGCATGGATGAGACTATCCGTTATACCGGCGAGAGACTCATTCAGTCCAGCGGGGCAAATGTCGTGCAAACGCTGGAAGACTACATGGATCTTCCGACCGTCACCAACCAGCTTTTTGCACGGACCTTCGAGAACAGTGACCTCGATGTGTTAAGTGCCACGCAGGTTACAGAAACCTTAAAGCAGCTGATCAGAACCGATCGCTTTGGCCATGTTTCGGTCGACAGAGTCTCATTCACCACGCCTGACGGGAATTATGTTGCGTTCAATCGTCTTGATGTTAATAACAAAAAAATCATCAACATGGAGAAGACGTCTGGGGATGCACATAACATTCTGAACGTCTATGAAGGGTCGACGGAGTACTCCCGGGTTGTTAAAACGATATATGATTTCAACAAGTTAGTTCAGCCGTGGCTTGAAAAAGCAGAGCAGTCTAAAAAGTCATTCTGGTCCCGTATTTATCCGCGTTCATATAACAAAAATGACAGAATGTTGGCATACAGAACGCCGGTATATAACCGCGCAGGAAAACTGCTAGGGGTTATTTCCTCGGAGATTATGCCCGATAGCATGAGCCGCTATGTCTGTGAGGTGTTGCCTTTTAAAGACAACACCATACTGATAACTGGCAGCGATAATAATATTGTCTCGTCGTCAGAAATGCCGATAACGCCTGCGCTCATGCAGCCTGAACTGGCAAGCGCGGCAAAAGAGCATCACCAGGCCGACGGAAAGAGACTGACAAACAAAGAGTTGCGCCAGCTTTTAACGCCTGAAATTATGGAAAAGAGCACCCATCAGGGCAGTCCGACAGAGATTACCTCAGGTAAAGGCGATAAATATATTGTTCATACCATAAAATACGGCAGCACCGATCGGGAACTTCACGGCCACGTCCTGCTGATAACCTCGCAGGACTCGTTGTCGGGCAGCATCAAGAAAACGATTATTGCGTTTGCTGTCAAAATTATGGGGTTGTTCGCCATTGTGTATCTCATTGCGGCCATTGTTCTGCGAAACTTTTTCAGTCCGCTTAACACTATCATTGGCAAAAACAAAGACCTGCTAAACATGCAGTGGAAGCCGGAGGAGAACAAAAGACTGTTCCCGGAGGTGGCGACGCTAGATTCCAGTTTCTTCAGGCTTTCCCATGAGTTGGCCGCCCGCACCGAGAAGCACCGTAAGCTGGTTGAGGAAGACAACCTGACTGGCCTGCCAACGCGCGCCGGGCTGCTCAGTAAGCCTGAGTCTTACGAAGGCAAAAACTTGCTTGCCCGTATTCACGTGAGCAATGCCGCAAATATTGCCCGGGTAATGGGGCTTGAGTATTCCGGCCGTTTCCTGCGTAGTTTTGTCAGCCGAATGAAGAATACCCTTCCAGGCGGAACGCTGCTGTGTCGTGATGACTATGGCAGCTTCCTGGCGATATTCCCTGAGGTTTACGAACAAAAAGATTTGATGTTCTTTGAGGATATCTTGCAGTCACTGTTCCTTGATATTAAATCCGATGGCGACGCTGAAACTGAACGCTACTGCTTTATCGGGAATTCCGGGATGTTCTTTGGGCACATGACTCAGGAACGAATGCCGGAAGTGATTTTGAATTCAGGGATAGCCGTGCAGCATGCTGAAAAAATAGGTAATGGTAAGTCGCTGGTCTTTGTGCAGGAAATGCAGGATCAGGGGCTTGAGAATATTCGTCTGCATGAAAAATTACAGCATGCTATCGCCAACGATGAATTCCATATCGTGATGCAGCCGATCATTAACCTCGATAATCAGAATAGCTGCAATGAAGGTGAGAGCCTGATTCGCTGGCAAACGCCGGACGAAGGGTTTATCTCGCCGATCAAGTTCATAAGCCTTGCGGAAGAGTCGGGACTGATCATTCCGATTGGGCGTTGGGTGATCGCCGAATCCTGTAAGCAGCTGGCGAAGTTTATCGCGCGCGGGGGTCCGAAAGATTTCAAACTGCACGTCAATATTTCAGCAATACAGCTACAGCAGCCCGATTTTGCTTCGCATTTGTTCACCTGTATTCAGGAGAACGAACTGATGAACGGCAACATCTGCGTGGAAATCACCGAAAGTACGCTAATGAAACATACTGATCAGATTGTCGATACGCTTAAGTATCTGCGCCGCCTGGGCGTGACCGTGGCGATTGATGATTTCGGTTCCGGCTATTCGAGCCTCTCTTATTTGCACTCTTTCCCGTTCGACTGCCTGAAAATCGACAGAACATTTGTCTCTGACATTCTGACTAATGAGAAGAACGCGGCGGTGGTTTCGTCAGTGCTGACGCTCGCCAAAAGCTTTAACGTGCCGCTGGTGGCTGAGGGCGTGGAGACGCTGGAGATGGCTGAGAAGCTTCAGGAAATGGGATGTGAACTGGTGCAGGGATACTACTTCTCCAGGCCACTTCCCTTTGATGACTTTACGGCAGCGGTGAATCGAGGCTGACGGCGCGTTATTCGTCGACCAGCCACATGTCCGCTTCTTCGAACATTTCCTGAACGGCGCGGCTAATCTGTTCCTTTTCATGTTTGCTGGCGTCGGTATTGATTGCCGGCAGCGTCATCATTGGCTTAACGCGAATGTCTGCGTCGGGGAATATCTGATGAACGCGCCGGGTAAGTTCACTCAGAATTTTTTCTTGTGCGCCAGGCAAGCCTGCGAAATTGCGTTTGTCATAAATCAGTTCGACGAACATTACCACTTCCTTTGTACTGTTTAGATGCACAGTTTTATACTGTATGGATATTCAGTGTCAAGGCCAGAGTGGCGGCACCCGGCACAAGTATGTTCTGGTAAAGCCATTGAGGGAGTGCTGTAGCATTAATGACTTAGCGGAAACTCGCGAGGGCTGGCAAAATCGCGACTACGTTTAAAACGATAAAAAGTGGCCATCATGAAAAAAAGTGCACTCATCGCAGTCAGTTTTCTGTTTCTCGCTAGCCAGTCTAGTTTTGCCGGAAGCAAAACCCTGGTGGAATACGGCGTGGTTCAACAGAGCCGTGTCATCAGCCAGGCTAATGGACAGTATCATCCTTTACGGACTGTGGCGGCAGGGGCGTTAGGCGGCGTCGTTGGCCACCAGTTCGGGAATGGTAAAGGCAAGACCGCAATGACCGCAGCTGGCGCACTCGCCGGGGCAGGGGCGTCGCGTTACCATCAAAGCACGCAGCAGGCGCCACAGCAGGTCGATTTACTGATCAAAACCGAATCAGGTGCCACTATCGACGTGGTCCAGTCGTACACCGGCGGTGTGGTGTTTAATCCCGGCGACAAAGTTCGCATCCTGACCAGAGGCTCAGATACCACGGTCGATAAATCTTTGTAAAAGCGCGCTACGACTCAGATAACAAAAACGGGAACCTTTGGGTTCCCGTTTTTATACCTGATGCCTGACTGCGCTCAGGGTAATGCACTAAGCGCGTGCCTCAGCAGTAAGGTGTCTAATTACCTGGCAGCGAGCTGCGACGCTGAAAAGAGCGTGCCGCAATAGGGGCAGAGCAAAGGACTATTTTTTTTGATTCTTGATGGACTGTGCATTGATTTCTTAGCACATTTCGGACATGAACATTCTGCGGGTTGGGAAGGGCGAAGTTGACGATTTTTACGTTCAGCCATGTGTATTCCTTATATGTTGGCGCAAAACAATACCTCAATAGCACGCGAAAAGCCCTCATTCATTTTTTTATTTTTAACAATGCAGACTTTTCCCGGCCCTGACAAATCTTTTGAGATAAGCCTTGCTAAAAAAAATTAATCGTGCGTTAATGCTCTATCGGTTTGAACATACACGTTATCTGAAACAGTTCTCTTAAGTCGTCCTCATCATTTTCTCTCCTTGATGTACCTTCTTCAGTTTTCTTAGAAACAACAGGTTTTCAAACCAACACAGCCTGCGGGCGAAATAATAATTAAAGGTAAAAAACATGTCTAACCAAATGACTGGTATTGTTAAATGGTTTAATGCTGAAAAAGGTTTCGGCTTTATTACTCCAAAAGACGGAAGCAAAGATGTCTTCGTACATTTCTCTGCTATCCAGAGCAACGATTTCCGTACTCTGTATGAAAATCAAGAAGTTGAATTCTCCGTTGAAGCAGGTCCTAAAGGTCCTTCCGCAGTCAACGTGGTACCGCACTGAGGGCCTGACTATTTCTGACTCAATTCACTTCCGCTGCCCTTGCTGCCACGGTTCGCAATATCGGACTTCATCTTTCGATGTTACTGAAAAAAATCCGTTCGGTGCAAAATGTATTTTTTGCAAATCAGCAATGATCACCGCCGATAATATTTACACTTGGCAACGTCCTGTTTCTGTTTCCACTATTACCGAAATCAGAAAATAATACGTACGATGCTATCAGATAAATACTATTTTAATTAGGACAGGTGACAGACTTACATCCATCCGGAGAACGAATGAAAAAAGTGCTCGTGTTTTTTAACGCCGAACCTCTGACCGTTGTCTCCGTTATGCCTGATGAAACGTCAATACGTTGTGAATATCCGAACGGTGAGGAGGCAAATTTGATAATCATGTCTGCCAGTTTTCCCTCTCTGACCGGCGATCACAATGTAATTCATGTCGCTACAGACAGAGAACTTGCTGCAGAAGATATTCTCAAAGCAGCCGAAAAGTACCTGTAAAACTGATTGTCCAGATAACCGCCCAATGGGCGGTTTTTTTATGCCTGTCATTCAGGAGCATTGTTAGCTAAAAAGCTTCCCTTTCAGCAGTCCCATGCCTTCAGACAGCAGGTCTTGTTGCTGATTAACCTGTCCGTCAGGTGACAACGTATCGACGACCTTCGGTAAATGCTCGGCAATCAGGTTCGACGCACTTTGCGTGTCGATGCCCAGTTTGGCAGCGAGATCCGCAACGGCAGGGGAGCCCAGCGCGGACGTTATCTGGTCACCCGATACCGGCTGGTTTGTGCCGGTGCTTATCCAGGATTCAACCACTGCACCCAATCCACCCTGCTGAAATTTTGCCAGTAGCCCGGATACGCCGCCTTGCTCGTTAATCCACGTTAATATCGCCTGATAGGTACCAGCCTGTCCGTCCTGACCACCGAACATGCCTGCCACCTGGTCGAATAAACTCATAATGTCATTCCTCACTGTTCACTGCGTGAATTCATCGGCCTAAACCGAAGTGCGTTTAGCGGGATGAGTCAAAATAATGCGAGGCGAGCCTCACAACACTTAAGTATAAAACACCCATCTGGGTTCTGTTTTTCTTTACCTGGAGGGCAGGAGAGAAGGGCTGTCAGGGCCATTCGCTGCTAAAAAGAGCAGCCGTACAGTTATAGACTAAAAACAGATATCCGCCGGGTTAATTTAGTGCTAAAACTGCGCCGGAAAATCCCATCAGAGAAGTCTGTAATGCAGCCGGAACAATTTAAAACAAAGAACGGTAAGCGCTTTATTCTGGCGGTCGCCGTCATCTTTGTCATCGCGTTGATGCTTGTGGGACATGCCACATTTGGCGGGGTAGCCGAGGAGTACGATTTGCCGTATTACGTCTGGTCTAATTCGATGTTCATTATGCAGGCTGCGATGGTGCTGGTGTACAGCATCGTTTTCACGCTGCTGTGCTCCATTCCGCTGGGATTCATTCTGTTAGAGCCTGACCGCGACCAATAGGGGTTTCACCCTGAGCGCCGGGCGTTCAGGAGGCGATAATCCCCTGCTGACGGGTTTTTTTATCCAGATACATGGCGGCATCGGCCGCCTGAATGGCGCTCTCTGCGTCCAGCTCATGCGGGTTGACGTCGATGGTGCCAATGCTGGCGCCCGGGTAATTAATCGTGTGGCCGCTCAGCAGATAGTGGCCGCGGATTTGACGGCGCAGCAGGTCGATAAACGGCGTTTTCTGATCGCTGGACGTGATTTCACAGGCGATGAGAAACTCGTCTCCGCCCAGACGCCCAACGATATCCTCATCGCTCATCACCGAGGCCAGTCGCTGGCCTACCTGCATTAAGAATGCATCCCCGGCCTGATGGCCGTGAACATCATTAATTTCTTTAAAATCGTCGAGATCGATAAATGCGACCAGGACGTGTGATTGGTTCATCCGCGCACGTTCAAACAAAATGTCGAGGTGCTCATAGACGGCGCGTCGATTGGCAAGGCCCGTCAGCGCATCGGTGTAGGAGTGAGCGATCAGCGCCTCGTTGGCCTGACGCAGTTGCGTCACCAATGACTCTTTTTCGATGTAGCGGGCAATCAGGCTCGCGAACAGGTGCAGCACATGTTCGCTGTTAATACTGTAACTGTGCTGGTCGCGGCTGGAGGCGCAGAGCGTGCCATACAGCGAACCATCGGTCAGATGCACGGGCGTGGTGAAAAAGGTGCTGATCCCCAGGGCCTGTGCGGCATGACAGTCCGGCCAGCGGGTTTCCACGTCATTGCTGAAATAGTGCTGTTCGTCCACAGCGCGTTTGCACAGCGTTTCATCCCACGGAACGGCGAAACCTTCCGGGATCTGCATCTCGCTGCTGTTGCGGGCATACACGATATGCTGCAAACGGGTCGCCGTATCGATCCTGGTCAGATAGGTCGACTCCATGTGCGTCACCATCTCCAGCATTTCCAGTAGCTGGCGCACGAGGCTCTCGAGTGATTGTTCGGTGGCGAGGGTTTGTGAGACGCGGGCAAGAATAATATCTGACATGACCTGAAAGCTCCCGTGCAGTAACGGCAAAAACTGCACGCTATGCTGAAAATATCGACTATCTAAAAAGAGTAAACCATGAATACATCACGTTTTATACATCGAATAGGCGAGAATGCGAGACTTCTTGGGCAAAAAACTCATGGATTATGGAATGATGTGTTCTTAGGTCAAGAACGAGAACGCTCCTAATTTAATTTGCAAAAGTGCAGTTAAAATGAAGAAATAGTAAAGATTAAGGCAAATTAGCCGCGCATAAAGGATGCAATATCAATGAAATACGCCGGATTACTGCTGCCAATTCTGCTGGCAGGCTGCACCACCACTGAACAAAACGACGCACCAACCCCGCCAAATGTCGGCATGCCGAACCCTGCTGCGGTCTACTGCCAGCAAAAAGGCGGCACGTCAGTGCCGGTACAAAGCCCGCAGGGCGTGCGTTCAGATTGTAAACTGCCTGGCGGGGAAGTGATTGACGAATGGACCCTGTATCGTCGCGATCATAAGCAATCGTGACAGCACGCTGCTCTCCAGGATACAATTGAAGATAAGATTAATCTTAATTTAAGAGTGTGTGAGAGCAGCATGTTTCAGCTTAAACCGGGCACCCTGGCGATGATCATCGCGGCCCGTACGCCCGCAGGTCGGGCGAATATCGGTAAATCTGTATCGCTGTTTGCCCTTTGCCAGCCGGGTGAACGCGTCCTGAACCCTGTCAACGGCGTGGTCACCGAACTGCCACGTGAGGCCCAGCGAGCGCTGTGGCTGGTGACGGGTGACGTTCAGTCGGCGGACGGTCAGTCTGGTTTTTCATTCGTTCGCCCTGAACATCTGATGCCACTGACGCCTGACATGCTACCCGCCGATGAGCTTGAAAAAGTAACGGAGTAACACGGCTACACCTTCTGGTCCTGTTCAGCAATCCAGGCCAGCAGCGCCGGGATTTGCTCATGTGAAAACACCGCAATCCCATGTTGGCGCAAAAGCGCGGCGGCAACGCCGTTGCCTGCGATTTTTTTGCCGCTAAAACTCCCGTCATAAATTTCCGTACTGCCGCAGGTAGGGCTGCCGTCCGTTAACAGCGCTGCAGAACAGCCCGCGCCTTGAGCCGCCTCGAGCGCCAGCCAGGCTGCAAGCTGATAATGGGCGGTGACGTCAGTTCCGGTGTTTTCGATAATACGCGCCTGGCCCGCCATCACCTGTTCACCCTGGCCGGCGACAATTTCGGCCGACGGACGCGGAGTCGGTAAACCGGCTGCGAGTTCCGGGCAATGAATGACCAGTCTGTCTTCTGCCCGCAACGTTTGCAGCAATTCACCCAACTGCGTTTTGGCGCTGGCGTTATAGCGCACCGGATGCCCCATCAGACAGGCACTCACCAGAATTTTCGTTTTCATCGCAGCTCCGTATTTTCCCGCTGAAAGAGTAATACGAACTGCGAACAGATGAAACGATCGCCAACTGCACATTCTGGGGATTGTTCTGCGCGCAAAACCCCGGTAGGCTGGTGTTCCTTATGTAGTCCGAAAACTGCACAGCATAAGGAACCCTTCATGGAACTTGCTTCGAATAAAAATACCCTACGAATTGCACTGGTCGGCGATTTTAATCCCGAGGTGATTGCGCATCAGGCGATCCCACTGGCGATTGATGATGCCGCCGCCGTTCAGGAACTCACCGCCGATTACGACTGGGTCGCCACCACCGACATTAAAAGCGCTGACGATCTGGTGGGCTACGACGCAATCTGGCTGGTGCCCGCTAGCCCATACCAAAACGCCGAAGGGGCGTTTATCGCCATCCGCTACGCGCGTGAAAACAGCATTCCCTTCCTCGGCACCTGCGGCGGTTTCCAGCATGCGATCCTCGAATATGCCCGCAACGTACTGGGCTGGAACGATGCGGCACACGCCGAAACGGATACCGAAGGCCGAATGGTGATTGCGCCACTGGCCTGCTCGCTGGTAGAGAAATCAGACACCATCGAACTGCGCGCCAATACCCTCATCGCCAAAGCGTATGGTCGCCTCAGCATTGAAGAGGGCTATCACTGCAACTACGGCATTTCACCGGATTTCGCGGCGGAGCTTGACGAAGGCGCGCTGCGCGTCACCGGCTGGGATGAAGAAGGTGAAATCCGCGTGGTAGAACTGATTACTCACCCGTTCTTTGTCGGCACGCTGTTTCAGCATGAGCGCAACGCGCTGGCTGGCCGCCCGGCACCGCTGGTCCATGCGTTTCTTCGCGCGGCAGCAACTTAAGAATCGCCTGCCGACACTTCGCTTGCATGGGCCTACAACGAATGCGTAGGCCCGATAAGCATCGCGCCATCGGGCAATTGGCGTCTACCCGTGGATTTCCCGATCACGTCCTGCTAATCCCCCAAACACGGCCATCACCAACGAGATAACGGCGACCGCAATTAGCGGAATGTGCCAGTCGCCGCTGACGTCATGAATTCGGCCCATCGCCGGAGGCCCACAGGCCGCCAACATATACCCGACCGATTGTGCCATACCGGACAACGCCGCCGCCTGATGTGCGGAACCGGCTCGCAGGCCAATAAATGTCAGCCCAAGGATCATCGTCGCGCCACAGCCAAAGCCGAAGATCAGCGTCCACAACATCGCCTGCTGAGGGAACAGCCAGAAGCCGATGGCGCTCAGGGCGCACATTAGCGCCACGCTGATGGCAATCCCGCGCTGGTCTTTGAGCTTAAACAGCACCAGCGGGATCAGTAGCCCCGGTACGGCGGTCGCCAACTGCAACAAACCGTGCAGAGAACCGGCCTGCGCTTCGCTGTAGCCGTGGCTGATAAGAATGGCGGGCAGCCAGCCTACAATTACGTAATACACCAGCGAGTTAAGCCCAAGGAACAGCGTCACTTGCCAGGCCAGCGCCGAACGCCAGATACCTTTGCTGTGCAGGCTGCGCGCCCCGGTCACCGTGCCCGGCGTGTGATTACGCAACTGCGGTAACCAGACTACCAGCGCCAGCAACGGAAACGCCATCAGCGCCAGCAGTGCGCCGTGCCATCCCGCGCCGCTCAGGGCAATCGGCACCACCACGGCGGAACCCGCCGCTGCGGCAATCCCCATTGTCAGGGAGTACGCGCCGGTCATTTTCGCCACGTGTCCGGAAAAATCGCGCTTGATAAGGCCTGGCAGCAAAACGTTCCCGAGGGCAATGCCGCAGCCGATGATGGCGGTTCCGACGAACAGCAGGCCAGACGAGGGTAATGAACGGACGGCTACCCCGGCGCAAATTAGCAGCAGGGCAACGATCAGGCTGCGCTCCATACCGAAACGGCGCGCAACGCCGGCTGCCAGTGGTGAAATCAGACCAAATGCGAGGAGCGGCAGGGTGGTCAGCATCCCGGTCTGGGCGGTGGACAGCCCGTAGTCGGCACGAATGCTGTCAAGCAGCGGGGCGGCACCGGTAAACGTCACGCGTAAACAGGTGGCGATCAACAGGATGCCCACAATCAAAAGCAGATTCTGGCGTGGGGTTGTCATGGACACAGTACTCATGGCGTTCTCAGTTATTTTTTGGTGCGACTACGATAGCGCTTTTTCGTCATGATGAAATCAAGCTAAAATGACAAATAATCGCTAATATCGGACAAAAGCAATGATGGCAGGACTGGGGCTTGAGGGGTATGAACCCGACAGCCAGCATGACGCTGCGGCGGCGTTTCGCGTTCAGGTTGTGGAAGACGAGCAGTACATCCCAGAGCATCAGCACCGCAAAGGCCAGCTGATCCTGGCCCTGCACGGGGCAATTACGTGCGAAGTGGAAAATGCACTTTGGATGGTGCCGCCGCAGTATGCGGTGTGGATCCCCGGCCAGGTCCCGCACAGCAATCGCGCGACACCGGGTGCCCGGCTCTGCTTTCTGTTTATCGAACCCGGTGCAGCGGCGTTACCGGCGCACTGCTGTACGTTGAAAATCTCGCCACTGGTGCGGGAACTCATTCTGAATCTGGCCGTTCGCCACGAATCGCCGCAATGTGACCCGGCGACGCTTCGGCTGATTCAGGTGCTGTTTGACGAGCTGCCGCAGCAGCCGCAGGAACAGCTCCAGTTGCCGGTTTCTGCCCATCCCAAAATTCGCATGATGGTGGAGAAGATGGAGACGGAACCGGCGGTGTGGCAAACGTTGGGGCAGTGGGCGAGTTATTTTGCGATGAGCGAACGCAATCTGGCCCGGCTGGTGGTGAAAGAGACCGGGCTGAGTTTTCGTCGCTGGCGGCATCAGCTGCAGCTGATCCTGGCGCTACAGCTGTTGATCCGAGGTCAGAGCGTGCAGCAGGCCGCACACGCGTTGGGCTATGACTCTACCACCGCGTTCATTACCATGTTCCGTAAAGGATTAGGCCAGACGCCGGGGCGATATCTCAGCGGGTTGGCTACCCCTTCCCAATAAGTATCGAGACCAGCCCGGCGGCGATAAGCGGCCCGACCGGTACGCCGCGAAACAGCGCCACACCGAGCACGGTCCCCACTAAAAGGCCGGCGACCAGCTGCGGTTGTGTTCCCATCAGTTGAACGCCTCGACCGCCGAGCCACGAGACAAACACGCCGACCGCAATCGCGACCAGCGATTTCCAGTTCACGAACGAGTGCAGCAGCGTTGAGGCGGGCAGCGTCCCGCTGGCGATAGGCGCCATAACGCCGATAGTCAGCACGATAATACCCATCGCCAGGCCCTGTTTTTCAATCCAGGGGAAAAAGGTATTCAGCGGCGTAACGCGCACGATGATCAGCACCAGAATGGAAACGGCGACGGTGGTGTTGTGACTGACAAAGCCGAGCGCCGCCAGTCCCAGAAGAATTAACAGGGTAGGGTCAAACATTTGGGAGTCCTTGCCAAAAAAAGTAAGCCTGTTCACTGTACGCGAAATAGCGTGCATAAACAGGCTGCTATATAACAATCTTATTTTTTTGGGCGTCTGCCCGAAGGTCAGTTTGTTAAGACGCTGACCAACTGACTGCCTTCACGGATAAATACCGGGATTGTCTCCAGCGGCGCGTCCACGGTGATGCGCTCGCCCCCGTGATAGCGTTCGCCGTTGAGAGCGACCCAGTTAGCACCCGCCGGGAGCCAGACGTCGCGCTGACGTTGCCCGGCGTGAATCACCGGGGCAACCAGCAAATCTTCGCCGAACAGGTACTGGTCTTCGATTTCCCAGCTCTGTTTTTCCTGTGGATAGTGCCAGAATAGCGGACGCATCAATGGATCGCCGTGCTGATGCGCGTTGTCATAGAGCGCATCAATATACGGACGCAGTTTTTCGCGCACCGACAGCCAGTGCTGCAGGATGTCGAAATTGGCTTCGCCGTAGCTCCATAGTTCGTTCGGTGAACCGCTGTTACATTGCGGAATGCCGTCGCGGTAGCGCGCCGGGGGCTGAATTTGCGGCTCGCGATAACCGTGCATACGCAGAACCGGGCAGAAGACCGCCCACTGGAACCAGCGGATCAGCAACTCATGGAAGGCGGGATCGTTAATGTTACCGCCCTGGAAACCGCCGATGTCGGTCGTCCACCACGGAATGCCCGCCAGCCCCATGTTCAGCCCGGCGGCAATCTGGTTACGCAACGCATGGAATGAAGAGTGCACATCACCCGACCAGGCCAGCACGCCATAGCGCTGGCTGCCGGCCCAGGAGCAGCGCACCAGGTTGACAATATCCTGCTCGCCATTGGCTTTCAGCCCATCGTAAAAACCCTGAGCAAAATCCCGCGGGTAGCGGTTGCCGACTTCCAGCACCGGGCCTGCGTGATAGCGGTAGTTGTCAAAATCGTAGGCGCGGTATTCCGGCTCGGCTTCATCCAGCCAGAAGAGTTTGATGCCTAAATCGTAGTAATTTTCCTTCACCGTTTCCCAGACAAACTGCCGCGCCTGCGGATGCGTGGCATCGAAGAATGTGGTGTTGCCCATAAAATCGAGATTGACCTGCACGCCGCGCTCGCTGCTGACCAGCCAGCCTTTGGCCTTCATTTTCGGATATAGCGGGCTGCGCGCTTCCACCGTCGGCCAGACAGACACCATCAACTCAATACCCAACGCGCTGAGTTCATCGACCATCGCTTTCGGATCGGGCCAGTCAATCGGATCAAAACACCATGTGCCCTGATTCGGCCAGTGGAAGAAATCAATCACCATCACCGACAGCGGCAAGTTGCGACGACGATACTCGCGCGCCACGTCGAGAACTTCCTGCTGGGTGCGATAACGCAATTTACACTGCCATAAGCCGCTGATAAACGTGGGCGCAGGCGGGGGAGTGCCGGTGGCTTTCGCATACTGTCGCGTGATATCGACGATGCTATCGGCGGCGGTTATCCAGTAGTCCATTTCACCGGTGACGCGGGCCCGCCATTCGGTCTGGTTTTTGGCGAAATTCACTTCGCCAATCGCCGGGTTATTCCACAGCAGGCCATAGCCGAGGCTCGACTGCATAAACGGCACGCTGGCCTGAGAGTTACGCTGCGCGAGTTCCAGCGTACAGCCTTTGAGATCCAGCCACGGCTGCTGATACTGGCCCATGCCGTAGAGGCGTTCCTCAGGGCGCGACTCGAAACGTACGGTCAGTTGATACTTACCGCCCGCCAGCGGCTTAAATTCACGGCCATCAAGCTTCAGGGCGCTGACGTATTTATCCTGACCTTTTTCGCTGGAGCCAATCCCTACAGTTGAGCGCTGCCGCCACATTTCTTCGAGCAGCAGTTCCCCGCGCTGGTTATAGAACGCCAGCTGACCTTTGAGATTAAGCGTGGCGGTAATGTTGCCGTTACGCAGAGTTAAGCTTTCTGCTCCAGAGGTCATTTCCGCGTCACACGATTCGGCGGGAAGCAGCGCCTGTAAGTCGTCAGTAAAATCTGGCGCACAGGTGGCTCTGACGCGAAGACTGTTGCGGCCCCAGGTTTCAACGCGCAGGATCTGGCGCTCAAAGCGCCACTCAATGCTATTGGAATGTGAAATGAGTTCACTCATGGATAAACGGTCCTTTTACGAAATAGGGTGTCTGGCGAGATTGATGGATTTCATGGTGCTGTCGTCGAGCTTGTACCAGCGCAGGGTGGCAAATGCGGCCAGTGAAAGCAGGCCCGGCACGACGGTGAAGAGGGCGATAATGCAGTACATGGCAGTGGAGGTTTGCGCCGCGGCGTTAGGGACGTATCCGCTAAAGCCCAGCGTCCAGCCAACGATAGCCCCGCTGATGGCCATGCCCAGTTTGAGCACAGCCAGGAAGGTAGAGAAAATCACGCCGTCCATGCGTTTGCCCTGTTTCCATTCGGCGTAGTCAGCCACGTCAGCCATCATCACCCACATCAGGGTGGTGGTGGCCTGGTAAAGCGTGGAGATCACGAAGGTGAGCGGCACAAGGACGAAGACGGATTTTGGCGCAAAGAACAGGGCGATACTCAGTACGCCAGCCAGCACGGCGCAGTAGCCGAACATTTGCACTTTGCTGTAGCTGCGAGTCAGGCGTTTGGCCAGCGCGCTACCGGCGGCTTTGCCCAGAATGTGTGCCCCGAGCATCCACATGAAATAACTGGCGCTGCCGAGATAATAGGTGACGAAATACATCATGGCGCCGAGGCGAACAACACCAAAACCAATATTGGTTAATACCAGAACCGCGACGACACGCCACTGATCGTTGCGCAATAAATCCTGTAGTTCGGAGAGGTAATTATTGTGTGTCGCTGGGGCATTAATACGTTCACGGGTATTGGCAAAACAGAACCAGAACATAATCACCGCCACGGTGGCCATAATACCCATTGCCCAGCGATAGCCGAGTAATTTATCCGCGCCGCCTAAGAATTCGGCTAAAGGCATCATAAAGAAAGTGGATAATGCCCCGCCGAGAGTGGCGAGAAAGAAACGATAAGATTGCAGGGAAATACGCGCGTCGTTATCCGGGGTGATCACCGCGCCCATCGAGCAGTAAGGGATATTAATGGCGGTGTACATTAACATCATCAGGGTGTAGCTCACGGTCGCGAAAATCATCTTTCCGTGCAGGTCTAGTGATTCCGGCACGGCGTAGGTGAGCAGGCAACTGGCCCCGAACGGCAGCGCCAGCCACAGCATCCACGGTCTGAATTTACCCCAGCGCGTTTTGGTACGGTCAGCAATATATCCCATCGCAGGATCGATAATTGCGTCAGCGGTACGGGCCAGCAAAAACATAGTTCCGACAAATGCCGCCGGAAGCCCAACCACATCGGTGTAATAAAAGGTCAGAAAGATAATAACGTTATCCAGTCCAATGTGACTGGCCATATCGCCTAACCCATAACTGATTTTTTCTTTACGGCTGATTGTCTCGGTCATGGTATTCACCTTGCCAGTGTAAGGTTTATTTCGGAGGTGTTCTGGCATTGATGGTTAACCATGAGATTAAACTTAACAATTACGAGATTTGGCAATGTACTTATGGAAAATCTTTTTCGTGATACCGGTAACAATAATCATTATTGCTATTGCCAGTTCGGTTTTACGCCATGACGGTAATATTTTTGCGGGCGAATCGTTTCAGTATTTAACGTCGCGTAGGGTGCGATTTCTGCCTGTCATGCGGTTGTCATGAACGTGGCGTAAGACGGATAAGGTGAGCACAGGAGGGTGATGATGTACGATCAACAATTTGCCGAAACGCTGATTATCTTTCTCTCATTTTTAACGGTGGGCGGGATTCTGGTGGCGTCCGTTTTGTACCTGGAAAGACGCCACTGACAGGGTTGTCACTCGGCGCGGCGGAAATCGACCAGTTCTGGCTGAGCGATACGCAGATAATCCTGGGTGTCCATCACGATAGATTTTTCCAGCAGACCGGCGTTAAACGCGATTTCATCGAAACGCGTGAACAGCAAGGGATCGGCCACCAGTTTCAGAGCAGGATGAAAGCTGAACGGCGGGATTGCGCCAAATGCGCAGGCGGTTAGCTCATCCACTTCCGCCGGGCTCGCCAGAGAGGCTTTCAGTCCGCCAAGATGCGTTGCCAGGCGGGATAAATCGGCCTGCTGATCGGCGGCTAAGATAGCCAAAACATGCAGCTTCACGCCGTTGCCTTTCACTTTGCAGACCAGCGCTTTTGCGCCTTGTCCTAGTGCCGTACCGCGAATCTCAGACACCGCTTCGCATTTACCCATCGCTTCATGTTCCATCACCCGAAAACGGGCCTGTTGCTGCTCCAGCATTACCAGCAAATGCTGGTGGACGTCGCGGGAAGTGATTTCAGACATAATGACTCCATGAAAAATACCGGGCTGTCAGGATAGTCTTTCAGAGGAAGTGGGGCAATCGATGCGATAGCCCCACTTTGCAGGTTAACTGGGGGTGCTATTTCGCCAGCAGCTCTTTGCGGACGATTTCAGCCCCGGCGCTTAGGGCATCCAGCTTGCCTTTCGCCACGCCACGCGGCAGGGGGATCATCCCGCAGTTGGTGCAAGGATAGAGCTTATCGGCATCCACATACTGCAGCGCTTTTCGCAGTGTTGCGGCGACTTCTTCCGGCGTTTCGATGGTATTGGTTGCCACGTCAATGGCCCCAACCATCACCTTTTTACCGCGAATGAGCTCCATAAGCTCCATGGGTACGTGGGAGTTTTGACATTCCAGCGAAATGATATCGATATTGGATTTTTGCAGCTTTGGAAAAATCTCTTCATATTGACGCCATTCGGTACCCAGCGTTTTTTTCCAGTCTGTATTGGCCTTAATTCCGTACCCGTAGCAGATATGCACCGCCGTTTCGCATTTAAGCCCTTCGATGGCTCTTTCTAAAGTGGCGATTCCCCAATCATTCACCTCATCAAAAAACACATTAAATGCAGGCTCATCAAACTGGATAATATCAACACCCACGGCCTCTAACTCTTTGGCTTCTTCATTGAGAATTTTAGCGAATTCCCAGGCGAGCTTTTCACGGCTTTTATAGTGATTATCATAAAGCGTGTCGATCATTGTCATTGGCCCCGGGAGGGCCCATTTAATAGGCTGTGTGGTTTGCTGACGTAACAGTCTGGCATCTTCGACGAAGACGGATTTTTGGCGACTGACCGGGCCAACGACGGTCGGCACACTTGCTTCGTAGCGATTACGAATTTTCACTATCTCACGATTCTCGAAATCTACGCCGTTGAGGTGTTCAATAAATGTCGTGACAAAATGCTGACGCGTTTGCTCGCCATCACTGACAATATCAATCCCGGCCTGTTGCTGATCGTCCAGGCACAAACGCAAGGCATCCTGCTTACCGTCGGTTAATTCCTGACCCTGTAATTTCCAGGGTGACCAAAGTGTCTCAGGCTGCGCAAGCCAGGAGGGCTTAGGTAAACTGCCAGCAGTTGAAGTGGGTAATAATTTTTTCATTACAGGTGACCTTATACTTTTCGTCAATCAAAGAACGGAATGAGCAGACCATTGTGCAAGAACAGTTTGATAGGGTTTGATGAAGTGCTGTTCAGTAAATTTCCCTTGTTCAATAGCCAACTGGCTACGTTCTTCGCGATCGTAAACAATGCGTGTCAGAGAATAATCCTGATAGTTCAGGCTGGGTTGATACTGTAGTCCTGCCGCGGAATTAGCATTGTATATCTCTGGACGGTATATTTTCTGGAACGTTTCCATCGTGCTGATGGTGCTAATCAGCTCAAGGTCGGTATACTCACTGAGTAAGTCGCCAGTGAAGTAAAACGCCAATGGTGCAACGCTGTTTTCAGGCATAAAATAGCGAGCCCGCAGCCCCATTTTTGCAAAATAGGTATCGGTCAACGACGGTTCGTCCTGCTGATACTCCGCGCCTAATACAGGATGTTGATTACCCGTACGATAATAGGTATTTTTACTGGAAACGCTCAGGCAAATAACCGGCGCTTTCGCAAAGTTCTCTTTGTATGTGTTTGAATTCACAAAGCACTTAAAGATGTTTCCGTGTAATTCACCAAAGTCATCCGGCAGGCTAAGCTTAGCATTGTTTTTATTATGCGCGGGCAGTAATACGCTGAAGTCATAATCGCGCACATATGAAGAAAAATTATTGCCCAGAATCCCTTCAAAACGCTCATTGGTTTTTTTATCAACAATATGGGTTTTTAATATTTCAATGACAGGAAAGCTATCGGCCTTGCCATCAAGTTGAATATTCAATTGCGCTGTGATGATTTCAAGTTCGACAGAATAGCGATCACCCTTTGGATTATCCCAATGCGCCAGAGAATTGAACCGGTTGTCAATCATCACTAAGGTGTTGCGCAAGTTATCCTGACGCTTCTCACCCCTTGCCAGATTAGCAAAGTTGGTCGTAATACGCGTATTTTCTGAAGGGTTATAATTCTCGTCGAAACGAATACGCTTAAGGGTGAAAGTAAATTCTTTATTCATCGTCATCTGGCATCCTGGCGGCTGAGATAAAACCGGGTTTTAATTCAGCAGTCTTCAAAATTAATTAAATAACAGGATTCAATTTATGCCTGAGTCAGTGATCGAGGAAAAGTGATTTAATTTCATTCAACATGAGCGATATTCATGATCGATTATACGTGAGGGAAGGTGATAAGGCTGAGGTCCAGACTCAAAAACTCAATAGCGGGTTGATTAAGCGGTGCGGAGTTATCAAAGACGTCAGCCAGATGTGGATAATCTGGCTGACGGGGGATTAGCTGGTGGTGGTGCCCTGTTTGTGGAAAAGCTCCCTGAAGACCGGATAAATGTCTTCCTGGTCGCGGATATGCTGCATGGCAAAGTTCTCAAACATCGATTGCAGATGTTCGTACTCGCGCCACAGCGTTTGATGTGCGCGGCGGGTGATTTCGATATAGCTGTAGTAACGCACCACCGGCAGGATTTTCTTGGCCAGAATTTCATGACACAGCGGGGAGTCGTCGGCCCAGTTGTCGCCATCGGATGCCTGCGCAGCGTAAATATTCCACTGTGCCGGGTCATAGCGCTCTTTCACCACTTCATCCATCAGCTTCAGGGCGCTGGAGACAATCGTGCCGCCGGTTTCCTGAGAGTAGAAGAACTCGTGCTCATCCACTTCTTTAGCCTGAGTGTGGTGGCGGATATACACCACATCCACGTTTTTATAGGTCCGACTGAGGAACAGATACAGCAGGATGTAAAAACGCTTCGCCATGTCTTTGGTGGACTGGTCCATTGAACCGGACACGTCCATCAGACAGAACATCACCGCCTGGCTTGAAGGCTCAGGGCGTTTTTCGTAATTTTTGTAGCGCAGGTCAAAGGTGTCGATGAATGGTACGCGTTCGATTTTGGCCCGCAGTTCGGCAATCTCCTTTCGAAGACGCTCTTCCTCCAGCAGCTGCACCGGCTCACTTTTGGCTATGGTGTCGAGACTCGCTTCCAGCTCACGCAGCTCACGACGCTTTCCGGCGGTCATCGCCGTGCGTCGCGCCAGCGAGTTCTGCAATGAACGCACCACGCTGATGTTGGCCGGTACGCCGTTGGCGGTGTAGCCAGCCCGGTGCGTTTTGTACTCCGTCAGCTGGCGATGCTGATTTTTTTTCAGATTAGGCAGTGCCAAATCCTCAAACAGCAGATCCAGATATTCATCTTTCGAAATCTGGAACACAAACTCGTCCTGGCCTTCACCGTCCTGGCTCGCCTGGCCCTGACCGCTCCCACCACCACCGCCTCCACCCTGAGGGCGCTCGATGCGGTCGTTCTGCACAAAGTGATCGTTACCGGGGTGTACACGATGGCGAAGGCCGCCGCGTCCCTGATGGAACATCGGTTCGCTGATATCATCCGTCGGAATGGAAACCGACTCGCCGCTGTCTATATCGGTCACCGAGCGTTTGTTGATAGCCTCGGAGATCGACTGTTTTATCTGCGCCTTATAGCGGCGCAAAAAGCGCTGGCGATTAACCGCGCTTTTATTCTTACCGTTCAGGCGCCGGTCTATGAACCAGGTCATATGCCCCTCCCGTACTGCATTTGCCAACCTTCTGCTGTGTAGGCCCGGCAGCGATGTGGCGCCGGGCTACATTCGACATTATGACGATTTACGCACGCGCAAATACCATTCGCACAGCAGGCGTACCTGTTTACGGGTGTAGCCTTTCTCCATCATGCGATCGACAAAATCGTCGTGTTTTTTCTGCTCGTCGGTTGAGGTTTTGGCGTTAAACGAAATCACCGGCAACAGCTCTTCGGTATTGGAGAACATTTTCTTCTCGATAACCGTGCGCAGTTTTTCGTAGCTGGTCCAGTTCGGGTTACGTCCGCTGTAGTTCGCTCTGGCGCGCAGCACGAAGTTGACGATTTCGTTACGGAAGTCTTTCGGGTTGCTGATCCCGGCAGGCTTTTCAATTTTTTCCAGTTCTGCATTCAGGGATTCACGGTCAAACAGCTGGCCGGTATCCGGGTCGCGGTATTCCTGGTCCTGGATCCAGAAGTCTGCATACGTAACGTAGCGGTCGAAAATGTTCTGCCCGTACTCAGAGTAGGATTCCAGATAGGCGGTCTGGATCTCTTTGCCGATGAACTCGGCGTATTTCGGGATAAGATAGCCTTTGAGGAATTCGAGATAGCGTTCAGCCTGCTCTTGCGGGAACTGCTCGCGCTCAATCTGCTGCTCCAGCACGTAGAACAGATGCACCGGGTTCGCCGCCACTTCGACGTGATCGAAGTTGAACACGCGGGAGAGGATTTTGAACGCAAAGCGCGTCGACAGCCCGTTCATGCCTTCGTCCACGCCCGAATAGTCGCGATACTCCTGATAGGATTTCGCTTTCGGGTCGGTGTCTTTCAGGCTTTCGCCATCATACACGCGCATTTTTGAGTAGATGCTCGAGTTTTCCGGCTCTTTCAGACGCGACAGAATCGAGAAACGGGACAGTGTTTCGAGCGTGCCTGGCGCGCACGGCGCATGGGTCAGCTCACTGTGATTAAGCAGTTTTTCGTAGATTTTGATCTCTTCGGAAATCCGCAGGCAATAAGGCACTTTGACGATGTACACACGGTCAAGGAACGCCTCATTGTTTTTGTTATTACGGAAAGTCACCCACTCAGATTCGTTCGAGTGTGCCAGAATAATGCCGTTGAACGGCAGGGCGGAGATGCCTTCGGTGCCATTGTAGTTTCCTTCCTGCGTGGCGGTCAGCAGTGGATGTAGCACCTTAATAGGGGCTTTAAACATCTCGACGAATTCCATCAAACCCTGGTTCGCACGGCACAGTGCGCCGGAGTAACCATAGGCATCCGGATCGTTCTGCGCGTGGTTTTCCAGTTTACGGATATCGACTTTACCGACCAGCGCTGAGATATCCTGGTTGTTCTCATCACCCGGCTCGGTTTTAGCGATAGCAATCTGCGCCAGAATCGACGGCCATACTTTCACCACACGGAATTTGGTGATGTCGCCGCCAAACTCGTTCAGACGTTTTGCCGCCCACGGAGACATAATGGTGCCGAGATAGCGGTTCGGGATGCCGTACTCTTTTTCAAGGAGCTGCGCATCTTCCTGCGGGTTAAACAGGCACAGCGGATGATCGTTGACCGGGCTGCGTTCGCCGTTGGCGCTAAGCACATAAATGGGCACACGCTGCATCAGCGCTTTCAGTCGTTCTGCCAGCGACGATTTACCCCCCCCTACCGGGCCCAGTAAATAGAGGATCTGTTTCTTCTCTTCCAGACCCTGAGCGGCATGTTTCAGGTAGGCGACGATCTGTTCGATAGCGTCTTCCATACCGTAGAACTCTTCAAACGCCGGGTAGCGTGCGACCACCCGATTCGAAAATAGACGGGACAGCCGTGGCTCATGGGCAGTATCAACCATGACTGGCTCACCGATAGCCATTAATAGCCTTTCTGCCGCATTGGCATAGGCACTGCGATCTTGCTTACAGGTTGCAAGAAATTCCTGCAGTGTGAACTCTTCGTCCTTGGCAGCTTCATAACGCTGGCGATAGTGATCGAATATATTCATGGCATGCCGTCCTTTCGTTTTTTAGCACAGGATAAGAGCCGTTCGTATGAATAATAGAGGCTCCCGGAAGGGATAAGCTGAACGACGCTCGTTCAATCTCCAGCAACCCTTGTGCCAGGTTGTTGGGTTCGAAACCATAACGTGCCCCGCGATTACACCTTCTGAATTTAAGCGTAGATGGCATTTGGAAAACTTGCATGTTGGCAAAAGTCAATTTCAATGACATATCAATAACTCATCAAAAAATACCGCGACTTAAAGGCGAAGAAATTTCAGGGTTCATAGCGCTGTCATCTGCCTGTAAGCGGCGTGTCATCAAAAGTTGGTAATTTGAGCGGTTAAATATCGTAAGCAGAAGTAAAAAGTTTGAGGTCAACGTAACGGGCGGTTAAACTTCAGCCGCTTGTAATTTGAAAGGGATATGCAACGTGAAATTAATCAAACTTCTGACAACGGGTGTGCTCCTCGCAACTGCATCAACCGTTGTACATGCTGAGGACAGCAAACTGACGCTGGGAGCGGGCGTCGGGGTGATTGGTCATCCGTATAAACAGTACAGCAGTGACATTTATCCGGTGCCTGCTATTGATTTTGAAAGTGATAACTTCTGGTTCCATGGTCTCGGAGCAGGGTATTACCTGTGGAACGATACCACCGATAAGCTCTCCATCACTGCCTACTGGTCGCCGTTGTACTTCAAACCTGGCGACAGCGACAACAATCAGCTGCGTAAGCTCGATCGTCGTCAGTCGACGATGATGGCTGGCCTGTCATACCTGCACTTTACGCAGTACGGTTTCCTGCGCACAACCCTTGCAGGTGACACGCTGGACAAGAGCAACGGTATCTCATGGGATATGGCATGGTTGTACCGCTACAACACCGGCGCGTTGACCGTGACGCCAGGGATCGGTGTGCAGTGGAGTAGTGATAATGAAAACGAATACTACTATGGTGTTTCCAGGAACGAATCACGGAAGAGTGGCCTGCGCAGCTACGATCCCGAAGATGGCTGGAACCCGTACGTTGAGCTTTCTGTGAATTACAAGCTGAATGAGGCCTGGAGCGTTTATGGGGTAGGGCGTTATACCCGTTTGTCGGATGAAATCACCGACAGCCCGATGGTCGACAAAACCTGGACCGGACTACTGTCTACCGGCGTGACCTACAGCTTCTGATAATGCACCGTTGAGGTGCGTGAAGTGCAATAAAACAGGGCGAAGACGCCCTGTTTTGCATGGAAAAGAAGCAGGACTTGAATCACGAATATGCTGATATACACGTTGGCGTTAACATTTTCATCCAGAGTCCAGATCATATCACCGTTAGCTAATTAACAACGCGCGGTAATTTCAAAAATAAAGAAATTTACATTCACGGAATATATTGTAATAACTGTTATATTTGCAGGTAATATATTTGTGGATAAATATATCCGCGCGATATCGTTTTATTTGAATTGCATCATGCTTTATATATTGAATGATCTGTAGCATCCAATACTGGCAATTGAAACATCATTTTAATACATTCAATAAAACGGTGATAAAGATGAAATATTTTTTCAAGGCTAGCTGCGTGGCAGTTTTACTTGTTCCAGTAATATCAAGCGCAGTGTCGCTGGATTTCAGACATGAATATAAGGCAGAGAGTAAATCAAATGCCGACAGGGTGAAGATCAGCCACACCACTGAAACCGGTTATTTCTTCAGTATAGAGGGACGTTCGTCAGAAAGTACTGACCCAACATCTGATGGGTTTCGTGAGGGGAATGGTGATCTGAGCGGCAATGGCAGCGAATGGGAAGCCGGTCGAAATTTCAAGATCAATGACAGTCTAACCATTTCACCCGGTATGAATATTGATGCTGGCGATACTGCTATGCAGTATCGTCCTTTTGTTAAAGCGACATATAAAATAACAAGCAACTGGATTACCTCATTTCGCTATCGTCCTGGTGTAAACGTTCCTGAAGATTCCAATCTCTCCAATAAATATTTCAATCAGTTTAACTGGGTATTTGGTTACAAAAACTCTGATTTCTCCATTATGGGTGATTATGAATATCGTTTGACAAACTATGATGATTATAAAGGAAACCATAATTACTGGTTGTACAACGTAACGATAGGTTTGCCGATTGATCAACACTGGACGCCATACACTGAAATTGGGATAGTGCCACAATATAATGAAGAGCATGAACAAGACAGCCGGGAAATGCGTTACCGTCTTGGGATTCGATATAGCTTCTGATATGAACAAGGGCGGTATTTTACCGCCCTTGTTATTTTATTTACATCTTGATGCCGTTGTTACCAATAGGGCACCCAGGATTTTCGCAGCCTAATCATTGCTTCCATATAAAAATAATCTCCCCAGCTGGTGCACTCGTCCACGCCAATATCATCATGCATATGATAAATGCCGTGCTTTAATATTCCTTCGCAGCGTTCTTCAGCCGTTGAGAGATAATTTTCAGTCAGCGATGCCATTATCTGTAAGGCCCAATTCTCATAAATTTCCCGGTTTGGATCCAGCACCGGTAAACCGTTGACCAGTTCTAACAGACCACAGACTGTAATCGCGGCCGCAGAACTATCACGAACCGCATCGGTATTACACAAATCCAGATCCCAGTGGCAAACATCATCCTCAGGCAAGCGATTAAGAAAGTAATGTGCCAGACGACGGGATAATTCCACCATGCTGTTGTCACCCGTGTAGCGCCAGGTCAGCAGAAAACCATAGATCCCCCATGCCTGACCTCTTGCCCAGCAAGAATCGTCGCTATACCCCTGATGCGTATTGCCAAAACGCGCCTTGCCCGTTTCTGCATCAAAAAAATAAGTATGGAACGTGGAGGCATCAGCTCGTACCAGATGCGTGGCCGCTTGCGCAACATGGGCAATCGCAGCTTCTGCATAACGACGATCGCCAGTCTGTTCGCTTGCCCAGTAGAGTAGCGGAAGATTCATATTACAATCTATGATGATCCGCCCCTTTTGTTCCGGATCGTCTAACGTCCCCCAGGCCTGCAGGATCCCAGCGTCAGGAAGGTAGCGCTCCATCAGTTTATCGGCAGCTTCAAGAGCTAACTGGCGTGCGGTCTCATTGCCGGTAAGTTTCCAGGCGCTCACGCAAGAAAGGGTATAGAGAAAGCCAAGGTCATGGGTGTTAGTCCGAATGGCATGATCCAGGCGGAAGCGAAAGGCGGGCAGGCAACGCTCTGCCGCTTCCCGGTAGCGATCTTCATTCGTCATTTCCCAGGCCAGCCATAATCTGCCGGGCCAAAATGCCGCCGTCCAGGCGCAGTTTTCAACATGTGGCCAGACACCGTCTTTGCAGGCCTCACCCGGAAATTTATCGCCTAAGTCGAGGATTGTCGCATCCAGCTTTTGCATGATTAGCGCAAGCGCTGAATCCAGTTTTTGCTGAAGCGCTGCTTTATTGATCGGAATCGTTAACTGTTTTTGCAATGGCTCTAATGCCACGGAATAGGTCATTTCACTCACACCCTCTATTTTAATGAGATCGTTTTCGTCTTATCCGCCAGCGTGAAGGTAATGTGGTCCCCCTCACTCAGTGCCGCTGGCACCGCACTGATGTTCCCGAGGGGCTGCTCACCTGCGATAACTGCGGTGATCAGCAGATGTGTACCCACGCTGAGCGAGCCTCGTAGCAGCGGAATAATGGCGCGATCGGGAAACAAGATATTGCTGTTAGGCGCGGTCAGGACGGTTTCACCCTGGCGGGAGACGGAATTGAGGCAATAGATGGCACTGATATCTGTCGCGGTGGTGATGCGACTATGCCCCGAAGCGTTATCGCATTGCGGAAGCGGCCGGTTCACCAGGCTGAAACCGCCTTCAACTGTCTCAAGCTCTCTTTGGGTCTGGATTTGATGGACGCGTATTTGCCAGTCACCTAAAACCAGCAGCCAGGTGTCGATAAGTACATCCTTCCAGGGTTGCCAATGGCTCCAGATGACGCCATTTAGGGTGCTGACAGCAAGATATTCGCGCCGGCCACGCCAATAGCCATCATGCTCGCTGAGCAGCAGCATGGAGTCCGCTGAGGCATGCCCCAGACCGTTACGATCCCGTTCAAGGGTAAATCCATAGCGAGCTGAATAGGCAAATTTACAGTATTTAGCTTCGGAGTTTGCGAAGCGGTTAAACTCAAACTGGCCAGAGGTCATCATCCACAGATGATTGGCGGAGTGCTGATTGACTAAAATTTGATGAGTCACCGGAATCACATGCAGAGATTTTCTCGGTGGCATCGGCAATTCTGGGGTCTGCCAGAATGGACTCTCTTTTCCTAAGGCCAGAATCAGCATACTTTTCAGCGCCCAGTAGGGGGAACCCGGCGCGTTATATTCTTCCGACATGATCAAATTGGGATAGCTATAGCCGACACTGAGTACGCCGTCGCGGTCAAAAATAGGTTGTTTTAGCCACCAGCGTAAATGGCGCAGGATAATCCCTTTCACCACACCTGGTGGAAAAACATCCAGGCCTGACCAGGCGACCGCACTCCAGAAGGCGACCTGCGCAAAGCGGTAGGTTTGACTTCGGCCAAAGGGAATGGCATCCCCGTCATCGGTGAAGAAATAGAGGAAATCGCTGGCAAATTGCGTGGCCCGTTCACGCAATTGTTTACATCGCACAGGATCGCTTTCATTCATCAGCGTGGCATAGATGAGCCCGTAAAAATGGAACCCCATGGCGATGTAATAATCTCTTGGCCGGTCAGCCCCATCGGAGTACCACCCCTCGCCAAGGTAATATTTTTCCATTGCGGCGAAATGATCATCGATAAGCTGCGTATTGACAGGCATTCCGCAATGATAAAAGCCCACCTGCACCAGGACAGGAAAAAAATGCCAGTTATTATCGGGGATAGGCTGGTCTTCGCAACGTTTCAACCATTGGCATAACTGTAGCCGTTCTTGCTCATTGAAATGGGCCAGCAAGGGTTTACTGGCTATAGCCAACAACAGACCAAATGCGGCCATTTCGACGACGCGTTGATCGTAAGCAATCGGGTCTCCCCAGTAATGAGGGTGGTCAGGGTTTGTGCCGTTTTTGATGCCCTGAATATAAAACGCAAAGTGCTCTGGAATATCACCTGCCGCTAACATCGGTGCGACGGCCCAGAGCTGGCGGGAAAATGCCTCCATATGTGAGCGTTCGTGGCCATAATGCGCAGTGAAATTGGCTAAATCGAAACCACTGATCTGGTTATTTCTGTAGTTCGCAACAGCAGATAACATCTCCTGCGTAAAAAGCAGCAAATCATCGCGATCGCGTAACGGATTATCTAGCGTAATGCTTTGCTGTTGCATGTAATGTCCTTGTGAAAATTCATCTGAACATTTCAGAGATAATGAAGCAGGACAAAGATAATCATAATGCACATGAATTTATAGTGGGCCTCGTCACAAATCAAAACGCTATTTCAAATCACGCATTCATGAGGTTTATAGGTTCTTCATGTTCTATTTTTGATTGGTATTATATTTATAACATCAATCATTAAATCAGAATGAAATATCGTTCCATAATATGTGAACGGACGGTTTGATAAAGACTGGTTTTGTGATCTGTACGAATTTATTAAATTTGAATGATGCTAATTTAAGGGCCGTTGATCATTGAGAGGAATAAGCCATGCCCGTCAATCATTGTAGAAAACTATTATTGCTGACTGCTATTACTATCAGCATGAGCGCTGAACTGTATGCGCAGCCGCTAACACTGACTGAAAAAGAGTTAGATTACAGCCAACAGCAGATTCAGGCGAATAACCCTGTTTTTAAGCAAGCATTCGCTGTACTAATTAAACAAGCCGACAGTGCGCTAACGCATAAAAACTTGTCAGTGATGGATAAGTCATTGGTCGCCAGCAGTGGCGATAAACATGATTATTACAGTTTCCCGCCATACTGGTGGCCAGACCCGAAAAAAGCGGATGGTCTGCCCTATATTCGTAAGGATGGACAAACTAATCCAGCGGCGAATAGCGATGCGACGGATAAAACCCGTCTGGTAGCGATGAGCAATGATGTTTTAACTCTGTCACTGGCATGGTATTTCACTCATGATAAACGTTATGCGCAGAAGGCAACCGATCAGATCAAAGTTTGGTTCTTATCGTCTGCAACGCGTATGAATCCTAATCTCGAATATGCTCAGGCAATCCCGGGAATTAATACCGGCCGTGGAATTGGTATTATTGATAGTCGGGCGCTAGTCGATGTGGTCGATGCCATTGAAATATTAAAACCCACAGGCTTAATGACGCAGACGGAGTATCAGGATCTGAAATCCTGGTTTGGTCATTTCTACACCTGGATGAATACCAGTCAAAATGGCTTTGAAGAAGCAAATTGGCACAATAACCATGGTTCCTGGTACGACCTTCAGGCTGCCAGTTTTGCCCTGTTCAGTGGGAATACGTCCGCAGCAAAGAAACAACTCGAAATCACGCAACTACGTCGTATCGCCGGCCATTTTGATATTCAGGGACGGCAAATGGCGGAACTGGAACGCACAAGACCGTGGCACTACAGCAACTTTAATCTGGAAGCCTACAGTCGACTTGGTCGACTGGCTGAAAAAGTGAATATCGATTTGTGGAATTTCAATCTTGACGACCATAATCTGCGAAAAGGATATGGTTATATTGCCTCCTGGATTAATGGTACCTCTTCCTGGCCATGGAAAGATATCGATAAATGGGACGATAAAACGGCGCTCTTCAATATGGTAACTGCGGTACATGCCTGGCCTGACGATGAAGTATTCAGGCAAAAAGCACAGTGGCTTCGGGCTAAATATCCGGATGATATCACCACGCTTACATCACCCATAATCGATAAGCGCTGATAAATAATTCTACGTAAAATATAGAATCCATGGTGGTTTTATTTCACATGATGGACTATGCCTCCATACTTAAGGAGAACGGATATGTCATCAGATGTAAATGGAAAAGCACGCCGGAAGGTATATATATTCCTGAGCCTGTTATGCCTTGTGTACTTTATTTCATGGAAAGCAACGCTTGATACGTATACCTTTTGGCTCTCAGAGAAAATAGGGCTTGATGGTGTCGCCATCGGTATTGTCTATGGTGTTAATGGATGTTGTGCCGTCCTTATTAAACCTGTTTATGGACTGTTGATTGATAGATTGGGCCTGAAAAAACATTTGTTGTTTTTTATTACGATTATATCCATGTCGATATTTCCATTTTTCTACTTTATCTATCAGCCATTGTTAAAGCACTTTCTCTATCTCGGTATCGTCTGTGGCGGTGTTTTCCTGAGTCTGGGATATTACGCGGGGGTGGCTGCGTTAGAATCTTACCTCGACCGCTTTGGCCGACTGTTTGAACTGGAGTTCGGGCAATTAAGAATGTGGGGGGCGGTGGCATCCGTAGTTTCAGCAGGGGCAACCGGATATATATTCAACATTAACCCGATGTACAATTTTGGTATCAGTACGGTAGGCGCATTACTGATATTGGTGGTTGTCAGCCTGCTGAAACTGGATGTCAGTTCGGATATGAAAGAGCGTATCGTTGCGAAAGAAAAAACAACGGTTAAAGACGTCCGTCATCTTTTTGTCCAGCGCGAGTTCTGGTCGTTTGTGGTTTACGTTTGTGGCATCGTCTGGATTTTGTTTGTGGCAGAACAACAATATCCTCGATTCTTCCTGCACTTCACCAAAACACCTGAAGAGGGTCATACCTTATTTGGTTATTTAACTGCCGCGGCCTTTATTAGTGAGTTTATTTTCATGATGATCGCCCCGGCTATCGTTAACCGTATTGGGCCAAAATATGGGCTTTTGATCACCGGGGTGGTGGTGGCGGGTCGATTTATCGGTTCTGGACTGGCCACGAGCATCCTGGCGATAGGGCTGATTAAACTATCCTGGGGCATCGAAATGGCGTTCCTGTTGGTGTCGGTGTTCAAATACCTGGAGATGAATTTCGATAAGAAAGTGAATGCGCTAATGTACTTATTCGGTTATCAGACCGTGAATTACATTGGCACGACGTTACTTTCCCCGCTTGCGGGCTATTTATACGAGCGTATTGGGTTTGCACATACTTATCTGGTGATGGGTTCTTACGTACTGGTCTTTACGCTGATTTCTGCTCTTTTTCTAAAGAATAACAAAATGCCACCTCCACAAGTTGCGCTCATACCAAAAAATTCAATGAGTTAAACAACATTGTGCTCAGAAGCGAGAGAGAAAGTTAAGAAAGGAGTCAGTGATTCCTTTCTTAACCTTTAAATAATGATTAGCGTTTCGCGACGCGAATAGTCTGCGACAGACGCGTTGGTTTTTCTCCGGACGCTTTCTGCGGCGTGGTTACGCAGGCCGTTTCGACGCAAACGAAGGTTTTGTATCCGTCGTCTGGCATATCACCCATGCTAACGGACAGCGCAGGGCCTGGGTTCCAGCCGACTACGTTGCTCTGATGGCCGTGGATAACGTCAATATTACGGCCCAGTGCACCGTCATGGATCACGCTACAGCCTTCAGCATTCAGATATACGCGGTCAGTGCGGTCCGGGAAGGTCTGGACGCCATCGGTCAACACGCCTTCTTCGGCATTTTTCACTTTATCGATGTAACGGTCGCCAAAGCCACTCACTTTCACCGCGCTGATGTCACCGACGTTGAAATAGGTGTGCAGGGCAGAGGTGGTTTCGAATTCACCGTGCGCTTCCAGTTCGATTTCACAGGTTTTACCCACTTTGAAACGCGCATACAGCGTGAAGTCGTGCGGCCATAGTTTCTTCGTTTCTTCACTGGTCTGCAGTTCGAAAGTCAGTACCACGCCATTGTCGTCTTCGTTATGGGCTTTCAGGTTCCACGGCAGATTACGCGCAAAACCGTGCGCAGGCAGACCCTGCTGTTCCGCCGGGCCAAACCATGGCCAGCAGATTGGTACGCCGCCGCGCAGGGCGATGCCTGTTTTAAATGGAGTATTATCGCTGAGCCACAGAACGTCGGCTTCTCCGGCAGGTTTCCAGGAGAGCAGGTGTGCGCCCTGAAGGGCAAATGAGGCTTTAGCCTGCGGGTGATCGACGACAATCAGCTCCAGGTCATCAAGCTGACGACGAGAGAGGACAGGGGTAAGTTGTTCAACTACCGGGAGAGCAAAAATTTTGTTAATCATGGTGCAATCCTAAAGGTTAGCCGTAAACGTGAAGCAATAAAAAAGGCGACCGAGGTCGCCTTTTTGGATCAGTGTCTCATCTCAACTTATTTGGAGATGTGAGCGATCAGGTCCAGAACTTTGTTTGAGTAACCCGTTTCGTTGTCGTACCAGGAAACCAGTTTCACGAAGTTGTCGTTCAGTGCGATACCTGCTTTAGCATCGAACACGGAAGTGCAAACTTCGCCGTTGAAGTCGGTAGAAACAACGTCGTCTTCGGTGTAACCCAGAACGCCTTTCATTGCGCCTTCAGAAGCCGCTTTGATTGCTTTCTTGATTTCTTCGTAAGACGCTGCTTTTTCCAGACGAACAGTCAGGTCAACAACGGATACGTTTGGAGTAGGAACGCGGAACGCCATACCAGTGATTTTACCGTTCAGCTCTGGCAGTACAACGCCTACAGCTTTAGCAGCACCGGTAGAGGAAGGGATGATGTTCTGTGCTGCGCCGCGGCCGCCGCGCCAGTCTTTGTGAGACGGGCCATCAACGGTTTTCTGAGTTGCGGTGGTCGCGTGAACAGTCGTCATCAGACCTTCGATGATGCCGAAGTTGTCGTTGATAACTTTTGCCAGCGGAGCCAGGCAGTTGGTGGTGCAAGATGCGTTAGAAACGATATCCTGGCCAGCATATTTTTCGAAGTTAGCACCTTTAACGAACATAGGAGTGCTGTCTTTAGAAGGACCAGTCAGAACAACCTTTTTAGCGCCAGCGGTGATGTGCTTACGCGCAGTTTCGTCGGTCAGGAACAGACCTGTTGCTTCAGCAACGACGTCAACGTTAACTTCGTTCCATTTCAGGTTAGCCGGGTCACGCTCTGCGGTAACACGGATAGTTTTGCCGTTAACAACCAGGTGGCCGTCTTTCACTTCAACGGTGCCGTTGAAACGACCGTGAGTTGAGTCGTACTTCAGCATGTAAGCCATGTATTCAGCGTCTAACAGGTCGTTGATTGCAACGATCTCGATGTCAGAACGTTCCTGAGCAGCACGGAAAACAATACGGCCAATACGGCCAAAACCGTTGATACCTACTTTGATAGTCATATATTCCACCAGCTATTTGTTAGTGAATAAAAGGTTGCCTGTAAAATTACAAAAACCTTACGCAGCGTCAAGCGGAATCGTGTCAATCATTGCGACAAATCAATCCTGTGCACAACCTTTGCGCGACTGACTGCCTCACTCATCCATTGGGCTCATTTCCATATGCGGCCTGCGGCGGGAATTTTAAAGGCCATAGGAGATAAAAATGTGACGTGCGTCACAATTACCTGGCTGCCCTTTCGCAACGAATAAGTTTAGAACAAAAGTTCGCACTTCATTGTTAATGTTTTGTTAGAATCGTGGCAGAAGTGGTCCCTTATACAGCGAGATGTGAGCATATGGCTAACAAACCTTCCCCGGAAGAGCTGAAAAGCGCTCTTAGCGAAATGCAGTTTTACGTGACGCAGAATCACGGAACCGAGCCGCCGTTCACCGGCCGCCTCCTGCACAACAAGCGTGACGGCCTTTACCACTGCCTGGTGTGCGATGCGCCGCTGTTTAACGCGGAAAGCAAATATGACTCTGGCTGCGGCTGGCCGAGCTTCTACGAGCCGGCAAGCGACACAGCCATTCGTTATCTGAATGATTACTCTCATGGTATGCAGCGCACAGAGATTCGATGCGGAAACTGTGACGCGCATCTCGGTCACGTGTTCCCGGATGGCCCGCAACCGAGCGGAGAACGCTATTGTGTCAATTCGGCCTCTTTGAGCTTCACCGATGATCAAAATGGCGACCAAACTAAGGGCTGAAGAAACGATTCAGCAAATTATTCCTGAGGAGCGGACCCGATCATGGAAATTGAGCAAATTATCGACGGCATGACTGAGGACGTTTATCAGCGTCTGGCGACAGCCGTAGAGCTGGGGAAATGGCCGGATGGCGTCGCGTTAACGCCGGAACAGAAAGAGAACTGTTTGCAGCTGGTGATGCTCTGGCAAGCGCGTTACAACACCGACGCGCAGCATATGACAATCGACACTCAGGGACAGATGGTGATGAAAAGTAAACAGCAGCTAAAAGAGGATTTTGGCCTCGCGCCAAAACCGATTGCGACGATGAAGATGCTGTAAGAGGTTTCGCCCGGCGGCGCTGGCGCTTGCCGGGCCTACCGGGCCGATGTTGTCAGCCCGGTTTATCTTACGTTAGTGTTTAATCCCCAACGACGTCGCGAGCTGCTTCGCTAACCGGTTATGGTCGTCCGCGCCATACTCCCAGAACATCGCGCCGCCCAGACCTTTCTCCTTGATGTACTGCGCCTTCAGGTCAACTGACTGCGGATTTTCATACGACAACGCAAACAGTGGTTTGCCTTCGGCTGATTGCACCGACAGCCATGGCACCTTCGCCTGATCGTCCCAGTGCTGAGTAAAGCGTTTCTGCGGATCGTTAATCAGCTTGCCGACAATATCGTTGTACTTTACGTAGGTGTCTTTCGTCAGGTCATAGCCCAGCGATTTGAACAGTTCTGTTTCCTGCGCGCTGAAGTAGGGCTGCGTCACCGGGTTTTTCGCCGCATCCGCTTTTGACCAGTCAATACCGGGTTCCACGCTGCGTTTCGGCACGCGACCATAGAAACCAATGCCCAGGTTCATCTGCTCCGGTTTCAGTCCTGCCGCGAGATAATTGTTCACCACAAAGTCGACGCTGTACTTATCGGCAGCGGCAACCGTTGGCCAGTGGCTTGAGTCGTACAGGTTCGAGTTGAAGTACTGCGTGCCATAGGCCATATCGTAGGTCATCAGGTTGATGTAGTTCAGATACGGTGCGATGGCTTTCACATCAACCCAGCTTTTCGGGCTTTCGGCGTTGGCACCCAGCGCGACGGTCACTAACTTCTCTTTTGGTAATGTTTCCCGCATCTCTTTAAGCAGGGCGGTAAAGTTGTCTTTATCCTCCGGTTGTTTATCGACCAGACCCCAGGCGCCGTTGACCGGGTATTCCCAGTCGAGATCGATGCCATCGAGTCCGTAGGTTTTGACGATGTCAGCGGTGGAGCGGATAAACACCTCCCGGCTCTCTTTGCTGTCAGCGGCACCGGAAAAGCCTCGGGCACCCCAGCCACCGACTGAGAGCAGGACTTTCAGGCGTGGATTTTGTTTGCGCAGTTCAGGGATTTTGTGCAAGTCGGCGATCACTTTTGGCGACAGCCAAATCTGGTGCAGTTTGCCGGTGTCTTTCAACGCGTCGTTAGTCTCACCCGTTTCATTGTTGTAAATCAGGCCAAACGAGTAGTTGAGGTGGGTTATTTGGCGCACATCCAGCTTGTCGATATCTCCGCCGGGGCCGGCTGTCACATCGCCGCCACCGTTGAAATAACCCACGGACATCAGATCTGTGGCAAATACGTAAGGAGCGCAGAGCAGGGGTAAGGCTGCCAGAACAGGCATAAGCTTCATACAATTTCCTCTTTGACTGATAAATAAACACGCACGCCACACAAGGGCGTGGCGAAAAAAAAGCCAAAAAAGCGTAGCATTGCCGCTTCGCTAAAACTGCGAGAAAGCTTCAAATTATTGTATTCGAGGGGAAATGCCCGGCGTGATGCCGGGCAGGGATCACGCCTGGGTTTCCTGCCAGTCGGCGAAGGTGTAGAGCGTAGCACCTTCGGCGGCCATCTCCATAAATGCCTGGGCGCTGTCCTGCGGGTTGATATTCACCCCGCGACAGCCGTCGGTAATCACATTCACTTCATAGCCAAGTTTCAAGGCGTCCAGCACCGTAAACTTCACGCAGTAATCCGTCGCCAGGCCCATCACGATCAACTCGGAGACTTTCTGCGCTTTTAGCCAGTCGTCCAGCCCGGTTTTCTGCCGATGGCCGTTGTCGTAAAAGGCGCTGTAGCTGTCAATATTGACCGCTTCACCTTTCGGAAACACCACGTCGATAAACTGATCGGCCAGCAGAGGATGCAACTCGGCACCTTCAGTATTCTGCACGCAGTGATCGGGCCAGAAAGTTTGTGGCAGACCATCGAGCTGGCCCTGCGTAAAGGGCTTAACGTGATGCTGACGGGCAAAGCTTCCATGATTGGCCGGATGCCAGTCTTTACTGGCGACAATCGCGTCACCGCGAACCAGACACCAGTGGATCAGGGCATTCGCCACGTCAACCGTGCTGTCGCCTTCCGGCACCGCGAGTGCGCCCCCGGCACAAAAGTCGTTCTGCAAATCCACCAGTAACAGCGCGCGTGCGTTCATCTTGGCTCTCCTTACTCGTCCGGCGTCAGTTCACCACGCAGGTTTTGCTGCATCGCGGTACGCACCGCATCGACGTCCAGCCCCTGCGTTAACAAATAGTGTAGCTTGGTCAGCGTGGCTTCCACGGTCATATCGAAGCCGCTAACCACACCCGCCTGGGCGAGGGCGTTACCGGTGGCATAGCCGCCCATATTCACCTTGCCGGACATGCACTGGGTGAGATTGACCACCACAATGCCGCGCAGGCTGGCTTCGGCCAACTCTTTGAGGAAATCACCGTTTTGCGGCGCATTACCGACGCCATAGGAGCGCAGGATCAGCGCTTTCACCGGCTGGCGCAGGAAGTTACGGACCACGTCTGCTGAAATCCCAGGGTAAATCGTCACCACGCCAATCGGCTGTGGAGTAATGCGATGCACGATTAATTCGCCGGTGCCGTATGGCGCCGGTGGGGTGCCGAGACGACGGATATGGATCCCGGCTTCCAGCAGCGGTTGCAGATTTGGCGAGGCGAAAGCGTCAAAGCCATCGGCATGCGCCTTGGTCGTGCGGTTGCCGCGATACAGGCGATTATTGAAGAACAGGGTCACTTCGTTAATCGGGTAGTTCGCCGCCACGTACAACGCATTCAGCAGATTGATTTGTCCGTCGGAACGCAGCTCGGCCAGAGGGATTTGTGACCCCGTCACAATCACCGGTTTGCCGAGGTTTTCCAGCATGAACGACAGTGCCGAAGCGGTAAACGCCATGGTGTCGGTGCCATGCAGAATGACAAAACCATCGTATTCATCGTAATGCGCCTGAATATCTTCGGCGATATGCTGCCAGTCATCCGGCGTCATATCGGAAGAATCCATCAGCGGGGCGTATTCGTGGATGGTGAAGTCCGGCATTTCCGGACGATGGAATTCAGGCATCAACGCCAGCTGGCGCTGGAGGTGGCCGGACACGGGGATGTAGCCCTGTTCAGAGCGCTGCATCCCGATGGTGCCGCCAGTGTAGGCAACGTAAATCGATTTCTTTTGCATGATGAGTTACTGAATCTGAAAGAAAAATCCCCTCCAGTGGAGGGGATATGAATTAACGTATATTAGCGCAGGTCAGGCAGAAGGCGTAGCGGTTCTGCGGGTCGTTGAAGGCGGCGAGTTTATCGCCCTCCGCTTTCACCACGTTTGCGGCACTGACCAGCGGCGCAGGCAGGTAAGCCTGCAGGGCTTCAGGCAGTGCGGCGCGAACCGAACCGCTCAGGCTGTCGATAACAGAATTGAAAAGCGTCGGCTCTTCCTGATAGTAATCAATGTGCCACTGATTGAGTTTCGCCAGCTGCGCCGCTTTCGCGACCGCATCATCGAAATCACCCAGGCTATCGACCAGACCGTTGGCTTTCGCATCCTGACCGGTCCACACGTGGCCCTGGGCGATTTTATCGACCTGTTCCGGCGTGCTGTGCCGCGACTGCGCTACCAGCGTAATAAAGCGCTTATACCCGTTCTCGATGCTGAGCTGCATCATGTCCTGCACTTCCTGCGGCAGCGCTTTAGTCATCGAAATATCCGCCAGCGGCGAGGTTGAAACGCCGTCAGTGTGCACGCCGATGGAATCCAGGCTGTTTTGAACGGTGTTGATGACGCCGAAGATACCGATGGAGCCGGTCAGGGTGCTGGCGTTCGCGACGATGTAATCTGCCGGGGTTGAAATCCAGTAACCGCCGGAGGCTGCCATGCCGCCCATGGAAACAACCACCGGTTTTCCGGCTTCGCGTGCGGCGGCCAGTTCAGAGCGAATCACTTCTGAAGCACTGACGCTACCGCCAGGGCTGTTGACGCGCAGTACAATGGCTTTCACTTTCGGATCAAGGCGCGCATCGCGAATTTGCGACGCGGTGGTATCACCGCCAACATTGCCCGGTGTTTCTTCCCCGTCAATGATCGCGCCATTGGCGAAGATAACCGCAACGCTGGCACCCTTATCGGCAGGGGTTTTCAGAGAGTAATCGTAGTAGCTGACGGCACGATAATTATTGTCCGCTTTGCTCCAGCCGAACTGTTTGGACAGCACTTTTTCCACTTGGGCGTTAGACGCCAGAACGTCAACCAGCTTGTTATCCAGCGCGTATTTGGCGGTATCGCCGTCAACTTTACGCAGGCCATCAAGCATGCCTTTCGCACCCGGGAAAATCTGTTCCGGCGTGGCCTGACGGTTGGCCGCCACGGTGGTCAAATAGTTCTGCCACAGCTCGCCAATCCAGCGGCTGTCCGCATCACGCGCGGCCGGGGACATGTCATCACGGATAAACGGTTCAACGGCGGATTTATAGGTACCGACGCGGAACACGTGGGTGGTGACTTTCAGCTTATCCAGCAGGGATTTGTAATACAGCCCGTTGGTGGCGAAGCCGTGTAAATCGACGGTGCCCTGCGGAGAGAGATAAATCTTGTTGGCGAAGCTTGCGAGGTAGTACTGACCCTGGGTGTAGCTGTCGCCCACGGCGTAAACCGGCTTGCCGCTGTCGCGGAATTCACGCAACGCTTTACCAATGTACTGCATCGACGGCTGATCGGCCCCGGCGAAGTTTTTCAGATCCAGCACGATCCCGGTGATATTACGATCGTCTTTCGCCTGGCGAATAGTATTCACGATATCGAACAGGGAGTTTTCCTGCAGGCGGTCAGAGCTCGCGCCCAGCAGTTGACGGCCAATGGCACCAAATTTACTGCTGGTGGACGGCTTATCAACCACCACGCCGGTTAAATTCATCAACAGCGCGCCACGGCCTGCGGTTTCAGTGGTACTGCTGCTGAACTGCATCCAGATGCCCACGCACACCAGCACCAGCAGAATAAAGAACAGGTTCAGCACCAGTTCACGGATGAAGTTCAGCAGACGCCACGTCCATTTAAAGAATCCGGCAATAAATCGCCAAAGGGTTCGCATGTTTACTCCCTGTCTGAATGAAAAGGTGTCCGCCCGCGAAGGCGCGACGTGAGGCTATCCTAATGACACCGCCGCCGGTTGTCAGCAGGAATCGCCTCCGGCGCTGTAACAAATTCTGCTGTCATGTTAATTTTATGAAAAACCCCGTGACAGGAGATTTATCAATGGATGCACTCGAATTACTCGTTAACCGCCGCAGCGCTTCCCGTCTGGCAGAACCCGCGCCGGAAGGGGAACAGCTGGAAAATATCCTGCGCGCGGGCTTGCGCGCACCCGATCACGGCACGTTGCAACCGTGGCAGTTCTTTGTGATTGAAGGCGAAGGCCGGGAACGTTTTAGCCAACTACTGGAAAAGGGCGCGGTTAACGCCGGACAGGACGATAAAGCCATCGACAAAGCCCGCAACGCGCCGTTCCGTGCGCCGCTGATTATTGCGGTGGTGGCAAAGTGTACGCCGGATCATAAAGTGCCGGTGTGGGAGCAGGAAATGTCCGCAGGTTGTGCGGTGATGGCGATGCAAATGGCAGCTGTCGCGCAAGGGTTTAACGGTATCTGGCGTAGCGGTGCGCTGACCGAAAGCCCGGTGGTTCGAGAGGGTTTGCAGTGTCGCGAACAGGATAAAATTGTCGGCTTCCTGTATCTCGGTACGCCACAGCTGAAGGCGTCAACGACGGTTTCCATCCCCGATGCCACGCCGTTTGTTGTGAAATTCTGAGTCAGAAAACAGTGCCCGGCAGGCATTGCGCCGCCGGGCACTGTCGACATTATTTCTGTGTCTTCGCAAACTCATCTTTGGCTTTCTGCAACTGCTGCTGGAACGCCGGGTTGGTATGCAGCGTAGCCACAACCGCGGAACCGACAATCCGCGCCGCATCCACATCGCTCTGCCAGTGGTAACCGCAAATCACCCGGCTTTCTCCCAGATCATACCCGCGTTTCAGGATATCGTTTTGGCGTGCCGGATTCACTTCCGCCAGCACCAACGCAGTTGCCCAACCGATGGACGTATGGCCTGACGGATATGAACCGTTTTTCGCCAGTTCGTCCTGCTCTTTGGTATTGCAGGTCGGCACGCCGTAGAACGCGAACGGGCGGACACGCATGTATTTCTGCTTGGCCGAACGGGTCGCAAGGTCGCCCGCATCTTCAATCATATTGGTCAGCAGTTTGTGCAGCTCAGGGCTGTCTTTCGCGGTAATAGGCGAACCAAATGCACTGGAGAAAGCATTGGTCACGCCGCCGCTGCTCAGGTTGGCATCTTCTGCCGCCTGTTTACCGCGCTCGGTGGAACGCAGTAAGCGACCCTGCTCATACATCGCCTGATCGTTCAGAAACGCGATGCTGCCCACTTCCGGCGGCGGTGGCAGCAGGGCAAGGCTATCAATTGCCTGGGCATTTTTCAGGTAATAGAGGTCAGGTTTGGTGGTGGCATCATTCCCGGAGGGCACCAGCGCGAAGGCATTAACGGAAAACAAACTGGCAACGCAAAACGCAAGAAGACTCTTTTTCATTGTGGTTCCTTTTTTATGTGGATCGTCCAAAGGTCGGGCTGTCACATTTCTGTCATAAATTTGCGTTTAAAAAGTTGCGGCACCTCGCAAAACGGCTCATTCATAAGTATCGTGAATGCATTTACGCATCGAAGAGTGTGTTTATTGGGCGCGAGGAGTATCAAGTTTGAACGTCAATGGCCGTTACTCTTTTTGTAAGGGCGATGCGTTGTTACCCAAGAAAATAAAAGGGAAAAATAATGATTCAGAGAATCAAACCTCCACTCCTTGCTTGTGGTGTGGCTATGCTAAGTGGCTGTGTTATCTCGACATCTTCTTCTTTAGACGATTATGTAGGAGCCGATGCGGCGAAGCTTCGGGTATCAAACAATGCCGATGCGCTGACACTGCACATTTATACCAGGGTGGGGTCATGCCTCCAGGAAGTCGATAGCAAATCACTGACTGCCGGCATAAATGTGTTGGGGATAAAATCCACGCGTAACAAGACCGTGGCGGGGATTGCGCCGGTTCCAGAAGGCTCGCCGTTGAAGGGGCTGGATGTTATGGAGTATACGATCAAGGCAGGACAGTACCTGAGCCTAGGTTATTCCACGGTAAGTGAGACGCAGTATTCGCAAACGCGGCATGACGCTTCCCGCAGTTTTGTTCCGACAGCCGGGCACAGCTATGAAGCCTATACCGGACAAGGGGGGTATTACATCAACGAGGTCATCATTACCGATATCACCCAGGGCAAAAATGACCTGGCACCGACGTGGCCGCTGAAAGAGTGTAAGTATCAGTACAATATGCTGCGCCACAAAATCTATAGTGACGTACAAATGAATTGATCCGGGTTTAGCCCTGGGTTTATTCGCCTGATTGCGCGCTTAATGAGCAACAGCGCGCGAAATCAGATTGTCGCTCTTACTCCCTCAGCAAATGGGCGCTAACATATACACGTCATCCTTCGGGTTGCCTCTGTGTTGGCTACGCTTTCAGACCCCAGTCACATAGTTATCTATGCTTCTGGGCTCTTCAAACTTGCCGCCTCGATGCAACCCGAATGATTTTGTGTATAGCCGGGATCGGTTGCAATGACAGGAGATGTCCATGAGCGAGCAAGCCATTCGTTTGACGCAATACAGCCACGGAGCCGGTTGCGGTTGTAAAATTTCCCCCAAAGTGCTGGAAACCATCCTGCACAGTGAGCAGGCGAAGTTTGTCGACCCGAACCTGCTTGTCGGCAATGAAACGCGCGACGATGCCGCCGTTTACGATTTGGGTAACGGGACGTCGGTTATCAGTACCACCGATTTCTTCATGCCCATCGTCGATAACCCGTTTGATTTTGGGCGTATCGCCGCGACCAACGCCATCAGCGATATCTTCGCGATGGGGGGAAAACCGATCATGGCCATCGCCATTCTCGGTTGGCCGATTAACACTCTGGCACCAGAAATTGCCCGCGAAGTGATTGAAGGCGGGCGTTTTGCCTGCCAACAGGCCGGAATTGCGCTGGCTGGCGGTCATTCTATTGATGCGCCAGAGCCGATTTTTGGTCTCGCGGTGACCGGTATCGTGCCAACAGAACGCGTGAAGAAAAACAGCACTGCCCAGGCGGGCTGCAAACTGTATCTCACCAAACCGTTGGGCATTGGCGTGCTGACGACCGCCGAGAAAAAATCACTGCTTAAATCTGAACATCAAGGCCTGGCGACGGAAGTCATGTGCCAGATGAACATCGCGGGCGCGGCCTTCGCCAATATCGACGGCATCAAAGCGATGACCGATGTGACCGGTTTTGGTCTGCTTGGGCACCTGAGCGAAATGTGTCAGGGTGCGGGCGTGCAGGCGCAAATCCGTTTTGCCGACGTGCCGAAACTGCCGGGCGTGGAAGAGTACATTGCACAGGGCGCGGTTCCTGGTGGCACGTCCCGTAACTTTGTGAGCTACGGCCACCTGATGGGTGATATGCCGGAAGCGTGGCGCAACCTGCTGTGTGACCCGCAAACCTCCGGCGGCTTGCTGCTGGCAGTGCTGCCGGAGGCGGAAGACGAAACCAAAACCATTGCGGCGGAGTACGGCATTACGCTGACTGCCATCGGCGAGCTGGTGACCGCGCGCGGCGGACGACCGATGATCGAGATAAGCTAACCGCATGCGCTTGTTTATTGCGGAAAAACCGAGTCTGGCCCGTGCCATCGCCGACGTGCTGCCCAAGCCGCATCGTCGGGGCGATGGCTTTATCGAATGTGGTAACGGCCAGGTTGTCACCTGGTGTATCGGTCACCTGCTGGAACAGGCGCAGCCGGATGTCTACGACAGCCGTTATGCGCGCTGGAACCTGATGGACTTGCCGATTGTGCCGGAAAAATGGCGGCTGCAACCGCGGCCGTCAGTGACCAAACAGCTGAACGCTATCAAGCGCCTGTTGCACGACGCTACCGAAGTCATCCACGCGGGTGACCCGGACAGAGAAGGGCAGCTGCTGGTGGATGAAGTGCTGGATTATCTCGACATGCCGGCGGAAAAGCGTCGGCAGGTGCAGCGCTGTCTGATTAACGATCTCAACCCGCAGGCGGTTGAACGCGCGATTTCCCGTCTGCGCTCCAACAACGATTTCATCCCGCTGTGCGTGTCCGCGCTGGCGCGCGCGCGCGCTGACTGGCTGTACGGCATCAACATGACCCGCGCTTACACGCTGCTGGGCCGCAACGCGGGCTATCAGGGCGTGCTCTCCGTTGGTCGGGTACAAACGCCGGTGCTCGGGCTGGTGGTGCGTCGTGATGAAGAAATTGAAAACTTCGTCTCGAAAGATTTCTTCGACGTGAAAGCGCATATCGTCACGCCTGCCGACGAGCGTTTCACCGCCACGTGGCAGCCGAGCGAAGCCTGTGAACCGTATCAGGATGAAGAAGGGCGTTTGCTGCATCGCCCGCTGGCCGATCACGTGCTGGGGCGCATTGCCGGGCAACCGGCGGTCGTCACTGCGTATAATGATAAACGGGATTCAGAACCGGCCCCGCTGCCGTTTTCGCTGTCCGCGTTGCAGATTGAAGCCGCCAAACGTTTTGGTTTCAGCGCGCAGAACGTGCTGGATATCTGCCAGAAACTGTACGAAACCCACAAGCTGATTACCTATCCGCGTTCCGACAGCCGTTATCTGCCGGAAGAGCATTTTGCCGGACGCGAGGCGGTGCTGAACGCAATAAGCGTGCACGCCTCGGGTTTGCTGCCGCAGCCGGTTGTTGACCCTGAAATTCGCAACCGCTGCTGGGATGACAAAAAGGTCGATGCTCACCACGCCATCATCCCAACGGCGCGCAGTTCGTCGGTGAGAATGACCGACAACGAAGCCAAGGTGTATGAGCTGGTGGCCCGCCAATATCTGATGCAGTTCTGCCCGGATGCGGTGTTCCGCAAATGTCAGATTGATTTGGAGATCGCCAACGGGAAATTCATCGCCAAAGCGCGTTTCCTCGCAGAAGCTGGCTGGCGCACGCTGCTCGGCAATAAAGAGCGTGACGAAGACAATGACGGCACTCCGCTGCCGGTGGTGGCGAAGGGCGACGAACTGCTGTGCGAAAAAGGCGAAGTGGTTGAACGTCAGACCCAGCCGCCGCGGCATTTCACTGATGCCACCATCCTTTCCGCGATGACCGGGATTGCGCGTTTTGTGCAGGATAAAGACCTGAAGAAGATCCTGCGTGCGACGGATGGTTTAGGCACCGAAGCGACGCGCGCCGGGATCATCGAGCTGCTGTTTAAGCGAGGGTTCCTGACCAAAAAGGGGCGCTACATTCATTCATCTGAAGCGGGAAGGGCGCTGATCCACTCGCTGCCGGAAATGGCCGGACGACCGGACATGACCGCGCACTGGGAATCAGTGCTGACGCAAATTAGTGAAAAGCAGTGTCGCTATCAGGATTTCATGCAGCCGCTGGTCGGCACGTTGTTTGATTTGATTCAGCAGGCGCGAAGCACGCCGGTGAAACAGTTCCGTGGCCTGGTGGCCCCGGGCGGCGAGCAGCAGCAGAAAAAGAAAACCTTCAGTAAGGCGCGTAAGAAAAAATCTGAAACGTCTTAGCATTGCCTGACGGCACTGTGTTTGTCAGGCCTACAAAGCCGTAGGCCTGACGGCACTGTGTTTGTCAGGCCTACAAAGCCGTAGGCCTGACAAACTCTGTAGGTCCGTGCAAGCGTTAGCGCCGCCGGGCAATCAACCTAACTAAACAACCTTAAATCACACCCTGCGCCAGCATCGCATCCGCCACCTTCACGAATCCGGCGACGTTCGCCCCGCGCACGTAATGTGTTTGTTTGCCTTCTCCGCCGTACTCGACGCATGCCTGATGAATATCCAGCATGATGTGATGTAAACGGGCATCGACTTTCTCAGCCTTCCAGCCCATTCGCGCGGCGTTCTGTGCCATTTCCAGTCCGGACGTTGCCACGCCGCCCGCGTTCGCTGCTTTGCCTGGCGCAAACAGTACGCCCGCCTCAAGGAACAAATCGGTGGCGGCGATAGTGGTCGGCATATTGGCGCCTTCGGCTACCGCTTTCACGCCATTGGCAATCAACAGACGGGCCGCATCGGCATCCAGTTCGTTTTGCGTGGCGCATGGCAGGGCGATATCCACCGGCACGGACCACGGCTGCCGACCTTCGAGATATTGCAGGCCAAACTCACGGGCGTAATCGGACACCCGGCCATCGCGGCTGCTCTTGATTTCTTCCAGACGCGCCAGTTTTTCCGCCGTAAACCCGGCTTCATCCACCACGGTACCGCTGGAATCTGACGCGGTCACCACGCGTGCGCCCAGTTCCATCGCTTTTTCAATCGCGTACTGCGCCACGTTGCCGGAGCCGGAGACCGCAACGCGCATTCCTTCGAAGCTCAGACCGTGACGTTTAAGCATTGCGTCGGTGAAGTAGATTAATCCGTAGCCCGTCGCTTCAGGGCGGATCAGACTGCCGCCAAACGACAGCCCTTTTCCGGTAAACACGCAGGCGGTGTTGTTGGAGAGTTTTTTCATCATCCCGGCCATAAAGCCCACTTCACGCGCGCCGACGCCAATATCACCTGCTGGAACGTCGGTGTCTGCGCCTAAATGGCGGTACAGTTCGGTCATCAACGCCTGGCAGAACCGCATGATTTCCCCTTCACTTTTGCCTTTTGGATCGAAATCGCTCCCGCCTTTACCCCCGCCCATCGGCAGGGTGGTGAGCGCGTTTTTGAAGGTTTGTTCAAAGCCGAGGAATTTGAGGATCGACAGGTTTACCGACGGATGAAAACGCATCCCGCCTTTAAACGGGCCAATCGCCGAGTTGAACTGCACGCGCCAGGCGCGGTTAACTTGCACCTGATTACGGTCGTCGACCCAGGTGACGCGGAACTGGATCACGCGCTCTGGTTCAACCAGGCGTTCCAGCAGCGACATCTGACGATAGCGCGGATTGGCGTCCAGGAACGGCCACAGGGTGGACATCACTTCGCGCACGGCCTGCGCAAATTCGCCCTGATGCGGGTCGCGTTGCTGAACGCGGTCCAGGAATGTTTCCAGAGAGAGAGTCGGTTCCATGAAGATAAGTTCCTCTTATGTCTATAACGGTATGATGTTTGTGTGTTTATTATTTGCGGATCGCTTTCTTTCGACTATCTCCGCTGACGCAGCGGCAGGCAAGGAAAAATCGCCTCAGAAGGGGAAAACTTATAACGGGCGGTTTGTCATAACAAAAAACGATGACAACGAAAATTTAAGAAAACGGCGAAAGGGTCGATATAGTTATCTGAGAACCCAGAAAAAAGGAATGACAATGAAACGATATCTGATGGCGGGGCTGCTGTTGCTTCTTGGCAGCGGCGTGCAGGCTGCAGAGCGCTTCGGGCCGGATGTGGAAGTGAATGTGCCGCCGGAGGTTTTTAGCAGCGGCGGTCAGCGTGGGCAGCCCTGTGCCCAGTGTTGCATCTATCAAAACCAGAACTACAGCGAAGGCGCGGTGGTGAAAGCCGAAGGCGTACTGTTACAGTGCCAGCGCGATGAAAAAACGCTCAGCACCAATCCGCTGGTCTGGCGTCGCGTAAGGCAATAAACGCTTCCAGCAGTGGGATATCGGCGGGTGCCAGTTCCCAGTCAAACGCCTCTTCGGGTTGCACCCAAACCAGCTGGCTGTGTTCGTGCGCGGTCAGCTCGCCGTGATATTCCGGCACGTGCCAGGCATGCAAATGGATAATGCGCCCGGACACTTCCCGCTGATGGCTCGCCACATACGCTGCGGGCAGGGCATCAATGCCCAACTCTTCATGCAGTTCGCGGATAAGCGCCTCGGGCTGCGACTCTCCGGCTTCCACTTTACCGCCGGGAAATTCCCACAGCCCCGGCTGGTCGGCATGCGCCGGACGCTGGGCCAGTAAAATCAATCCCGCGCGTTCAATAATGGCCGCCACCACATCAATAGTTTTCAGCATAGAAGTCAAAGTTCCTGTTGCGAGCGTGTCATACTATCTCTGCCGTTGATAAATCTGAAGATCTGCAGGAGTGTCCGGGTGAAAAATCGTCAACCGTGGGTACCGCCGCTGAGCAAAATCCCGCCTTCGCTTGCCCCGATCGTCAAAATGCAAAAGAAACACTACGGTGAGGTGCTGAACCCGACCCGCTGGTGGGGACGCATGCCGCGTCTTTTCTGGCTGGTTGCGTTGTTTGTCGGCTGGCTGGAGCGCAAAAAAGCCCGTCTTTCACCGGAACTGCGGGCGTTGCTGATGACCCGCGTGTCACAGCAGTGTCATTGTGCGTTCTGTATTGATGCCAACACGTTGCGGCTGGTACAGCGCTGTAATGCGCTGGAAAAAGTACAGGCGGTGGCGCACTGGCCGTGCTCGACGTTGTTCAGCGAAGCCGAACGCGCGGCGCTGGAATATGCCGACGCCATGACCGCTACGCCGCCTCTCGTTAGCGACGCGCAAAAAGCGGCGCTCACGCGTTTTTACGACGACGAGGCTATCTGCGAAATGACCGCGCTGGTGGCGTTTCAGAACCTTTCGGCTCGATTTAACGCCGCACTGGATATCCCTTCGCAAGGCCTGTGCGACGTGCAGGGGAAACCGCATGCTTGACCGTCATCTTCATCCTCGTCTCAAACCGTGGCTCAACCGGGCGGCGGAGAAACTCGACAGGCCAGGCATCACGCCAGACGGTATTACGCTGGTGGGTTTCGCGATTGGCGTGCTGGCGCTGCCGTTTTTGGCGCTGGGCTGGTACGCCCCGGCGCTGGGGGCGATTATGCTCAACCGTCTGCTCGACGGACTGGATGGCGCACTGGCGCGGCGACGGGGCCTGACAGACGCCGGTGGTTTTCTGGATATTGCTCTGGATTTCCTGTTTTACGCCCTGGTGCCGTTCGGCTTCATCCTGGCGAATCCGCTGGAGAATGCGCTGGCGGGTGGCTGGCTGCTGTTTGCGTTTATCGGCACCGGCAGCAGTTTTTTAGCCTTTGCGGCGCTGGCGGCGAAGCACCAGATAGACAATCCTGGCTATGCGCATAAATCGTTTTATTATCTCGGTGGGTTTACCGAAGGCAGCGAAACCATTGCGCTGTTCGTCTTGAGCTGCCTGTTTCCGGGTTACTTTGCGGGGATGGCGTGGTTCTTCGGCGGCCTGTGCTGGTTGACGACGTTTACTCGGGTGTGGAGTGGTTATGTCACGCTGGCATCGCTGGAAGCCCGGCAGCAGGGTGCTGCCGGAACGGGTGAAGATTAACGCGAGGAATCCGGGCCGCGATCGCCGCGGCTGACCGGGTTCCTGGCGTTCTGGCTCCATTCGTACCAGCCGCCGTCGTACACCGACACGTTCTGCCAACCCATGGCGCGAGCGTACATGAAGGCTTCAGAGGCGCGCCAGCCGGTACCGCAGTAGAACGACACCTCCTGCGACGGCAGAATGTGCCATTGCGCCCACATCGCTGCGATATCATCGGCGCTGCGCATGGTGCCGTCCGGGTTGTGGAAATCTTCCATATGGGTCGAATCGCTGCCCGCATGGCCCCAGCGCGCCCCGGCGATCTCACCTTTTGGCTTGATGTAGTTGTAGCCGCTGGTGGTGCCGATAAATTCTGGCCACGAACGAATGCTGACCAGCGAAGCATCTTTGCGATGCACCAAACCCCGCGCCTGTTCGGTATCCAGCATCAGCTGCGGCTGGCCCGGAAGCGTGGCCCCGAAATCAGGTGCAGGCGTGGTTTTACCTGGCGTGCCGCGTTCCACCGGCAGGCCCGCGTCAGACCATGTTTTCCAGCCGCCGTCTAACAGCCGCACGTCTTTCACCCCGGCATACAGCAGAATTTGCGCCACGCGTGCGGCGGCGTACACATCGCGTCCGTAGAGAATCACGGTGGTGTCGTGGCGGATACCCTGTTTTGCCAGCAGCGCTTTCAGCTTATCATCAGAGACTTTGTTCCACAGCGGTTCACTTTCGACGTCGTTGGTGTCGATGTAGCCCGCGCCCGGAATATGGCTCAACAGGTAAAGTTTCGGCGCGCCCCAGGCCGCCTCGATAACCTTCCAGTCGCCTTTCGGGGCGGCGGTCACCGCTTTTCCTTCCTGCATGTCATGCAGCCACTGCGGATACACCAGTTGCCCAAAGTGCGGCAGTTTTTGCAGGCGTTCCGGTTGAGTGAGCGCATCACCGAGCAGGCTGACGTGGGTCAGGCCCGCTTTTTTCAGGCGTTCCGCCACGGCGGCGTTATCGTTATCGGCCCCGTACAGCGCCACCGGCGTGGAAGTCTGCAACTGGTGCTGTTTGATCCAGTCGGTCAGCTGCGCGTCACTCATGGCCGAAAGCCAGCTGGCGGAGAGATTGAGCGCCGCCGGTTCATGGCCTTCGCTGCCGTTCAGTGCCTGCGGCCAGCCGTTGTAGAACGCGCTCAGACGGGTGTCGATGGCGACGCCTTTCTGCTGCTGAAGCTGGGTGAAGGTGAGTGGCGAAAGCATATCAGCCGCGAAAGAAACCGAAGAAGACAGCCCGATCAGCAGGGCCAGCGCGGTCAGTTGAGAAACACGTTTCATCGAATTGCCCGTCAGTAGAAAAAAGAAGCGTCATTCTGGACCCTCGTTTTGGGAAAATCCTTGCGCTGGCGCAGTTTAGCCCCAGCTTTCAAGCCGCAGAAAGCGGCCATCGGCCGGGATATCGGCCACGTCATGCGTCACCAGAATCACCGGGATGTGGCGCTGCTTCACTTCGGCAAATACCCATGCGCGGAAGCTGTCGCGCAGCGCGGCATCGAGGCCGCTAAACGGTTCGTCCAGCAACAGCGCGTCAGGCTGCGCCAGCAGGGAACGCAGCAGCGCCACCCGCGCGCGTTGCCCGCCGGAAAGCGTAGCCGGGTCGCGGGTATAAAACCCGCCTAAGCCCGCGCTGTCGAGCGCGGCTTCAGCCTGAGGACGTCGCTGCGTGCGCGGTACCGAGGCGGGCAGCGCTAACTGCAGATTTTGCCCCACGCTGAAATGGTCAAATAAAAGCGCATCCTGAAACAGAATGCCGATGCGCCGCGCTTCGGTAGGCAAGGTGTCACATCGCCGATCGTTCAGCGACAGTTGGCCGCGAGCCTGAAATGCGCCGTCCAGCGCGCCCGCCATCCATGAGAGTAACGTTGATTTCCCGCTTCCGGACGCGCCCATCAGCGTCAGGATTTCGCCATTTTGCACCTGAAAATCCACGTCATTGAGCAGCGTTTTGCCGCAGTGTGTCACCGTCAGACCATCCACTTTCAGCATTAACGGAGTCCTTGTCGATAATGGCCCAGCCACCGTAACAGCAGGGCGATGAGCAGGAAAAAACAGCCAGGCAGCAGCAGTTGCCACAGGGCCTGAGTGGCGAGCATTGGCGTACTGCCGCCGCTGCTGAGCGCTACGGCGTCGGTGGTCAGGGTGGTAATGCGCCCGGCCCCGAGCCACAGCGTTGGCAAATATTGCGCGATGCTGACGGAAAAACCGACCGCCAGCGCGGCGAGGATCGGACGCAGCAGTAAAGGGCCTTTTACCCGCCAGAAGCAGCGCCAGCGACGCCAGCCGAGCGTGCGGGCGATCGTCAGCAGCCGCGGGTCGAGCCGTCGCCAGGCGGGCTGCAGAATAAACAGCATCCATGGCATCACCCACAGCAAATGCCCCCACAGCACCGTCAGCCATTGGCCGTCCTGCCAGCTGAGTAGCGCCAGCTGATATTGCCCGGCGGCGAGGGGCAGCGCGGGCAGCACCAGCGGCAGCCAAATCCAGGCCCAGATCAATGAATAGCAGCGCTGTGGGCCATACTCCAGCCACAGCAAACAGAGCGCCAGGCTGAGCAGCGATGCGCCCAGCGCCAGCCACAGACTATTGTTGATACTGTCGATATTCGCCAGTTCGCTGTCGGAAAATAGCCACAGCGTTACCGCGCACAGCACGCCGCTGAGCGGCAATAGCCAGGCCAGCACTTTACCCAGTAATGCCAACGGCTGCGGATGGCGAACGCCCTGAAAGTCAGGTACCCGGGCGCGGAAGGCGCGCCACAGCAGATGGGCGACGAGCACCAGCGCCGCCAGCATCAGGATCAGAAGCAGGCATGCCAGCGAACCTTGCGCCTGTTGCAAAGCATCCCCCTGAGACAGCCACTGCCAGGCCAGCACCGCCAGCGTCGGCGGGTTGCCGGGGCCGAGGATCAGCGCCACGTCGACGGCAGAGAGTGTCCAGGCGGCGGTCGCCAGCAGTACAATACGCAGCTGTGGCAGCAAACGCGGTAGCACAATCCACGCCACGCATTGCCAGCGGCCGTAACCCTGGCTGCGCAGCGTCAGGCATTGTTCGGCTAATCCTTTATCACCCGCCAGGGCATAAATCGCCCACAGCAAAAACACGCTCTCTTTCACCGCCAGCGTCAGACCCAGCCCGATACCGTAGCGGTCAATCGGCGGGGTAAACTGCGGGAGCAGGTGGAACAACCAGCCGCCTTCGGCAAACAGCAGTAACGCCGCGCTGGCGAACGCCACATGAGGCAGCGCGAGCAGCAGCGGCAGGCGGGCCGCCAGACGTTGCCATTGCTGAGAGGGCCATAACGCCGCCACCACCGATAACGCGAGGGCGAAGGCGCCGACGACGGCGATAAGCGTGGAGACCATCGTCGCCAACGCTGCCTGAGGAAGCTGCGGGTCGCCCAACAGCGCCTGCCAGTTGGCGAGCGTCAGCGCGGGCATCAGTAGCAGCACGACAGCGGGCAGCAGGGGCAAATAAATCAGCCCCATCGCGGCCCACAGCAGCACCGTCAGTGCGTGCCGTAGCGGCGTAACCATTCCTGCTCCAGCGCATTAACCCAGGCGGCGTGCGGTTCAGCCAGCACCGGAGGCGTTTTTTCCGACTGTGCGGCTGGCCACGGCGTCGGGAGTTTGCTCATGTCCAGCACCGTCGGATCTCCCCAGACCGCCGGGGCGGCTTTGCGCTGCTGTGCTGCGGGCGACAGCAGAAAGTTCGCCACCACCTGCGCGCCAGCCACGGCGCGGGCATTAGCCGGGATCGTCACAAAATGCACGTTGCCGAGCATGCCCTGGCTAAACCCAAAGCTGAAGCTGTCATTCGGCAATTCACCGCTGGCTACTTTTTGGCTGGCGTGCATCGGGTTGAAAGTCAGCGACAGGCGCAGCGTGCCGTTGGTCAGCATCGCGTCCATTCGGGCCGGAGAGGCGGGGAAATCGCTGCCGTTACGCCACAAATGCGGGTGCAGTTTGTCGAGATATGCCCACAGCGGCGCGGTGACGGCGGCGAAAGTAGCGTCATTTGGCGGTTGCCTGAGTGCATCAGGCTGGGTCGTCAGGTTCAACAGCAGCTGTTCCAGAAATGCGGTAGCGGTGAAATCCGGTGGGCGCGGATAGGTCACGGTGCCAGGGTGCGTAGTGGCAAAATCCAGCAATGCCTGCGGTGATTCCGGCGGCTGCGGCGTCTGGCTGCGACGGGCTATAAACGTTAATTGGGCGCTGCCCCAGGGGGATTCCGCTCCGTCTGTCGGGATGGAGAAATCCTCCAGCACCGGCTTTTGCATGTCGACATACTGCCAGTTTGGCAGGGTCTGCGCCCAACCGGTTTGCAGCAAATTCGCCTCTTTCAGGGTGCGGAAGTTTTCGCCGTTGACCCACAGTAAATCCACCGAGCCACCGTGCGCACGCCCGGCGCGGGCTTCGGTCTGAATGCGTTTCACCGCATCTGCCGCATCAGCCAGATGCACCATTTTAAGCGTAACGCCGTAGTCGCGCAGCACCTCTCCGCTGACCCAGTCGAGATAGCGGTTCACCGCCCGATCGCCGCCCCAGGCGTTGAACCACACGGTTTGCCCGCGAGCCTCCTGTTCGGTTTGCTGCCAGCTTTGGGCGGCTAACGCCCACGGGCTGACCGCGAGCAAGGTTATCCATAACAAACGGCGGGAGAGAAGACGCATTATCGGGACCTCTTTTGGCGTTCAGCGTAGAATTTTTTAGCCGTCATCAACAGGATAGCCAGGGCGAACAGGGTCAGCAGCCCGGTGACCAGCCAGTACGTGCCGCCCGTCAGCCAGCTGCCGACGCAGGAGTAGACAACAGTGGCAGGCAATTGGCCGAGCCCGGTTGCCAGCATAAACGAACGAAAGCGCAGCGACGTCAGCCCGGCGGCATAGCTAATCGGGTCGAAGGGCACGAACGGCAGCAGGCGGCAAATGAGGATCGTGTGTTTGCCGTAGCGATTAAAAAAGGTGTCCATACTATCGAGCACCGTTTTGCCGGTCAGCTTTTCCACCGCGCCGCGCCCGAGGATTCTGGCGATATAAAAGCACAATGCCGCGCCCGCCATCGCGCTGGTCCACGACAGCACGCCGCCCCAGAAAGCACCAAACAGCGAGGCGTTAGCGAAGGTGATCAGAAAGGCGGGGAGCGGGGCGACAATGGCCTGCAGGATCATCAAAAAGAAGGAAACGGCGGCAGCCTGCGGGCCCCAGGATTGAATGAAACGTTCCAGATCGGCGCTGTCGAAGTGAGCAAAAGCCGCGAAGCTGCCATCAACAAACGCCTTCACGCCTGGGAACAGCAGGTAAGCGCCCAGCATTATACAGACAGCCAGCAACAGCGCAGCGCGGGAACGCCAGACGCGCGTCACTGCGGGCCTCGTTCAGCCGTTTCGGCAGGCGTAAACAGCGCGGCGAGGCCGCTATGATGAACAACGAAAAGCACAATGCCGGAGAGAAGTAATAGCAGGAGCAGCTTACATTCTGTCCTTTTCAGGGCTTCTTTGGCATCCGTGTTCTCCGTGGGGTATGAGGGGCATTTGGGACGCGCATTTTACCCTGCGCCCGGCGGGCCACGTCTTTGATATCACGCAAGTAAAGAGGCTACAGCGCGCATTTCTCGGGACAAAAACGCCTGACGTCGGCGACAACGTCAGGCGAAGGGGCGTTATTTCTTAAATGTCGCCCACACCGGCGCGTGGTCGGACGGTTTTTCCATACTGCGAATTTCGTAGTCGATCCCGGTTTCGATGCAATGCGGCGCCAGGCCCTGGCTTGCCAGCAGCAGGTCGATACGCAGGCCGCGGTTGTCATCAAACCCTTTTGAACGGTAGTCGAACCACGAGTACTGGTCCTGCGTTTCCGGGTTCGCATGACGGAAGGTGTCCACCAGGCCCCAGCCAACCAGACGATCCATCCATTCGCGCTCTTCCGGCAGGAATGAACATTTCCCGGTGCGCAGCCAGCGTTTGCGGTTGTCTTCCCCGATACCGATGTCCAGATCCGTCGGGCTGATGTTCACGTCGCCCATGATCAGAACCGGGTTCTCAGGCTTCAGTTCGCTGGTGATGTAATTTTGCAGGTCCTGGTAAAACTTTTGTTTGGCCGGGAATTTGGTCGGATGGTCGCGGCTTTCACCCTGTGGGAAGTAACCGTTAATCACCGTGACGTTGCCGAACGGGGATGGGATTTCCGCCATGATGATGCGGCGCTGGGCCTCTTCATCGTCGCCCGGGAAACCGCGACGCACGGAGATCGGCGTCTCTTTGGTCAGCAGCGCCACGCCGTAATGGCCTTTCTGACCGTGATAAAACACGTTGTAGCCGAGCTTCGCGACATCTTCGAGCGGGAACATGTCGTCGTGAACTTTGGTTTCCTGCAGGCCGATAACGTCTGGCTGGTGCTTGTCGACGATGGCTTGTAACTGGTGTGGGCGGGCGCGCAGGCCGTTGATATTAAAAGAAAGAAATTTCATAGTCGCTGCCACTGTGCAAGGTGAATGATGCACGGATGTTAGCAGAATTTCCGCTGTGTGACTCGTCTGTTGTCCGATTGGGGTTGTGCCAACCCGATGCGCTGGCACAACCCCTCCATTATCCAATCAATGTTCTGCTGGCTGACGCATTCATTCAGGGTTGCCGCAAAGCGGTCGCAGCAGTCGGCCAGATCGAGAAAATCGGTTGAGGCGCTAAAGGGGATAGTCAGTAAATCGCAGTCTGGGGGAAGAAGGGGAGTCATCGGTTGAACTCCATACACCAAGTGAAATATTCAACGGCGTAAATCCGCCATTGTGTATCCACCAAGTTTTTCTGGAGGCTAATCCAGGCAACGGATGTTGCAGGTGCCGGGCGAGATTACTGCGAAGGGTGCAGGTGAACAAGTGTTTTCCCAGAGGTTATGTGTGCTGGCAGCGCGTCTGGTATGAGCGAATACCGGGCATTAGCGCTTTCACTTCCCCATAGTAAATGGCTATGAAATATCTTCTATAATTCGACCATTCAAACTTAAAACCTTTCACATCCTGACATGATCGATAAATGCTCTGACTTTTGGTGCAAGATGTTTCCTGCCAGAGAAATAGAGATAAAAGCCTGGAAAAGTAGGTAGCCAGTCATCTAAAAGCGATACCAGTTCTCCACGATCGATAAATGGCTGAAAAGATTCTGCCATTCCAAAGCTTACTCCGCCACCTGCGCAAACCGTACGAATCATCACCCCCATATCGTTGGTAGTGAGTTGAGGGCTTACATTCACGTCAAAATCACGTCCTTGTTCGGCAAACTCCCAACGATAAGGTGCAATACCTGGGGATTTTCGCCAGCCAATGCAGCGATGATTGATCAACTCATTGGGATGTTGCGGAGCGCCATATTGCGTAATATAGCCCGGGGAGGCTACCACGACTTGCCGTTGTAAGGTTGAAACCGGGATCGCAATCATATCCTGTGCGATAACCTCTCCGAGCCGCACGCCAGCATCGTAGCCCTGCTCCACAATATCGAACTCATCATCGGTGATAGTAATTTCCAGTTCGATATGAGGGTACGCGGAAATAAAATCTGCCAGCAATTTGCCACCAATTATCCTTTCAGCAATTGATGATACAGCCAGCCGCAGCTGACCACGCGGTTCTGCAATCTGCTCAGCGATGTCTGTCACTGCGCAATTGAGTTGTTCAATAGCGGGAGCGACCTCGTCATAAAGCTGCTTTCCTGCCTCGGTCAGATTAATACTTCGTGTTGTGCGATGCATCAGTGAAATATTCAGTTGTTCTTCCAGCCGACGTAAAGTCTGACTAATAGCCGAACGCGTCACTCCCAATCGCTCTGCCGCTATACGAAAATTACGAGTCTGTGCAACCAGTACGAATACCTCAAGCGCGTTTTTATCAACTGTCATTGGTTAGCCATCGTTACGAGTCTGTTAAGTAATCGCCGGATTATCTTTATAGTTTGCCCAGAGTAAGATCACCAGCACTACGTAAACAGGGGAAGATGTATGACTAAGAAAGTGATCTTAATTACCGGGGCATCCAGTGGTATTGGTGCAGGAATTGCGATGGAACTGGCCAAAACTGATGCAATTCTGTTATTGGGCGCTCGTCGCGAAGAGCGTTTAGCTCAGCTTGCGGAGGAGTTACGTTTTTATGGTGCAGAAGTTGACAGCCATATGCTCGACGTTACTTGCCGAAAATCAGTACAACAGTTTACTGACTATGCCCTGACTAAATGGGGACGAGTTGATGTAATAATCAATAACGCCGGTATTATGCCGCTGTCACTTATGGCCTCGCTTAAAGTTGATGAATGGGACCAAATGGTTGATGTTAATATCAGAGGTGTGCTTTATGGTATCGCATCAGTATTGCCTTCGATGCTGGAGCGTGCATCCGGGCATATCATTAATATAGCTTCAATCGGTGCGTTGACCGTGTCTCCAACCGCTGCTGTTTACTGTGCTACAAAGTTTGCAGTGAGGGCTATTTCTGATGGATTACGTCAGGAGAATAGTCAGCTAAGGGTTACGTGTGTACACCCAGGTGTAGTCGAAAGCGAGCTTGCTAACAGCATCACCGATCCAACAGCAGCTGAAGCGATGAAAAGCTACCGTTCCATTGCTTTGCAGCCAGATGCGATAGGTCGGGCAGTACGATACGTTATCGAGCAGCCAGATAATGTAGACGTAAATGAAATAGTAGTCAGGCCAACGCAGAGCATGCATTAATCTTTAAAAGGCTGATCCCTGTTGCAGCCAGGGCATCAGCCGCTACGAATGCTGTTAGTTCAACTGACAAAGGAAACTGCTCTACTTATCAGGCATGCCCTGGAGACCGTCTGTTACTCTCATCATTACGAAAGAAACCCTTTCCCGGGCCGAGATTATCCAGATGACCTGCGCCTATAAGTAAATGCCGTATGATGTAAACACCTTCCGCTTCTGGCACACAGCAGATGTCACGGACGCTGAAGCTCTCCCGGGGGTTGTCCGGCAGACCCACCGAAAAGTCAGGTTAGCGGCGGCGGATGGTGCTTACGATACGCGGCGACGCACAGGGTAAAGCAGTTGTTCGGTGGTTCGCTGACGTTGCGTGACTACGATGGTCAGGTTGCAGAGGCTTTGGCCATGGTGCGTGCACTGAACAAAATGACGAAGGCAGGCATGCCAGAAAGCGTGCGTATTATCTGACAACGGCAACCAGCTACGAAGATGCTTGCCCCAAATCTGATTTATTCAACAAAGCCGTTCACCCCTACACCGATCCGCGCACCACCAGTTTCCAGTCCAGAATTTCATTCACCGTTTCCACCTCCGGGTTATCAATTCTCTCTAGCAGGAGCTGTACGCTGCGCACGCCCAACTGGTGCATTGGCTGTTCGACTGTGGTCAGCGGCGGGCTGGTTACCGAGCCGAACGGCACGCCGTCGAATCCCATAATTGCTACATCTTGCGGTACTCGTATTCCGTTCATGTGGGCGTAATGTAATGCACCTCCGGCTAATGCGTCCGAGATGGCAAATACGGCGTCCGGCGGCTCCGGCATGGTGAACAGTTCCGCCATTGCCTGCACACCAGCCTGATATTCGAGCGTGTCCGCATAAACTACGGCCTGCCAGGCACTGCTTGTCGCCGACCGGTAGCCTGCCTCACGCTGCTGGGAATAGAGGTAACGCAGATCGCCGTTGATCAGTGCGATACGCTTGTAGCCCTTGCTGGTAAGGTGATCCACCGCAGCCGCGGCCGCTTTGAAGTTATCGATTGTCACGGAAGAGGCGTTATAGCTCGGATCACCTTCGCCGCACTGCACCCACGGGGAATCGCCGATAAGCGTCGTTAAGCCCGGTAGACAGCTGATGGCATCCATGGTGATCACGCCGTCCACGACTTTGCCACTCAGCAATTGGAGATAGGCGGATTCGCGCGTTAGTCGGGATTCAGAGTTACATAGAAGAATGTGGTAGCCGTGTTTTTCCGCTTCTTCTTCAATGCCGCGAACGACGCGAGCACAGAAGGGGTTGGTGATGTTGGAGACAAGGACCAATAACATGCGACTGCGCGCCGTGCGAAGCTGACGGGCCAGCAGGTTGGGCTGGTAGTCGCAGGACTGAATGGCAGCCAGTACCTTGTCACGGGTATCAGGCTTAACCGCAGGATTGCCGTTCAGCACTCTGGAGACGGTGGCGGTGGAGACACCTGCAGTACGCGCGACTTTCTCTATCGACATGCTGATCCTTTAAGCGCAGTGGCTATTTGTGAAGCACATTCCAGATTTGCATCAATAGTATCAAATAATTCGCAGGCATGATGGCAACCCTTCTGAAATCGATTACATTTTTAATGATCTGTTAATGTAATCGATTACAAAAATAACCTCTTACCCTTAAATCAATACTCTGTCGTGGAGGATGTATGTCTTCTCAATCAGCCGTTGGGGCTCAGGTACTTACCCATAAATGGGTGATCCCGCGCCTGTCGTTAATGATGTTTCTGGAATTTTTCGTCTGGGGTGCCTGGTACGTGACGCTGGGCGTGGTGATGGGCAAATACGGGCTGAGCGCGGTGATAGGGGATGCGTATTCCACCGGGCCAATCGCCTCGATCCTTTCGCCGTTCGTACTCGGGATGCTGGTTGACCGTTTCTTTGCCTCGCAGAAAGTGCTGGGCATATTGCATCTTGTTGGCGCGGCGCTGCTGTGGTGGTTGCCGGGTATGTTTGAAAGCGGGCAAAGTGGTCTGCTGTGGGTCATTTTCGCCTACATGCTTTGCTATATGCCGACCATCGCGCTCAGCAACAACGTCGCGTTTCACAGCCTGGCAAACAGCGAGAAGGGCTTCCCGATTGTGCGCGCCTTCGGCACCATCGGCTGGATTGTTGCCGGTCTGATTGTCGGGATGAGCGGGCTATCCGACAGCACTGGCATCTTTACCATGGCTGCCGTTGCCTCGGTGGTACTGGGCATCTACAGCTTCACGCTGCCAAACACGCCAGCGCCGGATCGCGGCAAACCTCTCTCCATGCGTGACCTGGTCTGCGCCGACGCCTTTGCGCTGCTGAAACAAAAGCACTTCATGGTGTTTATTATCTGCGCCACGCTGATTTCCATTCCGCTGGCCGCTTACTACGCCTACGCCGCGCCGTTTATCTCCGCGCTGGGCTTTGAAAACGTCAGCGGGGTAATTGCCTTTGGGCAGATGTCCGAGCTACTGTTCATGCTGCTGATCCCGTTCTTCTTCCGCCGCCTCGGCATCAAAATGATGCTGCTGATCGGCATGCTCGCGTGGTTTGCGCGTTATGCCATGTTCGCGCTGAGCATCGCGGAGGAAACCCGCTGGATGATTTACATCGGCATTATCCTGCACGGGGTGTGCTACGACTTCTTCTTCGTTATCGGCTTTATCTATACCGATAAAGTGGCGGGCGACAAGGTGAAAGGCCAGGCGCAGAGCCTGCTGGTGCTGTTCACCTACGGGCTGGGGATGCTCATCGGCTCGCAGATCAGTGGTGCGGTGTTCAACCGCTCGGTCACCGCGCAGGGGGCTGAGGCGCTGGTTCAGTGGCAGCACTTCTGGTGGATGCCTGCTATCGCTGCAGTTGTTATCGCCGCGATCTTCTTCTTCACCTTCCATTACAAAGAAGGTGCGGCTAATGGCAGATAGGGCACTCCGGGTGCTGGTAGTGGGCTGCGGCAATATGGGCGCAGCTCACGCTCTGGCCTATCAGGCGCTTCCGGAATTTACTCTCTGCGGGCTGGTCGCCCGCGGAGACTCCAAAAATCGTCTTCAGCGGCAACTGGGGGCCGAACTCCCGCTGTTCAATGATATGCAGGAGGCGATTCAACAGACACAGGCGGATGCAGTTTGTATCGCCACCTGGCCGGACACCCATGAAGTGCTGGCGCTGACGGCCCTGGCCGCTGGTTGTCATGTCTTTATCGAGAAACCCATCGCTACCACCGTTTCCGGTGCTAAACGCGTAGCAGCAACGGCCCAGCTGACGGGTAAAAAACTCGTCGTTGGCTACATTCTTCGTCATCACCCAGTCTGGCAGCAGTTTATTGAACTGGCACATACGCTCGGTAAACCTCTGGTGATGCGCATGAACCTTAACCAGCAGAGTGCCGGGACTGCCTGGCACACCCACAAAATGCTGATGCAGTCGCTGTCGCCGATCGTGGACTGCGGTGTGCACTATCTGGATGTGATGTGCCAGATGACCCGGGCCAGTCCGCTTTCAGTCAGCGCTATCGGCGTGCGGTTAAGCGATGAAATCCCGGAGAAACAGTTTAATTACGGCCAGCTCCAGGTGCGCTTTACCGACGGTTCGGTGGGCTGGTACGAGGCGGGCTGGGGGCCGATGGTAAGCCAGACGGCGTTCTTTATTAAGGACGTTATCGGGCCGCAGGGTTCCGCCTCCATCGTTGCCCGCGAGGCGGGCGGTGAAGGGCAGTCCGCAAACGTTGAAGCGCACACCCGCACGGAGTCCCTGCGTCTGCATCACTCCCGGCTAAACGCCGACGGTGAATTCGCCCAAATGGATGAATGGATAAGCGCGGCCAGCGAACCTGACCACTTTGAACTCTGCCGTCAGGAACAGCGCTATTTTGCCCGCGCAATTCTTGAGGATAACGATTTAACGCAGCACCAGCAGCAGGCCATTGAGAGCCTGGCGGTGGTGCTGGCGGCTGATCTCGCGGCACGCGAGCAGCGCATGGTGAACATTAAGGAGGTTTCGTAATGAAAACGCTAAAAGGGCCATCTATTTTTCTCTCCCAGTTTATTGGCGACAGACCGCCTTTTAACTCTCTGGATACCCTGGCAGTCTGGGCAGCCGGACTGGGCTACAAAGCGGTGCAGATCCCGACGCATCTGCCGCATATTTTTGATTTGCGCAAAGCAGCAGAAAGCAAAGACTACTGTGCGGAAATCAGCGGCACACTGGCTAACGTCGGTCTGAAAATCAGCGAGCTTTCAACGCATTTGCAGGGCCAGCTGATTGCCGTGCATCCGGCTTACGACGCTGCATTTGCTGGTTTTGCCCCGCCTGAACTGGCGCACGATGCTCAGGCCCGCCAGCAGTGGGGCATTGAAAGCCTGAAGCAGGCGGCCCGGGCTTCGCAAAACCTGGGCCTGAAGGCCCACGCCACCTTCTCCGGCGCACTGGTCTGGCCATATTTCTATCCGTGGCCGCCGCGCAATGCCGTGCTTATCGATGAGGCCTTCAAGGAGCTGGCAAAACGCTGGCGGCCCGTACTGGATGCCTTCGATGAGGCAGGCGTCGACGTTTGTTATGAGCTGCATCCCGGTGAAGATTTGCATGATGGCGTCACGTTTGAGCGTTTTCTGAAACTCGTTGATAACCATCCGCGTTGCAATATTCTCTTTGACCCAAGCCACATGCTGCTGCAGCACATGGACTACCTCGGCTTTATCGATCTTTATCACTCCCGTATTAAGGCCTTCCATGTAAAAGATGCGGAGTTTCAACGCTCTGCCCGCAGCGGCGTATATGCAGGATTCCAGCCGTGGGTTGAGCGTCCAGGACGTTTCCGTTCGCTGGGCGACGGGCAGGTCGATTTTAAAGGCATTTTCAGCAGGCTCGCGCAGTATGACTACGAGGGGTGGGCCACGCTTGAGTGGGAGTGCTGTCTGAAATCGGGCGAAGCGGGCGCGCGCGAAGGGGCGAAGTTTATCTCCGACCACATCATTCCGGTTGCTGAGTATGCTTTTGACGATTTTGCGCAGCACGACAGCGACATAGCGACAGTACAAAAAATGCTCGGACTGGAGGGGGGACGATGAAACGCATACGTTTGGGCATGGTGGGCGGCGGTGAGGGTTCGTTTATTGGCGGCGTGCATCGCATCGCGGCACGGCTGGACGATCAGTTTGAGCTGGTTGCGGGCGCGTTTTCTTCTTCGACGGAGGTGGCGAAACGCAGCGGAGAAGCACTGTTTGTCGAGCCCGGCCGCAGCTACGAAAGCTGGCAGAAGATGGCGGAACAAGAGGCCGCAAGATCGGACGGCATTGAAGCCGTAGCCATCGTCACGCCTAACTTCCTGCACGTTCCCATCGCCAAAGCATTCATTGAAAAGAACATTCATGTCATTTGCGACAAGCCGCTGGGCGTCAGTCTTGCGGAAGGGAAAGAACTGGCGTTTCTCATCAACCAGAGCGGCTCGCATTTTATTCTGACCCATAACTACAGCGCGCTTCCGATGGTGCGTGAGGCGAGGGCGCGCATCGCCAACAGCGAAATTGGCGACATCCGCAACGTGGAAGTGGAATACCTGCAGGGTTGGCTGAACGACCGGCTGGAATTGACGGATAACAAGCAAGCCAGCTGGCGCGGCAAAGCGCAGTTTGCGGGGGCTGGGGCAATTGGCGACATTGGCACTCACGCCTGGCAGCTGGCGGCGTTTGTCACCGGGATGGAGCCAGCATCCATTCGAGGAGAGCTGCTGACCCGCATTGAAGGACGCGAACTGGACGATGAAGTTTACGCCGAAATGCGTTATGCCAACGGCGCGCGGGGACGCCTGTGGGCAAGCCAGGTTGCGCCGGGCTTTGAAAACGATCTGCGTCTACGAATTGTTGGTAGTCGGGGCAGCATCTGCTTCCGCCAGCAGCAGCCGGAGATTCTGGAGATCCATCCGCTGCATGGGAATAGTTACGTCGTCACGCGTAACGGCGTGAATAATCATGATTCCATCCGCCATCAATGCCGTACACCAGCGGGCCACCCGGAGGGCTATCTGGAAGGTTTCGCGCAAATCTACCGTGAGGCGGCAACGAAAATTCGCGGTGGCACAACGCCGCTGCTGCCGGGGATTATGGAAGGGCTGTCCGGCATGCGCTTTATCGAAACCCTGCGCGCCAGCAGCGACAAGGGCGGGGTATGGATGGACTGGTAGCAGAATTTACGTTACTAGCCGGACGGTGATTGACCCGTAGCCTTCGCGGTCGCCTTTGAGCGGGTGGAGCTCACTGGCCATGTCGATGGCCTGTAGTCGATCATTTATCCTGTCGGCATCCTTTGGACTTGATTTAACTTATGTCGAACACAAAACCAGTTCACATGCAGAAATGTTGATAATGCATTGTTCTTACTGAATTTTTCACGCTAAAAATCGTTTCGCATTGGATTTACTTCATGAACCAACATCAAATAACCGCTTTTGAGGTCGTTTTGCTATTATGCGACCGTTTGGTTCATGATCCTGTCGCATTTTCTTTAGCAAAAAGTGAGGGCGATTTTTCATAGTTAACCTCGCCGTCAGGTTTACGTCGCCAAAACGCCATCATCACCGGCTTCGCGGTAATGCTCCGACAGAAGTTGTGCAGATCTCTGAGACGTTGAGTCGGCCATTGCTGTAACGGCACTGATGACATAACCCCGACCATCGCGGTGTACTAATTAACGGGGAGCAGGTCAAACCTGTTGTAAATCCTACCGACACCCCTTTTTTGATGCATAATGTTTTCACTCTGTTACTGACTAAAGGTCATAGAAGTTAACAACCCCTTGTTAGTCAGACCATGGACTATCACTTAAGTGAATATGGAATAAATAAGGTTACGAATGACGGCCCCAAACTCCGCAAGCTATCCCATTCCTGCTGATTGGCAAAATTTCGAGAGACTCTGCATCACTTTGATGAGTGAAATCTATGGTTGCAAGTTTCAGGCCTATGGCCGTAGCGGGCAGCGGCAGAACGGCGTAGATGCGCTTGGCATTCTTCCAAATGGAGATGTAATCGCAGTTCAGTGCAAAGGTAGGGATCAAGGTTATGGTAGTAGACTTAAACCAAAGGATATTCATACCGCAGTTAGAGAAACTAAGAATTTCAAGAATAGAATCGCTCACTTCTACATTCTGTCGACTTGCCCAAATGATGTCGATCTTGAAGATGAAGCCGTGCAGATTACTCAGTCGCATTTGCTTCAAGGACGCTTTCCGGTAACGTTTTGGGGGTGGCAGACACTTGAAAATCAAATTAGGAGGTATGAATCTGTACAGCGGGAACATTTTGGGTATTGGTTCAAGCGTCCATCCTCTCTACAGTGGGTTATGCGAATTGCTATTGGATGTCTGTTGATCATTAGCAGTATTTATGTAGTTCATCAGTATCTGACTTATCACAATGCACAGGTTGATCTCAGAGAGAACACGGATAAAGACATCTCTCAGTTTTTAACTCTGACCAATAAACTGGATCAGGCATACAGCACATGTCTGAAGACCCTTGATGAAAAAACATTTTTATCATCATGGGAACTGGATTCATTCTGTGCAAAACCTGTGTCAACATCGCTGGGGAAAATTGAATCTCAAATGAAAGAAACTGGGTTAAATATAGACGCGCGTGCTTTTGATAATCTGTCCGCTATTTTGAAAATATTTCGTGAAGATTATAGGCAAGTACTAATTGCTTCTGACAGAACCCGTTCATTTGAAAAAAATGTGCTACATAATATGAAAGCTCTTTGTCCTCCATTAAAGGGTAAGGGGATAATAGATCGTATGTTTATAGAACTAAGAGAACCTGCAGAAGTTGCACAAATAAGCCAGCTTGAGTTTTACTTTGTTCTCAGAGATTTCATAATGCCAAGTTTAGATGCGGTAAGGGCACAGGTTATTGTCTCTACCAGGCAGATAAATAACCATGAGATACCACAAACCCTTATGGAAGAAGCAAAAGAACTGAACCAACTTATCAGCGAGCGGAATAATTATAATATCGAACCACCACAGGTCCCATTTACTCTGGCAGTAGTTAAGTCAATGAGCTCGCGTGCAATAACAATGACTGGAGAGATGCCAGATCAAGTAGAGGAGGCTCGTTGGGCCGATTTGATGTTGGGTAGTATGACTTTTGCAATGGAGGGCAATCCAAAAGAGGTTGACGAATTGGTTCAGTGCGGTTTATATAAACCAGAAACACCTAATATTATAAAAAATAGGAATCAAGAGAAAATTCTAAAGTTACAAATTCAATAATTGGGATTAGAAATAAAAATATATTTTATTTTAAGGGATAAACATTGCTAATAAAGACCCCACAAGGAGTTAACATGTCTGGATCAAATCATATATAAATTTGGAGTAAGTGATTGATGAAGTTGCCGAAAAGGCGATTGAAGAATTTAAATTATCTTATTACAAAACTGCTCGTTCAAATCTTCATGACCCATTAATTAGATGGTGTGATTTTATTAATTCTGCTCGTCGCTGTGCATTGAACCATACACCCTCGCCCATGCTGGCAAGGCTGTAAAAAGCATCTTCGGCGGCCATGTCAGCGCTCCGTATTGGGGCGGGATATGCATTGAATGTTTGCGATTAGTGACCTGCTCACCAGTGATTACTACAAAATGCTGTAACAACTTCATCTCTTGGCACAGAGTGGACTAACTCACGGAGCAGAAGGTCCGCTCTGAGCGAGGAGCGGAAATTGGCGAAGAAGAGAATGGGAGCATGGTATCACCCAGCAGTCTCGTTTAAGACTTCATAGAAAAGCCACTTACGTGGCTTTGAGTTGAGTTCCTGGTTCTGGCACCTTTATCCCGGAGGGCGCAAGCCTATCATTCGCTACCAGAATGAGCCGATTAAGATACTTGTCTATACAGTCGGGATGGTGCCGCCATCTATCACATATTCAGTGCCGGTGATGGCGGCAGCATAAGATGACGCTAGGAAGACAATGAGATTAGCCACTTCAATGGGTTTTGAAGGGCGACCCAGCGGAATACCCCCGAGTGCCTTCATGATGATCTGCTTACCGCCTTCGTAATCCGTTCCAGCCTGCTGAGCCAGTCGTTCCGCCATTGCCACCGCAGCTTCGGTTTCGATCCAGCCGGGCGCGACGCGAATCACCCGAACTCCCTTCGGCGATACCTCTTTCGACAAGCTTTTGCTGTACGCTGACAGCGCCGCTTTCGCTGCTGCATAGCCGGTGGTGGATTCCGGCAACGGCAGTTCACGCTGGATAGAAGTGACGTGAATGATCACCCCACCTCCCTGCATCAGCATCCCTGGCAACAGCGCGCGATCTAAACGTACCGCGGGCAACAGATTAAGATTGAGTTCCTGTTGCCACTCCTCTTCGCCTAACGCCACAAATCCACCTCCGGGTGAGGTAGAACCGCCCGCCACATGGATGATGATGTCGATTCCTCCCAGGTGTGCCTGAACGGCCTCCGCTACTGAGGCACACCCTTTGACCGTGGTCAGGTCCGACGCCACGAAGGCGTCTGCAATACATTCCGTGGGCACGTGGCGCGCGGTTGTTAACACCCTGGCACCCTGCTGTTTTAACAGCCCGACCACCGCTTTACCGACGCCTTTGGTACCCGCAGTAACCAGCACGCGTTTACCCTGGAAATCAAGATCCAATGACATTAGAGAATCTCCAGGGTGTTGATCTTGTCGCCGATCAGGCCGAAAGAATGATTAAGCTTTACCGGGCTACCGGGAAAGTTACCGACGACGTTCGAAGTGACCGTCACCCGGTCACCTTCGTTAAGAACCTTAATGGGTTCAACGCTGTAGTCAAACGTGTCCTGCGCGGCACGTTGCCATGCCGCGATCGCCATGTGGCCCTGATGGGTTTTATTTTCGTCGGTTACGACAGCATCGACGGTAAAACAATCCTTAACTCTGGCGATATCTGCACCATTGCTGATAGAGAAATAGGTAGAAATAGCGTGCGGTAATGTGATTGACATGGCTCAGTACTCCCGTTATTTACAGTACTGTTATATTCAACATAGACTGTGAAATTGACAAGTACGCACGAAAAAGTGAGTGACTGAATTATGAGTAAGTTATATAACCCGGAATCTGCCGCCAGAGGTGTGGAACATGTCCTGCGACTGCTGGAAGGTCGCTGGAAATTGATCATACTTTTTCATCTTTTTGACGGGAAGATACAGCGCTATTCAGATTTTGAAAAACTGATCCCCGGCATTTCGCAGAAAATGCTGGCGCAGCAACTGAGACAGCTGGAAGCCGACGGGATCGTGTCGCGGACGGTCTATCCCCAGGTGCCGCCGAAAGTGGAATATCGACTCACTGAATGGGGGCAAGCGCTGTGCCCTGCTCTCGATGCAATGCTGAAATGGGCGGAAAAACGCGATGTTTAACCAGCCAAAAGCTTAGTCGATTGAGAATTTATCGACGTCCGCTCCTGGCACAAACCGGTCACTAAACAAAGATGATTAACCCGCCCGCCGATCCTAAATTTTCAAGACAATGACGTCAGGCCAGTTTCATCCAGAGCAACGGTTCCAAAGAATACCCCACGCATTGAGCCCGAATTAATCGGCCCCGGTCTTGTTTCTAGCTCAGCGGCTTAAGCCTTGCCAACACCGTCGGGAAGTACTCTGCCACGGTAGGGTGCACCGGCAGCGCCTGGAGCATCTGGCGGTAGCTGGCCCCGCTGGCCATATAGTTGGAAATCACTGAGATGAGTTCATCCCCGCCGATACCGAGGATCGCCGCGCCGAGGAAGCGCTCGCTCTGCGCATCGACAATCAGGCGCATCATGCCGTAGGTTTCGCTCTCTTCTTTGGCCCGGCTGACGTCGGCCATGTTGAAATCGGCCACCAGGATTTGCGCGCCTTGTTTCACTTGTTCCCGAGCCTGCGCCAGCGTCATGCCCACCCGGCCCAGCGGCGGGTCGGTAAACATGGCGTAACTCAGTACGCGCCGGTCGGCATCGTGCCATTGGCCGTCCGGCTGTTGACCGTCAATTTCCGCCAGCACAATCTGGAAATCGTGATAGCTGGTGTGGGTGAACGCGCCGCGCCCGTTGATATCGCCCAGTGCTTTAATGCCTGCGACATTGGTATTGAAATGCGCATCGGTGCGAATAAAGCCGCGCGCGTCGGTTTCAATGCCGACGGCCTCGAGATTCAGTCGTTCTGAATTAGGCTGGCGGCCCGTGGCGATTAACAAATGGCTGGCGCTTATTTCCTGGCCGTCTGCGAGCTGAACGCTCAGCCCGTCTGCGGTGGGTGCCAGGCTTTTTATGCTGCTGTTGAGATAAAACGTTATCCCTTCATCGCGCAGGAAATCGGTAATGTGCTCGCTGACGTCGGCGTCTTCACGCTCGGCAATGCGATTCGCACGGTGAATGATCGACACCTCCGCGCCAAGCCGGCGAAAGATTTGCCCCAGCTCCAGCCCGATATAGCTGGCCCCGAGAATAACCAGATGCTTCGGGCATTCAGTCAGTGTCAGCAGGCTTGCGTTATCGAGATACGGCACGTTTTCCAGACCGGGCAGCGACGGGATAAACGCCCGGGTGCCGGTATTGAGATACACCTGCGCGGCAGACAGCGTTTCGCCGTTAACCTCAAGCAGAAAACGCTCGCCGTCGCGCCCGACAAAACGCGCCCAGCCGTGGATTGTTTCCACGTTGTCGGTGCCTTCCAGCCACTGGACCAGCCCGCTGCGCGAGGTCTCAACCCGGGCGCGCATCCGCGCCATCGCAGCAGAAAAATCAACGCTCACCGGCCCGGTGATCACCCCAAAATCCGCAGCCCGACGCGCCATGTGCGCCACCCGCGCGGATTTACGCAGGGTCTTGGTCGGCGTGCAGCCGAAGTTGACGCAGGTGCCGCCAAACATATTGCCTTCAATCATGGCGACGTGCTGACCGCGTACTGCCAGTTCAACCGCCAAAGACGGGGCCGCCTGGCCCGCGCCAATCAGTACCGCATCAAAAAGCCGCATAGGTTTCCCCGCCGGGTGCCAGTGAAATAAACCTCTTGAGCGTAGTGCAGCGGGAGAAGGGCGACAAACAGGGTTCGCCAGGAGCAAACGGAATGGCGGCCTGGCGTTTTAATGACCGATTTATCCGCCAGCGATGCGCCGTTTTGGCGCACGACGCCCCGTTTTGGGGCGGAAATTTACGACAAATGTCGCAGCCCTCACAAATCGCGAATTAAGATTTACTAATGCATAATGTTGCTCTTATTAGGGCTTCTAATGGCGATGAAATCGGTTTCTATTCACTTTGTATGCATTAATGGTGAATAGCGATTGGTTGTAAGTTATTGATATTCAGTTACCCGCTTCCGTTTATGCACTTTTGTCGCTGGATGGCACGATGCGTGCAATATACATTTACAGTACAAGTGCTCATATTAATTAACATCACAATAACGTTGTGTTTACCGGAAGAAGAGGTTGCTATGTCTCAGTCAGTTACGCGTGCAAATTTTGACGATTGGATGATGCCGGTTTACGCCCCGGCGCCTTTTATTCCGGTACGTGGAGATGGGTCTCGCCTGTGGGATCAGCAGGGCAAAGAGTACATTGATTTTGCGGGTGGGATCGCGGTGAACGCCCTGGGCCATGCGCATCCGGCGATGGTTCGCGCCCTGACCGAACAAGCCGGAAAGTTCTGGCATACCGGTAACGGCTACAGCAACGAGCCAGTGTTGAAGCTCGCAAAACAGCTGATTGACGCCACTTTTGCCGACAAAGTGTTTTTCTGTAACTCCGGGGCGGAAGCCAACGAAGCGGCGCTGAAGCTGGCGCGTAAATATGCCCACGACAAATTTGGCCCGCAGAAAAGCGGCATTGTGGCCTTCAAAAACGCCTTCCACGGGCGCACGCTATTTACCGTCAGCGCGGGCGGCCAGCCTTCTTATTCCCAGGATTTCGCGCCGCTGCCGCCGCAAATTCAGCACGGCATTTATAACGATATCGACTCGGCAAGAGCGCTCATCAACGATGATACCTGCGCAGTGATCGTTGAGCCTATTCAGGGGGAAGGCGGCGTGGTGCCTGCCACGCCAGCGTTCCTGAAAGAATTGCGCGAATTGTGCGACCGCCACAACGCGCTGCTGATTTTTGACGAAGTGCAGACCGGCGTGGGCCGTACCGGCGAGCTGTACGCCTATATGCATTACGGCGTGACGCCGGATGTGCTGTCAACGGCGAAAGCGCTCGGCGGCGGCTTCCCGATTGGGGCGCTGCTGGCACGCGATGAATTTGCCCGCGTGATGACGGTCGGCACCCACGGCACCACCTACGGCGGCAACCCGCTGGCCTGCGCGGTGGCCGGGGAAGTGCTTTCTATTATTAATACGCATGACGTGCTGAACGGCGTGAAACAGCGCAACCAGTGGTTTACCGAACGCCTGACCGCCATCAATGCGAAATTCGATTTATTCGACGACATTCGCGGAATGGGGCTGCTGATCGGCTGCGTACTCAAATCCGGGTACGCCGGGAAAGCGAAGCAGATAAGCCAGCTCGCCGCGGAAAACGGCCTGATGGTGCTGATCGCCGGGGCCAACGTGGTGCGCTTTGCGCCTGCGTTGATTATCAGCGAAGAAGAGGTGAAAACGGGCCTCGATCGTTTCGCTGAAACCTGCGAACGCTTTGTCTCTGAGGTGTCATCATGATGGTTATCCGCCCGGTCGGACGCGAGGATTTGTCCGGCCTGCTGGCGCTTGCAGGGAAAACCGGCGGCGGCCTGACGTCGCTACCTGCCGATGAAAAAACGCTGTCGGCGCGGATTGAACGCGCCATCAATACCTGGAATGGCAGCCTCGAGAAAGGCGAGCAGGGCTACGTGTTTGTGCTGGAAGATACCGCCAGCGGCACCGTGGCAGGGATCTGTGCGATTGAAGTCGCGGTCGGCCTGCATGATTCCTGGTACAACTATCGCGTCGGCACCCAGGTGCATGCGTCGAAAGAGCTGAACGTTTACAACGCGTTGCCGACCTTGTTTCTGAGTAACGATCACACCGGCAGCAGCGAACTCTGCACGCTGTTCCTTGACCCGGAATGGCGCAAAGAGGGCAACGGCTACCTGCTGTCGAAATCCCGATTCCTGTTTATGGCCGCCTTCCGTGACCGCTTTAATGACAAAGTGGTGGCGGAGATGCGCGGCGTGATCGACGAGCACGGCTACTCCCCGTTCTGGGAAAGCCTCGGCCAGCGCTTCTTCTCAATGCCGTTTGCCCGTGCAGACTACCTGTGCGGCACCGGGCAAAAAGCCTTTATCGCCGAGCTGATGCCCAAGCATCCGATTTATACCGATTTCCTCTCCGAAGAGGCGCGCAGTGTGATTGGTCAGGTGCATCCGCAAACCGCACCCGCGCGAGCGGTGCTGGAAAAAGAAGGGTTCCGCTACCGTAACTACGTCGATATTTTCGACGGCGGCCCGACGCTGGAGTGTGATATCGACCGGGTGCGGGCGATCCGCAAAAGCCGTTTGGTGGAAGTGGGTGAAGGCCAGCCGGGGCCGGGCGAGTTGCCGACTTGTCTGGTGGCCAATGAGCAGTATCAGCAGTTCCGCGCGATGCTGGTGCAGGCTGACCCGCACACCGACAAATTGTTACTGAGCGCAAAACAGCTCGATGCCCTGAAATGCCATGCGGGCGACCGCGTGCGGTTGGTTCGTCTTTGCCCTGAGGAGAAAAAAGCATGAGTTTATGGATCAATGGCGACTGGGTCGTCGGGCGCGCAGAGGCACGCAGCAAAACCAATCCGGTCACCCACGAAGCAGTGTGGCAGGGCAATGACGCCGACGCACAACAGGTGAGCGAGGCGGTAAAAGCCGCCCGTGCTGCGTTCCCCGGCTGGGCAAAACAGCCGTTCAGTGCGCGGCAGCAGATTGCTGAGAAATTTGCCGCGCTGCTGGAAAGCAATAAAGAGGCGCTGACAGAGGTTATAGCCCGCGAAACCGGCAAACCACGCTGGGAAGCGGCGACGGAAATCGGCGCGATGATCAACAAAATTGCCATTTCGGTGAAGGGCTATCACAGCCGCACCGGCGAACAGGAAACACCGATGCCTGACGGCGCGGCCACGCTGCGCCATCGTCCACACGGCGTGCTGGCGGTATTCGGCCCGTATAACTTCCCCGGTCATTTGCCAAATGGGCATATCGTCCCTGCGCTGCTGGCGGGTAATACCGTGGTTTTCAAGCCGAGTGAATTAACGCCGATGAGTGGCGAAGCGGTGGTGAAACTGTGGCAGCAGGCGGGCTTACCGGTGGGTGTGCTGAACCTGATTCAGGGCGGTCGGGCGGTCGGTGAAGCGTTAAGCGGGCAGGCCGATCTCGACGGGTTGCTGTTTACCGGCAGCTCGAATACCGGTTTTACGCTGCATCGCCAGCTGGCGGGCCAGCCGCAAAAGATTCTGGCGCTGGAGATGGGCGGTAACAACCCGTTGATCGTCGATGAGCCGCAGGATCTGGATGCCGCCGTTCACGTCGCTGTACAGTCGGCATTTATTACCGCCGGACAGCGCTGCACCTGCGCCCGTCGTCTGCTGGTGAAACGCGGTGAAGCCGGGGACGCGTTCCTGAAACGTCTGGTGGAGGTCACTCGTCGGATCATGCCTGACAGCTGGGACGCCGAGCCGCAGCCGTTTATCGGCGGCCTGATTACTGAGCAGGCGGCACAGAATGTCCGTACCGCGTGGCAGCAACACGTCGCCAACGGCGGGGTGACGCTGCTGGAGCCGCGTTTGCTGAAACCCGGCACGTCGTTAGTGACGCCGGGCATTATTGATATGACCGAAGTGCAAAATGTGGCGGATGAAGAAGTGTTTGGCCCGCTGCTGTGCGTCTGGCGTTACGACACCTTTGACGACGCGATTGCCCTGGCGAACAACACCCGTTATGGGCTCTCCTGCGGGCTGGTATCTACCGAGCGTGAGAAATTCGATCAGCTGCTGCTGGAAGCGCGCGCCGGGATAGTCAACTGGAATAAACCGCTGACCGGCGCGGCGAGCACGGCCCCGTTCGGCGGCGTGGGTGCCTCGGGCAACCATCGTCCGGGCGCATGGTATGCAGCCGATTACTGCGCGTGGCCGATGGCAAGCCTGGAGTCGCCGGGGCTAAGTCTGCCGGGCACGCTCAATCCGGGCCTCGATTTATCCGCTGAGGTGAAATCATGAAAGCCTGGGAAGTGAACTTTGACGGGCTGCCAGGGCTGACGCACCACTACGCCGGGCTGTCGTTCGGCAATGAGGCCTCGACGAAGCACCGTTTCCGCGTGTCGAACCCGCAACTGGCGGCGAAACAGGGCCTGCTGAAGATGAAGGCGCTGGCGGATCTCGGTTTTAAGCAGGCGGTGCTGCCGCCGCAGGAGCGCCCGAACGTGCCGCTGTTGCGCCAGTTGGGCTTCACTGGCAGCGATGAGCTGGTCATCGAAAAAGCGGTGGCCCAATCGCCGCAGTTATTATCCGCCGTAAGTTCCGCTTCGTCGATGTGGGTGGCGAATGCGGCGACGGTCTGCCCGTCGGCGGACGCGCTGGATGGCAAAGTGCATCTGACGGTGGCGAATCTCAATAACAAATTCCACCGTGCCAGCGAAGCGCCGACCACCGAAGCGGTGCTGCGGGCGATTTTCAATGATGAGCAGGCGTTTGCCGTTCACAGCGCATTGCCCCAGGTGGCGATGTTTGGCGACGAAGGGGCGGCGAACCATAACCGTCTTGGCGGCGATTACCATCAGCCTGGCCTGCAAATGTTCGTGTACGGGCGAGAAGAGGGTGGCCCGCAGCAGCCGCAGCGCTATCCGGCCCGCCAGACGCTGGAGGCCAGTCAGGCCGTGGCCCGACTCAACCAGGTGAACCCGCAGCAGATTATTTTTGCCCAGCAGAACCCGGCGGTGATCGACCAGGGTGTGTTCCATAACGATGTGATTGCGGTCAGCAACCGACAGGTGCTGTTTTGCCATCAACAGGCGTTTTTGAATCAGCCACAATTACTGGCCCAACTGCGTGAGCGCGTGCCGGGCTTTACGCCGGTGGAAGTACCGACCTCTCGCGTGTCAGTTAACGATGCGGTATCAACGTATCTGTTTAACAGTCAGCTGCTCAGCAAGCCCGATGGCAGCATGATGCTGGTCCTGCCGCAGGAGTCGTGCGAGCATCAGGGCGTGTGGTCGTATCTGGATGACGTGCTGGCGCAGGATAACCCGATTAACGAACTGAAGGTGTTTGACCTGCGGGAAAGCATGGCCAACGGCGGCGGTCCGGCGTGTTTGCGCCTGCGGGTGGTGCTGAACAAGGCCGAGCTTCAGGCCGTGAACCCCTCAGTGCTGATGAACGATGCGTTGTTCGATACGCTGAATAGCTGGGTCGACAGATATTATCGCGACCGCCTGACTCAGGCGGATTTGGCTGATCCACAGCTGCTGCACGAAGGGCGTGAGGCACTGGATCGGCTGACACAAATTCTGGATCTCGGTTCGGTGTATCCGTTCCAGCAGTAAAGGAGGCAGGATGGAGGACTTTCTGGCGCTGACGCTCTCGGGTGATAACCCGGCGCATACGCGCGGCGAAACGGCGCAGTTTCACTGGCAATGGCACGAGCGCGGCATTCTGGAGCTGACGCCGTTCGCGAACTGTTCCCGGGCGCTGGTGCTGTCGGCGGGCATTCACGGCAATGAAACCGCACCGGTAGAAATGGTCGATACGCTGCTGAAAGGGCTGTTCAGAGGCGAGATCGTTCTGAGCTGGCGGGTGCTGCTGGTGTTGGGGAATCCTCCGGCGCTGGTGGACAACAAACGTTATCTGCACAGTGATATGAACCGGATGTTCGGTGGGCGCTGGCATGAGTTTGTGCCGTCGCTGGAGACTGCCCGCGCGGCGCGCCTTGAGCACGCGCTGTCACAGTTCTGGCAGCCGCTGGATTCCCTGCGCTGGCATCTCGATATGCATACCGCCATTCGCGGCTCGCATCACGTACGCTTTGGCGTGCTGCCGATGCGTAAAGAGCCGTGGGATGATACCTTCCTGCACTGGCTTGGCGCGGCAGGGCTGGAGGCATTAGTGTTCCATCAAACCCCCGGCGGGACGTTTACGCATTACAGTACAGAGCGCTTTAGCGCGTTTGCCTGCACGCTGGAGCTTGGTAAGGCGCTGCCGTTTGGCCACAACGATTTAAGCCAGTTTGCCACCACGCAGACCGCGCTGACGCAGCTGCTTGGCGGTGAGATAACGTCTGCGCCGCTGCCGCTGAAATATCGCGTTGCACAGCAAATCACCCGCCACGACGACCGCTTCCAGTTGCATATGTCCGCTGAGACGCTGAACTTCACGCTTTTCCCCGCAGGCACGCTGCTGGCGGAAGAGGGCGATACGCGCTGGCTGGTGAAACATGACACCGAGTATGTTCTGTTCCCCAATCCCAATGTTGCACCCGGGCTTCGTGCCGGATTGATGCTGGTACGCGAAGCCTGAAACCATTAACGGCGGCGGTGAATGTCCTTCATCGCCGCCTTTTTATTTGTTAGGCGAAACGTGTTTACAGCGGAAATTGCGGATTATTCTTATGAACCGCTTTTTAATTAATCAGGATTGCGGTAGACTTCTTCATAATCTCTTCCAGAACAGCCAGTTATCTATTTATTCTTGCAACTCTCCACACTTTTTCCTTATTTCCTCCACAATTGACGAAAAATTGCTTTTTATACTTTCACTGTTTTACGCTTGCTCTGACTAATTGACGTTAAACCCCGTAAAGTTAATCTCGTCAACACGGCAATGCGCCGTAGAAAATAACTGAAAGTAAGGAACATATTATGAAAAAGATGACAACTGCTCTGATTATCGCTTCTACCCTGGCTCTGGGCGCTGCTAACCTGGCTCACGCAGCAGACACGACGACCACTACCACTGAAAGCGCGCCGATGATGCACCATAAAGGCAAGCCGGGTATGCATCACGACATGATGTTTAAAGGCCTGAACCTGACCGACGCGCAGAAACAGCAAATCCGCGACATCATGAAAGAGCAGCGCGGCAAAATGCAGCGTCCGTCCCTCGACGAACGTCGTGCCATGCATAATCTGATTGCCAGCGACTCCTTCGACAAAGCAAAAGCCGAAGAAATGGTGACCAAAATGGAAGCCCAGCACAAAGACATGGCGGTTTCCCGTATGGAAACGCAGAACAAGATCTACAACATCTTGACCCCGGAACAGAAAAAGCAATTTAATGCCAATTTTGAGAAGCGTCTGACAGAACGTCACGCGCCAGAAGGTAAGATGCAGTCATCTGCTGAGTAGTTCCAGCCGAGCTGACTTAAAGACCGCCGGTCTTGCCCACACGCCCATAACAGGCGGTGGGCAGGACCGGCGGTTTTTCTTTATTGTCCCTTTGCCCGTTGCCACACTCCCGCTATTCTCCTCGTACACACGCTGACTCTTTATTAAAGGACATCAAACCGTTACGTGTCTTTCACCGCAATAAGTGCATAAAGCCGCTAAGGCTCTTCGTGCCTTCTGCCGATACTCCGTATGTCGTGAAAAAAAGATAAAAAATATGGCTGCCGTCGTAGCAGCCTGAGTCGTTCTTCAGGAGTGATGATGGAATACTTTGATATCCGCAAAATGCCGGTCAGTCTGTGGAAAAATGGCGCGGGCGAAACCCGTGAACTCTGCTGTTTTCCGCCTGCCACCCGTGATTTCAACTGGCGTGCCAGTATTGCGTCGATTGCGGGCAGCGGTGAGTTTTCTGCATTCCCCGGCGTGGACAGGGTGATAACGTTGCTTGAAGGCGGCGAGGTGACGCTCGACGGCGGGAACGCGTTCCATCACACCTTAAAGCGATTCCAGCCGTTCCGTTTCTCCGGAGAGCAAACGGTGCGGGCGCAGCTTTCTGAAGGGCAGATGTCGATGGATCTCAATATCATGACCCGACGCGAACGCTGCCAGGCCAAAGTGCGCGTCGCTGACCGGACGTTTACCACTTTTGGCGCGCGCGGTGGCATGGTGCTGGTGCTAAGCGGCGCGTGGCAATTGGGGGACAAACTGCTGACTGCCGATCAAGGCGCGTACTGGCAGGACGAACATCACACCATTCGCCTGCTGAAAGACGAAGGCAAAATCCTTTATAGCGCCATCAGCTGGAACCCAGCGTGGCCGCTAACGGGGGTCAGTCAGGTCGATGATCTCAGCCTGGCCGGTTAACAGCGGCTTGCAGAGAATTTTATAACCGTCATGATCGAACCCGGCGGGTAAACGGCGCAGCGCCTCGGCGGCAGAAAGGCTGGTGACTGAACCGAGCCACAGCCAGTTGTGGATGATGTGATACTCGGTCATATCCACCGCATCTTCTTTCATCGCAATCGGCCCATGCCAGGGCCAGCAATTCAGCTGCAATTTTGCCAGCGCCGCCAGCAAACGCTGGTGGTGCGCTTCCTCGCTCTCTTTCCCACAGCACGCTCCGGCGCAACGTTTCAGCGCTGAGCGAAAACATCCGCGCCCGCGGGTGACGGCTTCCAGCCCCAGTAATCCGTAACACAGCTGATGCTCATCGGCGATAGTTTGCAGCGCCTGAAGCGCCGCCCGGCGGTTGGCGAATAAGCCGTACAGCCCCGGCTGATGGGCGAAATCTATCTCTTTGGCGTACACCACCTGCGGCTGAGCGCCGTTTAACAGCAGCGAGCACAACTGACGATTGCGGCGCAGGCGCTTGTTAAACAGCGGTTGCTGCTCTTTGATGAGTTTCGCTTCGAGTAATAATGCGCCCACTTCACCCGCCGTACGTACCCAGCTGATTCGCCGCGACTGGCGCAGCATGGCGGCTTCGTCGGGCGTACGCAGATGCGAGAGAATACGGCTTCTGAGGTTGATGCTTTTCCCGATGTACAACGGCAGCGTATCGCTATCGCCATGAAAGGTGTAGACGCCGGGCAGGGAAGGCAGCGCTTCCAGCGACGGACGCAGGTGTTCGGGATATTCGTAGATTGCCGCCGCTTCAAATTCAAGACGCGGGGCGGATTGACGCCTGGCCACATTGACTCCTGATACTGTTTATCCGAACAGTATAGCAGCGTTGCGCTGGAGGAAAAAGGTGAAAAAATCAGCAGAAAGTCGCCGGGTAAACAAACGTTACCCGGCGAGGGTGGCGTATTAACGCTTCCAGAAATCGTCGAAAACGGTGATCGGTGGCCGACGTTTGTGTTCAGTTTTCAGGTACCAGCCTTCAATGATGCGGGCAGTACCTGCATCGACCGGCTTGCCTTCAAGATAATCGTCAATGTTTTCATAGGTAACGCCAAGCGCGGCTTCGTCCGGCAGAGAAGGGCGGTCATCTTCCAGGTCGGCAGTCGGGGCTTTCTGATACAGATGTTCCGGGCAGCCGAGCGTGGCTAACAGCTGTTTGCCCTGACGTTTGTTGAGGCGGAAAATCGGGTTGATGTCGGTGCCGCCGTCGCCATATTTGGTGAAGAACCCGGTAACCGCTTCAGCCGCGTGATCGGTGCCGACCACCACGCCTTTGGTCATTCCGGCAATGCTGTACTGCGCTTTCATGCGTTCGCGGGCTTTTTCATTGCCGCGCACGAAATCGCTGAGCTCAATACTCGCTTCACGCAGTGCCTGTTCACTCGCCAGCACCGCGCCCTTGATGTTGACCGTCAGCACACGATCCGGCTGGATAAACGCGATGGCATCCTGACAATCCTGTTCATCAGCCTGAACGCCAAACGGCAGGCGCACAGCGATAAATTTCAGGCTGTCGTCGCCGTTTTCTTTGCGCAGTTCACTGATAGCTATCTGGCAAAGTTTGCCGGTGAGCGTGGAGTCCTGACCGCCACTGATGCCCAGCACCAGTGACTTAATAAACGGATATGTGGTGAGATACGACTTCAGAAAATCCACACTGCGGCGAATTTCTGCTTCGCTGTTGACCTGCGGCTGAACGCCGAGCGCCTCAATAATCTCTTGTTGCAGAGCCATTTACCCCTCCCAAAAAAGGTTGTCTTCTATCTGCTAAAGCTACCTCTTTGCTGAGAAAACGACAAGGATCACATTTTTGACTGCCGTAAAATGCCGCAATTCAGCAGGATATCGCTTTATTACTAGATTTATCTGAAAGTTAACTCAGTTTGCCTCTTGGGTTGATAAATAGCACTATTTATTCCAGGCTTATAACACACTGATAACTCGTCATACTTCAAGTTGTTGGTGTGTTGGCTGCACCTGTGCGCCCCAGTCACATAGTTATCTATGCTCCTGGGGACTTACAGGTTTGCCGCCTGCCAACATCTCGAATTATTTTGAGTAAAAAAAAAGAGGACGATGTATGAACAAGAATGTAGCGGGAATCTTAGGTGCAGCAGCAGTACTGACCATGTTGGCGGGTTGTACCGCGTACGACCGTACGCAGGACCAATTCACTCAGCCAGTGGTGAAAGACGTTAAAAAAGGCATGAGCCGCGATCAGGTTCTGCAGGTTGCCGGTAAGCCTTCTTCTGAAATTACCATGGTTCATGCTCGTGGTACTTGTCAGACCTACATCCTGGGTCAACGTGATGGTAAAGCTCAAACGTATTTCGTTGCACTGGATGACACTGGTCACGTGATCAATTCTGGCTATCAGACCTGTGCTGAGTACGACACCGACCCACAGACTGCGAAGTAAGCGACTCACACATTTAGCTGAGTCCTGAGCAAGCCCGGCCATCTGGCCGGGTTTTTTATTGCCTGCTGCTGCTTATTTAATTGCGCGAATTATTTGGCCAAAATGTGAGGGTAGTCATAACTGAAGGTCAATGAGAGACAATTTAGGTCTGCCAGGAATTATCTTGCACCTTTGCGATGCCGTATACTCACCTTACAAACACAAAGTAACAATTCGTTACCGTCATAAGCCCGCCCCGTTGAGTTCGGGATGAATTACCCGGCGGCGGTCAGTAAATACCTATTGAGGAAGCGAGTATGGAAAAGAAACATATCTACTTATTCTGTTCTGCGGGCATGTCCACCTCTCTGTTGGTGTCAAAAATGCGCGCACAAGCTGAGAAGTACGAAGTGCCGGTTGTTATTGACGCTTTCCCAGAAACCCTCGCGGGCGAAAAAGGTGTCGACGCCGACGTCGTATTACTGGGCCCACAAATCGCTTATATGTTGCCGGAAATTCAGCGTCTGCTGCCCAATAAGCCGGTAGAAGTTATTGATTCAGTGTTGTATGGCAAGATAGATGGTTTAGGTGTACTGAAAGCTGCTGTTGCGGCGATTAAGAAAGCAGCAGCGCAGTAATTTTTGCTTTATTATTTTAATTTTCCCGTCAAAGAGTAATTTCACACACAATCGCCGCAATATTTTATTGCGGCCTTTAAGGGTATTTTCTATGAGTAAATTTATTAGCTCTCTTGAAAAGGTACTCCTTCCTTTTGCTGTAAAAATAGGAAAGCAGCCGCATATTAATGCGATTAAAAACGGTTTTATTAAACTGATGCCGTTGACCCTCGCAGGGGCCATGTTCGTTTTAATTAATAACGTGTTTTTAAGTTTTGGCGAAGGCTCGTTTTTCTATTCGATGGGCATTCGGTTAGATGCTTCCACCATTGAGACCCTGAATGGTTTTAAAGCCATCGGCGGCAACGTGTACAACGGTACGTTGGGCATTATGTCGCTGATGGCGCCTTTTTTCATTGGTATGGCGCTGGCTGAAGAACGCAAGGTTGATCCCCTGGCGGCGGGCCTGTTATCCGTCGCGGCCTTTATGACCGTCACCCCTTATAGCGTGGGCGAAGCCTATGCGGTGGGGGCTAACTGGTTAGGTGGGCAAAATATTATATCGGGCATGGTCATAGGTTTGATTGTGGCGGAGATGTTTACCTTCGTCATACGCCGTAACTGGGTGATTACTCTGCCGGATAGCGTACCGACCTCGGTTTCCCGCTCTTTCTCGGCGCTGATTCCTGGCTTCCTTATCCTGACCGTGTTCGGTGTTATCTCCTGGGCGCTGGCCACCCATGGCAGCAACTTCCACCAGATTATCCTCGATTCCATCTCCAAACCGTTGGCGTCAATGGGCAGCGTCGTGGGCTGGGCATACGTTATCTTTAACTCACTGCTGTGGTTCTTTGGTGTGCACGGTTCACTGGCACTCACCGCGCTGGACAACGGCATCATGACCCCGTGGGCGCTGGAAAACATCGCACTGTACCAGCAGTATGGCTCTGTTGAAGCGGCTATCGCAGCCGGGAAAGAGTTCCACTTCTGGGCCAAGCCGATGCTCGACTCCTACATCCTGCTGGGCGGTTCCGGTGCGACGCTGGGTCTGATTATTGCCATCTTTATTGGTTCACGTCGTGCTGACCATCGTCAGGTCGCGAAACTGGCGCTGCCATCAGGCATCTTCCAGATTAATGAACCGATTCTGTTTGGTCTGCCGATCATCATGAACCCGGTGATGTTTATTCCGTTCGTGCTGGTTCAGCCAATTCTGGCCGCTATCACGCTGCTGGCGTACTCGATGGGCATTATCCCACCGGTAACCAACCTGGCACCGTGGACCATGCCGACCGGCCTGGGGGCCTTCTTCAACAGTAACGGTAGCGTTGCGGCGCTGTGTGTCGCGCTGTTTAACCTCGGGGTGTCGGTGGTGGTGTACCTGCCGTTCGTGGCGGTATCCAACAAAGCACAGGCCGTTATTGAGCAGGAAGAGAGCGAAGAAGATATCGCTAACGCACTGAAATTCTGATGTAACGCGGTACGGGAGTTGCTCCCGTACCGCCAGACGTAAAGAGGGAATAGCTATGTTCGATCTGGATAAAATCGTGGCAGATGAGGTTGAAGTTAACGATCTCGAAGAAGTGGTTATGGGGCTTATCATTAACTCCGGACAGGCACGCAGCCTGGCGTACACCGCGTTGAAACAGGCCAAGCAGGGCGATTTCACGACGGCAAAAGCCACAATGGAACAATCCCGCATCGCGCTGAGTGAAGCGCACCGCGTGCAAACGCAGCTCATCGAAAGCGATGAAGGCGAAGGCAAAATGAAGGTCAGCCTGGTGCTGGTACATGCGCAGGATCATCTTATGACCTCAATGCTGGCCCGCGAGCTGGTTGCCGAATTGATTGAGCTTCACGAGAAAGTACAATAACGGGTAGATACCACCATGAGGCAACCAAAGATGACGACCCTGGAAATTAGTACCGCGCTTGAACAACAACTGTTTAACGGTAAGAATTTTCATGTCTTCATCTACAACAAAACGGAAAGCATCAGCGGTTTACACCAGCACGATTACTACGAGTTCACTCTCGTGTTAACCGGGCGCTATTACCAGGAAATCAATGGTAAACGGGTGATGCTGGAGCGCGGGGATTTTGTCTTCATCCCGATGGGGTCTTACCACCAGAGCTTTTACGAGTTCGGCGCGACCCGCATCCTGAACGTTGGCATCAGCAAACGTTTCTTTGAAGAGCACTATCAGCCGCTGTTACCCAGTTTTTTGGTGGCCTCACAGGTTTACTCGGTTAAAAGTACCTTTCTCAGCTATATAGAGTCGGTTATTGCCTCACTCAATTTCCGCGAAAGTGAATTTGATGAGTTTATTGAAGTGGTTTCGTTCTATGTGATTAACCGTCTGCGCCATTTCCGTGAGGAGCAGTCACAGGATGTTATTCCTCAGTGGTTAAAAACAACCGTAGAAGAGATGCACGATAAACATAAATTTGGTGAAGGTGCGCTGGAAAATATGGTCGCGCTATCCGGTAAGTCTCAGGAATATCTGACCCGGGCAACGCAGCGTTTTTACAGTAAGACGCCGATGCAGATAATTAATGATATCCGCATCAACTTCGCCATGAAGCAATTGGAAATTACCAATTATTCGGTGACCGATATTGCGTATGAATCAGGTTACAGCAGTCCGAGTCTGTTTATTAAGACCTTCAAAAAGCTGACCTCATTTACACCCAGCAATTATCGAAAACAGCTCACCGTCATTAATTAACGCCGTGCGGTACGCCGCACACACCGAATTCGTTTAGCTATCCGCGTGTTTTGTGGCGAGTCAGCTACACATCATTTGCGGGTAACGAGGGAGAAAGTTATGAGCCAGAAATTAAAGATCGTTACTATTGGCGGCGGCAGCAGCTATACCCCGGAATTACTGGAAGGTTTTATTAAGCGTTATCACGAACTGCCGGTCACCGAACTGTGGCTGGTGGATGTGGAAGGCGGTCAGGAGAAGCTCGACATTATTCACGCGCTGTGCGAACGCATGGTACAGAAAGCGGGCGTGCCGATGACGGTGCACAAAACCCTGAACCGTCGTGAAGCGCTGAAAGACGCTAATTTTGTCACCACTCAGCTGCGCGTTGGCCAGCTGCAGGCGCGTGAGAAAGATGAACGTATTCCATTGAGCCACGGTTATCTCGGCCAGGAAACCAACGGCGCAGGCGGCCTGTTCAAAGGTCTGCGCACTATTCCGGTGGTGTTTGATATCATCAAAGACGTGCAGGAAATTTGCCCGGACGCATGGGTGATTAACTTCACTAACCCGGCTGGCATGGTGACTGAAGCAGTTTATCGTCACACCGACTTCAAACGCTTTATTGGTGTGTGCAATATCCCAATCGGTATGAAAATGTTCATCACCGATGTGTTGAAACTCACTGATAAAGACGATCTGTCAATTGACCTGTTCGGCCTGAACCACATGGTGTTCATACGCGACGTTATCGTGAACGGCGAATCCCGCTTTGCCGAACTGCTGGACGGCGTAGCCTCCGGTAAGCTGACCGCCAATACCGTGAAAAACATCTTCGATATGCCGTTCAGCGAAGGCCTGATTCGCTCCCTGAACCTGCTGCCGTGCTCTTATCTGCTGTATTACTTCAAGCAGAAAGAGATGCTGGCCATCGAAATGGGCGAATACTACAAAGGCGGCGCTCGTGCACAGGTGGTGCAGAAGGTCGAGAAACAGCTGTTCGAGCTGTACAAAGATCCGGACCTCAACATCAAGCCGAAAGAGCTTGAGCAGCGCGGTGGGGCGTACTACTCCGACGCCGCCTGTGAAGTGATTAACGCTATCTACAATGACAAGCAGGCTGAACATTACGTCAACGTGCCGCACTACGGTCACGTGGAGAACATCCCGGCGGACTGGGCGGTCGAAATGACCTGTATTCTGGGCCGCGACGGCGCGAAACCGCACCCGCGTCTGACCCATTTCGATGATAAAGTTCTGGGGCTGATTCACACTATTAAAGGCTTCGAAGTGGCGGCCAGCCATGCGGCGCTGAGCGGTGAGTTTAACGATGTGCTGCTGGCGCTGAACCTCAGTCCGCTGATTCATTCCGACAAAGATGCAGAAGTGCTGGCCCGCGAGCTGATTCTCGCCCATGAAAAGTGGCTGCCGAACTTTGCCGAAACGGTGAAAACCCTCAAGCAGTAAAAGGAGTTGCAAATGGAGCGTGTGCTAATCGTCAATGCCGATGACTTTGGCCTGAGTAAAGGGCAAAACTACGGCATTGTCGACGCCTGTAAAAATGGGCTGGTAACGTCCACTACCGCGCTGGTGAACGGCGCGGCCATTGAACATGCGGCTCAGATGAGCCGCTGTTTACCGGAGTTGGCGGTGGGGATGCATTTTGTTCTCACTCTTGGAATGCCACTGTCCGCGATGCCAGGCCTGACGCGTGAAGGCAAACTGGGTAAGTGGATCTGGCAGATGGCGGAAGAAGACACGCTGCCGCTGGAAGAGATTGCCCGTGAACTGGACTGCCAGTATCACCGCTTTGTTGACCTGTTCGGCTGCGAACCAACGCACCTCGACAGCCATCACCATGTGCACATGATCCCGCAGATTTTCCCGATTGTGGCAGCGTTTGCTAAAGCGAAAGGCGTGGCGATGCGTATCGACCGTAATCAGCAAAAGTTGCATGTGCTGGATGATTTAGGCGTGCGCAGCAGCGCCAGGTTTGCGGATGAGTTTTATGGCGATGCCATCACCGAAGAACTGTTCCTGCAAACGCTGGAAACGTCCGCGCGGGCAGGGGAATCATCCGTTGAAGTGATGTGCCATCCGGCGTTTGTGGACAACACGATTATGAGCAGCGCCTATTGCTACCCGCGTTTGACGGAACTCGACGTACTGACGTCGCCGTCACTGAAATATGCCGTTGCCGAGCGCGGCTACCGTCTCGGGACTTACCGCGACGTTTAACCCGCGATACTTTAAGCGGCAGATGTGCAACTCAGATTATTTAGGGTTGGTTGAAATGTTAGTGCCCGGATTCTCCCAGGGCACCGTGTTAGGGGTTAGGCCGGGGCGCAGTCGCACCCGGCATTTTTTTACCCTAAAAACCAGTCGCTTACGCAGGAATAGACGGGATTTTACTTGCCCGCGACCATACGCGATGCGCGGCGAGCTGGGTCAGGAAGGATTTCATTAGCTTATCGGTGACACTGTCACCTTCAATTAAACCTTCCTCACCTTTTTCGCTCACCTGTAACAGCGTTTTGAACTGACGCGCATCCCCGGACAGCAGAATCGGCTTCAGGTGTTTATACGCTTCGAGCAGGTAATACCGGGCATCACCCTGTTTTTCCAGGCTGGCAATATCCCCGCCAGGCACAATCACCGCATCGACCGTCAGCGAAGGCGAGCCTGCAAAAGTCGCCGCCACCGGTAATGCCGAACCATCATCGGCGATGACGTCGCCCATCCGTGAGTAAAGGAGCTTAGCGTGTACGCCCTGTGCCTTAAGTGCCTTTAGCAGCGCCAGCACCTCTTTTGCCACCGGTTTATCGCTCAACAGAACGGCCACCACGCGGCCTTTCACACCGCCGCCCGGAATAGCATACAGACTTAACGTCGGGTCTTTGCTAATCCCGTTAATGGCGGCAGGTGGGGCGATGTTTCGTTGCTCTTGAGTCAGCGTAATCCCTAAGTTATCGGCCACGGAGTTTGCCAACTGATGATCGATATGCGCCAGCTGATCGACCACCCGCTCGCGGATATACGCCCGGGCAACTTTGCTCAGCTCGAAGCTAAAGGCACTGACGATATGCTGCTGTTCCACCGCCGTCTGACTGTTCCAGAACAGACGCGGATGCGCGTAATATTCGCCAAACGAAGGACTGCGCTCACGAATTTTATCGCCATCAACCCGGGCATGATGCGACTCAAATCCACCGCGATGCGGGCCAGGCGGGGTTTCTCGCGGCCAGTTATCGTTGATGGAGTTGGGCTCGTAGTTCGCCGGATTGGTGTCGATATCCATCCGGTGCATGCCGTCACGCTGGAAATTGTGATACGGGCAGGCAGGGCGGTTAATTGGAGTTTCATGGAAATTTGGCCCGCCGAGGCGGCTGATTTGTGTATCAGTGTAGGAAAACAGTCGCCCCTGCAATAGTGGGTCATTACTGAAATCAATGCCTGGCACGATATGGCCAGGGTGGAACGCGACCTGTTCATTCTCGGCAAAGAAGTTATCAGGGTTACGGTTCAGCACCATTTTCCCTACCAGCTGTACCGGTACCAGTGCCTCGGGAATGAGTTTGGTCGGGTCGAGCAGGTCAAAGTCGAATTTGAATTCGTCTTCTTCGGGGATCAGCTGCAGGCCCAGTTCGTACTCTGGATAATCCCCGGCTTCAATCGCTTCCCACAGTTCACGCCGGTGGAAATCAGGGTCACGGCCCGTCAGTTTTTGCGACTCATCCCAAACCATCGACGCTTTGCCTGCCACGGGTTTCCAGTGGAAACGCACAAACGTGGATTTCCCTTCAGCGTTGACCAGCCGGAAGGTGTGAATGCCGAAGCCTTCCATGGTGCGATAGCTACGCGGCAGACCGCGGTCTGACATCGCCCACATCACGTTGTGCAGCGTTTCAGGTTGCAGGGAAACATAATCCCAAAAAGTGTCGTGGGCGCTACCGCCCTGCGGAATGGCCCAGTGCGGTTCGGGTTTTACCGCGTGAACGAAATCCGGGAACTTCATCGCGTCCTGGATAAAAAACACCGGCGTATTGTTACCAACCAGGTCGAAATTCCCTTCGTCGGTATAGAATTTTGTCGCAAATCCACGAATATCACGCACCGTATCGGCTGAGCCTGCGCCGCCCTGAACCGTGGAGAAACGCACGAAGACAGGGGTGATTTTATCAGCGTCGCCCAGAAAGCTGGCTTTGGTAAGATCACTCAGGTCTTTGTAGGCCTGAAAATAGCCGTGCGCCGCCGAACCTCTGGCGTGCACGATGCGTTCAGGAATGCGTTCATGATCAAAATGGGTGATTTTTTCACGCAGGATGAAATCTTCCAGCAGCGTCGGACCACGCGCCCCGGCGCGCAGGGAGTTTTGATCATCGGCAATTCGCAGTCCCTGATTGGTGGTCAGCGGCACATCGTCGCCGCCTTTGCGAAAAGTCTCCAAAGCATGAAGTTTTTCATTGCCGATATCGGGCGCCTTCAGGCTGCCCGGCGCAGTAGGCTCTTCGCCTGGCGCCGTCGGATGCGGGCTGGAACGATGCGAATTGTCGTCAGGGGCAAGGGAGTCCAGACCGGGCTGGGATTCAGTGGCATCGTGTACCGGGGATTGATGCGGGGGGGTTTTATTATCTTTTGTCGACATTGCACTCGTCTCCTGTTTTCGTTATTAGAAAAGGGTCGTTGTTGCGTCAAACATTGCGTCAAAACCTATTAACTATAGAACACAGGGTGCTGCTCTCCGGCCATCACAGGCGTAATTCCGATTCATCTCACTGGGGCAGGCGCGATTTCGCACACAGGGCGCGACGGTGGCGACCACAATCGGCTATGATAGGTTTTTACTGACTTTGAATTTCGTTCTGGTGCTTTTCCGCTTATGAAACCGCTGCGTCAACACAACAATCGCCCCGTGATCAGCTATGTGCCTCGTGTCGAACCGGCACCGCCTGATCACGCCTCGAAAGTCGATGGCTATCGGGATGTCTGGAAGCTGCGGGGGAAGTATGTCGCGTTCGTGCTGATGGGGAATCGATTCCAGCGTTCACAGGCTTTTACCGGACCGGAGTCCGCCCAGCGCTGGGCGACGCAAATGCGTCAGGAAGGCGAAATCGAAGAGTAGTTTGAACGATAAAAAAAAGCGCCGAATCGGCGCTTTTTTTATGGGAAGCGGCACAGATTAACGGTGTGCCAACTCCACCTCGTTTTCACTTTCCATTACCGCTTTATCGGTCTGGCGCAGCCACTGGCTGGTCAGCGTCCCGGCAGTCATGGAACCGTTCACATTCAGCGCCGTACGGCCCATGTCGATCAGCGGCTCGATAGAAATCAGCAGTGCGACCAGGGTAACCGGCAGGCCCATCGCAGGCAGAACAATCAGAGCTGCAAAGGTTGCACCACCACCGACGCCAGCCACACCGGCAGAGCTGACGGTGACGATACCGACCAGCGTCGCAATCCACAGTGGATCCAGCGGGTTAATACCCACTGTTGGCGCAACCATCACTGCCAGCATGGCCGGGTACAGACCCGCACAACCGTTCTGACCAATCGTGGCGCCGAAAGAGGCTGAGAAGCTGGCGATAGATTCCGGCACGCCCAGACGGCGAGTCTGCGCTTCGATATTCAGTGGAATAGACGCGGCGCTGGAACGGCTGGTGAAGGCGAAGGTCAGCACTGGCCATACTTTGCGGAAGTACTTCAGCGGATTCACGCCGTTAGCACCCAGCAGCAGACCGTGCACCACAAACATAATCGCCAGACCGAGGTAAGACGCCACCACAAAACCGCCGAGCTTGATGATGTCCTGCAGGTTAGAACTGGCCACCACTTTGGTCATCAGCGCCAGCACGCCGTACGGCGTCAGCTGCATCACCAGACGCACCAGTTTCATCACCCAGCTTTGCAGTGTGTCGATGGCAGTCAGTACGCGTTTGCCTTTTGGCTCGTCGTCTTTCAGCAATTTCAGCGCGGCCACACCCAGGAAGGCGGCGAAAATCACGATGCTGATAATAGACGTTGGGTTGGCCCCAGTCAGGTCGGCAAACGGGTTTTTCGGCACGAAGGAGAGCAGCAGCTGCGGTACACTCAGGTCAGCCACTTTGCCCACGTAGGTGCTTTGAATCGCGTTCAGACGCGCAGTTTCAGCGGTACCCTGAACCAGACCTTCAGCGCTCAGGCCAAACAGGTTGGTCACCAGCACACCGACCAGCGCAGAAATCAACGTGGTAAACAGCAGGGTGCCGATGGTCAGAAAGCTGATTTTACCCAGCTGAGACGCATTGTGCAGACGCGCCACGGCGCTAAGAATGGAGGCGAAGACCAGCGGCATGACGATCATTTGCAGCAGCTGGACATAACCATTGCCCACGACGTTGAACCACTGGATGGACTCTTTCAGCACTGCGCTGTCTGCGCCGTAAATCAGCTGCAGAGCCAGGCCGAAGACCACGCCGACCGCGAGGCCGACCAACACTTTCTTGGCCAGACTCCAGTTTTTATTTCGTGTTTGCCCCAGAGCAAACAGCAATCCCACGAACACTACAACGTTCGCAATTAATGGAAAATTCATCCCCGTTCTCCTGATCTCATTATTGTGTCTAAAAATAGACACGCTCTAATGGCGCAAGATTATCAGAAGTGTGATTTGACGCTTATATTCAAATGGAATGGATTATTCCAAAAACTCTCTTGCAGGCGATTTAATGGCCATTCTGGTGATTAATAAACTTGTCGAAGCGAAATTGCAGTTCGCTAATGAGGCCGGATGACCAGCGGACGGCGCTGTTATCCGGCATAGATTGCGGCATCCACACGGCGTACACGAACAACACCATACACAGCACGCGTTCGAGCTGATTCCCTTTACGCGGTGCGAGAATAGGCAGGCGGAAACGCCAACGGCACGGCCACAGTAACGGCACGCCCGCAGGTGTCAGCATGTCGGCAAGAATATGACTCAGATAGCCGAGCACCATGCCCTGCAATACATCGGCAGGAATAAACCAGGTTTCGGGCACTTTTAGATAGAACAGGGTCAGGCTGCCGAATACCGCCAGCAGGCTATGGGTAAAGCCGCGGTGGCCGAATATTCGCGCCACGGGTTTGGCTATCCAGCTCAGGCGCTGCCCAAGGAAGGACTTCGGGTGATCGATGTCCGGCAGCAGGCAGGTCAATACCGCAGCGGGAACAATATGCCACCAGTCACCCTGCGCCAGAACCGGAGTCAGTTCGGCATTTTTGGCAAACACCGCGCAGGCTATTGAAAAGAGCAGGTGGCCTTCCGCCGTCATGATAAAACCCGTCAAACTGTCAATTCATACAGTATAGGGTTTTTATACAGTGGGCGGAAGAGGTGACGGTGTAACTGTTTGCAAAATCCCGCGTTTAGCGGGCCAGCCAGCCACCGTCTACCGCAAGTGTGTAACCGTTGACGTAATCAGATGCCGCCGAGGCCAGAAATACCACCGGTCCCTGCAGGTCTTCCGGGTTTCCCCAGCGACCGGCCGGGATGCGCTCGACAATCGCTTTGTTGCGGTCCTCATCTTCGCGCAGAGCCTGAGTGTTGTTGGTCGCCATATAGCCCGGAGCAATGGCATTAACGTTGATACCATGCTGCGCCCATTCATTTGCCAGCAGGCGAGTGATGCCCAACACGCCACTTTTTGAGGCGGTGTAGGATGGTACGCGGATCCCGCCCTGGAAGGATAACATCGACGCGATATTAATGATTTTTCCGCCGTCACCCTGACGGATGAACTGGCGGGCAGCGGCCTGAGCGAGGAAAAACACCGATTTCAGGTTCAGATTCATCACGTCGTCCCAGTCCTTTTCGCTGAAATTCAGCGCATCTTCCCGGCGAATGGTTCCGGCATTGTTAACCAGAATATCGATACGCCCCATTTCGGAAACCGCACGGGTAACTATCTCTTCAACTTTATCCTGCTGGCTGAGATCGGCCTGAACGAAGCTGAATCGGCGGCCTAGCGCCTGAACGCGCTCTGCCGTTTGTTGTGGGTTTTTGCGACTCACGCCAACGATGTCGCACCCGGCTTCAGCAAGCCCTAGTGCCATACCCTGGCCTAAACCGGTATCGCAGCCGGTGATAATCGCCACTTTTCCGGAAAGATTGAACGCATTGAGAATCATAAGCACTCCTCTGGCCTGTTTTTATCGCTATGATGCAGGTAATGCGAGAAGCATAGAGGCGAGGGCGTGAAAACTCAAACTAAAATAAAACGATGTTTTAATTATTTTGACGGTGGTGGCGTTTTTATGACAATTGCCCGGCAACGATGCTGCCGGGCAGAAGAGCCTAACCGAACAGGTGCTCGGTAGTCAGCTGCTCCAGCGAGGAGAGCTTCACGTTTGCGAGCACATAGCGTGGGTCTGCCTGGTTTTCATGTTCAGGTACCACGATTGAACGCATACGTGCGGCTTTACTGGCGATCATTCCGTTAACGGAGTCTTCCAGCGCCACGCAGGTTAGCGGATCGACACCGAGTTTCGCGGCGCAGTCCAGATACACCTGCGGATGTGGTTTGCTGTATTGCAGCTTTTCGGCGGAGGCGAGGGCGTCGAACTGCTCACGCAGGTCGAACATTGCCAGCACCTTTTCCAGCATGTGCAGCGGGGAAGCAGATGCCAGACCAATCTTCAGACCCTGAGATTTGCACAGTGCAATAGCTTCGCGCGCGCCAGCCAGCAGCGGACGTTGTTCTTCAACCAGGGAAATCGCATGGCTGATGATGCGTGCGGTGACTTCTTCACGGCTCGGCCCGTTCCACGGCTGTTGCGCGAACCAGAGTTCTACAACCATATCGATTCGCAGACCGAGCGTGTCAGGCAATTCGTTGCGGCGTGAAATATCGACACCCAAACCGGCAATAACATCCAGTTCGGCACGATCCCACAGCGGTTCGGAATCAATCAGTAAACCATCCATATCAAAGATAGCGGCAAGAATTTGACGCTGGGCTGTCATAAGGCAACTCCTGTAGAGGTAAAAAGGCCTGAGATTCGACCTAATCGTACACCATATCGCTTTTAAAGCGCAGGCGAAAAGCCACAACTAAAGGTAGACTTACAGCGAAACAAAAAGCGCGTCTGAACAAGGGGAACCCATGACGTATCAACAAGCTGGACGCATCGCCGTACTGAAACGTATTTTGGGCTGGGTCATTTTTATCCCGGCCGTGATTTCCACGTTAATATCGGTGTTCAAATTCATGTTTGAGCACAGTGAGAAGCAGCCAGGCATCGACGCCGTTCTGCTCGATTTTGCTCACGTAATGATTGAGATGATCCGTTTTAATACGCCGTTCCTGAATTTTTTCTGGTACAACTCGCCGCAGCCGGATTTTCACCACAGCCTGAATATTGGGTTCTGGATTATCTTCGCGCTGGTGTTTGTCGGCCTGGCTCTGCAGTCGTCGGGCGCGCGCATGAGCCGTCAGGCGAAGTTTGTGCGTGAAGGCGTGCAGGATCAACTGATCCTCGAGAAAGCGAAAGGGCCGGAAGGCTTAAGCAGAGAGCAACTTGAGGCAAAAATTGTGGTTCCTCACCACACCCTCTTTTTACAGATTTTCGAACTGTACGTTCTGCCGGTGATTGTGATTGTGGCGGGATACTTCTTCTTTAAACTGTTAGGTTTCCTGTAATAAAAAAAACCGGTCATCAAGACCGGTTTATTATTTTACGCTTGCGGAAATGGCCGCGGCTTCCCTTCGTTGTCCACCGCTACATAGATAAACAGCGCTTCGGTGGCTTTATAACGCTGACCGATAGGCTCTGAAGAGACTTTCTTCACCCACACTTCAATGTTTACCGTAATCGACGTTGTGCCGCGTTTGGTGCAGCGTGCGTAGCAGCACACCACGTCACCGACCGCGACCGGACGCAGGAACGTCATGCCATCGACACGCACAGTCACTACTCGGCCCTGGGCAATCTCTTTGGCCATAATCGCGCCGCCGAGGTCCATCTGCGACATAATCCAGCCGCCAAAAATATCGCCATTGGCGTTGGTGTCCGCGGGCATCGCCAGCGTACGCAGAACTAAATCGCCCAGTGGCGCTTCACTGCTTACGGTCATTTACTTGTCGTCCTGCGGCATGTGGCGGTAGATGTACACGCCGCTCAGCAGTGTGAAAATCAGGGTAAGGGCGGTTAAGCCGAACACTTTAAAGTTTACCCAGATATTTTGCGGCATCCAGAATGCGATATAAATGTTTGCCAGACCGCAGACGATGAAGAACAGCGCCCAGGCAATATTCAAACGCGACCAAACGAACTGCGGCAGGGTTAGCTCTTTACCCAGCATGCGCTGGATCAGCGGCTTTTTCATGATCCACTGGCTGAACAGCAACGCCCCGGCGAACAGACCGTAAATCACAGTGACCTTCCATTTGATAAATTCATCGTTATGGAAGAACAGCGTCAGGCCACCGAATACCGCAACCAGCACGAAGGTAATCAGCGCCATTTTTTCAACTTTGCGATAGCGCACCCAGCAGTAAATCAATACTACCGCGGTGGCGATGATCAGTGCCGTAGTTGCGGTGTAGATGTCATAAAGTTTGTAGAAAACAAAGAACACCACCAGCGGTAAAAAATCCAGAAACTGCTTCATACATCGGTTCCGTATTTCAGTAACGGCCCGGGTACTCCGGGCCTGGGAGAGATCAGTTACGAATAAGCATATACAGGCGGAATAAATAGATCAGCAATAAAGCGGAAATAAGGTTGCTGATGCAGTTCACCACCACCGCGCCTACGTTTGGCGTCAGCACGGCAAAGTTGGGTGCGAAGATAAGCAGTAGGGTTTTCGCCAGCAGCCAGCCGATGACCGCCGGGGCCACCAGACGCATATTCGCCCAAGCCAGACGCATACTGCTGCGCAGCGAGGTGAAAATACCCAGTTTGTCCTGGACCAGCATTATCGGTGCAAAAGAGAACACGATTGCCAGCAGCACGCCAGGAACCACAACCAGCATCACGCCCATCTGCACCAGGAACGTGGTGAGGAAGATGAGCAGCAGCAGTTTCGGCAGCACCGGAGCACTGGCACCGATGGCACGCAGAGCGCTGACGCGCTGACCCGCAGAGACCATCTGGATAAGCAGCAGTACGCCGCCCGCGAGAATGGCATTACCAATCAGTCCTGAGAACGTCGACGCTGCTGACGCGCGCAGCAGGATCTGCTGCTGTTCCGGCGTCATGTTTTGCACCAGCTCAAATAGCCCTACGCTACCCGCAAGATTATCGCCGCTGCTCAACAGTGCGAGCTGTTCGTCGCTCGGTGAAAACGCATGGCCAAGAACCACCGTGATAAATGCACACAACAACGCAATCAGCAGAACAGTAACGAACTGATTACGAAAAAAATTACCCGTGTCACGGTAAACCGACTTAGCCGTGATAGACATGCACTCTCCTTGAGTCTGGCTGGTAGTAATAAGCCGGCAATTGTAACCCAGCCGACGTCAAAGTGGCAGCATCAACACCTGTATGGAAAGGCATATCTTTGTAAAGGAGTAGTAAGCAAAAAGGGGCGCCAGAAGCATTTAGAGCATAATTTCACCATTTGCGTCGTCTTTGATTTGACAGGAAAGCGGGACGAACCTTCCAGACCGCCTTTTTTGTAACAGAGAAAAGTCAAAAATTGATGCAGATGGGTTTTAATTGTAAGTAATCCACCGTTAAAAATTAATCCAGATCAATGAATGTTAAATCTCAGGAACGAGTGTGATCTGAGTTGGATCGTTTTTACTTATTTGTGGGTATATTCAGCGCGCTTATAAAAACCATAGGGAAGGAATGGATATGAAAAAGTTAGCAGTGGCAGCGCTGGTTTTAAGCAGTCTCTCTGGCGGAGCCTGGGCGCATGAAGCGGGTGAGTTCTTTATACGTGCAGGTTCCGCGACGATTCGCCCAACAGAAGGTTCGGATAATGTGTTGGGCCTCGGAAGTTTCACCGTCGATAACAATACTCAGCTCGGTTTAACCTTCACCTATATGGCGACGGATAACATCGGTATCGAACTGCTGGCCGCCTCGCCGTTTCGCAGTAAAGTTGGTACCGGCCCGACCGGAACCATAGCAACGATGAATTTGTTACCGCCTACGCTGATGGCACAGTGGTATTTCTTCGATGCCAGCAGCAAAGTGCGTCCGTACATCGGGGCAGGTATCAACTACACCACCTTCTTTAACACTGATTTCAACGATACCGGTAAAGATGCCGGTCTGTCCGATCTCAGCGCCACTGACTCCTGGGGCGCGGCAGGACAGGTGGGGGTTGATTATCTGATTAACCGCGACTGGCTGATTAACGCCTCGGTCTGGTATATGGACGTGGATACCGATGTGAAGTTTAAGGCCGGAGGTGAGAATCAAACCATTCACACCCGCCTTGATCCGTGGGTATTTATGTTCTCGGCAGGTTATCGCTTCTGAGTGTCATAAGAGTGGCTGCCTGGTAGCCACTCTTTGCTGTAACAATTTCGCTACATATCTGAAATTTATAAATAAATTGCTTACAGTTGTACCCGCCGCTTCGCTCGCATCTGCCCGCAATCTGCCTAAAATAACGCGCTCATGATTAGACGCAGATGTTAACGATGAAACTTAAATCCCTCTTTCTTATTTCGGCACTCGTTATTGCCGGTTGCAGTGCCAGCGGCGATACCGCCCGCGAACAGCGTGCCACCATTCAAAAAATGCGCACCGACACCTTAACCCAGCTGTATAACCTACATCCTGAAGCACGCAGCGATATTCAGCACTCAACTGGTTACGCCGTCTTCTCCAGCAACAGTAGCAAAATTTTCGTCTTTGGTTTTGGTAGTGGTTACGGCGTGGTGAAAGATCTGCACAGCGGTAAAGATACCTACATGAAAATGGCGCAAGGTGGCGCAGGTGTGGGTGTGGGCATCAAACAGCTGAGCACGGTTATTGTCTTCCACGACACCAAATCACTGAATAAATTTATCACCGACGGCTATGTTGTTGGCGCGGATGCCAACGCGGCAGCGAAATACGATGATAAAGGTGCTGGAGCGGGTGCTTCTGCCAATGGCGTCGCAACGGGGACGGAATCCTTACCGTCTAAAGTCAGCGTCTATGAAATGACCGAAAAAGGTCTGGCAGCCCAGGCGATGGTCAATGGCTATAAATATTGGCCGGATGACGACCTGAACAAAAAGTAAAAAAAGCCCGCGCAAGGCGGGCAAGTCATACTGGAAGCAATGTGAGCAATGTCGTACCGAATACCTGAGTGATTTGCTCAACTATTCAGTAATGAGAAAGATAATGCTTCTCATTAATAACTTCAACCCCTTCTTTTTTGGGGATGTTATTTGATGAGAAAGACGGTCCGGTTCTGGCTGTTATCCTGCGGCCAGGCCTGAGCGACATCGGCTAACGGCACCGTCTTATGGGCAATGGTAAATTTCCCGGTGACGGCGGCCTGCAGCATTTCTCCTGTAGCATGCACTAGCTGGGGTAGGGAGAGGCTGCCAATCCCGCTACCCATCAGTTGAATCGGTGATGAGCGCAGCACCGCGCTGGGCAACGTAATCTCTTGACCTGCCAGAGAACCGACCTGTACATAGCGCACGGGCGTCACGCCCGGCGTGTGTTTTGCCAGCGCGGTCAACAACTGCTCTGCACTGTCTCCCCACAGATAATCAACAACCACATCAATTTGCGCCGATGCATGGGTGGCCAGCGTCTGGGCCAGTATGGTTTCATCTTCGGTCAGTAAAATAGTGGCATCCGCATTGAGACTCGCCAAAACCTGTGCATTGCGCCCGGTGGCGATAATTTTCTTCGCGCCCAGATAGCGTGCAATTTGCACCGCCAGCTGTCCGGCGCTGCCCGTCGCACCGTTAATCAACACGGTTTCACCGGCTTTGAATCCGGCCCGATTAACCAGCGCGGCCCAGGCCGACATCCCCGGATTGGCCATCGCGGCAGCGGTCGCATCGTCCAGACCGTCGGGCAGCGGTAGACAATGGGCGATATCCACGGGCGCAAATTGCGCCATGCTTCCCCACGGCGTTGGCGGGAACACGAAATAAACGCGCTGCCCGTCCGGGGTGACGCCAGTGCCGTCGATCCCGGCGATAAAGGGTAGCGTGCCATCGAAGCTGTAATGTTTGCCTGAGGCACGGCTTTTCACCACATGGCTAATTGCCGAGGCGGAAATCTTAATCAGTTGTTGTTTTTCTCCGGCCACCGGCAACGCGAAATCGCTGTATACCGGACCGCTAGTGGGGTCGAAAACCACGGCTGCTTTCATAAACTTTCTCCTTAAACAAGATATGTGTAAAATGCACATATTGGATAAGGGCACTGTACGCCGGGAAGATATTATATGCAACATGCACATAAAAAAATTGATGTGACCGATTTTCACGGTGCGCTGCTGGATATCATCAGCGTGATGAACCATCCGCAGCGGGATGAAGCGTTGCTTGCGGCGGCAAACGTGAAGCTCGATCAGGCGCTGTTTCCGCTGTTGGTGACTATCGGACGCTATAGTCCATCGGGCGTGGTGGAGCTTGCCGACAGGTTAGGGCGGGATTACACCACCGTGAGTCGACAGGTGAAGCGGCTAGAGGCGTTGGGATTAGCGCAGAAGCAGCCCGCCGAGCGTGATAAACGGATCAGCGAAGTGACGCTGTCGGAACAGGGAAAGGCCTTAACCAACAGTATTGATGATGCCAGACAGACGTTGATGAACCGGATTTTTGCCGGGTGGCCGGAAGAGGAAATCAGCGAGTTGTTTCGACTGGTGCGCAAATACGCGGACGTGGTGAAAGAGGAAGCGCCGTCTGGCGAATAACCAGACGGCGTTAAGATTATGCGCTGCGAGTGGCCGCCTTCATGTTCTGCACGAAGGTTTTCAGTTCCGCCAGCATCGTGGTTGGATTATCGAGATTTTTCTCGATGATTTTCACAATCGCTGAGCCGGAAATTGCGCCAGCGGCGCCTGCCCCAACGGATGCCGTCACCTGGTCCGGGGAGGAAATACCAAAGCCCTGCAACGGAGGTGCGGCGTGGTATTCGGTCAGTTTTTCAATCAGATGATGCAACGGCAGCGCGGCGCGGTTTTCCGCTCCGGTCACACCCGCACGGGACAGCAGATAGGTGTATCCGCGACCGTGGGAGGCAATCTGGCGTAGCAAATCGTCATCGGCGTTTGGCGGGCAGATGAAGATCGGTGCCACGTTATGGCGCATCGCCGCCTGACGAAACTCCGCCGACTCTTCCACTGGCACATCCGCTACCAGCACGGAATCCACGCCCACGCGCGCGCATTCAGCGTAAAACGCATCAATGCCGCGGTTAAAGACCAGGTTGGCGTACATCAGCAGGCCAATGGGAATGGTCGGGTGTTTCTGGCGAATAGCGGCCAGCATTTCGAAGCACTGCGTCGGCGTCACGCCGGACGCAAACGCGCGCAGCGTGGCATCCTGAATCGTCGGACCATCGGCCAGCGGGTCGGAGAAGGGAATGCCCAGCTCCAGCGCGTCGGCACCGGCTTCAATCAGGGTGTCGATGATTTTCAGCGACTGTTCCGGGTTCGGATCGCCCAGCGTTACGAAGGGAACAAACGCGCCTTCCTTGCGTTTTTTCAGCTCAGCAAACAGGTTGTCATAGCGTTCCATCAGATTTCCCCTCGCGCTTTCAGAATGTCATGTACGGTGAAAATGTCTTTATCGCCGCGACCGGAGAGGTTAACCACCAGCAGCTGCTCTTTTTCAGGGTTCTCGCGCATCATTTTCAGTGCATGGGCCAGGGCGTGAGAAGACTCCAGCGCCGGTATGATACCTTCGTGACGGCTCAGCGCTTTAAAGGCGTCCAGCGCTTCGTTATCCGTAATCGACACATACTCCGCGCGGCCGATGCTGTTCAGGAACGCGTGCTGTGGCCCTACAGATGGGAAATCCAGTCCGGCAGAAATAGAATAAGATTCTTCAATCTGGCCTTCTTCGGTCTGCATCATCGGCGATTTCATGCCGAAGTAAATGCCTACGCGACCGTGTTTTAACGGCGCGCCATGCTCACCGGTTTCAATCCCGTGTCCGCCCGGCTCAACGCCAATCAGGCCGACAGAGGCGTCGTCAATGAAATCTGCAAACATACCGATGGCGTTAGAGCCGCCGCCGACGCAGGCGATGACGGCGTCGGGCAGACGACCTTCACGCTCCTGAATCTGCACTTTGGTTTCTTCGCCGATCATGCGCTGGAATTCGCGCACGATGGTCGGGAACGGGTGAGGGCCAGCGGCGGTCCCGAGCATATAGTGCGCGGTTTCGTAGCTGCCAGACCAGTCACGCAGCGCCTCGTTACAGGCATCTTTCAGTGTGGCTGAACCGCTGTGTACCGGGATCACTTCTGCGCCCATCAGACGCATACGGAAGACGTTTGGCGACTGGCGCTCAATGTCTTTGGCGCCCATGTAAATGCGGCATTTCAGGCCGAGCAGGGCACACGCCAGAGCAGAGGCCACGCCGTGCTGACCGGCACCGGTTTCTGCGATGATTTCGGTTTTACCCATGCGTTTCGCCAACAGCGCCTGACCCAACACCTGGTTCGTTTTGTGCGCGCCGCCGTGCAGCAGGTCTTCACGCTTGAGATACAGCGTGGTTTTGGTGCCTTCGGTCAGGTTCTGACATTTGGTCAGCGCCGTTGGGCGACCGGCATAGTTCTTCAGCAGATCGGTGAACTGCGCCTGAAATTCCGGATCCTTCTGCGCGCTCACGAACGCTTCTTCCAGCTGGCGCAGGGCAGGCATCAGGATTTGCGGCACGTACATGCCGCCAAATTCGCCAAAGTACGGGTTCAGTAATGTATTCATGTCCATTTCCTTAATATGCGCGCAGCGTCTGAAAGACCGAGGCCAGTTTGCTGGCATCTTTAATGCCCGGTTCAGACTCTACGCCAGAATTGAAATCGAGCCCCGCGCAGCCGCTTTTCGCCGCATCTACACAGTTATCCGGGCTAAGGCCGCCAGCCAGCAGGACGTTACTCAAGTCCTGACCGTTGAGCAGCGACCAGTCGAAACGTTGTCCGCTGCCGCCCTGGCCGTTATCCAGCACGTATTTGTCGACGTGATTCAGGTTACGGGCAGGGAGGGAATCTTTGACGCTCAGCGCTTTCCAGATTTGCACCTTTTCAGGCAGTACCGCGCGCAGGGCATCGATATAGGCCTGGTCTTCGTTGCCGTGCAGCTGCACAGCGGTCAGTGACAGACTTTCGACTTTCGCTGCCACTTCGCTAATGGCGGTATCACGGAACACGCCGACGTAGCTCAGCGGTGCGCTGTTGATGACGTCACGCGCCTGGGCTTCATCCACAAAACGTGGCGAAGAAGGCACAAAAATCAGTCCGCCGAATACCGCACCGGCTTCATACGCGGCCTGTGCATCCTGGGCGCGGGTTAAACCGCAAACTTTGTTTTCACCCAGTAGTACGCGGCGCACGGCGGCATTCAAATCATCGTGTGACATCATCGCCGAGCCTATCAGGAAACCGTTGGCAAAGTGGCTCAGTTCGCGGACCTGACCGTAGGTATTGATGCCGGATTCGCTAATCACCGTCACGCCTGCGCCTAAACGTGGCGCCAGCAGGCGGGTGCGGTTGAGATCGATGGAGAGGTCACGCAGGTCACGGTTATTGATGCCGACGACTTTGGCGTTAAGCGCGATGGCGCGCTCCAGTTCTTCTTCGTTACTCACTTCGGTCAACACGCCCATGCTCAGGCTGTGCGCCACCGCAGAAAGCTGGCGGTACTCGTCATCGTCGAGTACCGACAGCATCAGCAGGCAGGCGTCGGCCTGATAATGACGTGCGAGGTAAATCTGGTACGGGTCAACGATGAAGTCTTTGCACAGGATTGGCTGCGGCGCGATGCCGCTGACAATGGGCAGGAAATCGAAGCTACCCTGGAAATACTTTTCATCGGTCAGGACGGAAATCGCCGATGCATAATGTTTGTAAATTCCCGCGATACGCGCCGGGTCGAAGTCTTCGCGGATCACCCCTTTAGACGGGGACGCTTTTTTGCACTCCAGAATGAAGGCGGTACGTGCGCCTTGCAATGCGTCGTAGAAATGACGCGTGCTTGGCTGGATCTCATTCTGAAAACTGGCTAACGGTTGCTGCACTTTACGGGCATCGACCCAGATGCGTTTATCAGCAACGATTTTAGCTAAAACGGTCTGCATTTCTTATCCTCTTGCCGCTAATGCGGTCACGCGATCGTAGGCTGCACCACTGTGCAAGACATCCAGCACCTGTTGCACGTTAGCTTTTAAATCTTCATGGCCGTGAAGGCGCATCAGCATGGCGACGTTGGCGGAAACAGCGGCCTCGTGGGCGGCTTCACCTTTACCTTGTAGCAAGCGTGAAAGAATGTCACGGTTTTCTTCCGGCGTGCCGCCAGCCAACTGTTCCTGGTGATAAGGTGTCAAGCCAAAGTCATCGGCGGTCAGCTGATAGCTCTGAATCTCTCCGTCTTTAAGCTCGGCAACCACGGTCGGCGCATGCAATGAAACTTCATCCATGCCGCCGCTGTGAACCACCGCCGCACGCTGGTATCCGAGCACGCGCAGGGTTTCAGCAATCGGTAGCACCAGCTCCGGGCTATATACGCCAATTAGCGCAATCGGCGGGTGCGCCGGGTTAATCAGCGGACCGAGCACGTTAAACAAGGTACGGGTTTTTAACTGCTGACGAACCGGCATGGCGTGGCGGAAACCGGTGTGGTATTTCGGTGCGAACAGGAAACACACGCCCAGCTCATCCAGGGCTTCTCGCGATTTCTCGGCATTCATCTCCAGATTAATACCAAAGGCGGCCAGTAAATCGGACGAACCGGATTTGCTCGATACGCTGCGGTTACCGTGTTTCGCTACTTTCAGGCCACACGCCGCCGCCACAAAGGCGCTGGCGGTGGAAATATTGATGCTGTTGCTGCCATCACCGCCGGTGCCAACAATATCGGCAAATGGATAATCCGGACGCGGGAACGGCGCCGCGTTTTCCAGCAGGGCGGTAGCGGCCCCGGCGATTTCCTGCGGCTGCTCACCGCGAACTTTCATGCTCACCAGCGCGGCGGCCAGCTGTTCTGGTTTCACTTCTCCGCGTACGACGGCAGAAAACAGCTGATGGCTTTCCGGCTGAGTCAGGGTTTGCGCCTGATACAGTTTTTCCAGAATCGGTTGCAGGGTGTTAGCCGGTTCGAGTTTCTGTAACGCCCATTCCAGGGTCTGCTCCAGCAGGCGTGCGCCGTGGCTGGTCAGAATGGATTCCGGGTGGAACTGGAAACCTACTACGCGGTCGGCGTCGTGACGCACCGCCATCACCATGCCGTCATAACTGGCGTTGATGGTCAACCCGGCAGGAATATTACTCCCAACCAGTGAGTGGTAACGCGCCACTGGCAGCGGATTGGCAAGACCGGCGAACATCGCCTGACCGTCGTGCTCAATGCTGGAGGCTTTACCATGCAGGATTTCGCCCGCCTGACCGACATAACCGCCGTAGGCTTCGACAATCGCCTGATGCCCCAGACAGATGCCGATAATCGGCAGTTTGCCGCGCAGTCGGGTCAGCAATTCAGGCATACAGCCAGCTTCCGACGGCGCGCCCGGGCCTGGCGATAGCATCAGAACGGGATTATCCATGGTCGCCAGACGTTCAATCAGGGTCTGAGCCGGAACGTGATTACGGTAAATCACTACGTTATGCCCGCTGGCGCGCAACTGGTCTGCCAGGTTGTAAGTAAAGGAGTCGATATTGTCGAGCAGCAGAATGTCAGCCATTAGAAAATCTCCTTCGCGTGGTGGGCCTGGGCAATGGCGCGCAGTACCGCGCGAGCTTTATTACGGGTTTCATCTGCTTCGGACTGCGGCACGGAATCAAGCACCACACCAGCGCCCGCCTGGACGGTGGCAATGCCGTTTTCAACAAAAGCGGAGCGGATAACAATGCAGGTATCGAGGTCGCCGTGGGCGGTAAAGTAGCCCACTGCGCCACCGTAGCTGCCGCGACGTTCGCCTTCAGCCGCCGCGATAAGCTGCATGGCGCGGACTTTCGGTGCGCCGCTCAGCGTACCCATATTCATGCAGGCGCGGTAGGCGTGCAGCACGTCCAGATCCTGACGCAATTCGCCGACTACGCGGGACACCAGGTGCATGACGAAGGAGTAACGGTCCACTTTGGTGAGGTCCGCTACGTAGCGGCTGCCCGGCGTACAGATGCGAGCCAGATCGTTACGCGCTAAATCTACCAGCATCAGATGCTCGGAAAGCTCTTTGTGGTCAGTACGCATTTCAAGTTCAATGCGGCTGTCGAGGTCACGATCGAGTGAGCCGTCGGCGCGGCGACCACGCGGGCGGGTCCCGGCAATCGGGTAAATTTCAATCTGACGGTTGCTGGCATCGTATTTCAGTGAGCTTTCCGGCGAGGCGCCGAACAGGCTGAAATCGTTGTCCTGCATAAAGAACATATACGGGCTTGGGTTACTTTTCTTCAGCACGTCATATGCCGCCAGCGGCGACGGGCAAGGCAGAGAGAAGCGGCGGGACGGCACGACCTGGAAAATTTCCCCGGCACGAATGGCGCGCTGCATTTTACGCACTACGGCGCCATACTCATCATCGCTCTGGTTTACTTCGGTTTTCATCTGCTCAATGGTGGTTACCGGCAGCGGCAGAGGTGGTTCGTTGAGCTGTTGGCGAAGCTGTGCCACGCGCTGGATCAGCCGCTGTTTCTCGGTTTCCTGCGGAGTGAACAGGCTAGCCTGAATGCGGGTGGTTTTGGTCTGATGGTCAATAACCAGCAAGGTTTCCGCTAAATAGAAACAGTAATCAGGGCAGGAGGTGTCGCTGTTGAGCTGCGGCAAATCTTCAAAACCAGCGACCAGGTCGTACGCAAACAGGCCGCCGAAGAACATCGCTTCGCGCTCGTCAACCGGGACGGTAACCAGCGTTTGCAGCAGGCGGAATGCATCGAACACCGACAGCGAACACAAGCGTGCGTCTTCATCGAGCAGGTTGCTCACTGCCGGGAAGTGCAGGATGCGGCCATTCGGCTGACGCTGATTGTCGATACCGGAAGGTAGGGCAGCGTCGAGTAAATCCAGCAGCGCCGCGCCGTTGTCAGAAAGTGCCTGAATAGTGACGGTGTCACCTAAAGCGGTGATGCGCAGCGCGCTGTCGACTAACAGCAGGCTTTTTAAATCGTCTTTGCTGTCGATATCCGCCGATTCCAGCAGCAGGGTCGCCGGACGGGCGCCGCACAGCTGGTGGAATAGCGCGGTCGGGTTTTCCCGATAAATCGCATCACTGGTCAGAAGTTCGAGCGCGGGTTTTTGTGTTTGCATTATCGTTCTCACCATCTCGGATATGTTTTTATTCAAAAAAAAGCCCGCTCATAGGCGGGCCTGGTATCTGTGTGTCTTATGCAGACGCGTAGCTACAGCCCGATATCAGGTTGTACGCCACCAGCCATGCAGAGTGAAAGAAAAATGTGTCATCGCAGATACCTCGTCGTGTGAACTTGCGTACTAGTTAACTAGTCCGGAGGGGCAAAGTCAACCCCTGATTTCAGAAATTCATTCAGTAAGGCTATGATGGGCGCCGTCAAACCTAAAACTGATAGTGATAACTGAACACCGGAGTGATTTTGAGCGACCATCCCTACGCCGTGATTTACGACCTGCACAGCCACACCACCGCCTCTGATGGCCGCTTGACGCCTGAGGAACTGGTGCATCGTGCGCTGGAAATGCGCGTGGGTACGTTGGCGATTACCGATCACGATACCGTGGCGGCCATCCCCGCCGCGCGGGCCGAAATCGCCCGCGCCGAATTACCGCTTGAACTGATTACCGGGGTGGAAATTTCAACCGTCTGGGAAAATCATGATATCCACATCGTCGGTCTGAACATTGATATTGAACACCCGGCGATGACCGCGTTTCTGGCGGAACAAACGGAACGTCGGCAGCAACGCGCTAAACTTATCGCTGAACGTCTGGAAAAAGCGCAGATCCCGGGCGCGTGGGAAGGGGCGCTGGCCCTTGCGGACGGCGGGGCGGTGACGCGTGGTCACTTCGCCCGTTTTCTGGTGGAATCAGGCAGAGCGAGCAACTTTAACGACGTGTTTAAAAAGTATCTGGCCCGCGGTAAAACCGGATACGTTCCGCCGCAGTGGTGTACAATAGATCAAGCTATTGATGTGATTCATCATTCTGGCGGCAAGGCGGTGATCGCCCATCCGGGGCGTTATAATCTTTCTGCTAAGTGGCTGAAAAGACTGCTGGCTCATTTCAGTGAATGTGGCGGCGATGCCATGGAAGTCGCCCAGTGTCAGCAGGCTCCCCACGAACGCGCGCAGCTTGCCACCTATGCGCGTCAGTACGGTTTACTGGCGTCTCAGGGCTCTGATTTTCATCAGCCTTGTCCGTGGATAGAACTCGGACGCAAGCTGTGGCTCCCCGCCGGGGTAGAAGGCGTGTGGCAAAGTTGGGAAAAACAGCCCCAAAAGATCAACGAGAGGGAAGTATGAGTCAGTTTTTTTATGTCCATCCGGACAACCCGCAGCAACGTCTGATTAATCAGGCCGTTGAAATTGTGCGCAAGGGCGGCGTTATCGTTTATCCCACGGATTCCGGTTATGCGCTGGGCTGTAAAATTGAAGACAAAGGCGCGATGGAACGAATCTGCCGGATTCGTCATCTGCCAGACGGCCACAACTTCACCCTGGTATGCCGCGACCTGTCTGAAATTTCAACGTACGCCTACGTTGATAACGTGGCGTTTCGCCTGATTAAGAACAATACGCCGGGCAACTACACTTTCATCCTTAAAGGGACGAAAGAGGTGCCGCGGCGCCTGTTGCAGGAAAAGCGTAAAACCATCGGGATGCGTGTGCCGTCGAACCCGATTGCGCAGATGCTGCTGGAAGCGCTGGGCGAACCCATGCTCTCAACGTCACTGATGCTGCCGGGTAACGATTTTACTGAATCCGACCCGGAAGAAATCAAAGATCATCTGGAAAAGCAGGTCGACTTGATTATTCACGGTGGTTATCTTGGCCAGCAGCCGACCACGGTTATCGATCTCACGGACGATTCACCGGTGGTTCTGCGTGAAGGTGTGGGTGACGTGAAACCATTCATGTAAGTTATAAAAAGCGGCATTGATTGCCGCTTTTTCTTGAACCCATTACGGGTGCAGTTTCAGTCCTTTAATGACTTTATCCACTGCCTTTTTGGGTCCGCGAATCGCCAGTCCCACCAGATTCAGCCGCGCGGCATCCTCAGCAAGAAACACCTCCCGATTTGCTTGATCATGACCCGTTGAAAACATCGCTTCAACGTAAGGTGTCAGAGTCAGTTCGCGTTCAAGACCCTTCAGATGCGCCTTTTGCAGGGCCTCCAGATTGGCTTCAAAAATCAGCATCGGTTCGCCCGCGAGTTGACCGTACTGGCGGCCCAGCCCGTCAATGTAAGGCTGGCCCAGAATTTCTGGGGACGAGGCGGTAATGCCCGTGGCCAGAAACGCCACGACATTCAGGCGCTGCCAGACGGCTAAATCATTGCGGACGATCAGCGCATTTTTGGTGTCAAAAATCACAGGTTTTCTCCATTCGTTCTTGTTGTGAATAAACAGAATGGGAGTTTGGCGGAGGTTAAGATAGAACGTTTGTGCACTGACGCTGGTAAGCGGCAGGCGAAAGGCGGTAAGCGCGCTGGAACCAGCGTCCCATATGGCTTTGGTCGGCAAACCCAACCAGCGACGCGACCTGCGCCAGGTCTTCGCCTTTAGCCAGCAACATCCTCGCCGTGCGTAAACGCAGGCGAACCAGCCACGCATGGGGACTCAAGCCGAAGGTGTTTTTAAATTGACGACTCAGCCGGAAGCGGTCAATTCCGGCCCAGGCGGCCAGCTCATCAAGGCCAATATCGCTGCCCATCCTGTCATGAAGATAATCCCGCACCTGATACATCTGGCGCTGGGCATCATTAAGCGCCGACGCCGGACGTTGGCGGATATGTGTTGAAAGTATTTCCAGCAGCTGGTCCAGGCTTTGATCGCGCGCCAGACGGCCTTCCAGGTGGTGCAGGGCAAAGAAACTCTGCTGGATGGCCTGCGTCAGCACGATATCGTCGGTCAGCGTGTTGCGAAAGGCCGAACCCAGGGCGGAAATATCGCCCAGCCCACGGGCGTCCATCATCCCGGAAAACCAGCGCTGCGGAATGTAGAGCATCGCGTACGTAAACCCCCCGGCATCCGGTGCGTGCCCATCATGCACAGCACCCGGTTCAATTAAGATAGCCCTTCCCGGTGTGCTGGTGTGTAGCGCCCGGTGACAATGAAAGCGCTGCAACCCTTGCTGCGTCACGCCGAGCAGCACTTCATCGTGGTCATGAGGATCGTAGGCATGGCCCTTAAAGTGCGCGCTGACGCTCTCAATGCCGGTATCTGCATCGTGCTTAAGGGTCAGCCAGCTGCCAGAGTGGGGCTGCTCATGAGTGTCTTGCATTGACCTTCTCCGGGAAAACGAGAGGTAATCATTATTGACATGAATGCGTGCCAGGTAAAGTTCAGCGACGTAAGCCGGGCGTCGGGTATAACGAGATGAATCATTTAGCCTAAAATTCATGTAAGATGTGCGGTCACGCAGCGCCATGCGGGTTGAGAACGGTTCACCCGGGGCGAAAAATGAGTTCTGTTGATGCGTTCAGTTTTGTCTAACGTGTTGATTTTGCATATATACCAGACGCCTGGGAAGGCGACACCTAAAGGATGCTCGATGAGCGAGAAATTACAGAAAGTGCTGGCCCGCGCCGGCCACGGCTCCCGCCGTGAAATCGAAACCATGATTCAGGCCGGTCGTGTCAGCGTTGATGGCAAAGTTGCCACGCTGGGCGATCGCGTTGAAGTTATTCCCGGTCTTAAAATTCGTATCGACGGACACCTGATTTCCGTTAAAGAGTCCGTGGAACAGATTTGCCGCGTGCTGGCGTATTACAAGCCGGAAGGCGAGCTGTGTACCCGTAGCGACCCGGAAGGGCGTCCGACGGTGTTTGACCGTCTGCCAAAACTGCGCGGCGCACGCTGGATTGCCGTTGGGCGTCTGGACGTGAACACCTGCGGTCTGATGTTGTTCACCACCGACGGTGAACTGGCGAACCGCCTGATGCACCCGAGCCGCGAAGTTGAGCGTGAATACGCCGTGCGCGTGTTCGGTGAAGTTGACGAAAATAAAGTGCGTCAGCTGTCACGTGGCGTGCAGCTTGAAGACGGCCCGGCAGCATTCAAAACCATCAAATTTACCGGTGGCGAAGGGATCAACCAGTGGTACAACGTGACCCTGACCGAAGGGCGTAACCGCGAAGTGCGTCGCCTGTGGGAAGCCGTAGGCGTGCAGGTTAGCCGCCTGATTCGCGTACGTTACGGTGATATTCCATTGCCAAAAGGCTTGCCGCGCGGGGGGTACACCGAGTTGGATCTGGCCCAGACCAACTACCTGCGTGAGCTGGTAGAGCTGAAGCCAGAAACTGAATCCAAAGTGGCGGTCGAGAAAGATCGTCGCCGCGTGAAGGCCAACCAGATCCGCCGAGCGGTGAAGCGTCACACGCAGGTGGGCAGTAAACCTGCGAAGACCGGCGGTAACGGTCGTCGCTCCAGCAGCCGTAACAGCGGCAGCGGTTCATAAGATAAAAGGCCCTCGGGGCCTTTTTTAATAGTCGATACCGAGCTGCGCTTTAATGCCTGCATCGAAGGCATGCTTCACCGGGCGCAGTTCGCTCACCGTATCCGCTATCTCCAGAATATCCCGATGACAGCCTCGGCCCGTGATGATGACCGTCTGGTGATGCGGACGGTCGCGCAGCGCCGTTAGCACCTCTTCCAGCGGCAAATAATCGTAAGCCACCATGTAAGTCAGCTCGTCGAGAATAACCATATCCAGGCTGGTATCGGTCATCATACGCTTCGCATGCTCCCACACCGCTAAACAGGCGGCAGTATCGCCCGCTTTATCCTGCGTGTTCCAGGTAAAACCGGTTGCCATCACCTGAAACTCTACGCCATGGGGCTCCAGCAAATTTCGCTCGCCGTTAGGCCATTCGCCCTTGATGAACTGAATCACGCCGACTTTCTTATCATGACCCACCGCGCGCGTAGCCGTGCCAAACGCAGCCGTGGTTTTACCTTTGCCGTTACCGGTCAGCACTAACAGGACACCGCGCTCTTCCTGAGCGTCAGCGACGCGAGCATCAACTTTCTCTTTCAGACGTTGTTGTCGTTCGCGATGGCGGTCGTCACTCATTGTGAAATCCCTGGTTTGCGGCCCGGCTGGGCGTCGAAAGTCATCCCCGTTTTGCGACGGCTGTCGTCGCCCATCAGCCATAAATACAATGGCATGATGTCGGCAGGGGTTTTAAGCTTCTGTGGATCTTCCGTTGGAAACGCGTTGGCTCGCATCCCGGTCCGGGTGCCGCCTGGGTTTATGCAGTTGACGCGCAACTGGCCCTGATACTCTTCGGCCAGCACCTGCATCATGCCTTCGGTAGCGAATTTGGAGACCGCATACGCGCCCCAGTTGGCCCGGCCTTGCTGCCCGACGCTGGACGAGGTGAAGACCAGCGAACCGGAATCCGATTTGAGTAATAAAGGAAGAAGCGCCTGGGTGAGGAAAAATGTGCCGTTGACATTTACCTGCATCACATCCTGCCAGACATCCGGCTTTTGCTGATCCATCGGTACGACGTCTCCCAACAGACCCGCGTTATGCAGTACGCCGTCCAGGCGCGGAGTGTGAATGCTGATTTTCTGCGCCAACTGCTGACAGGTTTCTGGCGTGCAGGTGAGCAAATCAAGAGTAAACCACTGTGGTGCAATGCCGCCTTCCTGTTGGATCTGCTGGGCAACGGCCCGCAGTTTATCTTCATTGCGACCCAAGAGAATGACGCTCGCACCGTAGCGGGCGTAGGTCAGAGCGGCTTCACGACCGATACCGTCGCTGGCGCCGGTGACCAGAATGATGCGATTTTGTAGCAATTCGCGTTGCGGTTGATAATGCACGGACTCTCTCCTGTGGCGCTTCGTTGCCCCACGTTACTGTTCTGCTTCTGTTTGTTCGCTTTTCGGCTTTATGCCCTAAACGGGCGGGTATTTCAATCAGCCAGACGGAAAGCCTGTTCAGAATTAACATTTTGCAATCATTTCATTGCCCGCGAAAAAAACGGGAAGCATGCTCGCATCGTACAATTCAGGCGGGAGACGCACTGTATAGGCTGTTGTACACTGTGCGCGATATCCGAGTGATTCTTTTCAAGGTGGAAGCGTGGAACTACTTTCTCAATATGGGTTGTTTTTGGCGAAAATCGCCACGATTGTGGTCGCGATTGCGGTAGTTGCTACGCTAATCGTGAATCTTACCCAACGTAAAAGGCAGCGCGGAGAGCTGCGGATCACGAATCTCAGTGAACAATATAAAGAGATGCAGGAAGATATGAGCGTGGCGCTGCTTGACGGCCCACAGCAAAAACTCTGGCACAAAGCACAGAAGAAAAAGCACAAGCTTGAAGCCAAAACGGCGAAGGCTAACGCGAAGAAGGGTGTAAAAGAAACTGGCGATAAGCCTAAAGTCTGGGTACTGGATTTCAAAGGCAGCATGGACGCCCATGAGGTCACCGCGCTGCGCGAAGAAGTTACCGCGGTGCTGGCGGTGATCAAACCACAGGATCAGGTGGTCGTGCGTCTGGAGAGCCCTGGCGGCGTGGTACATGGCTATGGGCTTGCCGCGTCACAGCTCCAGCGTCTTCGCGATAAGCAGATCCCGCTGACCATTGCGGTCGATAAAGTGGCTGCCAGCGGCGGCTATATGATGGCCTGCGTCGGCAACAAAATTGTTTCGGCACCGTTCGCCATTATCGGCTCCATTGGCGTGGTTGCTCAGATCCCGAACTTTAACCGTTTCCTGAAAAATAAAGATATCGACATCGAATTGCATACGGCGGGTCAATATAAACGGACGCTTACGCTGCTCGGTGAAAATACCGAAGAAGGACGACAGAAGTTCCGCGAAGATCTCAATGAAACCCATCTGCTGTTCAAAGATTTCGTGCATCAAATGCGCCCACAGCTGGACATTGACCAGGTGGCGACAGGTGAACACTGGTACGGTCAACAGGCTCAGGATAAAGGGCTGGTGGATGAAATTGGCACCAGTGACGACCTGCTGCTCGGATTGATGGACGGGCATGACGTACTAAACGTTCGTTATCTGCAACGCAAAAAACTGATGGACCGTTTTACCGGCAGTGCTGCGGAAAGCGCAGACCATCTTTTGATGCGGTGGTGGCAGCGCGGGCAAAAACCAATGATGTAAATGAAATGCGAGGCCTGAGCCTCGCATTTTTTTAATCAACCAGGTGGTATTTTTCTGACAGCTGGTGAGCCAGATATTTGAACATATTGAACACCGCGGTGCTCTTTGGCGTCGGCAGGCCTTGTTCATCAAGATAGTACTCGCCGCTGAACACCAGCACACCGTTGCGCTGTGTTACACCGGTCGCTTCGATACCTTTCATCGTATCGTCATGTTCACGGATCAGGCGGTTAGCTTCCACCAGCAGGGACTGGCTATCGATAGGTTGGGATGTTTCTTGCATCACTGACTCCTCTAAAACACTGCCAACAGTTTACGCCCGGCGCGCCACGCGGGCAAATTTTCCCTGTTAAACACAAGGACATCGCGAGGTCTCGTCGGCTGGCGGGATTTGCTTTTGCATGCTAATAAAGTTGCGTAACGGATTTTATCAGGTCTTTGGAATCAAGTGCTTACAACAAAACTTAACGTTTTGTGTATCACTAGTGTACCAAGTGTGTGACGCTTTCGGCAATACAAGACCCCTCTGAAATGTGGGTATTACGACCAAAAGCACCACTTTCGTGCAGTGTTATCTCTGGCAGAACTTACCACTTTAGCAGTTTCCTAATCTATAGCTGACCCATCTATTCTGAATTAGCGCACTAGTAAGTAGTAGCGTTACATCTGCTGTGACTATTTTCGACATACCAATCTTCTAAGACGCTGAAAGAAAGAGGGGGGTTAATGATGTCATGTTATAAGCAGGGGATATTGCCCTTCTGTAGAGGTGACGAGGCCTTTAATCTTTTCACCAGCGTTAAGAAGTATCACTACAGGATTTATTAATACCAAAAGGTATCAAAATTATCTTAAAGAGTCTTTAGATAAAAATGATACCACCTAAATACATTTACTATATTTAAGTTACTCGTATGTAACGCAATGCGGAACATAAATAACATTTCATAGTACATACCTTATACAAGAAGTTTAAATAACATAAGGATGTGTACATTGAAATATATAAATATGATTGATGGTGTTTGTGGGTCTGGTAAGACAACTAATATTCTGTCTCAAATCAATTCTATTGAAGGGCAGATGATTTTAGCTTTCCCTACAAAAGCATTAGCTAATGAAGTGGTGGCTCGAATTAATAAGGATAATGAGTCTCGTAACTATATCTCTCATGTAGATGTAGAACTTTATCATAATGATGCAACTGAAAGGGCTGTAGCCAAGCTTACAGCAGCTCTTGCGACTTCCACTAGTAAAGTCATTGTTACCACACATGCCTCCCTCACTGCTGTTGGCATGAATGCACTGTTAAACCCACAAGTTCAAGAAAGCCTCTCTCGTTTTACTGTCTTCGCTGATGAAGCACCTAAAGGACTTTTCACTGCTGATGTTCCTATCAGGGCTTTGAAGAATGCATTTTTCCTTGAGCACTTCGAACAAGAAGATGATGGTTGGATGAGCATGACTGACTATTCTGCTGTTCATTCAATCTATCGTGATAGCGCTCTGTTAACCACAGCCATGAAGAATCTTTTATGGACTGCACTTGCAGGATATAAACTGAAGAAGACTCGTGTTGAAGAAAGCCATACTTTCAAGCTGTCAGGTCTTTCTCACAGTCCTCTGTTAGAGATTGTTCGATACTGTAAAAAGTTTCACGTCATGGCTAGTAATATCAAAGATAGTCCTTTCATTGTAGCCGCTAAAGAGTGGTGCAATATTGAAAGTGTCATGTCTGATAAGAAGCTTCAGCCTGATGTTCATCGTAATGCTCATTATAACACCGCTCGTATTCAATGTTTCTCTCTTTTCGAAGGAAGAGCTAGTCAAACTCGTATGCTTGAACATGAACAGGCAATGTATGACAGCACCAATAAAGCAATGGGAGAGAATGAATTTCTCTTTGCTACTAATGAACGCTTTAATGAAATGTCCGAGCTTATGTTAGAGAACGGTGTTCGCATTCCTTATATCTCAAGTGGCTTTAACTGCTTTGCAGGTGAGAATGTTCATGGTGGGAATGTTGGGGGGAATGAATTTAACCTAACTGCTGAACAGATTAAAAATGGATTCACTCGCGTAGCTTTCATCGGGTGTGCTCGTCTCTCACCAGAGGATAAGGCAAATATCTATAGCGTTGAAGGAAGTCAGAAAGGTGAACGCATTGTTGATGCTACTGAAATCAGTGCAACATGCGAGAGCGCATATCAAACAATCATGCGTTGTAAGCTACGTGACCAAGATGATGAAAGCCCAATCACCGTTGTCTTCCTTGATGATTACACAATGCACTATTGCATTAATAACTACTTCCCCGAAGCTAAGATTATTGAGAGTGGGATGATTAAAATTAAGAAAACCAAAACATCTAAAGCTGATAAGACTCGTGAGGAAGTTCAATATCACAAACTAATGGGGTTCACCCAAAGTCAGACAGCAGCAGCTATGTCAAAAGGTATCGCTACTATTAAACGTCACTGGAACTAAGGAAGGGGCTATGACACATTCAAATATTAAAATGTTTATTGCAGAACAGTTGAGAGTTTATCTAAGAACTAACTATAAGAATACCAAGGTTGCTTGTGAGGAGCTTGGGTTAGATTATCGGCATATTCGAAAACTATTTTCTTGTAATCCGCCAAACACTCCCTATGAGCGACTTTTTGATATCATGGAAAAGATTGGATATTACCCTCACATCAATTTCATACAGCATCAGGAGGTTGAATAAGATGGCTAAGATATTTCCGGTTAATACTTTCTATTCAGTGTCTGAATGCTTGCAATGGGTGAAGCACAACTCACAGCATAAAGGTAATGATTCTATAATTAGCGGTATTCAAGCAGACTTGAGTAATGGTGGTACTGCATCTGTAATCTTAAAAGGAGAGCATGTTTTACTTGCTCTGGAATAATTAAATACAAGGAATTTAAACAATGACTGACGAACTTTATTATATTGATAACATCAAAACATCTATCACCCTGCTTGCAGAAGAAGCTTTTAAGCATATGACTCTGGATGAAGCAGCAACAGTAATGTCTGAACTTCCTTTTCCTAATGGTGAAGATGGTAATTGCAGCTTCGAAACCCACTCTCCATATCTAAACGCTATTATAGATGCTGTTGGTGATGTTTTTGATGAGGCTTACTACGACCAATTTGAATGCAATAAGTAACTAATCTAATTACCGGAAATCTGGTATTTAACTTATCAATATGTGTTGCACGTTTTTGTGCATCACTATCAATCAATTTCTACTGCTCGAATATGAGCAGCAGAATTTACACAAGGAGATGTATCATCGCTTTTTATAACCCACCATACAGAGAACTACTCTCATCCCGTCTCAGTCCAACAGCTAAGCTTCTCTATCTTCAACTAGAAAGCTGGTATGCATATTGCAAAAAGAAAAACAAGCCTTGCTCAGTAACATTCAGTCAGCTATCTGAATCTCTTTGCGGCTTTGTTGAATAAATCGAACTTTTGCTGAGTTAAAGGATCAGATCACGCATCATCCGGCAACACGGGTCGTCCCATGGCAAAGCAGAAGTTTAAAGTCACCAACTGGCGTAACTACAACAAAGCA